>NZ_JBIXJS010000008.1:0-291588 GCF_052871435.1 Variovorax sp. LARHSF232 | reverse complement strand
CAAGGCGTGCGGATTCGGCCAGCCACTGGTCCACCTCTCGGTAGCTCGAATGATCCCGGAAGATGACACGACATTGAGGGACCGCTTTCTGGCAGCGAATTCGTCGCTTCGGTTGACCGGATTGGGCCCGATTGCGACGGTCGGGCATCGCGACTTAAGGACCGCAATCAGTCTAAAGCCGCCCTTGAAATGCCGCAGCATGACTGTGCCTGACAGGTGTGCTCGCTCTAGTACCTCAGTTCACTGCCCTCGCGAACGTCGGAGCTCTCAGCTGATGCTGTTTTCCTCAGACTGTCGCCGCTGCCAGGAAGTCGTCTGAATGCGGCCTCGCCGCCGCTGCCGATCGACTCAGTAGCTTGCTATCGCGCCCGCCGGCTCGGAGAATTCATCCTTGCACGGCACTCCAGCTGCTAGAGGATGTGATGAACCTCGATCCTGTGCCTCCTGTTGCACTGGTGGTGGACGACGAGCCGGTGGCCCGCCTGATGGTGAAGCTGACACTCGAAAAGCTCGGCTGCGCTCCGGTCCTGGAGGCAGGCGATGGAATTGCCGCCCAGGAGGTCCTGCGCCAGCGCCCGGACGTCGCCCTGGTGCTGACGGACATCATGATGCCGCGGATGGACGGCCTGGAACTGCTGCGCTGGGGACGCGATGCAGTGCCGGACGCCACGTGGATCGTCCTTTCGGGGCTGGAAACCTTCGACTCGGCGGTGGCCGCGATCCGGCTGGGGGCGTTCGACTTCCTGCCGAAGTCGCCGCGCACAGAAGAGATGGGGGTCGCGGTGCGAAACGCGCTCGAGCGGCGGCAACTCCTGGCCGAGCGCGAGCGCCTGCACCAGGAACTGCAGCGCAAGGTCCGCGAACTCGAGGAGACCTCCGAAGTCCTGCGACGCGACCTTGAGCGGGCCGAGGTCATCCAGCGCGCCTTGCTGCCGCGCAGCCCGCCCCCCATGGAGGGTTACTGCATCCAGGCGCTCTACCGGCCGGGGCAGCATGTCGGCGGTGATCTCTACGACGTGGTCCGGCTGGGCGAGCGGCACCTTGCCTTCTATCTGGCCGACGCCACCGGACATGGCGTGACCTCGGCGATGCTCTCGGTGCTGTTCAAGCAGCGGCTGGTCCTGGTGGACCCGGCAACAGGCCTTGCGCTACCGCCAGCGGAGGTATTGGCCGCGGTGAACCGCTCGATCTGCGAGGCACACGCCTCGCCGGGACTGTTCTTGACGGCCGTCTTCGGCCTGCTGGACACCTCGGATGCGAGCCTCACGCTGGCCTCGGCAGGCCATCCGCCCGTGCTGCACGCACGCGACGGCCGGGAAACGCGCCTGATCCGCCGCACCGGACCCGCGCTTGGGCTGGCGCCGGACGCGCACTTCCGGCAGGAGCGTCTCCAGCTCCTGGCGGGCGACCGGATCCTCCTTTACACCGATGGGCTTCTGCCCTCCGGGTCAGAGCGCGAGCTGGAATTGCTGCAGCAGGTGCTCGCCAAGCCACTTTCCAGTGCGCAGGAAGTGATGGCGGATCTTCAAGGTAGCGCGCCGGCGGGGGCGGACCGGGATGACGTGACCATCCTGCTCATCGACGCGCACGCGGGCGCCTCCTGGTTCGACAATGGCGCCGAACTGCCCGCGGCAGCCGCATCCGGCGCGCCGCGGCCGGAGGGCGAGGTGGTGTTCTACGGCGAAACCTTAGCTGCCGCCTACCTTGCGCTGCGCGGCCGGGCCAGCTGGATGCATTGCGACGCCTTCCATGAAACGGCGCTGGCCGTGCTGGACGCAGGGCGCCCCCTGGTGCTGGAGCTCTCCGGCTGCGAGTACATGGACAGCACCTGCCTGGGCACGGTGCACGAGCTGGTCGCCCGGGGCGGCGTGGTACTCGCGGGGGTGACGCCGGCCGTGCGCGCCCTGTTCGAGGAGCTGAGCATGCAGCAGGTGCTGGCGGCGATCCGCGAGGATGTTTCCGCCGCGCCCGAGCTCTACGCGCTGGGTACGGGGGGCGACCAGGCCGTGGTGCAGAAGCGGATCCTGCACGCGCACGAGGCCCTCTCCGCGCTGAGCGAACGCAACCGCGAGGAGTTCAAGGACGTCGTCGAGTCACTGCGTGGCGAGCGGGACGGACAGAGATGACCGTCGCCATTCGCGTGCTGCATCTCGAGGACGACCCGGCCGATGCGCAGCGCATCGGGGCCGGGCTGCAGGCCGAGAATCTGAACTGCGACATCACGTGGGTTCGAACCCGGGAGGACTTCATCGCCGCCCTGCAGCGGCAAGCCTTCGACCTAGTGCTGTGCGACTACGAAGTTGGCGGCGTGGCGCTGCTGCAGCAGGCGCTGGCGCAGCAGCCGGAGCTTCTGCTGATCGTGATTTCCACCGGGATGTTGACCGAGGAAGAGGCGGTCGATTGCATGAAGGCCGGCGCCACGGACTACGTCCTCAAGCAGCGCTTGCGCCGGCTGGGTTTCTCGGTGCGGCGAGCGATCGCCGAACGGCAGCATATGGCGGCGCTGCGCCGGGCGGAAGAAGACCTGCGGGCCCTGAACGCCGACCTGGAAGCGCGCGTTCACCTTCGCACCGCCGAGCTGGAAACAGCCAATGCGTTCCTCAACTCGGTGATTCAGCACATCCCCTATCACGTCATCGTCAAGAACGCCCTCGACCTGAAGCTCGTCCGCGTCAACCGCGCCCTCGAGGAATTGACGGGGCGCAGCCAGCAGGAGTTGCTCGGCAAGACGGTTCACGACTTCGTCAGTTCCACAGAGGAGGCCGACTTCTTCACGGCCAAGGACAAGGAGGCGCTGGCGCTGGGCCGGGAAGTGGACATCCCCGAGGAGACCCTGCATGCGCACGACGGGAGCGTGCGCGTCCTGCATGCGAAGAAGATTCCGATCCTCGACGAGGCCGGCCAGCCGCGCTATTTGCTGACCATCTCGGAAGACGTGACGGAAAGGAAGAAGAAGGAGCGCGAGATCGAGCGGCTGAACGCGGCCCTGGCGCAGCGCAGCGCCGAGGTGGAAGCCGCCAACCGCGCCAAGAGCACCTTCCTGGCCACCATGAGCCACGAGATCCGGACGCCCATGCACGGCATGCTGGGCATGCTGGAACTCCTGAGCCTGACCGAGCTGGACGCCGAGCAGCGCGAGACGCTCGGGCTGGTGCGGGAATCGAGCCGGTCGCTGCTGCGCATCATCGACGACATCCTCGATTTCTCGAAGATCGAGGCCGGCAAGCTAGAGGTCCGCCCCGAAGTCGTCTCGGTCAAGCGCCTGATCGAGGAGGTGCAGAGCATCTACCTGGGCAATGCCAGCAGCAAGGGCCTGATCGTGCGCCGGATGGTCGACCCGCGCATCAGTCCGGCGCTGCGGGTCGATCCGGTGCGCCTGCGCCAGATCCTCAACAACTTCGTCAGCAACGCGATCAAGTTCACCTCCGAGGGATGGATCGACATCAACGTGCAATGGCTAGGGCGCTCGGAGGGGCAGGAAAACCTGCGCTTCGAGGTGAAGGACACCGGCATCGGCATCTCGCCCGAGGACCAGCAGCGCCTGTTCCAGCCCTTCAGCCAGGCCGACGGTGACGAGGCGCGGCGGCGGCCGGGCGGTACCGGCCTGGGACTGGTCATCGCCCGCCAGCTGTCGCAGATGATGGGTGGCTCGATCAGCCTGGAAAGCGAGTCGGGCAAGGGCACGACGATGACCCTGGAATTGACGCTGCCGGTCGCCGAACCCCTTCCGGGCAGCGGCGACAGCGCGCGCGCGCTCCCGGCAACCATGGCCATGCGCCGCACGGCTCCCGGCACCGCGCAGGCCGAGATGGAAGGAACGCTGGTGCTGCTGGCGGATGACCACCCCGTCAACCGCTTGTTGCTCCTGCGCCAGGTGCGAACGCTGGGCTATGCTGCCCAGACTGCCGACGACGGAGTCCAGGCCCTGGAGATGTGGAAGTCGGGCCACTTCGGGCTGGTCATCACCGACTGCCACATGCCCCGCATGGACGGCTACGAACTGGCGCGTAGCATCCGCGCTCTGGAATCCGACACGGGGCGCGAACGCGTGCCGATCGTCGCCTGCACCGCCAACGCGCTGCAGGGAGAGGCCGAGGCGTGCTTGGCCGCCGGCATGGACGATTTCCTGGTCAAGCCGGTGGAACTTGCGCAGCTGATCGAGAAGCTCGATCGATGGCTGCCGCTTCCCCAAGCCCCCTCGCCGCCCGCCGCTCCCGCCGGATCAAGCCCGAAGGCCGCCCCCGCCGCCAGCCCGATCGACCAAGCGCTCCTCACGGCGACGTGCGGCGGCGACGCGTCGGTGGTGGGCGAAGTTCTTGCGGCCTTTCGACGAACCTGCGAGGACGACTCGGCCAGACTCAGGCAGGCGGTGGCCGTCGACGACGTCGCCCAAGTCACCCAGTTCGCCCATCGCATGGCGGGCGCCAGCAAGATGGTCGGTGCGCTCGCGTTCGCAGCCGCATGCGAGAACATCGAGCGCGCCAGCCGCGTCGGCGACTGGAAGGCGGTTCTCGCAGGCATGTCGGCGTTCGAGCCGGAACGGATGCGCCTGGCTGCCTATTTGGAGGGTCGCAAGGACATGGCGTGAGTTTGTGCGGTGAACTCGTAAGGAACCTTGCAACCGGGATGCCTACGGCAGCTGGGCTCCTACAGGCCGCAGGGCGGATGAGTTTGCTGCGAAAGTCGCCTATGCAGCGGTTCCGGCCTTTCCCGGCCGCGCAGTGACCTCACGCTGTGAGGCCAAATCCGGACATCCCGCCCCTGATGCGAAATCTCGCCTCTACATTGCGGCCGCCCAGGAAATGGCTGGAACCTGCGCTTTCTGCATTTGCGAGAAACAGGTTCTGCAGGCCCAGAATCGACGCGCACTGGAGCACGCGCACGCTGGCGGGCGAGACGGGTATCAGCAAGAGCACGGTTGCGCGCTACTTGCAAGCCTTCCAGCTCAAGCCACATCGAGTGGAGAGCTTCAAGCTGTCCACCGATCCACTGTTCATCGAGAAGTTGCGCGACGTGGTGGGGCTGTATCTGAATCCACCCGAGAACGCTCTGGTGCTGTGCGTGGATGAGAAGAGCCAGTGCCAGGCGCTGGAGCGCACACAACCGATGCTGCCGATGGGACTGGGCTACGTGGAAGTTGTCACCCATGACTACGTGCGTCATGGCACGACCACGCTTTTTGCGGCGCTGAACGTGCTCAATGGAGCGGTGCTGGCCAGCTGCAATACAACGAAAACTGCAAGCCGTTCACCTGGACCGCCACCGCCGATTCAATCCTTGGGAAACTCGCCCGGCTCTGCGGGCGAATTGCTGGGACAGGACACTAGGCCGGGTTGGACAGGGCCAAGCCGCCGACTCGCTCCACGCGCTTTTCCGCCGCTGCCAGCACCACCTCGCGCGACGCCGCCAGGGTGAACCAGTGGCGCGCGCGCGTGATGCCGGTGTAGACCAGTTCGCGCGTCAGCACCGGGCTGGCGCGCTCGGGCAGGAGCAATGCGGCGTGGCTGAATTCCGAGCCCTGCGACTTGTGCACCGTCATGGCAAACACCGTCTCCACCGCGCGCAGGCGGCTGGGCAGCACCCAGCGGATGCCGCCGGGATGATCCGCGTCGGCAAAGGCCACCCGCAGCCGCCGCTGCGTCCCGGCTGGCGCATCGCCGGTCAGTGGGGCTAGGGGGCCGAAGGGCGCGGCCAGCGCCACGCCGACGTCGCCGTTCATCAGCCCGAGCGCGTAGTCGTTGCGCGTCACCAGCACCGGCCGGCCGGCATACCAGCCGCCCTGCTCCGGCTCCAGCAGGCCCTCGGCGCGCAGCAGGCCGGCAATCTTCGGGTTGAGGCCCGCTACACCTTGGGGCCCGCCGCGCAGCGCGCACAAGAGCTGGAACTGGCCGAGCGCGGCCAGCACTTCGCGCGCCCAGGCATCGTGCGCCTCCTCGCGCGCGTCGGCCTCCGGCTGGCGCGCGCGCATCAGGCGCAGGTAGTGGCCGTAGCCGACCGGCGGGGCCACCGGCTTGCCGCCTTCTCCATCTTCCATGCGTCCCTTGCCATGGCCGGCAAAGCCTTCGGGCGCACCATCCACCACCAGGCGTCGCAGCGCGGCATCGGCAAGTGCGCCCTGCTGCAGCAGCGATGGCGCCGACAGGTCGGCATGGCCCTGCGCCAGCACCTGCGCCACCTGCGCGGCGTCGCCGCTGTTGACGGCTTCCGCCAGCCGGCCGATGCCGCTGTCGGCACCGAAGCGGTAGCTCACGCGCAGCTTGACCACCGCCTGGTCCAGCGGGTGGCCTTTCGCATCGCGCAGCCGGGCATCGATCCGCTCGCCGGTCACGTCCTGCAGCCATTGCAGCGTTGCGTCGTCGTAGTGGCCGGCATCGGCGCGCTGGCACAGGTCGCCAAGCACGGCGCCGGCTTCCACCGAGGCCAGCTGGTCCTTGTCGCCCAACAGGATGAGGCGCGCATGCGGCCGCAGCGCCGCGAGCACCGAGGCCATCATCTCCAGATCCAGCATGGAGGCTTCGTCCAGCACCAGCACGTCCAGCGGCAGCGGATTGCGCGCGTCGTGGCGGAAGTGGCGCGTGTCCGGCCGGCTGCCCAGCAGGCGGTGCACCGTGCTCACGGTGGTGGGAATGGCGGCGCGCAGCGCGTCACCGTCCGTCAGGCCGTCCAGCGGCAGGCCGGCCACTGCACCGCCAATGGATTCGGACAACCGCGCCGCCGCCTTGCCGGTGGGCGCAGCCAGGCCGATGCGCAGGCGCGTGCCTTCGGGCGACGACAAGGCCAGATGCTGCAGCAGCGCCAGCAGGCGCACCACCGTGGTCGTCTTGCCGGTGCCGGGGCCGCCGGTGACGATGCTGAAAGCCTGGCGCGCCGCCAGGGCGCAGGCGATCTTCTGCCAGTCGGTGCCGGCGCTGCCATCGCTATCGCCAGTTCGGCGGCGCGGGAACAGCAGGGCCAGCGTTGCCGCGAGCGTCGCCTGCGCCGCGGGCTGCGCAGCGGCCGTCGGCGTGGCAACGCGGCGCGCCACCTCGGCACGCACCGACTGCTCGTACTGCCAATAGCGGCGCAGGTAGAGCCGGTGCCCGCTGCGCACCAGCGGCGTGGCGCCGGCGCCCTGGCCGACGAGGTCCGGCTGGGCATCGAGGGCCGCGCGCCAGCGTTCCAGTGTCACTTCGGCAAGCAAGGCGGTGGGAGGCGACGGCGGCAGCGCGCCCTCCTTCGTCGCGGGCGTGCCTTCGGGCGGCAGCGACAGCGCGCGGCCGGCGTCCTGCAAGGCTCTTTGCAGGTCCAGGCAGGCATGGCCGCGCCCCAACTGGTGGCTGGCCAGCGCCGCACCCAGGATCAGCAGCGGATCGGCAGCGGGCGCCAGGCGCGACAGGAAGGCGGCAAAGCTGCGGTCCAGCGCGCGCAGCCAGCCGGCATCGACCCAGCGGTCCAATTCGGCGAACAGCGGCGCGTGCTGCGCCGCCAGCGGTCCAAGGAAAATGGCGCTCATAGGTCCAGCTCCAACTGCCCCTTGGGCCGTGGCTGCGGCCGCGGGCGGACACCGCGGAACAAATCGTCCAGCGCATCCATCAGTGCGCGCGGCGGCCGCTCCACGTGCAGGCCTTGCCCCAGCGCCGCATGGCCGCGCAGGAACAGGTACGCGGCCCCGCCGACGTGGCGCTCGTAGTCGTAGTCCGGCAGGCGTGCGCGCAGCAGGCGGTGCAGCGCGAACAGGTACAGCACGTACTGCAGCTCGTAGCGATGCGCCAGCACCTGCTCGCGCAAGGCGGCCGGGTGGTAGTCGGCATCGCGCGGGCCCAGCCAGTTGGACTTGTAGTCGGCCACGTAGTAGCGGCCCTCGTGCTCGAACACCAGGTCGATGTAGCCCTTGAGCATGCCGTGCACCTGTTGCGGCTGCAGCGGCGGGCGCGCCGCGCCGCCCAGGGTGTGGCGGCACACCAGCGCATCCAGCGCACGCGTATCGACCTGCTGCGCGGCAAACAGGAACTCCATTTCGATCTGCACGCGCGCCAGCGCCGCCGGTGCCACCGGCGACTTCGCGCCGAGCGCGCGCAGATCGAGCGGCGCCGCCAGCCAGCCCCGCAGCCAGGCCGCGAGCGGCTCGGCCCAGGCGCTCCAGTCGCTCTGCTGGCAGCGGCGCGCCACCAGTGCGGCCAGCTCGGCCTGCAGCGCCGCATCGGCATGCACCTTGGCAAAGCCCTGGCGGCCGACCCACTCCAGCAGGCCGTGCAGGAAGCTGCCGGGGCCGGCGCCGCGGGGAAATTCATGCAGGCTGCCACCGGCGAGCGCATCGGCCGGCACGGCCACGGTGCCCGGCTGCTCGCCCGCGCTGCTGTCGGCGTAGATGTCCTCGGCGGCGCTGGAGGGCGCCGTCTCGATGAGCGGGCGTTCCAGCGCGTCCTCGATCTCGTCGTCCGGCGCGTGGGCAGCCGCCTGCCGCAGCGCCGAATAGCTGGCGATCCACCAGCGTTCGCGCGGGCCCGAGGGCAAGGCAGGCGCCGGCGCCGCCTGCTGCTGGCTCAGCGCCGGCAGGTACGGCGTGTCCTGCGGCGCCGGGGCCGGCTGCACAGCGATGGCATCGCAGCCCTGCGCCAGTTCGTCCAGGGCCTGCCGCAGGGCCGGCGGCGGCAGCGGCAGGCCGCCGCCCAGCAAATAGCCCAGGGCGCTGCGCTCCAACTTGTCCTGCGGCGCCACGCCGATCCAGGTGGCGTAGCGGGCGCGGGTCAGGGCGACGTAGAGCTTGCGCAGGTCTTCGCCGAGCCGCTCCTGGTCCATGCGCGCGGCCGCTTCCTCGTCCGGCTCCAGCGACACCTGCAAGACGCCGTCGGCGTCGTGCCACTTGAGCGGCAGCTCGCTCGCCTTCTGCGCGCGAAAGCTGGTGGCGAAGGGCAAGAACACCAGCGGGAACTCCAGCCCCTTGGACTTGTGCACGGTGATGACCTTGACCAGGTCGGCATCGCTTTCCAGGCGCAGGCGCCGCGCATCGGTGTCGGCGCTGGCAAAGGCGCTGTCTTCACGCTGCTCGGCCAGCCAGCGGATCAACGCATGCTCGCCGTCGAGCTGGGTGCTGGCCTGCTGCAGCAGCTCGGCGAGGTGAAGCAAGTCGGTCAGGCTGCGCTCGCCGGCCTGTGCCAGCAGCCGCTGCGGCACCTCGAAGTCGTGCAGCAGGTGGCGCAGCATGGGCAGCACGCCCTGGCGCCGCCACATCTGCTGATAGCGGCGAAACTGCAGCACGCGCGCTTCCCAGGCCAGTTCGTCGCGGTTGAGCTGGTCCAGCGCGTCCCAGCCAAGGCGCAGGGTCGCGCTGCCCAGCGCGGCGCGCAGGGGCCGATCGTCCTCGGGTTCGGCGCAGGCCAGCAGCCAGCGCTGCAGGTCCGCGGCGACGGCGCTCTGGAACACCGACTCCTGGTCCGACAGGTAAACGCTGCGCACGCCGCGCTCGTCCAGGGCCTGGCGCACGGCACGCGCCTCGCGGCCGCTGTTGACCAGCACCGCCACATCGCCCGCCTGCACCGGGCGCAACTCGCCCTCGCTGTCCAGGAAGCCGGCCTGCCCGCCGGTGCCGGCATTGAGCAGGCGCACGATTTCGGTCGCGCAGGAGGCGGCCAGCGCGCGCTGGGCATCGCCCTTGCCGGCAGCGCCGTCCTTCTCTTCTTCCTCGTCCAGGGTCCAGCAGGTGAGCGCGGGCGCCTCTTCGCCGTCCACGCACCAGCGCGCGCCGCGTCCGCGCGCCTGCACGTCGACGAAGGGCAAGGGGTTGTCGCCGCCGGGGCCGCGAAACAGGAAGGCGCCCTGCCCGCCCGGCCGGTCCTCGGCCTGCAGGAACACGTGGTTGACCGCGGCCACCATGCCCCCGGTCGAGCGGAAGTTGGTGCCCAGCGTGCTGTGGCGGCCCGCGGTGTCGCGCCGCGCCGCCAGGTAGGTGTAGATGTCGGCGCCGCGAAAGGCGTAGATGGCCTGCTTCGGATCGCCGATCAGCACCAGGGCCGTGTCCGCTTCGTTCGAGGCAACGCGGTAGACCGCGTTGAAGATGCGGTACTGCAGCGGGTCGGTGTCCTGGAACTCGTCGATCAGCGCCACCGGAAACTGCTGGCGGATCAGCGCCGCCAGGCGTGTGCCGTTGGGACCCTGCAGCGCAGCATCGAGGCGCGTCAGCAGTTCGTCAAAGCCCATCTGCGCGCGGCGCGCCTGTTCGGCGCCGAAGCGCTCGTTGATCCATTGCGCGGCGTGGCGCAGCAACGCGGCACGGCCGTTGGGCAGTGCGCCGATGCGCTGCTTGAGCGTGCGCATGTCCTCCAGCGCCGGATGCGCCGGAACGGGCACGCCCTGCTTGAAGACTTCTTCCAGCCCCTCGGGCGTGAGACGGGTCCAGCCGGTGCTGTCCGGCGGCAGCGGCTCGATGGCATCGCCTTGCGCCCACAGGCGCAGGCCATCGAGCCAGGGCATGAAGTAGCGGGACTGCAGGCGGCGTCCGTCGACCTGCTTGGCGGCGATCGCTCGCTCCAGCAGCAGATGCAACTCGTCGGCCCAGGCCTGCCAGGGCGCCTTCAGCACGGCCAGGGCATGCTGCACGTCCCGCCGCGCCTGCCCCAATGCCTGCGCTGGCGGCTGGCCGCCGCCCAGTGCGTCGCCCAGCAGCCGCAGCTTCTCGATCTCGTCGCGCAGGGCCTCGGGCCTCACCCACCAGCCACGCACCTGCTGCGCATCTTCGAGCGAGAGCGGCGTGAAGAAGGTGCGCCAGTAGTCGCGCACGCTTTCCGTCAGCAGTTCGCGCTGATCGGTTTCCAGGGTCTGGCTGAACAGGGCGCCGCTGTCGAAGGCATGCTCGCGCAGCATGCGGTTGCACCAGCCGTGAATGGTGGAGACCGCAGCCTCGTCCATCCACTCGGCGGCCAGCCGCAAGCTGCGCGCACAGAGGGCCCATTGCGCCGGCGGGAAATCGGCGCGCAGATCGTGCAGCAGGTCCTCGCCAGGCGGGCGCTGCGCCACCTCGGCCGGATCGGCCAGAAAGGCTTGCGCGGCTTCTGCCAAACGGGCGCGGATGCGGTCACGCAGCTCCTTGGTCGCCGCTTCGGTGAAGGTGACGACCAGGATCTCGGGCGGCGTCAACGGCCGGATGAAGCCGGCTTGGCCGCCGCCATGGCCCAGCACCAGGCGCAGATAGAGCGCAGCGATGGTGAAGGTCTTGCCGGTGCCGGCGCTGGCCTCGATCAGCTGGCTGCCGCGCAGGGGCAGGGTCAGCGCGTCCAGCAAGCGCGGCGCGTTCTCAGTGCTCATTGCCCCTGCTCCCTCGGCGGCTTGCCGACCGCTTGGCAAAGGGGCTGCAGCAGCGCTGCTGCCCATTGCGCGAACTTGCCGTCATTCCACAGCACGTGGAAGTTGGCGAAGGCGCGCGCCAGGTAGTCGTTGTCCTCGCGCTCGGCACGCCGGCCAAAACGCGGGTCGTGGTCTTCGAAGGTGGCGCGCGCGGCCTCGAAAGCCACCGGGAAAGCCACCGCGTTGTCGGCGTCCAAGGCGCTGCCGCCCTTGTCGATCCAGGCGAGCGCGCTTTGCAGGGCCAGCGGCAGCGGCCGGTGCAGACCCTTCTGCCAGGCGTCCAGCAAGGCTTGCCAATGCTCGCGTGCCTGCGCCGGCGGCAGTGGCTGCAAGGTCACGCTGCCCGCCTTGCTGACGATGATGGTGGTGATCGGATGGCCCGCGACATGCGCCGCCAGGTGCGCCACCCAGAAAGGCACCACCCGGTCGCGCCGGTAGCTGCGGCCCTTCACCAGGCTGCCACTGTCCAGCAGCAGCCGGCAGCGCTCGCCGCTGTCGCTGGCGCGCAGCGCCCCCAGCCAGTCGACCAGTCGCAGCGATTCGTCCTCGATGCCGGCCGGCAGATGGTCCAGCGCCTCGTCGGGCAGCAGGTGCGGCCAGTGCGCCAGCGCCTTGGCGTATTCGCCGAACATCTTGTCCATGGGCTCGGCCAGCTCGTCCTGCACCAATGCGCCGAACTGGCCGTCGGGCAG
This sequence comes from Variovorax sp. LARHSF232, assembly GCF_052871435.1. NCBI lineage: Bacteria > Pseudomonadati > Pseudomonadota > Betaproteobacteria > Burkholderiales > Comamonadaceae > Variovorax > Variovorax sp. LARHSF232. The sequence continues at coordinate 279,577 of NZ_JBIXJS010000008.1, read as the reverse complement.
TTCGCCGCGGCGCGCCATGCGGGTCAGCTCGGCGTGCATCACGGCTTCGCGCGCTTCCAGCGATGCGGTCTGGGCGCGGATCAGTTCGTCCTGCAGCCGCCAGTTCTGCAGCGCGTCGAGCTGGAAGGGCTCCTGGTCCTCGCCCACCGGGTCGTCGCCCTCGAAGTAGATGCCCAGGCGCAGGCGGCAGAAGCTGCGCGCCGGGTTGCGCAGGAAATCGCTCAGGTGGCGCAGGGTCAGCGGACCCTCGAAGGTCCAGGGCGCCAGCGGTAACGGTGGTGCGGCGGCGGCATCCGGCGGCGCGGCCATGCCGGCGCGCCATTCGTGCGCATGGCTGAACAGGCGGTCATCCTCGCCAACATGGAAGTAGGCCGGATCGAAGGGTTGCAGGCGATGCTCGATGGTCAGCGCCTGCAGCAGCCGCTCACCGGCGTCCTGCTGCGTCAGCGCCTCGTCGCCGGCCAGTCGCCAGCCGCTGGCCAGCTGGTCGCGCAGCTGCGCCACCAGCACCGAGGGCGGGCGCTCCGAATGGTCGTGGATGCTGCGCCCGACCCAGCTGATGTGCAGGCGCTCGCGTGCCGACAGCAGCGCTTCGAGAAAGAGGTAGCGGTCGTCCTCGCGGCGCGAACGGTCGCCGGGCCGGTAATCCTGGCCCATCAGGTCGAAGTCGGCCGGGGCGCGGGTGCGCGGGTAGTCGCCGTCGTTCATGCCCAGGAGCGCCACCACGCGAAAGGGAATGGCGCGCATCGGCATCAGGGTGGCAAAGGTGACGCTGCCGGCGAAGAAGGGTTGGTTCAGGGTCGGCTGGTCGAGCTGCGCCAGCCAATGCTCGCGCACCACCGCCAGCGGCAGCGCCTCGGCATCCAGGCGGGCGCTGGCGCAGGCATCGAGCCAGGCCTGCAGAGCAGATTCGAGCCGGCGCAGGGTGAAGCCGTCGGCATCGGCCTTCGCGTCGAAGAAATCGGCCAGCAAGGCGCGCAGCCGCGCGCCCCACTCCAACGGCGTAGCAGGCGTGGCCAGTACGCGCCAATGGCTTTCCAGGGTGGCCAGCAGCTCCACCAGCGGCCCCAGCAGCGCGGCGTCGAGCCCGCCCACTTCGTCGAGCGGCTCGATGCCGGACCAGGCCTCGCCGCTGCCCACCGCATAGCCCAGCAGCATGCGCGCCAGGCCGAAATCCCAGCTGTTCTGCGCCGAGGCCTCGGGCAGGTCGAGCGCGCGGCGCTGCTCGGCATGCAGGCCCCAGCGGATATTGGCGGCGCGCACCCAGCGGTGCACGAGCGGCAGCTGGCTGGCGTCGATGCCAAAGCGCGCGCGCAAGGCGGGCACCTCCAGCCAATCGAGCACGTCGCTCATGGCGATGCGTGACTGCGGCAAGCCCAGCAGGCGCTCCAGCGCGCCCAGGAGCGGATCATGGTGGCGCTGCACCTGGTCGGCCACGCTGTAGGGAATGAAGCGCGCATCCTCGCGCGGCAGCAGGCCAAACACCGCCTGGATGTGCGGCGCATAGGCCGCCACGTCCGGCACCATCACGATGACGTCGCGCGGGCGCAGGGTGGCGTCGGCGGCGAAGGCGGCCAGCAGCTGATCGTGCAGCACTTCCACCTCGCGCTGCGGGCCGTGCGTGGCATGGAAGCGGATCGAGGCGTCGCGGCGCGCATCCAGCGCCGGCCACAGGGCGCGTGTCTCGGCCAGCGGACGCAGGTCGCGGATGTCGTCCTGCAGCTGGCGCAGCAGGCTGTCGCGCGGGTTGGCGTCGAAGCAGTCGATGCGCTGGCCGATGGCGGCCAGCTGCCTGGCATGCTGCGCGTGGGCCTCGTCGAACTGGTCGAGCAGGCGGATGAAGTCGCGGCCCTGCTTGCCCCAGGCCGCCAGCAGGGGCTGGGCATGCAGGTGCAGCTGCTCGTCGGGGATCTCGCCTTCGCTGCCGGGCCGGCGACGGCGGTGGTGCTGGCGCGAGCGGACCAGCTCGGCGCGCAGCAGGTCCTTGTCGGCCACGATGTGCGACCAGTCGTGCTCCGAGGGGTTGTGCACGCACATCAGCACCTGCACCCAATGGCCGAGCGCCGCCAGCACTTCCAGCGACTGCTGCGGCAGCGAGGAGATGCCGAACACGATCAGCCGGCGCGGCAGGCCGGCCGGGTGCTCACCGCCCTGCGTCATCTCCGCCACCCGGGCCAAAAAGCGCTGGTGCACCGCGGCGCGGCTGCTGGCGGCTTGCGCCTCGCCCACGTCCTCCTGCAGCGCGCGCCACAGGCGCGGTTGCCAGCGAAGTTCGGCCGGCACGGCCACGCGGCCGGTGCGGCTGCCGAGGATTTCATCCTGCCCCTGGGCCCAGGCCGCCAGCCAATCGGCCCGGTAGACCTGGTACTGATCGAACAGGTCGGCCAGGCGCTCGGCCAGCTGGTGGCGCTTGCGCAGGTCGGCGTCGTCGGCCAGGAAGCGGCGCAGCGGCGCGAACGCCTCTTCGCCCAGCAGCGCCGGCATGAGGCGCATCAGGCGCCACACCAGCAGCGACTTGTCGAAGGGCGATGCGGCCGGCACCGCATCGTGGCCCAGCACCGCGCGGTAGGCGCGCCAGATGAAGCTGGCCGGCAATTCGGTCGAAAGCGCGGCGGCGATGCCGGCCCCGCCCTCGCCCACGTCGCGCGCCAGCGAAAGCTTGAGCCACTGGGCCACGCCGTTGCTTTGCACCAGCACGCATTCGTCTTCCAGCGGCGCCAGCGGATGGCGCTGCATCCAGGCCAGCAGCAGGTCGCGCAGGGCCTCGGGGTGGTTGCCATGCACCACCATGAAGCCGGGGGGAAGAGATGAGGAATTCATTGGGCGCGACGAGTCTACGGCAGCGCCCATGGGGCCCTTGGGCCCCGCATGAAGATCAGGGCCGGCTCGGTGGCTGGCGTTCCAGTTGCTTCAGATGCCGGCCGAGCAGGCCCGCCGCGCTCTGCAGGAGTTCAAACTCCTCGTCTGGCAGCGGGAGGCTCTTCATGTCGAAGTGGCTCAGCGTTCCCCACAGCGACCCCTCGTCGCCGGTCGTCAAGGGGACGCTGTGGTAGGAGATGACGACCCCCTGGTAGGGGTTGCCGTCAAGCCTTCTGTCTTTCCGCGAATCCTCGGTTCGAAAGGCCTGGTCACGCAGCACGAACTGGCAGAAGCTGTGCTTGAACGGAACCGCCAGCAGGAAATCAGGACGGACCTGATCGAGCTTGTCGCACAGGAACATGTTGCGAAGAAGCTCGCCGTCAAAGCGGTAGATCGCGGTGTAGCGGTGCGGCACCCCCTGGTTCAGGTATTCCAGCGCCGCGTCCGGGCCGCCGCGCGTCAGGGCGGTGCGCAAGGCATCAAGTGAGCGCATGGTCTTTACTCCCACGGGGTTCGTGAGCATCTCGACCGCCGGCCGCCTGGACTGGCGCGCCGGCGTTGCTTCTGCGATCAACTATGGCAGGGGCGCGAGGCCTTGTCCATCGCCCATCGCGCGCCCGCCTGACCCCGCCTAGCCCCGCCGCGCCGCCTCGATCGTGGCAATGTCGATCTTCCCCATGGTCATCATCGCGTCGAACGCGCGCTTGGCTGCCGCGCGGTCCGGATCGTTGATGGCGCTGATGAGGGCGCGCGGCGTGATCTGCCACGACAAGCCCCACCGGTCCTTGCACCACCCGCATTCGCTTGCCTGGCCGCCATTGCCGATGATCGCGTTCCACAAGCGGTCGGTTTCGGCCTGGTCATCGGTCGCGATCTGGAAGGAGAAGGCCTCGCTGTGCTTGAAATGCGGGCCGCCGTTCAGCCCGATGCAGGGAATGCCGGCAACGGTGAACTCGACCGTCAGGACATCGCCCTGCTTGCCGTCGGGGTAGTCGCCCGGTGCGCGCATGACGGCGCCGACCGCGCTGTCGGGGAAGGTTTGGGCATAGAAGTTGGCAGCGTCGACGGCGTCGCCGTCGAACCACAGGCAGATCGTGTTCTTGCTGACCATTCGCGTGTCTCCTGAAGAAGCGTGGCGGGCCCGGAACCCGGCATGGGCCGGCGCCCAAAAGGCGCCAATCTGCTTCATTCCGGCGCCTTCGTCTGTCGGACGAAACCGACGCCTTGGGCCCTTTTGGGCTCAGGGCGGCGCTCAGTCCCCCTGGATCTTCGAAGCCTTGACGACCTCGCCCCAGCGCGCCAGTTCCGCCTTGCTGTAGTCGCCCAGCTTCTTTGGATCCATGTAGTCGGCCGCGGCACCTTGTTCGGCGGCCTTCTGCTGGAAGGCCGGCGAGGCGGTGATCCGGGCGATCTCGCCGGTCAGGCGGTCGACCACGGCCTGCGGCGTCTTGGCGGGCGCGAACAAGGCGAACCAGGAGGTGGCATCGAGCTTGGGCATGCCGGCCTCGGCGGTGGTCGGCACGTTGGGCAGCGAAGGAAGCCGCGTCTTTCCGGTGACCGCCAGCGCCCGCAGCTTGCCGGACTGGATGTGCTGCATGAAGGGCGGCGGCGTGCCGAAGGTCATGTCGACCTGGCCGCCCAGCAGATCCTGCAGCGCCGGGCCGGTGCCTTTGTAGGGCACGTGCGTGAGCTGCAGGCCGGCCTGCTGCTCCAGCATCGCGCCCGTCACATGCTGCAGCGAGCCGTTGCCCGACGACGCGTAGGTCAGCTTGCCCGGGTTGGCCTTGGCATAGGCGACCAGCTCGGCCAAGGTCTTGGCCGGAACGTCCTCGCGCACCACGATCACCTGCGGTGCGCTCAGCACGTTGGCCACGGGACGAAAGTCCTGTGCCGACCACTGCGGCTTTTGCTGGCTCACGTGCGGCGTGATCACGTGGTAGCCCGAGTACTGCATCAAGAGCGTGTAGCCGTTCGGCTCGGCGCGCTTCACCGCGATGGCAGCAATGGCACCGTTGCCGCCGGCCTTGTTGTCGACGACCACCGATTGGCCGAGCGCCTTGCCCAGCGGGTCCGCGAGCATGCGCGCCGAAATGTCCGTGGTGCCGCCGGGCGCGGCGGGCACCATCATGGTGATAGGCCGGTTTGGGTATGCATCGTCCGCCGTGGCCAGGCCCGTGGCGGCCGCGCCGGATGCTGCGATGAGCGCGGCGACCAGCGCGCGGCGAGTGAATGGGTGTCGTTGCAGTGCCATGGTTGTCTCTCTTTCTGTCGTGAATGGAAGTTTCAGTGGGCCGCGCGCGCCATCGCACGCTCGCGAATGGCGACGAAGTCGGCCGGTAGCGGATGCAGGTCGAGGCGCTGGCCGGCCTTGACGATCTGGCTCGGCGTGTCGTGGCCGACCAGGGCCGGCAGGCGCTTCGATGCGTCGATGAGGCGCGCCAGATCGACGCCGGTGTCGTAGCCCATCAGCTCGAGCGCATGGACGATCTCCTCGCTGCACACATTGCCGGTGGCACCCGGCGCGTAGGGGCATCCGCCGATGCCGCCGAGCGATGCGTCGAAGCGGTCGGCACCGGCGCCGATGCCCGCCAGCACGTTCGCCAGCCCCATGCCGCGCGTGTTGTGGAAGTGCAGCGTGAGCTCCGTGTGCGGCCAGCGCGCGCGAAAGGCGGTGGTGAGTGCCGCCACCTGCCCGGGAAAAGCCATGCCGGTGGTATCGCACAGCGTGACGCCGCCCGCGCCCATGTCGTCGACGAAGCGCGCGCACCAGTCGAGCACGGTGGCCACGGGCACGTCGCCCTCCATCGGGCAGCCGAACGCGCAGGAAAGCGACACGTTGACGCTCAGCTTGGCCGTGCGCGCCAGTGCGTTGACTTCCGACAACGCCGCGAAAGACTGGCCGCGCGTCATGCGCAGGTTGGCCAGGTTGTGGGTTTCGCTGGCCGACATGACCAGGTTCATCTCGTCCGCCAGCGCATCGATGGCGCGCTCGGCGCCGCGCAGGTTGGGCACCAGCGCGCTGTAGACCACGCCGGGCGCGCGCTCGATCTGCCGCAGCACCGCCTCGGCGTCGCGCAGGGCCGGGATCGCGCTGGGGGACACGAAGGCCGTCACCTCGATCTTGGCCATGCCGGCTTCCGACAGCGCATTCACGAGCGCGATCTTCTCCTCTGTCGGCACGAAGGCCTGCTCGGCCTGCAGGCCATCACGCGTGCCGACCTCCTGCATGTGGATGCGCTTGCCGGCACCGTCCCAGGGCGCGTCTTTTCTCGTGTTCATGCCACCACCTTCCTGCCGCGCAGCGCGGCGATGTCCTGCGTTGAAAAGCCGAGTTCGCCGAGCACCGCATCGGTGTCGTCGCCCAGGCGCGGCGCCGACGAGCGCACCGTGCCCGGCGTGCCCAGCAGCTTGGGCACCACGCCCGGCACGTCGACGACATGGCCGTCGCGCGTGGTCTGCGAAAGGATCATGTCGCGCGCCCGGTAGTGCGGGTCTTCGTCGATGTCCTTGGCGGTGTAGACCTTGCCGGCCGGCACCCTCGCCTCGCCCAGGAGCGCCAGCACATCGGTCACCGACCGGGCACGGGTCCAGGCCTCGATCGCCGCGTCGAGCTCTGCCACCCGGGCCACGCGGCCGGCGTTGCCAGCCAGCGCCGGGTCATTGCCCAGGTCCTCGCGGCCGATGGCCTGCATCAGCCGCTTGAAGATGCTGTCGCCGTTGCCGGCGACGAGTACGTAGCCATCGGTGCAGCGGTAGGCATTGGAGGGCGCGATGCCCGGCAGCGCGCTGCCGGCCGCCTCGCGCACCGCACCGAAGGCGCTGTATTCGGGCAGCAGGCTTTCCATCACGTTGAACACGGCCTCGTGCAGGGCCACGTCGATCACCTGCCCCTGGCCGCCATTGACCTTGCGGTGGTAGAGCGCCGTCAGGATGCCGATGGTGCCGTGCAGCGCGGCCAGCGTGTCGCCGATCGAGATGCCGCAGCGCACCGGCACGCGGCCCGGCTCGCCGGTGAGGTGGCGCAGGCCGCCCATCGCTTCGCCGATGGCGCCGAAGCCGGGCAGGTCGCGGTAGGGCCCGGTCTGGCCATAGCCCGAGATGCGCAGCATGACGAGCCCCGGGTTGAGCCTGGACAGCACGTCGTAGCCCATGCCCCAGCCTTCCAGCGTGCCGGGGCGAAAGTTCTCGATCAGCACGTCGGCATCGGCGATCAGCCGGCGGGCGATGTCCTGGCCTTCGCTGCTGCGCAAGTCGAGCGCGATGGAGCGCTTGTTGCGCGACTGGACCTGCCACCAGACGGAGGTGCCGTCCTGGAGCATGCGCCAGTTGCGCAATGGGTCGCCGGCGCCAGGCGCCTCGATCTTGATGACGTCGGCGCCGAATTCGCCCAGCGTCTTGCCGGCGAAGGGGCCGGCGATGAGCTGGCCCATCTCGATGACGCGCACGCCCTTCAGGGCAAGCGGCGTGGGGTGCGCCGGCGCATCGGGGCTGGGGGTGTTCTTTGAGCGCATGCAGGTCTCCTTGGAGTGCATGAATTCTGGGAATTCCCCTGCGTGAAGGGAAGGACAAAGCCGCCACGCCAGCTTTCGCGGATCGCGAAAGCTGGCCCGGGTTTCCCCCTAAGAGCAAGGTACGATGGTCAGCGTTGCGGCGCGGCGCAGAGGTGGTCGATCAACAGGCGCACGTGACGCGGCACCGCATTGGCATCGCGCAGGCCGATCAGCAGGCGGCGCGAGGCCCAATCGTCCTGCAGTGCGATCTGCCGCAGGTTCATCGAGCGCAGGTGCGGCTGAATCGCCTCGCGCGGCAGCACCGCCACGCCCAGGCCCGCGGCCACCATCTGGCACATCGCGTCGAAGCTGCGCACCTGCAGGCGCATCTTCAGGCTGCGCCCCAGGGCGCTGGTCTCTGCCTGCAGGCGCTTGGCCAGCGAGGTGCCCTTGGGCAGGCTGACGAAGTCGTACTCGATGGCATCTTCGAAGCGCACGCTGCGCCGGCGCGCCAGCGGATGCCCTTGCGGCACGACGAGCACCAGGCGGTCTTCGCGGTAGTTGATCTGGTGCAGGCCGAAGGCCTGCGTGCGGTCGGCAAAGATGCCGAAGTCGGCACGCCCGTCGAGCACCGCCAGCACCACGTCGCCGCTGTTCTCTTCCTCCAGCTCGATGCGGATGCCGGGGTTCGCGCGCACGAAGGACGAGATGTCCGCGGGCAAAAACTGCGTCACCGCAGACGTGTTGGCCCACAGGCGCACCACGCCGACCAGGCCGGTGGCGTAGTCCGACAGGTCCGCGGCCAGCTGGTCGACGTCGCTGAGGATGCGTTGGGCGTGCGCCTGTAGCGCCTGGCCGGCCACCGTCAGGGTGATGCCGCGCGAATGGCGCTCCAGCAGCGGGGCGCCCACGGCCGCCTCGAGGTCGGTGATGCGCTTGCTGGCGGCGCCCACGGCCAGGTGGGCCAGTTCGGCGCCCTTGCTGATGCTGCCGCTGCGCGCCACCAGGCTGAACAGCGAGAGCGAGAACAGGTCAAGCCGGTGAAGATTCACGGGGGTGCGCGAAGGAGGAAGGTCATGCGCCTATTTTCGCTGGGCCCCCGGCTTCACTTTCGCTCGCGCCCCTTGTGCTCGTACTTGCGCCAGTACTGAAACTCTTCCTCATGGACTTCGATGTCCAGCTCCGAGACTCTGGCCTGGAGGCGCTCCTGCGCGTCGGACACGGCCTGGTTGTAGATGACCGGGCCGATTTCCTCCAGGAAGAAGCCAAGGAGTGCGCCGGCAGCCAGGTTGCCGATGGGTTCCTCCATGTTCTCTCGAAAGTACCTCTCGATGGAGGCGATGGCTTCCTTGCGGGCTTCCTTGTTCAGCGCGATGGTCATGGCGGCTCTCGTCCAGTTGGCGTGCGGGGGTTGCGCGGCCTATTCTGGCTCGCGACGATTTCAAGCGCCGCCAAAGCCGGTGCGCACGCCCAGCCGTTGCGCCAGGCTGGCCGCATCGAAGGGCGCGTAGACCTTGGTGTCGTTGTCGAAGTAGCAGAACACCTCGCGCCGGCCGCGCCGGGCCGCCACTTCGGAAGCCAGCTTCGCGTCCTTCACCTGCCGGCCCTGCCGCCAGGCCCGGATGCGCTCGGCCCAGCGGTCCAGCGCCGCCTCGCCATAGCCGCTGGAATACAGCTTCTTGTCGCCGTGCAGGCGCAGGTAGACGAAGTCGGCGGTGAGGTCCTCGATCAAGGGCCAGCGCCCGGCCGTGTCCGCCACCACCAGCGCCACGCGGTGCCGGCGCAGTTGGTCGATGAAGGCCGGGTCGACAAAACTCTTGTGCCGAACCTCCATCGCATGGCGGATGCGCAGGCCGCGCGGCGCCTTCAGCCAGCTGCGGCCGTTCAGGCGCTCGTCATGCTGGCGGGCCAGCGCCAGCGCCGCGCGGCTGTCGTGCGGCAGCAGCGCGAGAAAGTCCTCGACGCGCTCGCCCTGGTAGGCCAGGTTCGGCGGCAGCTGCCACAGGATCGGCCCCAGTTTCTTGCCCAGCGCCAGCACGCCGGAGGCCAGGAAGTTGGCCAGCGCGCCCTGCACGTCCTTCAGCCGATGCATGTGGGTGATGTAGCGCGAGCCCTTGACGGCGAAGACGAAGCCCTCGGGTGTCTGGTCGTGCCATTGCTGGTAGGAATCGGGCCGCTGCAGCGAATAGAAGGAGCCGTTGAGCTCGATGGTGGGCAGCATGTGCGCGGCGAAGGTCAGTTCCTCGCGCTGCGGCATGCCGGTGGGATAGAAGCGCCCGCGCCACGGGGGATAGCGCCAGCCGGAGATGCCGATGTGGATGTCGCTCTTCGCGCCGCGGCGGGTCATGGCTTTGCCGTCCTCACACAAATTTACTCGGCTTCTCTCGCCTTTGGGTCGCTTCTGCCCCAACCTTGCGCTCCTTCCTTTTCACCCACCATGGAGCGCACAAGCATGAGCTTTTACACCACCCAAGATGGCACCCGGATCTACTACAAGGACTGGGGCGACAAGGGCGCCACCCCGGTCACCTTCTCGCACGGCTGGCCGCTGACGGCCGATGCCTGGGACGCGCAGATGGTGTTTCTGGGCGAGCGCGGCTATCGCGTCATCGCCCATGACCGGCGCGGCCACGGCCGCTCGAGCCAACCCTGGAACGGCAACCACATGGACACCTACGCCGACGACCTGGCCGGGCTGATGGATTCGCTGGCGCTGCAGGGCGCGGTGATGGTGGGCCACTCCACCGGCGGCGGCGAGGTGGCGCGCTATATCGGCAGACATGGCACCAAGCGCGTGTCCAAGGCCGTGCTGCTGGGCGCCGTGCCGCCGCTGATGCTCAAGACCGCGGCCAACCCGGGCGGGCTTCCGATCGAGGTGTTCGACGGCATCCGGGCCGGCGTGACCGCCGATCGCTCGCAGTTCTTCAAGGATCTGACCATTCCCTTCTACGGCGCCAACCGGCCGGACGCCAAGGTCTCCCAGGGCCTGCGCGATTCCTTCTGGCTACAGGGCATGGCCGGCGGCCACAAGGGCCTGCTGGACTGCATCAAGCAATTCTCGGAAACCGACTTCACCGAGGACCTGAAGAAGTTCGACGTACCCACCTTGATCGCGCACGGAGACGACGACCAGATCGTGCCCATCGGCGCCTCCGCCATGTTGGCGGCCAAGCTGGTCAAGGGCGCCACCCTGAAGGTCTACCCCGGCGCATCGCACGGACTGGCCAGCACCCATGCCGATCAATTCAACGCCGACCTGCTGGCCTTCATTCAACAGCCTTGAGAACCCTGGCTTCAGGTCGGCAGCGCGTCGCCGGTGGACACGACTCGCAGGACCTCGTGCGCGATGGCCTTCATCCATGCCGAGTCGCTCTTGAGCGCCGGCACCGGGAAGGCCTTGCTGAAGGTGGGGCGCACGATCTTGGCGTAGTTCAGCGTGCCCAGGATGATCGTGAGCACGACCACGGCCGGAATCTCGCGGCGAACCAGGCCGGCCGCTTGCGCCTCCTCCAGCAAGGCCAGGCTGCCGAGCAGGAAGACCTCGAGCGGGCGGGTTTGCGCCAGCTGAATCCGCTCGGAGTTGTCGAGCAGTTCGCGCGTGACAAGCCTGAAACCCGTGGGCCGTGTGTGCATCCATTCCACCTGCAGCGCCACGAAAGCCTGCAGGCGCAGCGCCAGGCTGCCGGCCGGCTCGACACGCCGCTGCATGAGCGCCATCAGCTCCTCGGCCTGCTTCTCGAGCACGGCGCGGTACAGCACCTCCTTGCTCGGGAAGTGATGGAGCAGCCCCGGGTTGCCGACCTCGGCGTCGCGTGCGATGGCCGACAGCGACGCGCCCTGAAATCCGTGGTCGGCAAAGTGCTGCTCCGCGCAAACCAGAATGATTTCCTTGCGAGACTTGGGTGGGCTTGGCATCTCGCAATTGTAGGAATCGGGCGTCAGTGAGCCCGCTAGGATGCGGGGCGCAAAGCGGCGAGCTGCTGCTGAAGCTGCGAATGAAAGCGCGGCGCGCTGTATTCGAAAGTGCCAAAGGTCAGTGCCGCGTTGGCGCCCGATGCGAGGCCTGCCTGGATCGACTCGGCCAGCGCGTAGTCTTCCTGGAGGGTGCGCCGGTACAAGGCGACATTGGCCTCCCAGTGCGCCTTCGCCTTGTCGGAGGTCGGCGCTTCCGGAATCAGGGTGAGCTCGTGCACGCGCGTGCGGGTGGGGCCGAGCGGCTCGAGGCTGCCGAGCTGCGCATGGTCGGGCTGGACCAGGACGGTTGTGTTCGGGAAGAAGAAGTAGGTCAGGTTGCCGTAGCGCCTCGGGTCGAAGCCGCTGACCTCGGGCTTGTCTTCCGAGAACTTCGCCTTGATGAGGTAGAGCCGCCGATGCAGGTCGAACTCGTCGACGACCTGCATGTTGTCCACGAACATGTGGGCGATGGTCTTGCGGTGCGCCACCTTGAAGTGATAGGCCTCGAAGGCGCCGTCGATGAGCAGCTTCCAGTTGGCGTCGACCTCGTAGGAGCGCGGCGCATACGCCACGGGCGCGCGCAGCCCGGCCAGCGACTCGAGGTTGTCCATCAGCGCGCCCAGGTGCGCACCGGGGTCGCTGGCCGACAGCGCCGGATCGAGCACCACCCAGACGGTCCCCGCGCGCTCGACTGTGGCCAGCTTGCGCAGGCCCGATTCTTCCTGCTTGAGGCAGGGGAAGCCGAAGGACGCGGGCACGCACCGCAGCGCGCCGTCGGGCCGGTAGGTCCACGCGTGATACGGGCAGACGAAGGCGCGCGCCTGGCTGCCGCTGCCCTCGGGCACCACGCGGGCGCCGCGATGGCGGCAGACATTCAGGAAGGCCTGGACCTGCCCGTCTTCCTGTCGCACCAAGAGCAGCGGAATGCCGAAGTGCGTCAGCGACAGCCAGGCGCCGGGCGACGCGAGTGACGAACTGCCGGCCACGGGTTGCGGGTGCTGGCGCAGCAGGCGCAGCTCCTGGCCGGCAATGGCCTCGTTCGTGTACTGGCCAACCTGGACCTGGCCGCTCTGCGCGGCGGCGTCTGCGCGCCCGGCCTGCATGGCAAGGGTTGCTCTGCGATGAAGATCGGCGGCAAAGTCATCGCTCATCTGAAGGGCTTCCGGTTCAATGGGACGAAGGCCCGACGACGGGGTCCCTTTGCCTCAATGTACCGACTGACCAGTCGGTATGTCAATCGGTCGCACTTCTTCTACCCCTGCCTTGACGGCTGGCGTGTCGTTGGCTCCCTTCATACTGCCGGCTCACTCCTGAAAGGACGCCGCATGATTCGCCTTGACTCCCTGCCCTTGAAGCTTGCCTGCGCCGCGGCGTTGATGCAGTTGCTTTGCGCATGCGCGGGTGCACCCGCCGCCGCGCCGGCGAGTCCGACTGGCCCTCAGGGCGCGGCTGGCAGCGCCGAGGGCTGCAAGGCCGACCAGATGCCGGACGCCGCCCTGGTCGGCAAGGCCGAAGCCGATGCGCTGGCCTTGCTCAAGGGTTGCCCGTGGCGCATCGGCGAACGCGACGGCCAGCAATTTCCCGGCACCATGGACTTTCAGCCGACCCGGCGGACATTGGGCATTGCCGCCGGCAAGGTGACTTGGGTTCGGCGCGGATAAAAGACGGGCACGCGGAAGCTTATTTGGCCGCGACCTTCACGTTGACGGCTGCCTGCTTGATCAAGTCAGCGACGGCTTTCGGCTTGGACACGTAGACCGCATGGCTGCCGCCGGTCTCGGCGACGGTGGCACCGGCACGCTTGGACATGAGACGTTGCGCGGGCGGCGGGATCATCTTGTCATCCGTGGCCACCAGCTGCCAACTCGGCTTGGACTTGAACTCCTTTGGCGTGATGTACGCAATCAGCCTTCAGCAGAGCCCGCGAACAGAAGGCGAGCCACAGCCCCGCGACTTGGCAAATCCCCGTCCATAGCACCAGCGTGGGGACAGGGACAAGGTGGGACACCGCAAGGAAGACCATCAGGTAGGCGATGGTGCAACTGCGGAAAACAAAAATCTGCGGCAAATCGCCCAAGGTGCCGAGAGGCGCAATGCGTTCTCGGGCTAACCCTGATTCCCATCAAACAAGGCAACATTAATAATCTTTATTCGATTGATGTAAGCGCATTGCGATTGCATGGCCTGGTAGTTGCTTGAATTAACCGCAGCCGCACTTGGACGGCTATCAGTCCCTGAAATGGTGCAAAAAGGACCCCGAATGAAGCTTATTGAAGCGTTGATCCAACTGCTCGGACCCGACGCCGTGCTCCAAACCGAAGCGGACATGGCAGGCTTTACGGAAGACTGGCGCGGACGCTATCGCGGGGTCGCCGCCTGCGTGGTGCTCCCGTCCTCGACGGAGCAAGTCGCCGCCGTGGTGAGCGTGTGCGTGCAATACGGCACCGCCGTCCTGCCGCAAGGCGGCAACACCAGCCTGTGTGGCGGCGCGGTGCCGGACGAAGCACAGGCGCCGCCCGTGATCGTGTCGCTCAACCGGATGCGCAAGGTGCGTTCGATCGACGCGGCCAACAACTCCATGGTGGTGGACGCCGGTTGCGTCCTTGCAGCGGTACAGCAGGCCGCAGTGGAGGCCCGGCGCTTCTATCCGGTGAGCCTGGGCGCCGAGGGCTCCTGCCAGATCGGCGGCACCATCGCCACCAATGCCGGCGGCACCGGCGTGCTGCGCTGGGGCGGCACGCGCGAGAACGTGCTGGGGCTGGAAGTCGTGCTGCCCGACGGCACCATCTGGGACGGCTTGTACGCCCTGCGCAAGAACAACACGGGAATCGACCTCAAGCACCTGTTCATCGGCGCCGAGGGCACGACGGGAATCATCACCGCCGCCACCCTGAAGCTGCACCCGCTGCCCACCAGCCATGCCATGGCCTGGTTCGCACCGACCGACCCGCAGGCCGCGGTCGAAGTGCTGGGCCTGTTCCAGGCGCGCTGCGGTTCCCAGCTTTCCGCGTACGAGATGATGGACGCGCGCCAGTTGAACCTGGTGCTCGCCCACGTGGCGGGGCGGCGCGACCCGCTGGCCTCGCCCCACCCCTGGCATGTGCTGGTCGAGCTGGCCGACACGGCCGACGCGGCGACGCTCGACCAGGCCCTGCAGGACGTGCTGGAACTGGCCAGCGAAAGAGGCTTGCTCAGCGACGCCGTGCTGGCCAGCACCGAGGCGCAGCGCGCCGCGCTGTGGGAAGTGCGGCACAGCGTGTCGGAAGCCAACAAGAAGGCCGGCATGGGCCTGACCACCGACTGCGCGGTGCCGGTTTCGGCCGTGCCGACCTTCATCACGCAGGCTACCGAGGCAGTGCGCGCCCTGGTGCCGGACATGCCGGTGGCGGTGGTCGCCCATCTCGGCGATGGCAACGCGCACTTCATTCCCTTCTATTCCTTCGAGCAATGGAAGGCGCTGCCCGACCAGGAAGCCGCGGCGCAGGCCGTGCGCCATGCCGTCAACGAGATTGCCCATGTCCTGGGCGGCACCTTCAGCGCCGAACACGGCGTCGGCCGCACCCAGCTGGCGGAGATGCGCAGCTACAAGTCCGCCGTCGAGCTGCGCTTGATGCGCACCATCAAGCAGGCGCTCGATCCCGAGCACCGCTTCAATCCCGGCCGGCTGCTGCCGTCCGAGTGAAGCGCATCCCGTCTCCCCCTTTTTTTTCACCCCTTCCTGTCAACCACTCTCATCCTGGAGCTGCCATGAGCGCCAAACAATCCCTCTCGCGTCGCGTCGTCCTGAAGTCTGCTGCCGCCGGTTTGACGGCCCTGGCCGCACCCGCCATCTGGACGCCCGCCCGGGCCGCCAGCAAGCGCATCGTCGTTCGCGACGACGGCGGCATCTACACCAAGGCCTACGGCGCGGTGTTCTATCGCCCCTTCACCGAGAAGACCGGCATCGAGGTCGTGGCCGTGCAGGCCAACGCCGAGCCCACTGCGCAGATCCGCAGCATGGTCGAGACCAAGAACTACACCTGGGACATGGCCAAGATCAGCCAGCCTGCCATCCGCACCCTGACCAGCGGCAGCAAGATCTATCTGGAAAAGCACGGCCTGGAAGCCGACCCGATGGTCGCGACCATCCCGGCGCAATTCATGTCGCCCTATGGCGTGGGCAACAACGTCTATTCCACGGTGCTGGCCTACCGCACCGACAAGTTCAAGGGCCGCAAGGCGCCCGCCTCGTGGGCCGACTTCTGGAACGTGAAGGACTTCCCGGGCCGCCGCGGCCTGCGCAAGCATCCCTTCGACACGATCGAGGAAGCGCTGATGGCCGACGGCGTGCCCAACGGGCAGGTCTATCCCTGCAACGTGGACCGCGCCATCGCCAGCCTCGACAAGATCAAGGCCGGCGTCGACGTGTGGTGGACCTCCGGCGCGCAGGTCGAGCAGATGCTGGGCAACGGCGAGGTCGACATGGTGGCAACCTGGGTGTCGCGCGCCCAGTCGGCCATCGCCAACGGCGCGCCGGTCGGCATCGTCTGGAACCAGAACCTCTGGGGCTGCGACAGCTGGTCGATCCTGGCCGGCACGCCCAACGCCGACGCCTGCCGCGAGTTCATCAAGTTTTCGTCCGACCCCAAGCGGATGGCCGCCCTCACCGAGTACTTCCCCGCCGGCATGACGCAGCCGTCCGCCTTCAGCTTCGTCAAGCCGGAGGTGGCCAAGGGCTGCCCGACGCACCCGGACAACATCAAGAACGGCCTGCAGATCGATGCCCGCTACTGGCAGGAGAACCAGGCACAGGTGCTGGAGAAGTTCAACGCCTGGGTCCTCAAGTAAGCGCCTTCCACCATGTCCAAGACCAGCCTGAAGATTTCCGGCCTTTCCAAGCGCTACGGCGACTTCGTCGCGCTCGCGCCGACCGACATCGACGTCGCCCAGGGCGAGTTCCTCACCCTGCTGGGCCCGTCGGGCTCCGGCAAGACGACCTTGCTGAGCCTGATCGCCGGACTCGCCCAGCCCGACGAGGGCCGGATGTTCATCGACGGCGTCGACGCCACGCACAGCGCGCCGTACGAGCGCGACATTGGCATGGTGTTCCAGAACTACGCCCTGTTCCCGCACATGACGGTGGAGGACAACATTGCCTTCCCGCTGCGCATGCGCAAGGAAGCGCAGGCCTCGATCGGGCGGCGGGTGGCGCAGGCGCTCGAGATGATCCGCCTGCCGCACGTCGCCAAGCGCTATCCGCGCGAACTCTCCGGCGGCCAGCAGCAGCGCATCGCACTGGCGCGCTGCATGGTCTACCGGCCCTCGATCATCCTGATGGACGAGCCGCTGGGCGCGCTCGACAAGAAGCTGCGCGACCAGATGCAGCTGGAGATCAAGCGCATCCACCGCGAACTGGGCACCACCATCGTCTACGTCACGCACGACCAGGAAGAGGCGATGACGATGTCGGACCGCATCTGCCTGATGAACGGCGGGCGCATCGAGCAGCTCGGCTCGCCGGCCGATCTGTACTTCCGGCCGCGCACCCTGTTCGTGGCGGACTTCCTGGGCGAATCGAACCTGCTGCCCGGCACCGTCGCCGGCGTGGGCGCGGACGGCGTGAGCGTCTCCTTGCAGGGCAGCCAGTTGACGGCACGCGGCGTGTCGAACGGCGCCGCGCTGGCGCCGGGCCATGCGGTGCGCGTGATGGTGCGCCCGCAGAACCTGAACGTGTCGTCGGCGCCGGCGGCGCCCGGCCAGCTGTCGGGCCAGCTGGTCGACACCATGATCACCGGCAGCCTGACCAAGCTCTACCTGCAGGGCGCCAGCCAGGCCGAGCCGATCGTGGCCGCCTTCCCGACCTGCCAGGCCACCGAGCGCTACGAGGCCGGCCAGATGCTGTCGCTGCACTGGCAGGCGAGCGACGCCGTCGTGATCGCGGAAGGGACGTCATGAACATCCGCGTCAAGGCGCCCCGGCGCCGCCTGGGCGAATCGTGGCGGCAGATTTTCATGGGCGCGCCGCTGGTGGTTCTGCTGCTGGTGATGCTGGTCTATCCGGTCGGACAGCTGCTGCTGCTCAGCGTCCAGAACGACGAAGGCTTCAGCCTGGCGTCGTACCGGCAGCTGTTCGCCTCGTCGGTGTACGTCAACGTCCTCTTGATCACGCTCAAGATCTCGCTGTGGACGACCCTGCTGTCCGTGCTGGCCGCCTATCCGGTGGCCTACCTGATCTCGGCATCGTCACCGAAGCGCAAGGGCACGCTGCTGTTCTGGGTGCTGCTGTCGTTCTGGACCAGCTTCCTGGTGCGCGCCTTCGCCTGGGTCGTGCTGCTGGGGCGCAACGGCGTCATCAACCAGTTGCTGGTGTCGATGGGCGTGATCGACGCGCCGGCGAGCCTGCTCTACAGCATGGGCAGCGTGCTGGTCGGCATGGTGCATGCGCTGATGCCGCTGGCGGTGCTCACCATGCTGTCGGTCATGGAGAACATCGACCGCAACCTGCCGCGCGCCGCCGCCACGCTGGGCGCGCCCCCGGGCACCGCCTTCTGGACGGTGTACTTCCCGCAGTCGCTGCCCGGTGTGGCGGCCGCCGCCATCATGGTGTTCGTGACGGCGGTCGGCTTCTTCATCGTGCCCGCCCTGCTGGGCGGGCGCCAGGAGACCATGATCACGCAGATCATCATCGACCAGGTGCAGCAGACGCTGAACTGGGGCTTTGCCGGCGCCATCTCGGTGCTGCTGCTGGTGGTGGTGCTGGCGGTGTTCGCGCTCTACGACAAGCTGCTCGGCCTGTCCACCATGACGGGCAGCGCACCCAGCCGCACGCGGCCCGTGGCCGCCTCGGCCGGCACCCGCTGGATCAAGCGCCAGGGCAGCGAGCTGCTGATCGCGCTGGGGCGCGGCTGCGACCTGCTCCTGGGCCTGCTGCCGCGTCGCCAGGCGCGCCGCGAAGGGCCGGCGCCCGGCTGGAGCCTGCTGGTCTGGGGCGTCCTGCTGTTCCTGAGCGTGCCGGCCTTCCTGATGATTCCGCTGTCCTTCAGCAGCGGCTCGGGCCTGGCCTGGCCGCCCAAGGGCTTCTCGCTGCAGTGGTACCAGCAGATGTTCGACTCGCCGCTGTGGGTGCAGTCCATCGTGCGCTCGCTCACCGTGGCCCTGGGCGCGGGCGTGCTGTCGATGCTGATCGGCACGCCGGCGGCCCTGCTGCTGGTGCGCGGGCAGATGCGCGGCAAGTCGGCCATGCTGGCGTTCGTGCTGTCGCCGATCATCGTGCCGCGCATGATCATCGCCGTCGGCATGTTCTATTTCTTCGCGCGGGTCGGCCTGGTCGGCACCTGGATCGGCCTGGTGCTCGGCCACACCGTGGTGGCGGTGCCCTACGTCGTGATGACCATGATGGCTGTGCTGCGCAACTACGACACGCGGCTCGACCTGGCGGCGCAGAGCCTGGGCGCCAGCCCGATGGCCACGCTGCGGCACGTGACCTTCCCGATCCTCGCGGCCGGCCTGCTGTCGTCCTTCCTGTTCGCCTTCGCCACCTCCTTCGACGAACTGACCATCTCGCTGTTCGCCTCCGGCGGCCTCAGCTCGACCTTGCCCAAGCAGTTCTGGGACGAAGTGACGCTGCAGCTGTCGCCGGTCATCGCGGCGGTGTCGACCTGCCTGTTCGTCTTCATCGCGGCGCTGATCTGGGTTGCCGACCGGCTGCGCCGCGCCAGCCTGGACCGCTGAGCGTTTCCTCCATTCATCCTGTTCACACAAGAAAACCGTTCCCATGAGCTTCATCGACGCATCCAAGCTGCGCGGCATCATTCCCGCCATCCCCACCCCGGTCAACGCCGACGACACGATCAACGTGCCGGCCACGAAGGCGCTGCTGGCCTACCTGCTTGCGCAAGGCATCGACGGCGTGCTGCCGCTGGGCGGCACCGGCGAATATGGCGCGCTGTCGCGCGCCGAGCGCACCAAGATGGTCCGCCTGACCGTCGACGCCGTGGCCAGCAAGGTGCCCGTTATCCCGGGCGTGCTCGACCCGGGCTTTCACGACGCGATGGATGCCGGCAAGGCCTTCGCCGACGCCGGCGCGGACGCGCTGCTGGTGCTGACGCCCTACTACACCAACCCCACGCAGGCCGGCATCCGCGACTACTTCCTGCGCTACGCCGACAGCTCGCCGCTGCCGATCCTGATCTACGAGATTCCCTACCGCACCCGCATCGCCATCGCGCCCGAGGTGCTGCACGAACTTTCGCGCCACGAACGCATCATCGGCATGAAGGCGTGCAACACCGACATGTACCACTTCCTGCGCACCATCGCGGGCGTGGACGATTCCTTCGCCGTGCTCAGCGGCGAGGACACGCTGTTCCCCCTGCATGTGGCCGCCGGCGCGCGCGGCGGCATCGTGGTGACGGCCAGCCTGCTGCCGTGCGCCTGGCGCAACATCTACGACGCGGCGCGCGAGGGCCGCACCGGCGAGGCGCTGGCACTGCACCGGGAGCTGATTCCGCTGATGGACCTGGCCTTCGCCGAGACCAACCCGGGGCCGATGAAATCCGTCATGGACCTGATCGGCGTCGACGCGCCGCAGATGCTGGCGCCGCTGGTGCCGCCGGCGCCGGAACTGCAGGCCGCGCTGCGCGAAGAGCTGGCACGCCAGCTGGCGCGCGCCGCCTGATCCGGGGCACGCCATGGCGGCATTGCCGGCGGTGCAAGACTACCGCGCGCTGGCGCACAAGCGTCTTGCGAGGATGGCCAGGGACTACCTGGAAGGCGGTGCGGAAGACCTGCGCACCCTGGGGCGCAACCGGAAGGCCTACGACGCCCTCCTGTTCAAGCCTACCGTGCTGACCGACGTCACGTCGGTGGACGCGAGCGTGGAGGTCCTCGGACAGCCGCTGGCGATGCCCGCGGTGGTGGGCCCGACTGGACTGAACGGCCTTTACTACCCGCGCGCCGAAGAGGCGCTGGCGACGGCCGCGCACCGGGCCGGCCTGCCCTTCGTGGTGTCCACGGCCTCCACTTCGCTGCTGGAGGACGTGCGCCGCGCAAGCGACGGCGAACTGTGGCTTCAGCTCTACGTGCAGCGCGACCGCGGCATCTCCCAGCGCATGATGGAGCGCGCCCGAGCGGCCGGCTACTCGGTGCTGATGCTCACCGTCGACACGCCGGTGCACGGCGTGCGCGACCACGACATCCGCAACGGTTTCAAGATGCCGCTGCGCATCACGTCGCGGCTGATGGCCGATGTCATCACCCATCCGCGCTGGTGCCTGCGCATGCTGCGCCAGGGCGGCTCGCCCCAGTTGGTGAACTTGGCGCGCAGCGCCGGCACGGCGGTCAACCTGGCGGCCCAGGCCGCCGCCATGAGCCGCCAGATGGACATGTCGCTCGACTGGCAGGACATCGACTGGCTGCGCGCGCACTGGCCCGGCCGCCTGCTGGTGAAGGGCATCCTGTCGGTGGACGACGCACTGAAGGCGCGTGCGACGGGCGTGGACGGCATCGTGCTTTCCAACCATGGCGGCCGCCAGCTGGAAAGCGCGCCCAGCCCGCTCGAGCTGCTGCCGGCCGTGGCCGAGGCGGCGGGTTCGGCAATGACGGTCATGATGGACGGCGGGATCCGGCGTGGCAGCGACATCGTCAAGGCGCGTGCCCTGGGTGCCCAGGCGGTCCTGCTGGGGCGCGCGCCGCTCTACGGACTGGCCGCACGCGGTCCGCGTGGCGTCGACGAGGTGCTGCAGATATTGCGGCGCGAATGCGAGACGACCCTGCGCCTGCTCGGTTGCCCGCGAGCGGCGGAACTGAGCCCTTCGGTGTTTCAGCCGGCGTGGAAAGAGCGGCTGAAGGCGCTCTGACGCTATTCGACGTAGCCTGCGAACTTGGCTTTGGAGATGGAGGTGGCAGCCACCTGCACGTGCTGCGCAAGTTGCGCCTCCACCTGCTCGGTGGTCCATCGGGTCGTCGGCACGGCGATGTTGATCGCCGCCACCGCGATACCGCGGTGGTCGGTGATCGGGGCGGCAATGGAGATGTCGCCCAGAACGGTCTCGTTGGTGATCACCGCATAACCACGCTCGGCCGCACGTTCGATGCGCGCAAGGAGTTCTTCCATGCGCGTCTCCGTGTAGGGCGTGATCGCCGTCAGGCGTGAGCGCTGCAGGATCTCCGCCCGCTGCTGCGGCGCCATGCGCGCCAGGATGGCCGTGCCCGAGGCGGTGCAGAAGGCCGGCAGCCGGCTGCCCACGGCGATGTCCACATTCACCAGATGCATGCCGGGAAAGCGGGCCACGAACACGATCTCGGTGTCGTCGAGTTCCTGCAGGTTGGCGGTCTCTCCCAGCGTCCGGCTGATGTCCAGCAGGTACGGCGACGCCTTGTCCACCAGCGCATTGGTGCGCAGGTAGTTGTAAGACAGCTGCAGCACCTTGGACGTGAGGCCGTATTGACGCGTGTCCGGAATACGGCGCAGGTAGCCTATTTTTTCCAGCGTGTACACCACGCGCTGCGTCGCGCTGCGGTCGAGACCCGACACGCGCGCGATATCCGCAATGGTCAGGTGGCCCCGCGTGCCGTTGAATGCATCCAGAACCTGAAAGGCCTTTTCCGTCGAACCGATGAACAGCGACGAATGGCCATGGCGCCTGGTTTGCTGGTTTTCCGAGGGGATCTCGGGAGATGGATCCGACGGGCTGGGCATCTGCGCGGAAAAACTGAGGTGGAGGAAACGCCCATCGGGCCATCCGCCGTGGTTGCAGCGGGCGGGCCGGGCAAGTTTACCGCGTGTCCGAAGCCGTGCGCGACATCAGAGCAGCGTGCCTCAGGCGGACAGGAGGCATTGCGGCATTTCGGTGTACGACCTCGGAAGTCACGCCCTCTTGTACCCCCAACAGCGCTTTGTGCCGACTTCATGGCCTCTCCCACACGGCAAGGCGTGACGAAGGTCCGGTCGTGGCCGGGTCCAGCCCATCGCGAGGCCGAAGTCTACGACCGCTCCCGAGTGCGTCCGACGTGAAAGCCTCTGACGTATGCACGACGGCAGGATCTGCTGTCGCGACTCGCATAACCGCAGCCTGCTTTGTGCAAGACCTTCATTGCAGCACCGGCGCGAGGGGCACGCGGCCTAAACTTTTGGACATCCAAAGGCCCGACCTCAGCCCATCATGACGCACCCCACCGCATTGCCAAGCATCCGTGGCCACGCTTTTATGGATCGCAATGAGCAACCCTGACGCCGTTTCCAAAGGACCGACTCCGTGAACTCCTCCATCATCGAACACCTCAGGAGCACTGGCCGCCTGGATCGCATGTTCGTTGGCGGCGAGTGGGTCGTGCCCGAGACGCAAGCTCGCAGCGCCGTCGTCGACCCATCGACTGAGGAGCCTGTCGCGGAGATCGCACTGGGCAGTGCAAAAGATGTCGCCGCAGCCGTGACTGCGGCGCGGCGCGCATTCGCGACCTGGTCCGTGAGTTCCGCCCAGAGCAGGGCCTTGCTTCTCGACCGCGTCCACTCCCTGATCCTCGAGCGCGCAGAACTGTTCGCTCAGGCGATCTCGTTGGAGATGGGCGCTGCCATCGGCTTTGCGCGCAGCACGCAGGTGCCGTCTGCGGCACAGCACATCCGCGTGGCCCGCGACAATGCGCTCGGTTATCCATTTGTCACCCATCGGGGGGACATGGCCATCATGCGCGAGGCCATCGGCGTGTGCGGCCTGATCACACCGTGGAACTGGCCGCTCTACCAGATCACAGCCAAGGTCGGGCCCGCCCTGGCAGCCGGATGTACGGTCGTTCTCAAGCCCAGCGAGCTGTCGCCCCTGAGCGCCTTGCTCTTTGCCGAAGTGGTGCACGATGCCGGCATCCCGCCGGGTGTGTTCAACCTGGTGAACGGCAATGGGCCGGAGGTCGGCGCCGCCTTGGCGTCGCATCCGGACGTGGACATGATCTCGATCACCGGTTCGACAAGGGCCGGCGTCCTGGTTGCTCAGGCGGCGGCCCCGACGGTGAAGCGCGTGGCCCAGGAACTCGGCGGGAAATCGCCCAACCTCATCCTGCCGGATGCGGACCTGGCGCGTGCCATACCGACAGGCGTGGCGGCCGCCTTCCGCAACGTCGGCCAATCCTGCAGCGCTCCGACGCGCATGATCGTGCCCCGCGCGCGCCTACAAGAGGTCGAACGGATCGCGCTCGAAGCGGCATCCAGCATCGTCGTGGGCGATCCCCGCTCGCAGCAGACCACGCACGGCCCGCTGGCGAATCGCGCGCAGTTCAATCGGGTGCAGGAAATGATCGGCATCGGAATCGCCGAAGGCGCGCGGCTCATGTGTGGCGGCCTCGGGCGGCCGGAGGCCTTGGGCCGCGGCTTCTACTGCCGTCCGACCATCTTCACCGCGGTGCATCCTCAAATGCAGATCGCACAGGAGGAGATCTTCGGGCCTGTGCTCGCGTTGATCCCCTATGACAGCGTGGACGCGGCCGTGGAAATTGCCAACGGCACCGTCTACGGCCTGGGCGCTCACGTGCAAGGGCAGGACCTTGCCGCGGCTCGCGCCGTCGCGGCGCGGATCCGGTCCGGGCAGGTGCACATCAACTATCCGGCCTGGAACCCCCATGCCCCCTTCGGTGGCTACAAGCGCTCCGGAAACGGCCGCGAATACGGAATAGAAGGTCTCGAGGAGTACCTGGAAACCAAAGCCATTCTTGGCTTCCAGGATGCCTCGGCACCCAGTAGCGACTGACAGGCTTTTCACAGAAGACATCGCGCATCGCGCAGGAGCAATCATGACAGTGGCCCTAGTACTGCACCGCGCCGACGGCGCACCCCTTTCGACCGCTTTCCGCAGGGCGCCGTTCGGCAAGAACGACCCCTTTGCGCGGCATCGCGAAATCGCGTGGGAAGGACCGGACTCGATGATCGCGGGCCGGGCCAGCTTCATTGGTGAGCTTGAAGTCGCAAGCTATCCCCACATCGAAACCATCGTCGTCGTCGAGGGGGGGCTGACGCTGACTGGGGCCGGGGCGGCCCCGCTGGTGCTCGGTCCCCAGGCGGGTGCCGTCATCGGATGCGGTACATCGCTTCATATCCAGGCCGGATCCCGCGTGCGCTTCGTGTTTTGCGCGGCCGCTTGCGAGAGACCGACGAAGCGCGGTCTCTTCCCCCTGCACGCCGACGCCAACTTCAAGCCCACCGCCACGCTACCCGCGGAAGTGCTGCTGGGCGCCTCGCCCGAGTGCCGCAGCGACAACGTCTTCATCGACGACGGCGCGCAGTACAGCGCCGGCACGTGGGACTCGACCCCCTACCACCGGATCGTTCGCCCGCATCGCATGAACGAGTTCATGCATCTCCTGGCCGGCAGCGTGCGGTTCGCAGCCCCTGCCGGTAGCGTATTTTCGGCGGGCACGGGCGATGCGCTTTTCGTGCCCCAGGGCGCACCGATCGGGTGGGAAAGCAGCGATCGCGTGGCGAAGTTCTACGTGGTTCAGAGCCGCCAGTCTTGAACGGGCGAGCGAGATTCATCATGTCCCCTCCGCTGCACCACGTCCAAACTTCGCCCACGCTGCCGGCTTCAGCTGACGTCGTCGTGATCGGCGGCGGCATCATCGGCGTCTTTACCGCCTACTACCTGGCCAAGCGCGGCGTTTCGGTGGCCTTGGTGGAAAAGGGCAGGATCGGCGCCGAGCAATCGAGCCGCAACTGGGGTTGGTGCCGGCAGCAGAACCGCGACGCTCGCGAACTGCCGTTAGCGAGCAAGAGCCTCGACCTGTGGGAACAATTTGCCGCCGAGAGCGGTGAAGACGCGGGCTTCCATCGCTGTGGGCTCTTGTATCTCAGCAATGACGAGGCCGAAATTTCCCGTTGGGCCAGCTGGCGCGATTTTGCGACAACCGCAGGCGTGACGACCCACATGCTGAGTGGCCGTGAGGCCGCCGAGCGCGGTCAGGCGACCGGCCGCGCCTGGAAAGGCGGCGTCTTCTCGCCCAGCGATGGCACCGCCGATCCTGCCAAGGCCGCGCCGGCCGTGGCCGCTGCGCTCATGAAGCTCGGGGGCAGCGTCCACCAGAATTGCGCTGCCCGCGGCATCGAAACGGAAGGCGGACGGGTCAGCGGCGTCATCACGGAAGCCGGAGTCATCAAGACCAGCACGGCCGTGCTCGCCGGTGGTGCCTGGGCATCCTCGTTCTGTCGCCAGCTGGGCATCCGTTTTCCCCAGGCCTCGATCCGCCAATCCATCCTGAGCGTGTCCCCTGTGGAGCATCGCTTGCCGGATGCCGTGGTCAGTGCGGGCGTGTCTGCCACGCGCCGCAACGACGGACGCTACGCACTGGCTATCAGCGGCCGCGCGCGCGTGGACGTCACGCCACAGTTCATGCGATTCGCCCCGCAGTTCGTGCCCATGTTCGCCAAGCGCTGGCGCAACCTTCTTCCGGGAGGCCTGGAAGGCTTTCGTGGTGGCCACGAAACGCTCACGCGGTGGCGGCTCGATGCGCCGACGCCCATGGAGCGGGTGCGCATCCTCGATCCGAAGCCCGATTTGCCGACGATCAGGGAGACCCACCGCCGCGCCGTCGAACTGCTACCGGAGCTGCGCGCAGCAAAGATCACGCACGCGTGGGCCGGTTTCGTCGATAGCACGCCGGATGGTGTTCCCGGCATCGGCGAAGTGCCGTCCATACCGGGCTTCATCCTGGCCGCGGGCTTTTCCGGGCACGGCTTTGGCATCGGCCCTGGCGCCGGCCACCTCATCGCGGACCTTGCCAGCGGCGCCGAACCGATTGTCGACCCCGTACCGTATCGGCCGGA
The DNA here is from genome assembly GCF_052871435.1 of Variovorax sp. LARHSF232. Taxonomy (NCBI): domain Bacteria; kingdom Pseudomonadati; phylum Pseudomonadota; class Betaproteobacteria; order Burkholderiales; family Comamonadaceae; genus Variovorax; species Variovorax sp. LARHSF232. The sequence continues at coordinate 253,493 of NZ_JBIXJS010000008.1, read as the reverse complement.
GCGCTTCAGCAACTCGGCATGGGGCAAGGTCGCTGATTTCTAGGCCGCGTCTGCAAGGAGCGGCTCCCATGCTCGTGTCAATCGGCATTCCTACATCACTGGAGCTCTTTCCATGCCACTGAGAGATTTCAAGGTTCTGACCTTCGACGTCGTCGGCACGCAAGATCTTCAAGCTGGTGACAATGACCAACGCGCAGCATTGGGCGCTGGCCCATTTCGACAAGACGCTGGGCTCCGGATTCGACATGCTGCTTAGCTGCGACGACGCACTGTGCGAGAAACCCGACGCGCGCTACTTCGCCTACGCCCGCGGCCGCTTCGAAGGCGCCTGGGGCTACAAGCAGGCCGACAACCTGCATGTGGCGCAAAGCCAATACCACGACATCGGCATTGCCAAGCAGCTGGGCATCAGCATCTGCTGGATCGAGCGGCGCCATGGACAGAAGGGCTCCGGCGGCACGATCGAATCCGGGCATACCGTGCCGGACTATCACTTTCACACGCTGGCCGAGCTGGCCGATGCGGTGGAGGCTGGATGTTGACCCTGGACGCTGTCGCGGCACCGGTCGCGGACCTGCTGCCGCAGCTGATCGCGCTGCGCCGCGACCTGCATGCGCATCCCGAGCTCGCGTTCGAGGAGCGGCGCACAGCGGGCGTGGTGGCACAAGCGCTGCGGCTCCTGGGCCTCGAGGTCCATGAGGGGCTGGGCGGCACGGGCGTGGTGGGCACACTACGCTGCGGCGGCGGCACGCGCAGCGTCGGCCTGCGCGCCGACATGGATGCGCTGCCCATGGTCGAGTTGGGGCGCGCGCCCCATACCAGCCGCACGCCGGGCGTGCACCACGGCTGCGGCCACGACGGTCATACCAGCATGCTCATTGGCGCTGCACGCCAGCTGGCGCGCACGCGGCGCTTTGACGGCACGGTGCACTTCATCTTTCAGCCCGCGGAAGAAGGCAAGGGCGGCGCGCGCGCGATGATCGAGGACGGCCTGTTCGAGCGCTTCCCTTGCGACACCGTCTACGCACTTCACAACTGGCCCGACCTGCCGCTGGGCCAGGCGCAGACACGGGCCGGCCCGATCATGGCGGCGGCCGACCGCTTCGACGTCGTGCTGCGCGGCCGCGGGGGCCATGCCGCGCAGCCGCATCACACGCCAGACGTCCTCCTGGCCGCCAGCCAGCTCGTCGCGCAGTTGCACACCATCGTTTCGCGCCGCATCGATCCGGGAGAATCGGCTGTGCTGTCGGTCACCCGCATCGAAGGCGGCCACAGCCACAACGTCTTGCCGGCGGAAGTGAAGATCACCGGCACGGTGCGCAGCTTCGACGCCCAGACGCAGGACCGCATCGAGGCCGCGCTGCGCGCGACGGTCGACGGGGTGGCGCTGGCCAGCGGCACCGAGGGGGAAGTGCTCTATGTGCGCTACTACCCTTCCACCATCAACACAGCCGCCGAAGCGGCGCTCGCGCTTGAGGCGGCGGCTTCCATCGGCTTGCAGGCAGACATGGCGCCGCGCGCGGCCTTCACGTCCGAAGACTTTGCCTTCATGCTGAAGCAGCGCCCTGGCGCCTACCTGTGGCTGGGCCAGGGCCGCGTCGACCCGGGACCGGACGGCGAGCACGCGCTGCACCACCCTTGCTACGACTTCAATGACGACGCGTTGCCGCTGGGCGTGCGCTGGTTCTGCGAGGTGGTCGAACGTGCGCTCGCCCCGGTGCCCCTCGCCTCCCTTCCTTTTCAAAGTTCCTTATCCGCCTGAGCATCCCCATTCGGACGCGAAGCGGCCGATCGAGAAGCTTTCGATCGGCGTCGACGTGCGGCCCGTGGCAATCAGCTCGGCCATGGTCTCGCCGACACCGGGGCCGATCGCGAATCCTTCGCCGTTGAAACCGAAGGCGTAGTGCAGGCCCGATACGCGCGCACTGGGACCCATCACCGGTTGCCAGTCCGCGGTGTAGCCCTCGATGCCGCTCCACACGCGAATCAGCTGCACGTGCTCGAAGGCCGGTACCAGGCGCCGCAGTTCGCGCAGTTGGCGCAGAACATTGTCGGGCTTGACGTACGCGCGGATCAGATCCGCATAGGCGGGCCCCTTGAGCCCGCCGCCGAAAATGATGTTGCCGCGCACGATCTGTCGGAAATACAGGCCCTCGTGCTCGACCGGCGACGATACGCCGATCGACGGGCCGATGGCGTAGGGCAGCGGCTCCGTCACGCCCATCTGCGGGCCGCGCGCATCCATCGGCACGGCCTCGCCGAACTGTTCGGCCAGTCGGTTCGACCAGGCGCCGCAGGCCACCAGCAACTGCGCCGCGCGAAAGCGCCGGCCGTCCGCGGTGTGCGCCACGAACCCCGCGGCGTCGCGCTCGACCTGCAGCACCTCGGCATGCTCGACGACGTTCGCGCCTTCGCGTCGAGCCGCCCGGGCGAAGGCCGGGCCTGCGAGCCGCGGATTCGCGTGGCCGTCGTTGGGCGAGAGCGAGCCGCTCACCACCTCGGGCGCGAAAATGCCCCAGCGCCGGCGCAGCTGCGCGGCGTTGAAGAGTTCGAGTTCGAGGCCCAGCGGCTTCACGTCCTTCGCGTGCTGCTCCAGCACCGCGGCCTGCTTGTCGGTGTAGCAGACGCGCAGGTGGCCATAGGGCACGAATTCCAGGTCTTCGCCCAGCAGTTCCTTCACGCGGCCCCAGACGGCACGCGCGCGATTGGCCAGCGGTATCTGCGCCAGCGCGCGGCCCTGGCGACGCACGTTCCCGAAATTGGTGCCGCTGGCCTGGCGGCCCACCAGTTCGCGCTCGAGCAGCGTGACCGAGAGGCCGTGCTGCCAACGCAGGAAGAAGGCCGCCGTGGTGCCCATCAGGCCCCCGCCCAGCACCAGCACATCCGTGTCATGCGTTGCCGCATCGCTCATGCCTGCACCTCGCGCGTGTTCATCATCAGCGGCTTGACCGGCGCCTGCGTGCGCAGGCGGCCCACCTGCTCCACGGGCACGCCACAAGCCTGTGCCACGATCTCGGCCGACGCATGGCCGCAGAAGCGCCCTTGGCAGCGACCCATGCCAACGCGGCTGAAGGCCTTGGCGCGGTTGACTTCGCGGCTGTCCAGTTCGTTGACGCAGCGCCGCAGCTCTCCGGCGGTCACGGCTTCGCAGCGACACACCACCGCGTCGTCGGGCAATGCGGCGGCCTGCGCATGCGGCCATGGGAAGGCGCGCGCCAAGCCCTTGCGGAAGCGGTCCATCTGGGCCAGCGTGCGCCGCAGCATCGCGGACTCGCTTTCGTACAGCGCTCGGCCCTGCGCGTGCCCCAGGTCGGCCAGCGCCGCCAGCGCAGCGAGCCGACCGGCCGCCTCGGCACCGTCGGCTCCGAGGATGCGGGCGCCGTCGCCGGCGAGGTACACGCCCCGTGTGCTGCTGCGGCCATCTGCGTCGATGCGCGGCAGCCACTGCCGGCTCGCGGGCTCGAACTCGAACTCGCAGCGCGCGAGATCGGCAAGTTGAGTTTCGGCACGCAGGTGCCAGCCCAGGCCGACCGCGTCGCATTCGAAGTGCTGCTCGCGGCCAGTGGAATCGCGCACAGCCACGCTCTGCACGCCGAGACTGTCGTTGCCGTCGATGCGAAGGGGCGTGACACCCTGAAGCACCGGCACGCGGGCACGGCGCAGGCTGCGGATCAGCGCGAGGCCGCGCAGCGCCAGCCCTGGCCGCGCCAGCAGTCCGAGCACTGCGGCCCAGGACTTGGCAGCCGGCGCCGTGTCGAGCACCGCCGCCAGCTGTGCGCCGGCCTGCACGTATTGCGAGGCGACCAGGTACAGCAGCGGCCCGCTGCCGAGAAACACGACGCGCGCGCCGATGGCGCACGCCTGCGCCTTCAGCGCGATTTGCGAGGCCCCCAGGCTGTAGCAGCCGGCGTGCTGCCAGCCGGGCACGGGCATCAGCCGGTCGGTGGCGCCGGAGCAGACCAGCAGGGCATCGAAGGGCAGGATCTGCGGCTCGCCGGCGTGCACCACGTGCAGTTCGCCCTCGCTCAGGTTCCAGGCCAGGGTGTCGCTGCGGTAGTCAACCTGTGTGCGCAGGGCATCGAAGTCGCGGTGTAGCGCCTGCGCCTTCGCGGCTTCGGTTCCATAGAGCTTGGCATAGGAGCGCTTGAAGCCTTCGGGCTGACGGCGGTAGATCTGGCCGCCGTCGCGCCGGCCCTCGTCGATCACGACGGGCCGTAGGCCAGCCTGCACCAGGGCCTGCGCGGCACGCACGCCCGCCGGGCCTGCGCCGACCACGACGACGCGAGGTTCGCGAATCCCCGTATCACTCATTCGAAGCTTGCAGGGAGATGCGCGCCATCAAATGCTCCAGGTCGGGCGTCGCCGGCCACAGGTCCGCCGGCGGGCTCGTTCGCACCGTCATTCCCGCCTCGACCGGCGTCGAGCAAGCACGCAACCGCTCGCCGGTTGGCGTCCACACCCAGCAATCCTGGCAAGCGCCCATCAGGCAAAAGCCGGCGCGTGGACCGTCGCCAAATTCGCTGTCGCGCAGGCGCCGCCCGTGGCAGAGCAGCGCCACCAGCAGCGTGTCGCCCGCCAGCGCGGCGGCGGGCTGCCCGTCGATCTGCAGGGCGATCGCTGGTCGATCGGTTTCGGCCAGCCGGACGAAGCGGGCGGGCGATCGGGAGCGAGGCTCGGAGTCAGGCATGGACGGTCGGGAGCGCTGGCTCAGCGCTCCTGGGGAAACAGCCGCTCGATCGGACAGTGCGTCTTGATGAACGGCGACTTGATGACGATGTAGCTGAAGTACTTCGCGATGCCGATGTTGCGTTCGAGCAGTTCCTCGATCACTTCCTGGTAGTGGTTCACGCCTCGGGTCAGGAAGCGCAAGAGATAGTCGTAGCCACCACTCACCAGGTGGCATTCAAGGACTTCGTCGACCTCGCGGATGGCCGCCTCGAAGCGCACGAAGTCCTCGCGATGGTGGTCCGACAGCGTGACTTCGGTGAACACGGTCAGCGTGTCGCCCAGCTTCTCCAGGCGCAGGTGCGCGCCGTAGCCGGCGATGTAGCCGGCCTGCTCCAGCCGCTTCACCCGGATCAGGCAGGGGCTGGGCGAGAGGCCCACCGCATCCGCCAAGTCCACATTGGTCATGCGGCCGTTCTTTTGCAACTGGGCCAGGATGCGCAGGTCGAGTCGGTCGATCTTGAAGGCTTCGGACATGGCGGCGGCGAAAAAGGAAGAGAGCCCGATTCTCAGCCCGCCAGCGCGGCGCGGACATCGGGGGCTTCGAGCACCTCGTCGAGCGTCCTGGTCAGCCGCGCGAACATCTGGGCGAACTCGTCCTCGGTGAAGGTGAGCGCCGGCGCAAAGCCGAGGATGTGATCGCCGAAGGAGCGGAACACCAGGCCGTTCCTGTAGCCGGCTGCGAAGATGCGCTCGGGCAGGCCGAGCGCCGCGTCGAAGCCGCGCTTGCTGGCCTTGTCGCTGACCAATTCCAGGGCGCCCAGCAGGCCGCGGTGGCGTGCATCGCCCACCAGCGGATGCGCGCGCAGGCCGTCCAGGCCCACCGCGAAATGGGCTGCGCCGCGCTGACCGTTGGCAAGCACGCCGCCCTCTTCATAGAGACGCAGCACCTCCAGCGCGACCGCTGCGCTGACCGGGTGCGCGGAATACGTCGCGCCGTGGCCGACCGAGGCGCCGGCCGGGGCGCCATCGGCGATGCCCGCATAGACCTGCTCCGACATCATCGTCGCGCCCATGGGCACGTAGCCCGCGGTCAGGCCCTTGGCCAGGGTCATCAGGTCCGGCTCCACACCCTCGGCCTCGCATGCGAACATGGGGCCAGTGCGGCCGAAGCCGGTGATGACCTCATCGACAACGAACAGGATGTCGAGTTCGCGCGCCGCCTCGCGCATGGCTTTGAGCCATCCCTTGGGCGGCACGATGACGCCGCCCGAGCCCTGGATCGGCTCGCAGAAGAAGGCGGCCACGTTGTCTGCGCCGAGCTCCGCGACCTTCGCGCGCAGCGACGCGACCGACGACGCGATCAGCGCCTGGGGGTCGGCGCCATCCGCATGGCGATAGGGATTGGGCGACGGGATGTAGTGCTGCGTGGGCAGCGGCAGGTCGAAGCCACGATGGAAGGCGGGCAACGCCGTCAGGCCGGCGCCGGTCGACGAGGAACCGTGGTAGCCGCGCTCCAGCGCGATGAACTGCTTCTTCGACGGTTTGCCGATCGCGTTGTAGTACTGCACGATGAAGCGCACCGCGGCATCGATCGCCTCGGAGCCACCGAGCGTCAGGTAGACGCGCGTCAGCGACGCGGGCGTGATCTGAACCAGCTTCTCGGCCAGGCGGATGGCGGGTTCGCTGCTGAAGTGGAAGTAGCCGGTCGCGTACGGAAGGCGGCGCATCTGCTCGGCCGCGGCCTGCACCACGCTCTCCTGCCCATAGCCGACGTTCACGCACCAGAGGCCTGCGAAGGCGTCGAGCAGTTCGTGGCCGCTGGCATCTGTGAGCCACGCGCCGCGGCCCGAAGCGAGCACGGTCGGGCCGCGCTCTTCATGCACGCGCCAGGGCGAGACGGGGTGGATGAGGTGGGCGCGGTCGATGACATCGAGCGCGGCCAGGTTGGGGAGTGCGGCGGAGTGCGTCATGGAGGGGCGGTGGTCGGGCTTTGGGATGTCCAAAAGCTTAGGCCGCGCGCCTCTTGCGCTGGTGCTGCATTGAGGGCTTTGCGCAAAGCAGGCTGCGGTTGTGCGAGTCGCTACAGCAGAAACTGCCGTCGCGCCCATGCCGGGAGCCCCTACATCGAGCGCACGCGACCGGCGGCAGCCGCGCCCGACACCAAGGCCACGACGCCGATCAAAACCAGTGCCAGCGATTGACCCATGGGTGTCTGCGCCGGCCGGGACGACGGGCTGAAGCGCGGCTGGGCGGCGAAGTCGCCAGCACCGAAGCGCACTTCGTTGAACAAGTACGGGTAGTAGTAGGCCCGCAAGCGTGCGTGGAAATCTGCGATGCGGTCCTGATAGGCGAGCTGCGCCTGCAGATCGGTATCGGCCTGCCGATGCAGCGCGGCCTGCACGCCGACGCTCGGCAGCAGCCAACCCAGGCGTGCGGTCCACTCCTGGCGCGCGAGCAAGCCTTCGCGATAAGCCGCCACCTGCGGCGCCACGCTCTCGTCGCCGAGCTGCTGAAAAGCGAAGTACCACTTCCAGTGAAAGCCCGACGGCAGTGGCGCGGTGTGCTTCCATTCGGGATGCGTGCGGAAGAACTTTTCCATGGTGTCCCCTGGTGGCAGGTCCCACGCGCCGTGCACGGCCTGGCGCTGCGCCAGCATCAACTCCACGCCCTGGTGCACCGGCACGGCGCGCGCGAGCGCGGCGTTGGCGATCGTGGGCAGGACGAGGGTCAGCACCGCCCAGCAGCCCATGAGTGCCGTTGCGTTGGCGGCAGAGCTTGCGCTTCGTGTCGCCACGATCAGCGCCAAGCCGCTCCAGACCGCCAGGTAGGCCGCTGTGACCAGCAGCGCGGTAGTCAGGGCTGTCATCGTGGTGCCGCTGCGGAGGCCACCGGCCAGCACTGGCAGCACGAGGCAAGCGAAAACCAGCGCCGCGCGCAGGCCTGCACGGCGCAGCCACAGACAGCGGCCGGCGCCGGGCATGGCCAGCAGCGTACCCAGCCGGCCCGACCGGCGCTCGCCCGACACCAGGTCATACAACAAGGCGATCAGGAACAGCGGCGCCAGGTACACCAGCACGAAAGCGAAGTCGAAGCGTCCGGCCACTGCCAGTTCGGAATTGAAACTCTCGCCTTCGTGCAGTTGAGCCTGCAGCGCCAATGCGCGCACGCGCAGCACATAGGGCGCAGCATCGCGCAGCCCGAGTGCGAGGAAGGCCGTGGGAGACGGTGCATCCCAGGTGCTGTGGAAGGTGTAGTAGGCGGCGGAGCCAGCATCACCGCCGCGGGTGTACTGGCGCGCCTGCGCAGCCAGATCGTGCTGCTGGAGCCCGGCCAGACGCTCGATCGTCTGCTGTTGGCGCGCCACCTCGCGGGTGCCCGAAAGCACGGCGAGAGTCGACAGCACCAACAGCAACGCCAGCGCAATCAGGGCCAGTCTCGAGCGCGCCAGAAGGCGCCATTCGTGCGCGAGCCAGCTCATCGCGTGATCCTCCCCAGACGGCGCGTGGCCGGCATCAACAGGCCGGCGAGCGCAAGCAGCCAAAGCAGCAGGACACCCGCAGCGGGCGCCGCACGGCGCAGCGCCTCGCCGGGCGGTGCGCCTTGGTAGCGAAACTCGGCCAAGTCGTGCCAGTGCGCGTGGCTGATGCGACTGTCACGGCTGGAACGGTCGCCCGCGAAGCTGAGCTTCTCGGCCTGCAGCCGGTTGAGTTCCTGCACCAGTCGATAGCGATGGTGCTCGGCCCGCTCGACGAAGCGACGGTAGTTGTGCAGGTCGGTGCCTGCGGCCGCCATCGAGAGGCGGCGCAAGGCGATTACCGGGCTCAGCAGCGCAAAGCGGTCGACTCGGCGCAACTGCAAGTCCTGGCGCTCGAAGCTGGCGTTGGCGTAGCGCTCGAAGAGCGCGCTGGTCAGCCGCTCGCCCTCCATGCCAAGCAGGCCTTTGTAGTTGACAGGAAGGTCTTCCACTTTCGAGACGCCGTACTGCGCGAGCACCTTCTTCTTGAAGTCCGCGAAGTAGGGGTCGTTGGGGTCATGGCTGTCGCCCAGTGCCGCCAAGTCGCGCGCCACCGCAATGTCTGTTTCGAAGCGCGTGGGCAGTGCCAGCGACGAGGCGATGAGTTCGGGCGCCAGGCGCGGCACGAGCACGACGCTGAGCGCCCAGACCGCCAGCAATGCCACCAGCGCGTCGCGCCCGCGCACGAACCATGCCGACAGGCCGACGATGCCGACGGTCCAGAGCAGCAGCCACAGCCCATAGCCCACCGCCAGCAAGAGCGCCAGGCTGACTGGTGCCGGCGTTGCGGCGCCGATCCAGATCAGCGCCAGCAGCGCCGGCAGCAGCACCAGCGCGGCCACGCCGCTCAGGGCCAGCAGCTTGCCCGCCATGATTTGTCGCGGTCGAACGCCCTGGGCCAGCAGGATGCGCAGCGTGCCCGACTCACGCTCGCGCGCCAGGACCCCATGGCCCACGAAGATGAGCAGCAGCGGTGCCAGCACCTGCAGCACGAAGGCCGGCGTGAGCTGACCGAAGCGCAGCAGCAGCGAGGCTTGCCGCACGTCGCCGAAGTTGGCGCTGTTCTGACGATGTCCCTCGAGAAAGAACGTGTGCCCCGTGTAGGCGTCCACCCCGGAGTCGAAGGCCGCCAGCGGGTTCAGCGGCCGAAACACGAAGTGCCCGTAGTGCACCATGCGGTGCGGGTGCCGATCGGGCTGTGCCTCGAACTCGTGGTCCACTTGCGCCTGATGACGCGCGCGCTGGGCGTCCGTCGTGCGGCGCTGTTCCCAGGACGTGAATGCAGCCACGGCCGTCAACAGCAGCAGCAAGGTCAATCCGAGCACCGCTACGCGGTCGCGCCGCAGCAGGCGCCATTCCTCGCGCGCGATGCGCAGCGCGGCGCTCATCGCTGCGCCTCGTGGTTCGCGTAGCGCCGGTGCAATGCTCGCACGTCGAAACGCTGCGAGCCTGATGCCGCGACTTCTTCAACCAGCCGCCCACCGTCGATGAAGCCGATTCGATCAGCCACGTCGGCAGCACTGAGCAGGTCGTGCGTGACCATGAGGATGGCCACCCCCTGTGCGCGCAGCAGTGCCAGCAGACGATTGAATTCGGCCGTGCCCTTCGGGTCGAGGCCCGAAGTGGGCTCGTCGAGCAGCAGCGCCGGCACCTTGCGCGCCAGCGCCAGCGCGATCGACACCTTCTGGCGCATGCCTTTGGAAAACCCCGACACGCGCCGCTCGTGCGCCGCGGCGTCCAGGCCGGCTGCTGCCAGGGCCTCGTTGACGGCCTGCTTGCCGGCGGGCTGGCCTGCGAGGTCGAGCAGGTAGGCCACGTTCTCGCGCGCGCTCAGGTGTTCGTAGAGCGCGACGTTCTCGGGGATGTAGGCGAGCTGGCGCCGCGCGGCCGTCGGATGGGACAGCGGGTCGGCGCCGTTCACTCGCACGCGACCGCGCCCGGGCTGCACGAAGCCCAGGAACAGGCTCAGCGTGGTGGTCTTGCCGGCGCCATTGGCGCCCAGCAGCGCATAGATTTCACCGGCTTCGACCCTGAGGTCCAGGCCGTGCAGGATGGTGTGGGCACCGTAGCCGGCGACCACGTCGGACACCTCGAGGACCGGGTGGCGTGCGGCCGCGGCGCGCGGCGGTGAGAGATTGGCCATGGGCATGGTTGACACTCGATCGGGTTCAGAACTTGGCTTGCAAGCCGATGGTGATGGCGCGCGCCGTGCCCGGTGTCACCCACAGGCGGCTGTAGGAACTGGTGTAGTAGTCCGTGTCGAACAGGTTGTCGACGTCCAGCGTGGCGCGCAGCGCCGGGTTGATGCGCCAGTAGGCGACCAGCTTGGCGGTGGTATAGCTCGGCAGATCGAAGGCGGGTGTGCCGGCGGCTGCTTCGGCCTGCGTGCGGGCCTGGCCCAGCCGCTTGCCCACGTACGTGAGGCCGCCGCCGACGCCGTAGCGCTGTCCATTAGCGAACATGCTCTCGTAGACCGCGAGCAAGCTGCCGCTGACCTTGGGCACGTTGAGCAGGCGCCCGCCGATCTCCAGCGTGTTGTCCTTCAGGATCTGTGCGTCGTCGAGCATCAGGCTGGCATTGAGGCGCCAGTTCGTCGTCAGCTGGCCCGCGACGTCCAGTTCGAAGCCGCGGCTGCGCACCTCGCCCGCAGCGATCGAATAGCCCGTGTTGACCGGGTCGGAGGTCAGCACGTTGCGCTTGCGGATGTCGAACACGGCGGCGGTCGCACCCATGGCCTTGTCCGCGCTTTCCCACTTGGTGCCCAGTTCGAGCGCACGGCCGTTCTCCGGCTCGAAGCCCTGCCCGGCAAAGTCGATTCCGGCGTTGGGGCGGAAGGAGCGGCCGGCGTTCGCGTACACCGTCCACTGCGGCGCCGGCAGCCAGCTCAGGCCGACGCGTGGCGAGGTCGCCGACGGATCCTGGCGCGTGCTCGTGTTGCTGATGCGGTTGTCCAGCGACTGGCGGTAGTTGTCCACGCGCACGCCGGCAACCAGGCGCCATTCGGGCGCGAGCTTGACCGCGTCCTGCACGTAGAAGGCCGTGTTGCGCTGCTGCTCGAGGGTATTGGTATTGGGGCCCGGCACCGGCTGGGGCTGGCCGTAGACCGGGTCGTAGATGTCGATCGCATAGGGCCGCGCGGCCGTCGGATTGGCGCGCAGCATGAGCGTGTCCATGTCGAAGCGGAACGTTTCCAGGCCGAACAGCAGTTCGTGCTCGATGGCACCGGTCTTCACATTGCCTTGCAGTTCAGCCTGCAAGGCGAGGTCGTCCGAGTCGAAGTCGCGAAAGCGCCGCTGGCGCGTGAGCGTGGCGTTGTCGGCGAGCAGGGCCGACGCCTCGGTCGAGAATCCGTTCAACGAGGTTTCGCGGTACGACAGGCCCAGCCGGCTGCGCCAGGTGGAGCTCCATTCGTGCGACAGGATGAACTGATGGGTCTGGTTGTCCACCGTCACGTCACCGTCGGCGGGTTCGCCCAGGAAGCGGCTGCGCGGTATGGCGCCCAGGCGGTTGTTGACGGCGACCACGCCCCGGTCCAGCGGGGTGCTGTGCCGCAGCAGCTCTCCCGAATAGTCCAGCACGGTGTCGCGCCCGAGCCTCCAGGTGAAGGCGGGCGCAACCACCCGCCGCTGCGCACTCACGTGGTCGCGGAAGCTGTCGCGGTCTTCTACTGCGACGTTGAGGCGGTAGGCAAAGTCTTCGCCAATTGGCCCGGTGCTGTCGAAGGCGCCGCGCTTGAGGCCATAGCTGCCGAGATAACCTTCCACTGAGTGGGCCGCCTTCCAGAGCGGCCGCTTCGACACGATGTTCAGCGTGCCGCCGGGCTCGCTGCTGCCGTACAGCGCGGCCGCCGTCCCCTTGAGGAACTCGATGCGCTCGACGCTCGCCAGGTCGCGCGGGGCATTGAAGCCGCGGTTCGAGGAAAAGCCGTTCAAGAGCGTGGCCATGCCGGTGTTCTCGTTGCCGGGCAGGCCACGGATGGCGATGTTGTCCCACAGGCCGCCGAGATTGTTCTGGCGCGAGACGCCGCCGACGTAGTCCAGCACGTCGTCGAGCCGGGTCGCGCGCAGGTCGTCGATGGCCTGTCGCGTGACGATGCGCACCGACTGGGGCAGCTCGCGCAGCGGTAGATCGGTCTTGGCGCCGGCGGCTTCTTCGGCGTGGTACGCACCCGACTCGGTGCGGCCCACCACTTCGATGGTGGACAGTTGGGGGGCTTCCGAAGGCTGGGCGCCGACCGGCCCCGAAAACAGGGCAGCCACGGCAAGGGCGAGAGGCAGGGGCGCACCGGCCCCGGGATACTGGATGGATGTCATGAATGGCACGCGGTACGACGGCTCGGCCGCGCAGATTCAGCGCGGCCGAGACCAAAACAGGGGCGAGGCGCCGTGGCGCGAAGCTTCACGCCGGGCGACAGGCAGGAGAGGGGAAGGACAGCGCCGCCGAAGTGGCGGGCGTCAGGCGGCAGCGCGAGGAGGGTCGCGCGAGGCGAACGGCCAACGGCCGGGACCAAGTATGAATTCCGCCGGCGCCCGCGATGCTGGAAGCTCGGCGGGCAAAGCCGACGCTTGCACGGCCGGCCGAGATGCGAGTGCAGTGCCGAGATGCCCCAGCGCAAGGCACCATGCGCACACACCGTGCGCTTCACCGCCCTGCTCCTGCGACGCATCGGCGCCGTCCGCATCCAGGCCAGACAGTGCCGTCGCCACCCCCTCCGCCTGCCGCAGATGCCCCGCCTCGTGCGCAGGCATGCCGATGACCGTGTTGAAGAACACGGCCAGCAGCAAAAGTCGAATCAGTACGCGGCGCAAGGGCATGGCATGGGCTTGGGGCCCGCATCTTACTGTTGCGGGCGGCAAGGCAGGCTCAGTACCCGCGGGCGCGATCGACCAGGCCGATCATCGGATGACCGGCCTCGAAGCGGCGCAGGTTGTCCAGCACGGCCTGCGCCGCGCTCAGCGGCTGCGTCATGCTCGCGATGTGGGGCGTGAGCTGGATCCGGGGATGCCGCCAGAAGGCATGCGCCGGCGGCAGCGGCTCAGGCTCGGTCACGTCGAGCACGGCATCGCCGATCTGCCCGTCGGCGAGCGCGTCGAGCAAGTCGGCGTTCACGAGCTGCGGCCCGCGCCCGACATGCACGAGGCTCGCTCCTCCCGGCAACATCGAGAACAGCCGCGCATCGAGGAAGCCGCGCGTCGATTCGGTCAGTGGCAGCAGACACACGAGGATGTCGGTGCGCGCCAGGAAGGGCTCCAGCCCCTCTTCGCCCGCGTGGCATTGCACGCCTTCCATTGAATGGAGCGAGCGGCTCCATCCCGCGCAATCGAAGCCCAGGCACACCAGCTGCGCCAGCACCGCCTGGCCGAGCGAGCCGAGACCGAGAACGCCGACACGCCGTTCGCCAGCAGGCCGCACCGGCAGCGGGCGCCACTGGCCTTCATGCTGCTGGCGCCGGTACTGCGGCATGTCGCGGTGCAGGCCGAGAACCGCGTGCGTCACATACTCGACCATGCCGCGCACGATGCCGGGCTCGACCATACGCACCACCGGCAGCGCGGCCGGCAGCGCGGCCAGGTCGAACTGATCGACGCCCGCGCCCGAGGAAAACAGCAGCTCGAGATTCGGAAAGAGCGCGCCCAGGTCCTGCGGCGGCTCCCAGGCCGCGAGGAAGCGCACGTGCGCCGGATCGCCGATGTCCGGCCAGATCCGAAAGTCGATGTCCGGCGCGCGGCGCCGGAACACCTCGGCCCACTGGCGCCCGCGCACCGGGTCGGACTTGTAGAGGAAGGTGGTGGGCATGGCCGATCCGGTCAGCCCATGGCCTGCGTCACGATCGCGAACAGGGCCGGACCGCCCGGCATTTTGGCGAGCGGGGTGCCTCGCACCATCGTCGTGGGCGCATCCACACGCAGCAGCCCGATGCTTTCGAGCCACTCCGCCAGACCGCTCGCAAAATCGATGTCGATGCGCGTGAAGTGACCGGCATTCAAGCTCGCAAGGTGTGCGATCAGCGCCTTCGCGCCCTCGGCGTCCGGCGCAACTACGGGGCCGATCGCATGGCCGCGGCCGAAGCGGCGCAGCATCGCAAAACCGCGCGGCTCGCTGTCGTGGTCGAGCACGACGCAGGCATCGGCACTGCCCAGCAGTTCGCAGATCAGTGCATCGCGTGGCATGCCGCGCGCCGCGGCGTCGAGGGCCTGCAGTGCCGGCGCTTCATTCAGACCGGCCGGCCGCAGGCGCCAGCCCGGTGGGAGCGCGACCAGCGGCGCCGGCTGTGCGGCGCCCTGGTGCTGGCGCAGTTCGCCGGTGCGCACAAAGCCCAGCCGCTCGTACAGGCCCCGCCCCTCGGCGGTCGCGTGCAACAGCACCGTGTGGTCCTCCAGGCCGTCGAGCAGCGCACTCATCATCCGGTGACCGATACGCCGCCCCTGGCAGGCCGGCGTCACGATCACCAGACCGATGGTGGCATGGCGCTCGCCCCACCGCCAGCGCAGGCCGGTGGCGACCATTTCGCCGTCGCGCTCGGCGACAGTGCCTTCCGCATGCGCGAACACCTGCTCCCAGTCGGCCTGGCGGTGCGGCCAGCGCAGTTCGGCCGACAGCGCGTGGGCGAGCGGCAGGTCGGCGGACGTCATCGGTCTCAGCACCACGCCATCCATGACTGAGGGATTGAGGGTGGGATCGGGCATGGAAAAACTCTCTGTGGCGGTTGAAGGGCTTGCCCATCTTGGACGACATCGGCGCCCGACACCAGACCGAATTCATGGGCACTCGCAACTTGCAAGCTTCGACTGTCGCGCACCCGCGTTTTGCAATTCGCTGCCGCAGCGGGCGCGCTTACGCACACAAATGCTGTCCCGATCTGCCTAGGATCGATCGGCATTTCCGGTGCCACCCGCGACCCTACCTCCATGCAAGTCTTCGACCCTCAACAAATCCAGGTGCCCGGGCCATTTCATCGGCGGGACGCCTCGTCCCCGACACCGGCCGCATGGCCGTGTACCGGCCTTCTGTCGTGCAGGGCGATGGTTGCACCACGGGCGGTGCGCGAAGAGATCGTCGGCCCCCTTCGTCACGGTCCAGACTGCGCCAGGCGGTCGAGGCCAATCTTCGCTTCAAAAGCGTGCCAATCGACTTCGCCGCGACGCACTGAGGTGCACCACCGCACCCACTGAGGGCAGACCGCACGGCATGCCGCCGCACTCCCTCCAAACCGCAGCTTTGGTTCGGCAAACGCCCGATTTCCCTACAACTCTCACGCGACTGCGTGCTGCAATCACCCCGTAGTGAGTTTGTCGCGTTTGCCCTGCAAGGCAGACAACCCGCGCCGGTCGGCAACCGGTTTGAAACAGGATTCGTGATCATGAGCTTCCGTCCCAAGTACATCTCCTTCGACTGCTACGGCACGCTGACACGCTTTCGCATGGGCGACATGGCGCGCGACATGTTCGCCGACCGCATCCCGGCCGAGCGCATGGAGCAGTTCATCGCCGACTTCTCGGCCTATCGCTTCGACGAGGTGCTGGGCGACTGGCAGCCCTACGAGGTGGTGCTGAAGAACGCGGTGCGCCGCCTGTGCAAGAAGTGGAAGATCCAGTACCTGGACAGCGAAGCGCAGAAGTACTACGACGCGGTGCCCACCTGGGGCCCGCACGAGGACGTGCCTGCCGGCCTGGCCAAGATCGCCAAGGAGATCCCCCTGGTGATCCTGTCGAATGCCTCGGACAACCAGATCCAGAAGAACGTCGCCATGCTCGGCGCGCCCTTCCACCGCGTCTACACGGCGCAGCAGGCGCAGGCCTACAAGCCGCGGCTCCAGGCCTTCGAATACATGCTCGACTCGTTGGGCTGCAACCCGGAGGACGTGCTGCACGTCTCCTCCAGCCTGCGCTACGACCTGATGTCGGCAGACGACCTGGGCATCGTCAACAAGGTCTTCGTGAATCGTGGCCACGGCCCGGGCAATCCGGCCTACCGCTACGTCGAGATCAAAGACATCGGCGGCCTGCCCGGCGTCGTCGGCCTCTGATTCACCTGCACCCGCACTACCGCAGCACGCCATGAAGCTCGATTCCTACTGGACCGATTCGGCGCCCGCGTTCGTCCCAGCGCCGCGCGATCTGCCGGCACGGGTCGATGTGGCGATCGTCGGCGGCGGCTTCACCGGCCTGTCGGCGGCACGGGCACTGGCCAGCCGCGGTGCCGACGTGCTGGTGCTCGAGGCCGGCGAGCGCGTGGCGGCCGAGGCGTCAGGCCGAAACGGCGGACATGTCAACAACGGACTGGCGGTCGATTATGCGGAGGTCGCCGCCAAGGTCGGCGTCGAGCGTGCCCGCGCCTGGTACCGCGCCTACGACGATGCAGTGGACACCGTGGCTCGGTTGGTGCGCGACGAGGCGATCGATTGCGACTTCCTGCGCCATGGCAAGCTCAAGCTCGCGACGCGACCGAACCAGATGGCTGCGCTTGAGCGCAGCAGAGAGCGCCTCATCGCCGACGCTGTGGACAGCGATGTCGAGATCCTCGACGCGGCGCGCGTGCGTGCCGAGGTGCAGAGCGAGCGCTTCCACGGCGGCCTGCTCTACAAGCGAAGCGGCCAGATGCACATGGGTCGTTTCGCACAGGGCTTGGCGGCAGCGGCCGAGCGCCATGGTGCGCAGATCCACACCGGGACCAGTGTGCATCGCCTCGAACGCCTGGGTTCTGGCCCTGCGCACCGGCTGCACACCGCGCGCGGCACCGTCACGGCGCAGCAGGTGCTGCTGGCCACCGGCGCCACGCGCCACGGCGGCTACGCCAGCTTCGGCTGGCTGCGCCGGCGCATCGTGCCGATCGGCAGCTTCATCGTCGTCACCGAGCCGCTCGGCGCAGCGCGCGCGCAGGCCCTGCTCGCTGGCCGGCGCACCTACGTGACGGTGGCGAACATCCACCACTATTTCCGGCTCACCACCGACCATCGGCTGGTATTCGGTGGACGCGCGCGCTTCGCCGTCTCCAGCCCGCAGATGGATGCGGCGAGCGGCGAGATCCTGCGTGCGAATATGGCCGAGATTTTTCCGCAACTGGGCAACGTGCGGCTCGATTATTGCTGGGGCGGCCTGGTCGACATGACGCAGGACCGTCTGCCTCACGCCGGCGTGCGCGACGGCCTCTACTACGCAATGGGCTACAGCGGCCACGGCACGCAGATGTCAGTCCACATGGGCGAGCGCATGGCTGCCGTGATGGGTGGCGATGAGAGCGCCAATCCCTGGCAGGGTCGGGACTGGCCTGCCATCCCCGGTCACTTTGGCCCGCCGTGGTTCCTGCCGGCGGTGGGCCTGTACTACACGCTCAAGGACAGGCTGGCCTGAGCCTGTCGCGCAACAAGATTCTTTTCCCCACGCTTCTACAAACAGATTTACCAGGAGATGCCACCATGAACGACATCCAGAACCCGTTGACCCGTCTTGTCGGTCCGCGCGACAGCCTGCGCGTGATGGAGGCGCTGCGCCGCGGTGCCACCCGGCGCGACATCCTGACGATGCTGATGGCCGGCGGCATGCAGGCCACCCTGGCCGGCAGCCTGGGAGGCCTGGCGATGTCCGCGCATGCGCAGACGCCCCGGCGCGGAGGCCGCATCCGCGTGGCCGGTGCGACCGCCGCCGCAACCGACACGCTGGATCCGGCCAAGCAGTCGAATCACACCGACTACTCGCGCTGCAACATGATCTACAACGGCCTCACGTCACTGGACGGCAGCCTGACGCCGCAGCCCGCCCTGGCCGAGTCGTTCACGACCAAGGATGCCAAGACCTGGGTATTCACGCTGCGCAAGGGCGTGACCTTTCACGACGGCAAGGCGCTCTCGCCCGCCGACGTCGTGTTCTCCGTGATGCGTCACAAGGACCCGGCCACCGCCTCCAAGGCCAAGATCCTGGCCGACCAGATCGAAAGCGCCAAGGCCACCGGCGCCAACGAAGTGACCTTCGTGCTCAGCTCACCGAACGCCGATCTGCCGGTGATCCTGGGCACCTTCCACTTCCACATCGTCAAAGAAGGCACGACCGATTTCAATGCCGGCATCGGCACGGGCCCCTACAAGCTCAAGGAATTCAAGCCCGGCGTGCGTTCGCTGATGGTGCGCAACGACGCGTACTGGAAGCCCGGCAAGCCCTACCTGGACGAGATCGAATTCGTGGGCATCGGCGATGAGAGCGCGCGCGTCAACGCGCTGCTGTCCGGCGGCATGGACCTGGTGGGCTCGGTCAATCCGCGCTCGGTCGAGCGCGTGAAGGGCACCCCCGGCTATGCGATCTTCACCACGCAATCGGGCCAGTATTCCGACCTGGTGATGCGCAAGGACGTGGGCCCCGGCGCCAACCCGGACTTCGTGCTGGCGATGAAGTACCTGTTCGATCGCGAACAGATGAAGAAGACCATCGCGCTCGACTATGCGGTGGTCGCCAACGACCAGCCGATCGACCCGACCAACCGCTTCTACTTCGCCGGCCTGCCGCAGCGGCCCTTCGACCTGGACAAGGCGAAGTTCCATCTGCAGAAGTCCGGCGTGACGGGCAAGGTGCCGATGGTGGCTTCGCCCGCGGCCCTGTACTCGGTCGAGATGGCGCTCCTGCTGCAGCAGACAGCGCAGCGCGCGGGGCTGGAACTGGACATCAAGCGCATGCCGGCCGACGGCTACTGGTCCAACCACTGGCTCAACAGTCCTGTGGGCTTCGGCAACGTCAACCCGCGCCCGAGTGCCGATGTCCTGCTGACGCAGTTCTTCCAGTCAGGCGCAGCGTGGAACGAGTCGCGCTGGAAGAGCGAGAAGTTCGACCAACTGCTCTTGGCTTCGCGTGCAGAGATCGACCTGGCCAAGCGCAAGCAGATGTACGCCGACATGCAGACCATGATCCACCAGGACGCCGGCATCGGCATCCCGCTGTTCCTGACAAGCATCGACGGCCACACCTCCAAGCTCAAGGGCCTGTCGCCGATCCCCCTGGGCGGCCTGATGGGCTACAACTTCGCCGAGAACGTATGGCTGGAGGCATGACGCCTGCCCAGCCGCGCGTCTGGCCCTACGGAGCACCCAGATGAACCATGTGATCCTGAAGCTTCTTGCCCAGCGCATCGCGCTGGCGCTGGTGTCGCTGCTCGCAGTGTCGGTGATCGTCTTCTCGATCACCGCCGTGCTGCCCGGCGACGCCGCCCAGGAGCAACTCGGCCAGGACGCCACGCCCGAGGCGGTGGCTGCGCTGCGCGCCCAGATGGGCCTGGACGTGCCTGCGCCCGAGCGCTACGCGAAGTGGCTGCTCGGCATGGTGCAGGGCGATGCCGGCCGTTCGGCCACCACGCAGATGCCGGTGGCCGAGCTGGTCGCCAGCCGCCTGCCCAACTCGCTGCTGCTGGCCGCCGTCACGGCGCTGTTCTCCGTTCCGATCGCGCTGGCGCTCGGCATCGCCTCGGCGGTCTGGCGCGGCTCCTGGTTCGACCGCGCCGCCTCGACGACGGCGGTGGGCGTGGTGTCGGTGCCGGAGTTCCTGGTCGCGACGCTGGCGGTGCTGGTGTTCGCGGTCCAGCTGCGCTGGCTGCCCGCGCTCTCCTTCGTCAACGACATCGAGTCGGTCGGGCAGATGCTGCGCGCCTTCGCCATGCCGGTGCTGGTGCTGTGCTGCGTGATCGTCGCGCAGATGATGCGCATGACTCGCGCGGCGGTCATCGACCAGCTCGAGGCGCCCTACATCGAGATGGTGCGGCTCAAGGGCGCCTCGCCGATGCGCATGGTGCTGGCGCATGCGCTGCCCAACGCGGTGGGGCCGATCGCCAACGCCGTGGCACTGAGCCTGTCGTACCTGCTCGGCGGCGTGATCATCGTCGAGACCATCTTCAACTACCCGGGCATCGCCAAGCTGATGGTCGACGGCGTATCGCAGCGCGACATGCCGCTGGTGCAAACCTGCGCCATGATCTTCTGCTGCGCCTACCTGATCCTGGTGACGACGGCCGACATCTGCGGCATCCTCGCCAACCCGCGGCTGCGGCACCGTTGAGGAAAGCACCATGGAAACGTCCACCTCTCCAACGGTCGTGAGCGCCACGGCTTCCCTGGCGCCACTGCCGCAGGAGCGCCGGGGCGGCCCGCTGCGCTGGCTCACCGGCTTCGGTCCATCCGGCCTGCTTGGTCTCGCGGTGCTGCTGTTCTGGCTGCTCGCGGCGCTGCTTGGTCCCTGGCTGCTCTCGCACAGCACGGCGGCCGCGGGCACCTCGAACGTTTTCTTGCCAATCAGCGCGGCGCACTGGCTGGGCACCGACTACCTCGGCCGCGACATGCTGGCGCTCGTCATCGAAGGGGCGCGCTACACGATCGGCGTCGCGCTGCTGGCCACGCTGCTGGCGAGCGGCACCGGCATCACGCTGGCGCTGCTGGCCGCCGCCAGCGGCCGCTGGATCGACGCGGTGCTGAGCCGCGGCCTCGACACGCTCACTGCCATCCCGAGCAAGATGTTTGCGCTGATCATGGTGGCGGGTTTCGGCTCCTCGGTGGCGATGCTGGTGATCACCGCGGCCATCATCTACGTCCCGGGCGCCTACCGCATGGCGCGCTCGCTGGCCGTCAACATCAACGCACTCGACTATGTGACCGTGGCGCGCACGCGCGGCGAAGGCACGCTCTACATCATGCTGCGCGAGATCCTGCCCAACATCATCGGTCCGATGCTGGCCGACCTGGGACTGCGCTTCGTCTACGTCGTGCTGCTGTTGGCGAGCCTGAGCTTCCTCGGTCTGGGCATCCAGCCGCCGGCGGCTGACTGGGGCTCGCTGGTGCGCGAAAACATCGGCGCGCTGGCCATGGGCGGCGCCTCGGTGATCGTGCCGGCGCTGGCCATTGCGAGCCTGACCATCTCGGTCAACCTGGTGATCGACAACCTGCCGGGCCGCACCGCCCGCGAAAGAGGAGCACGCTGATGGGCGCACCACTCACTGTCCAGGGCCTCAGCATCTGCGCCGGCGCGTACACGCTGGTGGACAACCTGAGCTTCTCCGTGCAGCCCGGCGAAGTGCTGGCGCTGATCGGCGAGTCCGGCTCCGGCAAGACCACCACCGCGCTGGCGCTGATGGGCTATGCGCGCCACGGCTGCCGCATTTCGGCCGGCCTGGTGCAGATCGGCGCCACCGACGTGCTCGCGCTAAATGCCGCGCAGCAGCGCGCACTGCGTGGCCGCACCGTCTCCTACATCGCGCAGAGCGCGGCGGCCTCCTTCAATCCCTCGCGAACGATCATGGACCAGGTGGTCGAGCCGACCGTCATCCACCGGCTGTGCACGCGGGCCGAGGCGGAGGCGAAGGCGGTGCAGCTGTTCCGCGAGCTCGCACTGCCCGACCCGGAAACCATCGGCGCGCGCTATCCGCACCAAGTCTCCGGCGGCCAGCTGCAGCGGCTGATGGCCGCGATGGCGCTGATCGGCGACCCGGACCTGGTGATCCTCGACGAACCGACCACCGCACTGGACGTGACCACGCAGATCGAGGTGCTGCACGCCTTTCGCCGCGTGGTGCGCGAGCGCCGCGCCACCGCGGTGTATGTGAGCCACGACCTGGCCGTGGTGGCGCAGATGGCCGACCACATCCTGGTACTGCGCGACGGAAAGATGCGCGAGTTGAACGCGACCGGACAGGTCCTCTCGGCGCCGGCGGACGACTACACCAAGTGCCTGCTGGCCGCCGCCCGGCCGGTGCCGCGCGAATCGGGCAAGGCAGCGAACGACGAGCCCGAGCTGCTGCTCCACGTGCAGCAGCTCTCGGCCGGCTACGGCCCGATGGATGCGCAGGGGCGTCCGGCCAACCCGATCCTGCAGGACATCGACCTCAAGCTCCACCGCGGCCAGGCGATTGGCGTGATCGGCGAGTCGGGCTCGGGCAAGACCACGCTGGCGCGGGCGGTGGCCGGCCTGCTCAAGCCCAGCCACGGCAGTGTGCTGTTCCGCGGCCGCGAGCTCAAGCCGACGCTGCAGCAGCGCGAGCGGGACGAGCTGCGCCGCATTCAGATCGTGTTCCAGATGGCCGACACGGCGCTCAACCCGTCGCAGACCATCGAGCGCATCCTGGCGCGCCCGCTGCAGTTCTACAAGGGGCTGCGCGGCGAGCCGCTGAAGCGCCGCATTCGGGAGCTGCTCGATCTCGTGAAGCTGCCACAGACGGTCGCTGGCCGGCTGCCGGGCGGCCTCTCGGGCGGGCAGAAGCAGCGGGTGAACCTCGCGCGCGCACTCGCGGCCGAGCCGGACCTGATCCTGTGCGACGAGGTGACCTCGGCGCTGGACACCGTGGTCGCCGCGGCGGTGCTCGATCTGCTGGCTGAGCTGCGGCGCGAGCTCGGCGTGTCCTACCTGTTCATCAGCCACGACCTGCACACGGTGCGCGCGGTGTGCGATGAGATCGTCGTGATGCAGCACGGCCGCAAGCTCGCGCAGGTGGCGCGCGCCGACTACGAGCGTGGCCCGCACCACCCCTACTACGAACTGCTGGCCCGTTCGGTGCCCGAGCTGCGCCAGGGCTGGCTGGACGACATGGACCGCATCGCTGCGGCAGCAACATGATGAAAACCGACATGACACCCACCTTCCGCATCGCACTCATCGCCGGCGACGGCATCGGCAAGGAAGTGATGCCCGAGGGCCTGCGCGTGATTCAGGCGGCTGCCGCGCGCTTTGGCTTCGAGCTCGACTGCCGCACCATCGATTGGGCGAGCTGCGACTACTACGCCGAGCACGGCCAGATGATGCCCGACGACTGGAAGCAGCAGCTCCAGGGGGTCGACGCGCTGTACTTCGGCGCCGTCGGCTGGCCCCAGACTGTGCCCGACCACGTCTCGCTGTGGGGGTCGCTCCTGAAGTTCAGGCGCGAGTTCGACCAGTACATCAACCTGCGCCCGGTGCGCCTGTTCGAGGGTGTGCCTTGTCCGCTCGCGGGCCGCAAGCCCGGCGACATCGACTACCTGGTGGTGCGCGAGAACACCGAGGGCGAATACACCTCGCTTGGCGGCGTGATGTACGAAGGCACCGAGCGCGAGATCGTGATCCAGGAGTCGGTCTTTTCGCGCCACGGCACCGATCGCGTGCTGAAGTACGCGTACGAGCTCGCCAAGGCGCGCAAGCGCAAGCACCTGACCGTGGCCACTAAGAGCAACGGCATCGCCATCAGCATGCCGTGGTGGGACGGCCGCGCCGATGCGATCGGCCGCGACTACCCCGAGGTCACGATCGACAAGCAGCACATCGACATCCTCTCGGCGCGCTTCGTGCTGCAGCCTACGCGCTTCGACGTGGTGGTGGCGAGCAACCTGTTCGGCGACATCCTCTCCGACCTCGGCCCCGCGACCACTGGCACCATTGGCCTCGCGCCCTCGGCCAACCTCAACCCGGACCGCCGGTTCCCGTCGCTCTTCGAGCCGGTGCACGGCTCGGCGCCCGACATCTACGGCCAGAACATCGCCAACCCCATCGCCATGATCTGGTCGGGCGCGCTGATGCTGGACTTCCTCACGCAAGGACAGGGCGCGGGCCGCGCCGCGCACGACGCCATCCTGGCTGCTATCGAGGCGGTGCTGCGCGACGGCCCGCGCACGCGTGACCTCGGTGGCACCGCCTCGACCACCGAGCTGGGCATGGCCATCGCCGAGCGTGTCGCCGCTGCCTGAACCCGTTAACCTCTTCGATCTTTTCGACCATGACACTGACCCTTGAACGCCAGGACCTGATGCCTGGCACCCAGCTCATCGGCGCCGAATGGCGTGCGGCCAGCGATGCCCGCTGGCTTGATGTGACGGACCCCGCCACCGATACCGTCTTCGCCAGCGTGCCCGATGGCACGGCCGCCGACGCGCGCTTCGCGGTCGATGCTGCGCATGCAGCCTTTCCCGCCTGGCGCGCCGTACCGGCCAAGGAACGCGCGCGGATTCTCAAGCGCTGGAATGACCTCATGCTCGCGCATCAGCAGGACCTGGGCCGCCTGATCTCGCGCGAACAGGGCAAGCCGCTGGCCGAGGGCCAGGGCGAAGTCGCCTACGCCGCGAGCTATGTCGAGTGGTTCGCCGAGGAGGCGACGCGCGCCAATGGCGACGTGATTCCGGCGCCGGTGACGGGCCGCCGCATGCTCGCCTTGAAGGAGCCGGTCGGTGTGGTCGCCGCGATCACGCCATGGAACTTTCCGGCGGCCATGATCGCGCGCAAGATCGCGCCCGCGCTGGCCGCCGGCTGCACCGTGGTGTGCAAGCCGGCCGAAGACACGCCCCTCACCTCGCTCGCGCTCGTCAAGCTGGCGCAGGAGGCGGGCGTGCCGGCGGGCGTGATCAACATCGTCACCGCCTCGCGCGAACGCGCGCCCGAGGTGGTGGACGTCTGGCTCGCCGACGCGCGTGTGCGCAAGATCAGCTTCACCGGCTCGACGCCGGTGGGCAAGCACCTCGCGCGCGCTTCGGCCGACACGCTCAAGAAGCTCTCGCTCGAACTCGGCGGCAATGCGCCTTTCATCGTCTTCGAAGACGCTGACATCGACGCCGCAGTGGAGGGCCTGATGGCCGCCAAGTTCCGCAACGGCGGCCAGACCTGCGTGTGTCCGAACCGGGTGTTCGTCCAGGCAAAGGTGCATGACGCCTTCGTCGACAAGCTGGCTGCGCGGGTCGGTGTCCTCAAGGTCGGCCCGGCCACCGAGCCGAACTCGCAGATCGGCCCGATGATCAACGCGCGTGCGGTCGAGAAGATCGAACGCCATGTGCGCGATGCCGTCGAGAAGGGCGCACGCATCGTCGTCGGCGGCCAGCGGCTGCGCTCGGCGCGCTGCGACGGCCCCAACTACTTTGCGCCGACCGTGCTGGTCAACGCCGACGCAAGCATGGAATGCAGCTGCGAAGAGACCTTCGGGCCGGTGGTGCCAGTCACGCGCTTCGAGACCGAGGCTGAGGTGATCGCCGCCGCCAACGACACGCCCTTCGGGCTCGCGGCCTACTTCTACTCAACCGACGTGCGCCGCATCTGGCGCGTGGCCGAGGCGCTGGAATCGGGCATCGTCGGCATCAACGAAGGCGCACTGGCGGCAGAGGCCGCGCCCTTCGGCGGCGTGAAGGAGTCCGGCTATGGCCGCGAAGGCTCGGTGCATGGCCTGGACGAGTACATGCACATCAAGTACGTCTGCCAAGGGCAGTTGGCTGTGCAGCTGTAGGTCACACAGCGATCGGTCCAGTGGCCCGCAACATATCCGACCAGCACTCATCACGCCCGATGGCGCGTCGACTTTCCACAGAATGCTTTGCGAGACTGATAGGCGGGCATTCGGAGTGAACGCCCCCTGGCCCACACGATATGAGCGACTGCTGGACCTGGGTTTCTTTTTTTCCAGGCGGGTTCGAGGTTTCTCTTCACGACACGCAAGAACGCCACTGCCTCGACGTCGACGGCAATTGAAGTGCAGGGACTAGAGGATAAGGACCATGCAAAACTGGTCCACTCATGGCCCGGCGCCGCTGAGCAACTGCAATGCCGGAGGGTGCTGGGACGATCAAGGCAACCGATACAACAACACAGGCGACGGTTCCCGGTTTGTCAGTCCGGAAGGAAAGCTGTGCCAGGCCAACGGGAAATTCATCCACTGCAACTGAAGCGCCAATGGCCGCATTGAGGTGGTCAGAGTGGTGGCTACAGGGGTGCTCGGCAATCCAAAAGCTGCGCCGGTCTCCGTGGCAGATGTCTCGAACCCTTCTAGAAGCGAATGGCTTGGCCATCCCTCCATCGCGCCGCAGCCATCCGCGGCCACGAACTGGAGTCTCAACCGCATTCCATGCTATTGCTGCAACCCAGACACCGCACGCGTCTGCTCGCGCCCAATCGCTCGTTCGTCCGTACCCCATTGCTGACCCAGGTTTAATGCCCAAAGGCAACGCCTAGCCACCCGGAGCAGGTTCGCGTATCGGCCAGAAAAATGCGATGCCTTCGCGAGCGCACAGAGCCTTCGCTTCCAACTCCGAAAGCTCGCTGACCGTCACCCCGTTGTCCAGTTCGGCACGACCTTGCGGAACCAGCATCGCAGGGGTCTGCGGGTTAGGGCGGCTCGATTGGAGCGGTCTTGCCGCTAGATCGCGGTGGCGGGACTGGAAGAAGTTGCGCATGTTCGGGCTCCAGGACGGTCGCTCAATTGACTATGTAAGCCATTTTGATTATTTCGCGTCTGCAAGCCTAGGAAGCAATGCACACCTAGGTACGAACCTTTTGCTTCGAAAGCAGAAAGTGCATCAGATGGCCGCTGATATTTCGTGAGGCAGACCCGTGACACGTGCGCGAGCGGCCTACCCATCTGGCAGGATGCGGCCCCATTGCGGTCCTTCCAAGAGGCGTAGGGAACGACCGCTCTGCGCCCAAACGGACGTTCGACCCTGGCGAGATGGCGCGCCGCATGCAGCGGTCGAATTGCGTTGCGTTCGACAGGGAACAGTCCTTTATTGCACTAAGTGCATCAATAGGACCAAACATTGCAATTCCCTTGGCGTGACCGGCGCCGCACACTCGCTTCCAACAACTGCTGCCATTTGGTGCAACCAGTCAAGGAGACGAAGTGGACGTACAGCAAGATCAGTTGCAATCGTGGATTGGACGCAGCGAGCGATTCGAAGACACCATCTACCCCACGCCCGTCGTCGCGCTGACCGCGACGCTGGACCATCCGGCGACGCCAGCCACAGCCGGCAGCCCCCTTCCGCCGCTTTGGCATTGGCTCTACTTCCTGCCGATGCATCGCCAAAGCGAGATCGGCGCCGACGGCCATGCCAAGCGCGGCGGCTTCCTGCCACCGGTTCCCCTGCCCCGCCGCATGTGGGCCGGCAGCCAGTTCGAGTTTCGTTCCCCGATCCGCGTGGGCGACCGCGTGGCGCGCACCTCGACCATCGACGACGTCTCGATCAAGGAAGGCCGCACCGGCAAGCTCGTGTTCGTGAAGGTGCGCCATGAGGTGCGCTGCAACGAGGCGACCGAGCCGGCGCTTGTCGAGTTCCACGACATCGTCTACCGGGAGGCGCAGGGTCCGAACGATGTCGCGTCACCCCCGCAGACCGCGCCGACCGACGCCGCCTGGCGCCGCGAGATCGTGCCCGACGACGTCCTGCTGTTCCGCTACTCGGCACTCACCTTCAACGGCCACCGCATCCACTACGACCGCCAGTACGTCACGCAGGTCGAGGGGTACCCGGGCCTGATCGTGCACGGTCCGCTGATCGCCACGCTGCTGATGGACCTGTTGCGCCGCCAGTTGCCTGACGCACAGGTGGCGAGCTTCCGCTTCAAGGCCGTGCGCCCCACCTTCGACCTGAACGCCTTCCACGTCAGCGGCGAGCCGCTGGCCGACGGCAAAACGATCCGCCTCTGGGCCTCGGACCACGAGGGCTGGCTGACGATGGACGCCACCGCCGTGCTGCGCTGATTCACCCACCCCATCCACAGAGAAAAAGACATGCAGCCACTCAAGGGCATCACCGTCGTCACGCTGGAGCACGCGATCGCGGCGCCCTTCGCCACCCGACAACTGGCCGATCTCGGCGCGCGCGTCATCAAGATCGAGCGCCCCGGCTCCGGCGATTTCGCCCGCGGCTACGACGAACGCGTTCGCGGCTTGGCGTCGCACTTCGTCTGGACCAACCGCTCCAAGGAAAGCCTCACGCTCGACGTGAAGCACCCCGAGGCGGCGCGCGTGCTCGAGCGCCTGGTCACGGAAAAGGCCGACGTCGTGGTGCAGAACCTGGCACCGGGCGCGGCAGCACGCCTGGGCCTGGGCTACGACAAGCTCTCCGCCGCCAAGGCCGGCTTGATCGTTTGCGACATCTCCGGCTATGGCGACGACCCGCACAACCCCGGCCCGTACCGGGACAAGAAGGCCTACGACCTGTTGATCCAGAGCGAGGCCGGCTTCGTCTCGATCACCGGCACGCAGGACGAGCCCTGCAAGGCAGGCCCCTCAATCGCGGACATCGCCGCCGGCATGTACGCGTACAGCAACATCCTCGCGGCCTTGTTGCAGCGCGGTCAGACCGGCAAGGGCCAGCGCATCGACATCTCGATGCTGGAGTCGCTGGCCGAGTGGACCAGCTACCCGCTCTACTACGCCTTCGAAGGCGCTGCGCCGCCGCCGCGCACCGGCGCGAGCCACGCGACCATCTACCCCTACGGCCCGTTCCCGGCCGGCGACGGCGCCACGGTGATGCTGGGCCTGCAGAACGAGCGCGAATGGGTGAGCTTTTGCGACAAGGTGCTGCAGCAGCCCGAACTCGCCAAGGACCCGCGCTTCACGGCCAACTTCAAGCGCGTGGCGGAGCGCTCGGCCTTGCGTCAGATCATCGTGGATGCCTTCCAACCGCTGACGGGCGCGCAGGTGGTCGAGCGGCTCGAACTCGCGCAGATCGCCAATGCCCAGGTCAACACCATGAAGGAAGTCTGGGCGCATCCCCAGCTCCAGGCACGCGGCCGCTGGACCGAGGTCGCAACGGCCACGGGCCCCGTGCCCGCCATGCTGCCGCCCGGCAGCTGGGATACCGGCCCGCGCATGGACCCGGTGCCCGCGCTCGGCCAGCACACGGATGCGATCCTGGCGGAACTGGGCTACAGCGCGACGGAGATCGCCCACCTGCACACCTCCAAGGCCGTCTGAGGCGCTTGCCATGCCCGACGCAATGCTGCCGCTCCCTCGCACCTACCTCTTCGTGCCCGGCGCGCGGCCGGAACGCTTCGACAAGGCCCTGGCCAGTGGCGCCGACCGCGTCGTGCTCGATCTAGAGGACGCCGTGGCTGCCGACGACAAGGCCAGCGCCCGCAAAGCCATCGCGACATGGCTGCAGGGTGCAAGCCCGATGGACCGGTCGCGCATCGTCGTGCGCATCAATGACGCCGGCTCGCCCTGGTTCACGGCCGACCTTGCGGCGTTGGCCGACGTGCGTGCCGACGCCGTGCTCCTGCCCAAGGCCGAGTCGGCAGCGCAGGTCGCCGAGACGCAAGCTGCCCTGCCGGGCGCGAGCATCCTCGCGCTCATCGAAAGCGCGCGCGGCGTGGCCGAGGTAGACCGCATCGCGGCCGCCGGCACGCAGCGCCTGGTGTTCGGCACGCTCGATTTCGCACTCGACCTGGACATGGACATCTCCACCGACGCCACCGGCCTGGGCTATGCCGCCAGCCGCATCGCGATCGCCTCGCGGCTGGCCGGCCTGCCGGCACCGGTCGCAGGCGTCACGCCGCAACTGGACGACGAGGCACGCCTGCTGTCGGATCTCGCCGATGCGCGACGCTTCGGCTTCGGCGCCAAGCTGTGCATTCACCCGCGCCAGGTCCAACCGATCCACGTCGCACTGCATCCGGGTGCAGCGGCGCTGGACTGGGCTCAGCGCGTTCTGGTTGCCGATGCCGCGTCGCCCGGCGCTGCCCGCCTGGACGGGCGCATGGTCGATCGGCCCGTCGTGCTGCAGGCACAACGCACGCTGGCCCTGGCCCGCACCTGACCCCATTCATCCACTTCCACCGAAACAAGCACCATGGCCTCCACCATCATCGATTCGCGCATCTTCGGCGACATGTTCAGCGACGCGCGCATGCGCGAAGTCTGGTCCGACGAGAACCGCACCGCCAAGTACCTGGACATCGAGCGCGCCCTGGCGAAGGTCCAGGGCGAGCTCGGGATCATCCCGAAGGAAGCCGCTGACGAGATCGTCCGAAACTGCAACCTGTCGCAGATCGACTGGGCCAAGCTGAAAGCCAAGACCGAGCAGATCGGCTATCCCATCATCGCGGTGGTCAACCAGATCAATGCGAACTGCCGCGACAAGCTGGGCGAGTACTGCCACTGGGGCGCCACCACGCAGGACATCACCGACACGGCGGCCGTGCTGCAGATGCGCGAGGGCCTGGCGCTGGTCGAGCAGGATCTGGACGAGATCGGCGATGCGTTGGCCGCGCTGGCGAAGAAGTACCGTGATACGCCCGTCATCGGCCGCTCCAACCTGCAGCAGGCCACGCCCATCACCTTCGGCTACAAGATGGCGAGCATCCTGGCCGGCATCGATCGCCACCGCGAGCGCCTGCAGCAGCTCAAGCCGCGCGTGCTGATGGGCGAGTTCGGCGGCGCGTCGGGCACCCTGTCCTCGCTGGAGAAGGGCGCCATGGAAACCCAGGCCGGGCTGATGAAGGAACTCGGGCTGGCCCAGCCGCTGATCTCGTGGCACACGGTGCGCGACACCATCGCCGAGGTGGGTGCCTTCCTCGGGCTGGTCGGCGGCTCGCTCGGCAAGATCGCGATGGACGTCAAGCTGATGATGCAGACCGAGGTGGCGGAGGTCTTCGAACCCTTCGCCCCAGGGCGCGGATCGTCATCGACCATGCCGCAAAAGCGCAACCCGATCTCCTGCCTCTACATCCACGCCAACATCTCGGTCGCACGCCAGCACGCCGCTGCGCTCATGGATGCGATGGTGGCCGATCACGAGCGCTCCACGGGCCCGTGGGAGATCGAGTGGGTGTCGCTGCCAGAGATCTTCTGCCTGATGTCCGGCGCCCTGAAGCAGACCAAGTTCATCCTGAAGGGCCTGGAGGTCGATGCGACCCGCATGCGCGCCAACATCGACATCACCAACGGGCTCGTGATGTCCGAGGCCGTGATGATGGGCCTGGGGCCGTACATCGGCCGTGAGTACGCGCACGACCTGGTCTATGACCTGTGCCGCCAGGCACTGGCCAGCAACCGGCCGCTGATTGAGATCCTGGCCGCCCACCCGGAGATCAACAAGCACGTCACGCGGGCCCAGCTCGACGCCATGTGCGATCCTTCCAACAACCTCGGCCAGGCCGGCGTCATGGTCGATCGGGTGCTTGGCGCCCGGCGCTGAGCCCGTCCCTGATCTTCGCTATCGACCAAGCCGGGGCCTGCATCGTGGTGTCGATCTGGGAGAACGCCTGCGCCTCCAGCCATTCAACTTACCGCGCGGCGGCCTTGGGGCTTGCCGCGCGTTGCTTTCATCTCCGAGAAGAAGGCGTAGAGCTGTTGCGCTGCCGGGGATAAGGTGCGGCCCTTGCGCCGGATGAGGCCGATTTTGCGGGTGATCACCGGGTCGTAGAGCGGAACGCTCACCAGCAGCGGATGGTCCGCGTCCGGCATGGCGATCGACGGCACCGCGGCCACGCCGAGCCCCGCCTCCACCAGACCGAGCATCGTCGTCACGTGCTGGGTCTCGTAGATGCTCTGCGGGCGACCTGGCAAGTTCGACAATGCCTGGTCCAGCAGCAGCCGGTTGCCCGAGGCCTTGCTCACCGAGATGAAGTCGTACTGCCCCAGTTCGGTCCAGCTCACCCGGCGCTTCTTGGCGAGCGGATGGTCGCGCCGGCAGGCCGCGACGAAGCGCTCCTCCATCAAGGGCTTGAACTCGATCTCCGGTTCCTTGCCGCCGACGAAGTTCAACCCGAAGTCGGCCTCGCCGCTCGACACCACCGACAGCACCTCATTGGCGCTGGCGTCGAAGATCTTCACCCGGATCTTCGGGTAGCGCTCGTGGTAGCGCGAGATCACCTGCGACAGGAAGTAGTAGACGGTCGACGGCACGCAGGCGATCGTCACCTCGCCCATGCGCGTGGCCGCCACGCCGCGGATGCCCAGGAGCGTGTGGTCGAGGTCGTCCAGCAGCTGCTGCACCTTGCGGTCGAAGTCGCGCCCCACCGAGGTCAGGTTCACGCGCCGGGTGGTGCGGTCGAGCAGCCGCACGCCGAGGGCCTCCTCGAGCTTTTCGATGCGCCGGCTGAACGCCGGCTGCGAGACATGCAGCGCCTCGGCGGCCTTGCGGAAGCTGTTGAGCTCGGCCACCGCTCGGAACGCCTGCAGGTCGTTGAGATTGAAGTTGATGGCCATGGCGCGGGGCTCCTGAAGCCGCATCAGTAATCGACAGTGTGCATCAATCGATCCTAAACATGCAATTCACAGAAGACATCCAAAGGCGGAACATTCGTCAAGGCCAGGCCAAGCAAGAGCCTCCTCTCCCATCCAGCTTTTGACAATCCACCGGAGTAGACAAATTGAACATCCAGAAGATTCGCCTCGTTGGCGCCGTTGCACTGGCGGCATCCGTGGCTTGCGGCACTGCAGCCGCCGCCTTTCCTGAGAAGTCCATCACCATCGTGGTCCCGACGGCGGCGGGCGGTGCCAACGACGCCATGGCGCGCGTCATCGGCCAGGCCATGTCGGCCATCCTCAAGCAGCCCGTCATCGTCGACAACAAGGCGGGCGCCAACGGCGCCATCGCCAGCGAGTTCGTGATGCGCGCCGCGCCCGACGGCTACACGCTCATGCTGGGCTACATCGCAACGCATGCGATGAACCCTGCGCTGCAGAAGCTTCGCTACGACCCGATCAAGGACTTCGAGCCGATCGGCATGGTCGGCTCATCGGCGACCTTGATGGTGCTCAATCCGTCCGTCAAGGCCAGCAACGCGAAGGAAGTCGTGGCGATGCTCAAGGCCGCGCCGGACAAGACCAGCTACGCCTCCGCCGGCAACGGCACGGCGCCGCACTTTGCCGCCGAGATGTTCAAGCTGTCGACCGGCACCAGCATGCTGCACGTGCCCTACAAGGGCTCTGCGCCGGCCATCACGGACACCATCGGCGGCCAGACGCAGGTGATGTTCCCCAGCCTCTTCACCGCCATGCCGTACGTCAAGTCCGGCAAGCTGAAGGCGGTGGGTGTTGCAGGGCCCAAGCGCTCTGCGCTCATGCCGGACGTGCCCACGCTGCAGGAGCAGGGCATCGCCGACGTCGACGTCTCGCAGTGGTACGGCATCTTCGCCCCGGCAAAGACGCCCAAGCCGGTGGTCGAGCAACTCAACAAGGCGCTCAACGACGTGTTGGCCGACAAGACCGTTATCAAGCGCCTCGAAGACCACGGTGCCGAGGTCTCCACCATGACCACCGACCAGATGCGCACCTTCATCGCGCAGGAGCAGGTCAAGTGGAAGAAGGTGGTCCAAGCGGCCAAGATCACCGCGGACTGAGATGAGCCCGTCCATTCCTTGCGTGCTGATGCGCGCCGGCACGTCGCGCGGCCCCTTCTTTCTGCGCGAGTGGTTGCCGGCGGGCGACGAGGCCCGCGACCAGGCGCTGATCGGCGCCATCGGCGCCTCCGACCCGCTTCAACTTGACGGTGTGGGCGGCGGCAGCACGCTCAACAGCAAGGTCGCGATCGTGTCGCGCTCGTCGCGGCCGGGCTGTGACATCGACTACTTTTTCGCGCAGGTGGGCGTCGGCCACCGCTCGGTCGACACCCGGCCGAACTGCGGGAACATGCTCTCGGGCGTTGCGCCTTTCGCAATCGAGCAGGGCCTGGTGGCGGCCAAGGACGGCACGACCAGCGTCCGCGTCTACAACGTCAACACCAACTCGCAGATCGAAGTGACTGTGCGCACGCCTGGCGGCCGCGTGACCTACGAGGGCGACGCGCGCATCGATGGCGTGGCCGGCACGGCGGCGCCCATCCTGCTCAACTTCCTCGATGCGTGGGGTGCCGTCACCGGGAAGGTGTTCCCGACCGGCCATCGCACCGACACGATCGACGGGATCGAGGTCACCTGCATCGATGCGGCCATGCCGCTGATGATCGTGCGGGCCAGCGACCTCGGCGTCACGGGGCGCGAGAAGCCGGCGGCGCTGGATGCCAACACGGCGCTGCTCGAGCGGCTGGAAGGCCTCCGCCTGGAAGCCGGACGCCGGATGGGCCTGGGCGACGTGTCCGACAGCGTCATTCCCAAGCCGGTGCTGGTCGGCACGGGCGTGTCGGACGACAGCATCAGCTCGCGCTACTTTACGCCGCGCAAATGCCATGCATCGCACGCGGTGACCGGCGCCATCGGCGTCGCCAGCGCCTTTGCCTTGCCGGGAACGGTCGCGAGCGGGGCGGCGCGGGAACCCGGAAGCCACAAGCTGGTCGTGTTGCATCCCGCGGGCCAGATCGATGTCGAAGTCGAGTTGAGCGGCTTCGGCGAAGGCGCAGCGGTCGAACGCGCCTCGCTGGTTCGCACGGCGCGAAAGATCATGCAGGGCGAGTTGCATCTGCCCGACTATGTGTTTTCGCGCGCCGATGCGCAGGAGGTCGAGCCCTCAACGTTCCCGCACAAGGCCCTAACGATCATCGTGCCGACGCGCGCCGGAGGCGGCAACGACACAATGGCGCGCATCATTGCTGCCAAGCTAGGCCCGCTGCTTGGCCAGGACGTGCTGGTCGACAACAGGGCCGGAGCCAATGGCGCCATCGCGAGCGAGTACGTCGCGGGCTCCGCGCCGGACGGACACACCCTGATGTTCGGCTACGTCGGCACGCACGCCATGAACCCCGCCTTGCAAAGGCTGGGCTATGACCCGGTCGCCGATTTCGCGCCGATCGGGCTCGTCGGTTCTTCGCCTACCTTGATGGTCACGCACCCCGAGCCGGGCGCTCCCGACCTACACGCGCTGATCGCTCGTCTGAAGGGTGCGCCTCGCTCTTTGAGCTACGCCTCCGCCGGCGATGGGACGCCGCCGCACTTCGCCGCCGAACTGTTCCAGCTCAGCAGTGGAACCTCGATGGCCAGCGCGACCTACGAGGGGGCCGCGCCTGCGATCGCAGATACGGTTATCGGTCGCTCGCAGATCATGTTCCCCAGCTTGTTCACGGCCTACCCGTTCATCCATGCGGGTCAGCTGCGCGCCTTGGCGGTGGCCGGGCCCAACCGGCTGGAGGCCCTTCCCGGCGTTCCGACGCTCGCGGAACTGGGCGTCGAGGGGGTGGATGTCGGGCAATGGTATGGGCTGTTCGCGCCGGCCGGCACGCCCGCGGCGGCCATCGACCGCCTCAATCGGGCGCTCAACGATGCGCTCGCCGACCCGGAGGTCGTCGCACGCTTCGAGAGCCACGGCGCGCGCGCCGAGCCCGGAGGCGCCGACGCGCTGGCGCACAGGATGCAAGAGGATCTGGACCGTTGGCGCCAGGTCGTAGCCCAGGCACGGATTGCACCGAAAGAGTCGCGCCAGCTCGCGCTGGATTGACGCGACATCCCTTGGCGCTGGCGGGGGGCGCAGGTCCATGTCGAAGCCTCCGATGGCGGTCAATGTCTGCTCGCAGCGTCAGACCGGTTATAGCGGACTTGCTTGCGACTTTCGGGGCTGCGGGAGCCTCCTGTGGCGCCGCGGCTGGTCGGCCTTCCGCGCTCGAGAGGATCCGTGCCGAGGCGGCGCATGCTTCAAAGCGACGGAGGTAACGAGGAGGCCGGCAATCATCCCCAGGCTAGCAATCGCTCGCTTTGCGAACCGCGAGCAGGAAG
Organism: Variovorax sp. LARHSF232; assembly: GCF_052871435.1. Taxonomy (NCBI): domain Bacteria; kingdom Pseudomonadati; phylum Pseudomonadota; class Betaproteobacteria; order Burkholderiales; family Comamonadaceae; genus Variovorax; species Variovorax sp. LARHSF232. The sequence goes on along the minus strand of NZ_JBIXJS010000008.1, from coordinate 217,976 downwards.
CGCCCCCGGTCCGCACTCGATGGGCGCAGCCGAAGCCCTTGTACGGCGAAATAAACCGCTGGTATCCGTCAATGGCAGCTATCGCAAAGGTCTTCATGTGTCCTTTTCAATCACTGAACCTCGTCGCACCAGACCTTGAATCCGTCCAGCTCGTTGGGGCCGAAGGTGCTGGACAACGCCACGTCGCTGGCGTCGCGCCCGTGCGCAATCAGTACGCGGCCGATGCGGGGCACGTTGTTGCGCGCATCGAAGGTGTACCAGCGGTCACCCAGGAAAGCCTCGAACCAACCCGCAAAGTCCATCGTGCCGTACGGCGGCAGGGTCCCGACATCGCCGAGGTAGCCGGTGCAATAACGGGCCGGAATGTTCAGGCAGCGGCATAGGGTGATCGCCAAGTGCGCATAGTCGCGGCACACGCCTTGCCCTTCCTTGAAGGCTTCAAAGGCCGAACGGGTGCGCCGGGCGTGCTGGTAGCCGAACTCGATGTGCTGGTGCACGAAATCGCAGACCGCCTGCACACGGCCCCAGCCGGTCGGTCCGGTCCCAAAGCGCTGCCAGGCAAAATCGGACAGCAGGTCGGTTTCGCAGTAGCGGCTACCCAGCAAGTAGAGCAACGTGGACTCGGGCAGGTACTCCACCGGCGTCTGCGGCGCAGAGGGCACGACGATGTCAGGCGCGCCGCTGTCGTGGACCACGGTATCCGTACTCAGTACAAAGCGGCCCGCGGGTGCGACCAGGCGTGTGCACCAGTTACCAAACAGATCGCGGTACGCGGTCGTGGGTACGGCCGGCTTCGTGAGCAGATGGTCCGGGCGCAGGAGATCCGAGGCGCGCGAGTAATGAATGCTGAGGGCCAGGATCATTGGCGTCGGCTGGGGAAACTGGTAAGCGATCTCAAAACCGAGCTGGATATTCATCAACCCATGATGCGCCTTGATTCGCATTTCCGCAGGGAATGCTCTGCTTGGTTCACAAACTCTCCTCGCCCCCGGGTCGTGCAGATCAGATCTGGAGCGGATGTTCGAGCTGACCCGCTTCTAGCCTCGATGGCGATGCGCGGAGCCGAAGACGTCACCGTTCCGAAGATCGTCGCGAACGCGACGTCCGCGGCATCGCGTCCGGTGCCGATTTGCACGAAGCCCATCGGAATCGCAGTGCCAGACTACGCAGGTAGTGCGGGTCGTGGGATCGGTTTCCACCCGCGGCTCCAGGTCCTGGCTGAGCGTCAGTGCTTCCTCGATCACATGCTGCCGCTCGGTGTGCGCCGCGTGGATGTTGAAGATGAAATCGCAGCCGGGCTCGGCGATGTACGTAGGCGAGCGCGAGCCGCGGCCCGACCATGTCAATTCAATCGGGCGCGCAACTGCTGGCACATGTTCGTCCCGGTCACGGTCAGGCGCAGGGCGCCGCCGTTCCATTCGAGCCAATGGAGCGCCACGTAGTCCTCGATGAAGCCTTCGGAAACGAGGTCGGCTCGCCGCCGCTGCAGCGAATCGACCGTGGTGAGGAGTTCGAGGCGCAACTGCTCGCGCCTGGAGACGGGCGGCAGGCCCGCGATGGCCCCCGGAACGGCGGCGATGGGCGGTGGGCGTGGGGTATTCATGGACAACTCCGGTAGTGCCCGACCTTACACCCCGCCAGGACGTACCTGTACGGCACCCATGGCATCGGGACCATTCGAAGACCGGCTGCCAGGCGGGGGAGCGCAGTGCGGGCTTGTTCGTGGCGCCCTCCGGCCTGCATCAAGCGCCTGCTCATAGGTCGCGAAAGGTTCCACTGACGCCGCGACACATTCAGCGGGGCCGCCACTATGCCTCGCCAGCGACCAAGAGAATTCGCTCGGCCCGAGTTGCTGGACGGCAACGATGAGCCCGATGCGCGATGTCACACGAGAGGCCTCTAGTGGCGCGCCTGGAACCCATACCCGAAATACCGTATGGCCGCGCGACCTAGTGTCGTGACTTCGGTGACAGTGGCGGAGGTCCGATGATCTTGCGCGGGAGGCCCAAAGCGGACCTTGAGGTAGCCTGCGGCCCGCAAGTCTTGAAGGCCGTCAATGTCCGCGCGCGTGAAGAAGTGCATCGGTAGGCGCCCCTCACCAACTCGCTTGAGGATTTCCTGGGTCATGGAGACCACCTTCCGTGCAAAGAGCTATTGGGCGCTACTTTCGGTGCAGCCGCTGCATGCAGTGAGGGAGACCTTCGCCGCCCGGGGGCATCAAGCTCACTGCGGCGACTGCTTTGAGCGCACAAATTCGAAGTGCTTGCGCGGCTGGGAAACTACGCAGGCTGGACCAGGTCAATCCGGACTGCGCACATGACCTTCGATCTCGTCACGCGCTTCTCCAAGCGTCTGGTATGCGCGAATCAGTGCCACTCGAAGGACGTCCTGGTGAGTTTGCGCATCAAAGGCCCGATCGCTGCTCAGCGAATTGGCGGATACGGCTGCGACAACGAGTTGCACCGCTTGCGCAAAGCGTGCTTCGTCGATTGCAGATCTTTCACTCATCGGCACCCTCCGATAAAGGGTTGGTGCGCGACTGTACGCCTCCTGCGCGACGACGAGTAAACCGTCAACGCGGCGTGACCTTTCGACAAGTGCGCCGCGGCCTGAACCATGGGCCGACCGACCGCGAAATGGTGCGGAACTTTCTGTGCAGGGGCCGATCAGACCTTGCGTGATGCAACGGTGGACTCAGTGGCTCATCCGGCCACGGGAGCTTTGCTCCAAGGGGTTCGCCCCTTCCTCCCGCATCGCCCAGAAACCCGCCTCGATGGCGGGTTTCTTCGTAAGTCGCCAACATGTGCATCGAGGGCACGTAGAGGCGACGGGCCACCGGCCCGGCATGCTCGCCCCGCGACCTCCGCTCGTTGCGTCACGCGAGGTCTGCACCACTCCCCAACTCCTGCGGATGCACACCGTAGGGTGCCAGCGTGGTAAGTCGGCTGTCCTCCACCGGGCCGCCGATCGTGAAGTGATAGAGCGACTGGAACTCCAGGTCGCTGAAGCCGAACACCCGGTGCACCGGGTCGTCGAAGAAGCAGCCGATGCCCGTGGCTCCGATGCCCGCCGCTTCGGCTTCCAGATACAGCACCTGCCCGATCACCCCGGTTTCCCAAAAGAGCCGGCGATAGACCCAGGGCCCGTGCGCCAACAAGGCATCCCGATACTCGGCGATCATGCCGAGCGAAAAGACCCCGTCGCCCGCGATGTCCTGAAAGCAGCTCACTTGCGTCGCGAGCTGCCTCGCATCGCCGCTTTCCAGCCTGCGAAGGGGAAGGTCCAGTGGGCATCCGGGGGGCGTTGACCAGTCGAAGCGCTGATGCATGGCGCGCTTCAACTTGTCCAACTTGGCCAGGTCGCGAACGAGGACGTACAGCCCCGAGTCGAGTCCGTCCACCCGATGCACGAACAAGGCGAGGTGGATGCGCGGCTCCCAGGCAATGGCATCCCAGGGCAACGGCCGCCGGTTCGCTTCCAGTTCTACGCGCGGCATCACGCGTGCGAGCATGCAGTAGAAGCGCTCGGCCGGGAGCGATGTCTTGCCGTCACAGGCCAGAAGGCTGCGCCGCTGGCGGATGATCCGGCCAGCCAGCGGTCCGTCCGGGAACGCTGCGGCTCGATGCGCTGGGGCAGGTGCGCCGAACAGGTCCAAGCCATACCGCTGGTCGATCGGATTGCGTGAGGCGAGCGCCACCTCGTCGATGACCGTCCAGGCGACCGGGTCGTCGCGGCTGAGCCGGTTCGCTGCTCCGCACCAGCCCTGCTTGGCGAGCTCGCGCGCCAGCAGCGGATCAAGGCCGAGCGGCAGCGCGCGCTGCGCGCCTGCGCACCACGGCCCGGCCGAGTCGTTCGGCCAGACAAGCATGACGAGTTCGGGCTCTTCGCGCTCGGCGCCTGCGAAGTCCTCGGCGCGGTCTAGCCCCAGCAAGGCTTCGATGGTTTCGGCCGCCAGGCCATGCAACACGACAGTGCGCCACCCCAGGGTCGCGGCGGCGATGCCAAGCGTGCCGATGGCATGGCCAGCGTCGTGCTGGCAATAACGAAACGCGCGTTCGCCGTACTTCCACGCTTCGCGCCAGTGGATGGACGAGAGACCGATCAGAAAGGCCTGTGGGGGAAACTCTCGCATCAACTGTGCGAACCATTCGACGGAGCCGTTCGCGCGCCGTTCCAGGCCGTGCTCTCTCGGCGCGTAGTGGTACAGGCCGGGCGCGTGCGCCAGGCCGGCAAGCGCGCCGATCAGCAGGTAGCCCTCGGTGGGATGCAGATTGCCGCTCGAAGGGTTGCTGCGCAGTGCCCAACGCGTGCCGCCCGCCTCCTTCCAGGCCGACAGCGCAAGCGCGTACTCGAACAGCCGCGACAGCGAGCGGACCGTGAGCGGCGCGCTCGGAACCGAGGCCCGCCGATAGATGTCCTTGTAACCAGGCGACAGCGGCTCTTCGTCCGCGCCAAGGATGGGCAAGCGTGTGAGCGGCGCCCCCTCGTAGCGGCGGAACGGGTTGGGTTGGTTGACCCAATCCAGGGTGCCGGCGGAGCGCGCATAGCGGTGGAACTGGTGCTTGGTGCGCTCGTGATAGCGCAGCACCGCTTCGAGCTTCTCGGCGTCGTGCATTTCAGCGTCGCCGCATCCCCGTGGAGATGCAGGGATCGCCGGTGTCGCGGGTATGGCCATTCATACAAGAATGCTTCCTGCCAGCGAATCGTGCAAGCTGATGCGCGCCGGTGATCTCGTCGAAGTCGAGATCGAGGGCATCGGCACGTTGGCGAACCCCTTGCAGGCAGAGCGCTGATCGCACCGCATCCGCTCACCCCCCGTTTTTTTTCCCCTCCTGGAGCATTCCCATGTCACACGCCACGACGGTTTTCGCCCCCGGCGGCTACCGCTACATCCCCTCCGTCTTCCAGTATTCGGGCGGGGTGGCAGCCGAACCGGGCTTCGCGCTGGAACGCGTGCGCTTTCTCCAACCGCTGCCGATGGCCGATGCCTTTGCCGCGGTCGAAGCCCACCTGGCCAGCGTCGGCCGCCCCACCACCGCCTTTGCCCAGTGCGAGTTGCGCTCGCCTGATCCGTTCAGCGACCAGGGCTTCGTCGAATTCAACACCAACTACGTGAAGACACTGGAGCGCTGGGGCCTGTACAAGGAAGGCGTGAATCCCGTCGCCCGCACCAACGTGTGCCCCATGTACGCCAAGCCGACCGAATCGCGCATGTTCGCCTTCACCTACACCGTGCCTTCCACCTTGAATCGGGCCACCTTCCAGTTGTCTGGCAGCGCCGACGCGCACACCGGCAACTCCCCTGCCCGGGAGCGGGTGATCGCATTGGGTGACACCTCGCCAGAAGGCCTGCGCACCAAGGTCGCCTTCGTCGCGGACGATGTGCTCGGCGAACCGTTTCAAACCAACTCGGCACTCGCGGATTCCCGACTCAGCAACCGATGACCACGCATTGGCCATTGCCTCGGCGGCTTGTCCGGGAAGCTTGCGAGTCGCTTCCCTGTCCTGCAGAAATCAAGCATCTGGCCGCGTGACCCGTCAGGCATACACGCGTGCAGCAGCGAACACCTTGATCATCTCCCGAGTGAACGCCGGGAGGTCTCTAGGCTTGCGGCCGGTGATCAGGTTGCCATGGACCGCAACCTCACGGTCGACCCACTTGGCCCCGGCATTCTTGAGGTCGGTCCGCAGTGAGGGCCAGGACGTCACCGTTCGGCCCCCGACGGCATCTGCCTCGATCAGCATCCACGGTCCGTGGCAGATCGCAGCCACCGGCTTGGCGGCCTTGACGAAATCTCGAACAAATGCGACTGCCTGTTCGTTCATTCGCAGCGAATCGGGATTGATCACGCCTCCCGGCAGCAGCAGCGCGTCAAACTCGCTTGCAACGGCTTGCGCAAGCGGTATGTCAACTTCGAACGCGTCGGCCGGGTCATGGTGCTTCCAAGCGCGGACGAGGCCGTTTGCTGGTGACACGAGCTTGGTCTCGGCACCGGCGGCATCGAGTGCCTTGCGGGGCTCCGTCATCTCGGCTTGCTCGAAGCCGTCAGCGACAAGGATCGCGACCTTCATTCCATCGAGTGGGTGCTTGCTCATGGTGAACTCCTCAGGGGTTCATCCTTGACGGTTGCTGCGACAGAGAAATTGTCCGACCCCGGCAGAAATGAGCCATCGGACTGCGCCGCTGCACACTGGCGGAGACGGCTGACACATGGTCGAGCGGTCGGCAGGGTTGAGGAGTCCCCCAATGAAAAAGGGCGCCCGATGAAAACCGGACGCCCCTGGACGTTTCATTGGTTGCTGCGCGCGCTCACCATTTCATTTCGCCCTTGTTCACCTTCGCTCCGATGTCCAGTGCGACACCAAGGCCCGCCTCCGGATAGGCCTGCTTCATGGCGCCCATGAGCGCACCGCTGTCGGCTGCCTTCGGCAACTCCTGCTCATAACGCGCAAGGTAGGCCTGGCTCCAGGCGATCTGCGATGCGTCCTGCTTCGCACCAGCCGCGCTGTGGCCCGGAATGACCCTGGTCGGCTGCAAGGCTGCCATGGCGCCTAGCTTCTTCGCCCAGTCCGCGCGCTCTTGCGGGCTTTGCGCGTCGGCCATCCAGAGGTGCAGGCCGGCGTACACGTTCACACCGCCGGCGATCGTCTTGAGGGACGGAATCCACACATAGCTGCGATGCGGCAGGCTGTCGTCGAGCCCACGAACCTCGAGCGCCTGGCCTTCCAGCGAAATCGTGTTTCCCACCAACACCTCCGGGAGCGGCACGCTCTTGGGCGCGTTGGCGCCCATGCGTGGGCCCCACACCTGCAGCTTGGTGGCCAGTGTGGCCTGGATCTGGGCAGGAGGCGCTGCCGCGATTGCGCCAGATGCTCGAGCTGGCCTCGGACGTGCAGGCCGTCACCGGTGCGCGCCGAACGGAGCCCGCGGGCAGGCTGCGGCTCGCGACGAGCTTGTCGTTCGCCGTCTCGAGCCTGACGCGCGCGATCGTCGAGTTTCAGAGCCGCTACCCTCGCATCGAGGTCGAACTGCTCACTGTGGACCGCACGATCGATCTGGTCGATGAACGCATCGATCTGGCCGTCCGCATCACCAATCGCCTGGACGAAGGTGTGGTGGCGCGTCAAATCGCCACCTGCCACTCGGTGCCGTGCGCATCGCCAGCCTACCTGCAACGGCGTGGCGCTCCCAAGCGGCCGGAGGACCTGCGCACGCACGAGTGCATCACGCATGCCTTCGGCAGCCGTGCCGAGTATCGGCTTCGCAAGGCGGGCCGCTTGACCGCGGTGGCCGCAAGGGGCTCACTGTCGAGCAACGAGACATCCGTGCTGCGCGAGGCGGCGTTGGCTGGCGCCGGCATCGCGATGCTGATCCTGGCCGAGCGTTTTGGCGGCGATGTTGCGCCCTGGGACCGTGTGGCGCGCAGAGCACAAAAACTCAAGCGCCCTCCCCCACAACGTAGGCCCCTGCAGAGCCTCGTTCTGCCCCACGCTCGTCGGAAAGCAGACTTTCAAAAGCTTGGGTGCATGAAGTCAACGTCGGCTGCGTAGCCGCGAGCTCCCGATCATTCGGCAGTGCGACCGACCGGTCATCTAGCCGTTCAGTACGAGAGACCCCTGTGGATATTGCTCGCACATGTGCTGTCCGAATGGCTGCGCGCGCTCCACACGGGAAGGGTCTTCGGGACTTTCTACAGCGTCCTCGTCGCGCTGCTCGGTGTCGTGGTCACGGTGCTGTCGATCACGGGTGCATGGATCTGGTGGAAGAAGCGAAGAGCTCGAATGGTCCTACAGCGGCGCAGGACACATATCGCAAGCTGATAACTTGCGACCTACGATGAGCCGCTTCAGGCATGGCGCCGCCTTGCTACGGACCTGGATCCGGGTCTGCTGGAGCAATGACGACAACGCGGCCGGCAGTCAACCCTGCGACTTGTATGCGGCCAGAAACGCGTCGGAAGCCACCTGATCGGCCAGGGCCCTCAGGCTCGCAGCCGAGGCCGGGCCCAGAACGGCCTCCACTCGGTCATTTGCTGCGGCCCAGCGCACCACAGCTTCTGAAAGCCGAGTCTTACCAAGCGGGGTGAGCACACCGTGTTTGGTCCGCCGGTCTTTGGCGTCCGGACGCAACTCGACGAACCCATCGCGCACCAGCGGCCTGAGCGCATGGGTAAGGGCCGAAAGTTGGATGGCGAGCCGGTCCGCCAAGTCCTGAAGCGTCGGTCCTTGCTGATCGGCACCCATGCGCTTGTGTATTTCTGCGATGAGCGCGAGCTGCGTGGCCTTGAGCTCCAACGGCGCCAGCGCTTCGTCATACAGCTGGCCAAGCCTGCGCGCCGCGAGGCGCAGCGCCGTGTTCGTGCAGACACGCCCGCCCAGGATGCCCCGCTCATCCACGGCCGGCTTCTCTGCGGTCGGCCTGTCCAGGGTGTTTTTCGCGTCAACGCGTTTGGTGGTGATTCCCATGATTTGAAAATGGTTGAGTGCTGCACCATCGGCAGCCCTCCGGCCATCAAACATACATTTGAGCCCTCAAGTTTTATGTTTGAGCACTCAATTTTATTGGAAAGCTATCGATGACAACTCCCAGTTCCAGGAAAGTCGCCCTTGTCACCGGGGCTTCCTCCGGCATCGGCGCCGTCTACGCGGATCGCCTCGCTGCGCGTGGCTACGACCTCATTCTTGTCGCCCGGCGCGCCGACCGTCTGGAAGCCCTCTGCGCACAGGTCTCGAAGGCGCACGGAATCAAGGCCGAGCCAATCACGGCCGACCTGACCAAGGACGAGGACCTGGCTCGGATCGAGACGATTCTGTCCACCCATGCCGACGTCCGCGTTTTGGTGAACAACGCCGGCATTGCGCGACTGGGGCCGGTGGCCCAGAGGTCCGCAGGCGACGCGCTGTCCCAGATCGCCCTCAACGTCACGGCGTTGACGCGCCTGACCCAAGCGGCCGTGCCGGCCTTCATCGCAAGAAACGAGGGGGTGATCATCAACATCGCTTCCGTGCTGGGCATCCATTCGCTGCCCATCAGCGCCGTCTACAGCGGCACCAAGGCCTTCGTACTGCAATACAGCCGAGGTCTGCAGGAAGAGCTGGCCGGCACCGGGGTGAAGGTTCAGCTGGTCCTGCCAGCTTCGACAGCCACCGAGATCTGGGACCTGTCGGGCGTTCCGCTGGCGGCCCTCAACAAGGAGGCCTTGATGACGACCGAGCACATGGTCCATGCGGCGCTTGCGGGATTGGACCAAGGCGAAGCGATCACGTGGCCGTCGGTTGCCGATGCAGCGCTGTGGGACAAGTACGAGGCCGCGCGCTCCGAACTCTTCGCCGCCACCCAGGTTGGAACGCCGGCTCCGCGCTACCGGATCGGTTGAGCCGCTGCAGGGCCCGAAGCCCTCCCTTCTTCTCTTTTCTCATTCCATTTCCTCAGGACAGTCCATGCTTTTCGACGCCTTCTCCCTGCGCGCCACCCCGCTCAAGAACCGTGCCGTGATGTCGCCGCTCACCCGCAGTCGCGCGGTCGACAACAACACGCCCAACAGCCTGATGGCTACGTATTACGCCCAGCGCGCGGGCGCCGGCCTCATCATCACGGAAGGAACCTCGCCGTCGCCCAACGGCTTGGGCTATGCCCGGATCCCGGGCCTGTTCAACGACGCCCAGGTACAAGGCTGGAAGCTGGTGACCGACGCAGTCCATGCCAAGGGCGGCAGGATCGTCGTGCAGCTCATGCACACCGGCCGCGTGACCCACAAGGACAACCTGCCGGCCGGCGCCGAAGTGCTCAGCTCTTCAGCGCAGACATGCCCGGGCCAGATGTGGACGGATACGCAAGGCAACCAGCCGCACACGCCGCCGCGCGCCATGGCCGAGGCCGACATCCAGATCGCGATCGGCGAGTACACAAGGGCCGCGCGCCTTGCCATCGAAGCCGGCTTCGACGGCATCGAACTGCACGCGGCCAATGGTTACTTTCTCGAGCAGTTCCTGAACGCCAACGTCAACCGCCGCACCGACGGCTACGGCGGCACGGCCGAAGGGCGCAACCGGCTGGTGCTCGAGGTCGCTCGCGCGGCAGTGAAGGAGATCGGCGCCGGCCGCGTGGGCATTCGCTTGTCGCCACACGGCGTGCTCAATGGCACCGGCGCATTCGAAGGCGTGGACGAACAGTACCTGGCGCTGGTGAAGCAGCTCTCCGCACTCGGCCTCATGTACGTTCACGTGCTGGACCATTCGGCCATGGGCACCCCGCCTGTCCCGGCAAAGCTGAAGACCGATCTGAGGGCTGCGTTCGACGGTCCCTTCATCCTTGCCGGCGGACTCGACAAAGCCAGCGCACAACAGGCGCTGAGCGAAGGCCGTGCGGATCTGACAGCCATGGGCAGGGCCTTCATCGCCAACCCGGACCTGGTCGAGCGCATGCGCCAAGACGCGCCGTTGAACGCTCCCGCCCCCGACACGTTCTACACGCCCGGTGCCAAGGGCTATACGGACTATCCGGCGCTCGCCCGGTAGGCATCGCATCGTTGCGATCGGCGCGTCGTCGGATCGCTTTTGTGCGGGTGGACGAGTGACCGGCGGGTGGGACGTGACGAGCAACCTGATGTTCATCGCCCCCAGTTACGTGCTTGGCACCCCCATCGCCGGGGGGCAGCTCGCCTTGGGCCTCGCAGGGCTGTTCGGGCGCGCGAAGTCGGGGTCGACACCACGTTGACAGGGCCCCGGCGGCGATCCGGTGTCGAGCAGCCAGAGCTCGGCGCCTGCGTCAGTTGACCCGTCAACCCGCCCATCACGCAGTCAATTTCCCTTCACCAGTCATCTCCTCTTATGAAGCAGCGACTTTGAGCGGTGAACGCGGAGAAATTTGGGAAGCACTGCTGATCGACACTCCGCGTCACTCCAGCGCGGATCGTCGCTGCGCAAGAGACGGAGAAAGTCACACCTCATCGCGGGACGCGTACCTTCGTCCGCACTTGGAGTCGTTCGGCTGGCACCCATGCCCTCGGGCATGGCATTTGCCTAGAAAAGTCAATGCAGCCCTCACGCCTCCCCACCCCCCTCCCCCTCCTCATCCTGATGACCGCCAGCCTTGCAGCATGTGGCGGCGGCAGCAGCGAGCAGAACGCATCGAACACGACAACTACCTCGGACTCGTCATCGGCCGCTTCGCCGGCACCGGCCTCTGCGCCTGCAGCCGCTTCGGCTACAACGGCGGCTGCCGGACCCGACCCTGCACCGGCTCCCACAACCAGCAGTGGAGGTTTTGCCGGAGCCGTGACAGGGGGCGGCAGCGCAACGCCGGTGCAGGCGACGACGGCGGCACAGATGCAAGCGGCGATCGACGCGTACACCGGCAGCGGTGCGCTCGTCATCCGCTACAGCGGCACCTTCGACTTCTCGACCATCCCCGATGCCTGCGCGCAGTGGCAGAAGCCTGCGGGCGCCATCGTCGAGATCAAGAACAAAAGCAACATCACCATCGAGGGGACGGACGGCTCGTCCGCGAACTTCGGGTTGGCCATCAAGCAGGACTCGACGAACATCATCATCCGCAACATGACGATTGGACTGCTGCCCGGATCGATCGACGCGATCGGCATCGAAGGCCAGAGCGACAAGTTCCCGGGCCACGTCTGGATCGACCACAACACGCTGTTCAGCAGCCTGGCCGAGTGCTCCGGCGCCGGCGACCTGGAGTTCGATGGCCTGATCGACAGCAAGGCCGGCGCGCACGACATCACCTACTCATACAACCACATCCACGACCACCACAAGGCCGGCCTGATCGGCTCAAGCGACAGCGACATCAGCGACCGCTTCGTCACCTTCCACCACAACGTCTACGAGAACGTCGGCTCGCGGCTGCCGCTGCAGCGCGGCGGCTACACCCACCTGTACAACAACCTCTACAGCGGCGTGATGGCGTCGGGCGCGAACATCCGCATGGGCGGCTACTCCCTGATCGAGGGCAACTGGTTCGAGAACGCCAAAAACCCAGTCACCTCGCGCGACAGCGCGGCCATAGGCTACTGGGAGCTGCGCGACAACAACATCAAGAGCCCGAGCGACTTCGCTACCTACGGCATTACCTGGTCGGCCAGTTCGTCGTCGCCGTCAAGAGATGCGACCGACTGGGTCAGCACCGCCACGTTCCCGCGCTCGATCCCTTATGCCTACACGGTGCAGGACGTGGCCTGCGTGAAGCAGAAGCTGCCCGCCGTCGCCGGCGCGGGCAAGACGCTCGCGACCTTGGATTGCAACTGACACTCAAGCGGCTCATTGAGCGACCTCCGAGCTACGTACTGCGGTGAGAGCCCCCTTCGGAACGGCCGGGCGGGCGCTCATGCCATCTTCACCCCCCGGCGGCCACCCAAACTCCTCCATTGATGGCCACGCACTGACGCACTGCTTTCTGAGGTGGCTCGGCGGCACTGGGGCAAGTACCGGTTGCGACTTTCGAAGCTGCCGAGCTGGGGCCAAGGCACGTCCGAAGCCTCGTGGACCCACCTGCCTAACTGTCGGTGATGAGGAGCGCAGCTCGGTAGGCGATTCGACAGGCTTCCTTGGTTTGATCGACCAGATCGGCCAACCCGGCGGCGCGCTTTGGAGTCGGTACTCCTGATCGCGTATCGATGAGTACCTCGCCCGCCTTCAGCAATGCGCTGGCTGACGCGAGGTAGAGCTCCAACGCGTCGGACTCGACGAGTCCCGGAGAACAAGAGGTGTCGTGCGGACCAGTCGGAGGGTCTCCAACAACATGCTGCCGATGCTGCTGGCTCGAAGCGTGATCCGCATCCAACGCCTGCAGCCGTGCCAGCAAATGATCGAAGAAGGCTCGCGCCTCCCTCATCAAGGCGACCTTCAAGACCTCATTCGACATGATCGCTCATGGCTCTGCTCCTTCGCTTCAGGTTTGCACCTGGCACGAGGCCTGCACGCTGGGCCACCCGTAGTCGCGACCCATCAGTGCGCGCGCAAGAAGGTAGTTGTTCAGCGCGCGCGAGCTCAAGCTGTCCATGTGCACAGAGCCGCTGGCATCACAAGGAAATGACAGGGCGCGCCCCGTGCCGCTGAGAGAGGGAAAGCGCAGCTCGAAGGCGGACGGTGCAGCGGACGAGTTGACGGCGGCGCGCATGGCGGAGTCCTCGTGGTTCATTTCGGTGAAGCAGTTCCAGGAAGGCAGGTCGTGCGCCTCACGCAGGATCGCGTCCGCGCAAGGCGGTCTCGATGCAGGCGAGGAGCTCTTCTGCATTGAAGGGCTTTGCGAGAAAACAGATCACTCCCGCTTCCAAGGCGCGCGCGCGCTCCCGTTCGTCGGGGTAGGCGGTGATGAGGACCGTAGGAATCGGGGTGCTCGCGGCGGCCAGGCGGCCGTGCAGCTCGAGCCCGGTCATCCCCGGCATGCGCATGTCGGCGATAAGGCATTGGATGGCGCATATGCCCTCCGATTGCAGGAAGCTCTCGGCCGAGTGGAAGGTGGCAGCGGACAAGCCGGCAGAGTCGAGCAGGTCCTTCGTGGTGTCCAGAACCGAGTCATCGTCATCCACGATCGCTACGGTCGGCTTGTCGCGCACTTGGATTTCCTTGCAGGTCTTTTGAGCGTTGACGCAAGACTAGGCCGAGTGCGCGCGCAAGACCATTGCACATGCGACGCGCGCCCTACGACTTTGGTTTAGGCGCCTAAGGCTTTGGATGGGAGAGGCCGAGCGTGTCTGCGATACGCACGAGCTGCGCCAGGGACTTCGCCTCCATCTTGCGCATGATCTGCCCCCGATGAACCTTGACAGTGGCCTCGCTGATGCCCAGCTCGGCCGCGATCTGCTTGTTCGCGCGCCCGGCGCTCACCAGCGCCATGACTTCGCGCTCGCGCTGGGTGAGCGCGGCGAAGCGTTGCCGCAACTGAGCGACGAGCGCTGTCTCCCGGCGCCGGGCGCGGTGCCGCTCAACCGCGATAGCGATCGCATCGAGAAGCTCCTGGTCGCGGAAGGGCTTGCTCAGGAACTCGACGGCGCCGGCCTTCATGGCACGCACCGTCATTGGAATGTCGCCGTGTCCGGTGATGAAGATCACCGGCAGATCGACGCCCGCTCGCAGGAGTTCTTCCTGGAAGCTCAATCCGCTTGCCCCGGGCAGACGGACGTCGAGCACCAGGCAGCCGGTCGCGTCCGGGCGCTGCGTCTGCATGAACTCCTGCGTCGAGGCAAAAACGCGCACGTCCATGCCGACGGAGGCGAGGAGATCCTGAAGCGCCTCGCGCATGGCCAGGTCGTCGTCGACCACGAAGACGACGGGCCGCTCGGTTGCCACTACGGCTCCCGCTCTCCGATCGGCAGCGAAAACCGGAACACGGTCCCGTGGGGCAGGTTCGGCCCGCTCCAGAGCTGGCCGCCGTGGGCCTCGACGATTGACCGACTGATCGAAAGGCCCATGCCAATGCCCTGCGCCTTGGAGGTATGGAAGGGCTCGAAGAGCGTGTCCGCGATCTCGGGCGCGATGCCGGGGCCCGAGTCGCGCACCTCGATGCATACGCCGCCCTCCACCTCGCTTGCGCCCACGACCAGCTGTCGTGGGCGATTGCCGGGCGCGCACATGGCCTCGATGGCGTTGGCGATCAGATTGAGGAGCACCTGCTGGAGCTGTACCTTGTCACCCCACACGAGCGGCAGGCCGTCGGCAAGCGTCTTCTCGAGCGCAATGTCATGGCGGCGTATCTGGTCGCGCGTGAACGCAATCACGTCGAGGATGGTCTGGTTGACGTCGACGCGATCGCGCCGCGGCGGCTGGCGCATGACCAGCGCGCGGATGCGGTCGATGACGTCGCCCGCGCGCTTGCCGTCCCTGGCAATGCGTTCGAGCGAGCGCTGTGCCTTTTCGAACTCGGGCGGCTGGGCCGCGAGCCAGCGAGCACAGGATCCGGCGCTCGCGACCATGGCCCCAAGCGGCTGGTTGACCTCGTGCGCGATCGAGGCCGCGAGCACGCCGAGCGTGGTCACGCGGTTGACGCGCGCTAGCGCCGCCTGCGCCTCGCGCAAGGCTTCCGACGCGAGGACGTGGTCCGTGAGATCGCGCGTGATCGCGAGCGCTGCCTGCGGGCGCCCAGAATCGAGCCGCAGCGGCGAGTAGGACACCGACAGGTAGCGGCGCCCCAGTTCGGTCGTGAACCATTCTGCGAACGTGAGCTGCTCTCCGGCAAGACAGCGGTCGAGACTCGGCTTCACGGAGCGCTCGAAGAAGTCAGTCCCGAGGAGATCAACGACGTGCATGCCGACGACCTTCCCCGCCGGCGCCCTCCAAGTACGCTCGTAGACCGCATTGACCCTTTGATAGCGGTAGTCCCGCCCGATCACGGCCACGCCGTCGGAGGCACTCTCGAACATCTGTTGCGTCAAGTACTCGGCCCGCTTGCGCTCGGTGATGTCCCGCCCAACGCCCCGGTAGCCTGTGAAGCGCCCTGCCTCGTCGAAGATCGGCAGGCCGGATACCGACACATGGCGTATGCCACCGTCGGGCGTCGCCCGGGCGAGCTCGAAGTCGCGAAACGGGACATGGGCATCGAGTGCTGCGCGGTGCTGGCGCCAAGCCTCCTCGTCCGGCGCCAGATACGGCACTTCCCATCGCGTCTTGCCGATCTCCGAGCCCGGCGCCGGCGCGCGGTCGAACTGTGCGGAAAACTCCTGCCGGGTGAAGCGATGCTGGGCGTCGCTCTCCCAGTACACGTCGAAAGAGAACTTCACAAGCGTGCGAAAGCGATCCTCGCTCTCGCGCAACGCTTCCTCGGCGTGCTTGCGCTCGGTGATGTCCTCGCACGCCACGAGCAGCACCGGCCCGCTCCTCAGCACGACCGCGTTTGCCGACTCGCGGACCCACCGCACCGTGCCGTCCTTGCGGACCTTGCGCGCCTGCCAGCGCATCACGCGCCCCGGCTGCCGGAAAGCCTGCTCGGCGTTTTCCTGGACGAACGCCCGATCGGATTCGTAGAACAGGCTCAGCACCGGCTGGCCGATCAGTTCGCTCACGCGCCAACCCAACTGTTCTGCGCCGACGGGATTCACCGACGCAATCGTGCCGGCCGCATCGATGATGAAGTACATCGTGGGATTCGCCTCGAAGGCGGTTCTCCATTGCTCCTCGAGCTCCTGCCGGGCCTCTTCGGCGCGCTTGCGCTGCGTGATGTCGGTATTGGTCGCAAGGACCGCCACCGGCTCGCCCCGCTCGTTTCGCTGCAATGCCAGGCGGCTCGCCACAACCACCGGCGTGCCGTCGCGTCTGTGATGCACCAGTTCGCCCTCCCAGCGTCCGGTACTCAGCACCTGCGATTCGATCTGCTCGAGCGGCACCGTGGACAAGGTCTTGAGCAGCTCGGGCGCGAACTTGCCGAGCGCCTCTTGCGCCGTCCATCCATACATCTCTTCGGCGCCGCGGTTCCAGTACTTGATCGCTGCTTCCATGTCGCGCACGAACATGGCGTCATGCGTGAGATCGAGCAGGTCGGCGTGCACGCGCAGCGAGGCCTGCGCCTGCCGCTCGAAAGACTGGCACGCCGGGCGCGACAGCATTTCGTCGGTTTTACGTTTCATCACGAGCGACTCCCGGGAGGCGTCGCGGCATGCCAGCCGCAGCATGTCGCGCGGCGCCGGTGGTAGGGCCAACTCCTCGTTCGATAGTGGCGAGCGCTATTTTGAACGCCCTCGTGACCGCTGTCACTGCGCAGCCAGACGTTGGGACGTTGGAAAAGCATAGGAGCCAGTTGCACTGCCGTACGCACGATGGGCCCGCCCTGGTAGCCACGAATGACGCGGATCAGCGTACCCAGTTCGGCTGGATCCGTGATGGCCCGCGAAGTGCCGCTTCTTGTGCGGTGTGAGTGCGCCCTTGAGGTCGGCCGTGATATCGCGCGGCACTCGTGCAATTGCCACGGCGTAGCGCCCAACCGCGCGCGCCGTCATCAGCACGCGGCTGGCCACGTCGAGAGCACCGCGCTCCTCGACACGACGCAGGGCCGCCAGCAGTTCGATGGGTTCGATTTCGCTGATCCGACGCGGCGCGAAATACGGAAACAGATCTTCTTCCAGATTCCGTTTTTCGCGTGTCGCGTAGTGACTACTCCAGCGGGCATGTGCTTATCGAACCACTCGAGCGCCGTCTCTCGAAACGTAT
This sequence comes from Variovorax sp. LARHSF232, assembly GCF_052871435.1. Taxonomy (NCBI): domain Bacteria; kingdom Pseudomonadati; phylum Pseudomonadota; class Betaproteobacteria; order Burkholderiales; family Comamonadaceae; genus Variovorax; species Variovorax sp. LARHSF232. The sequence continues at coordinate 200,816 of NZ_JBIXJS010000008.1, read as the reverse complement.
CCCCGATGTTCACTGCCGCCTTGAGCCCGATCACTTGGCGCGCCTGTATGGGATTGATCCCGGAGGCCTTCTGGGCCTTGGCGGCGTCACGCGCCTTGCTGCCGCAAGGCTCACGTCGGGATAGGAGCCCAAGGCGAATTTCTTCTCGACTCCCTCGATCCTGAACGTCCAGAACCATCGGCGAGAACCTGAGGCCGAGACTTCCAGATAGAAGCCGCTCGCGTCAGCGTAGCGTGCCTGCTTGCGGCCAGGCGGACAGGAGGCGTTTGCCCAATGAAAAAGGGCGTCCGGTGGATGAAACCGGACGCCCTTGGACGTTTTGTTGGTGTGAAACCGACCTAATGATCTCTTGCAACCCGCATACATACTCGTTTCCTTTAATTCGGAAAACTTTTTGTTCCCCGGCTTGTTCCCCGGTCATCATTTGACTGGCCGCGTGCTCCCAACGCACCTTTATCGGACTCGAACATAGTCCAAAAAGGCCTCACAACCATGGCGTCTTAGCCACTGGCTTTGCCGCCTTTCTATTTACGCCACTTCCTCTTCTCAAGAAGGATCAGGTCCAATGGCCGTTGTGCGCGTCATGCGCTATCTGGCCGGCGCTGAAGGTATTCATGCTTCCAATTGGAATGTCCGCCAGGACTCTACTGCGATCTGGCGAGACATAGATCGTCGTGTGAAGCAATGGTCTCTGGCCGACATCATAGAGAAGGCGACTGATACGCAGCAGTGGCGAACCGACCTCTGTGCGCAACTGTTGCGCCAGTTCTGGAATGGCCGGCACGGCGGTGATCTCTTGGACCACTCGGCCGAATTTTGCCCCCTGATCGAGCAAGATCTCATGCATTGCTCTTTCGCGCAAATCTAAATTTGTCAGTCTGCCGCCGACATCTTCGGGCAGCCACGCGTCGATCACCATGACGGGTGTGCCCTTTGCCGAACGCAAACGGATTGCATGGATTGCCGCGAGGCCTGGGTCCAAATGGAGATTCAGCGATATCAGAGCCGGTGGTTGCTCGAGCGCGATTCGAAGCACCTTCACCGAAGTGTCCTGCGCTTGCTTACGAAGAAGTTCGATGAACCCCAGTGTTGCAGGCGGCCTCGCTGCCGGAACCTCCTGGCGAACGAAGGTGCCATGACCATGGCGTTTCACGACAAGGCCTTGCGCATGCAAGTCGCTGACCGCGCGGCGCACCGTGATTCGTGACACATTGAATAGCGCTCCCAACTGATCTTCGGTCGGTATCTGCGCTCCAGGCTCGTACAGGCCACGAAGAATCTGGTCTTTCAGCACGAGGAACAACTGGTGGTGCAACGGCACGCCCGGCTTTTTCGAGATCTCGTCGGTGGAGGCTTGAGCGCGCTTCATCAATGGTGGCTATGGAAAAGCTCAAGTGTAGTTCGGCCACTCGGCGGCATAACGTCATGTCCTGATGATGTCAATCCCCGAAAACATTCGCCCTGCGGCGCTGTGCACCTTGATCGATGGCGCCATGGGTTTCGGGGCCGGTGGAGAACAGCCCGCCGGCCGGAAGGCCCGCCTCGGCTGCTTCTTCGGGCCGTGCACTGCTGCCCAAGGTGGCGCTGGACGCACTCCGAGGGGAAACCCGGGTATTTGGTGGCCTATTCATTCGTTAGGATGACGTCATATACACAGTACGTCATGATGAATACTTTAAGGAATGCCATGGGGTCCGAGTCCAGTCTGAGGGATCTGTTGGCCGGGCCTCGCATGGTCGTGGCCCCAGGTGGGTACGACGCGATCTCGGCCCGCGCCATTGAGGCTGGCGGCTTTCCTGCCGCATACATGTCGGGATCCGCAGTGTCCGCATCCTGCGGCTTTCCCGACTTCGGCCTGCTGACACTGACCGAGATGGCGCGCGCCGCCGGCGTGATGGCCCAGAGCATCCGAATTCCCTTGATCGCCGATGCCGACACGGGCTTCGGCAATGAGATCAACGTGACGCGAACCGTCCGTGAATATGAGCGCGCAGGCGTGGCTGCGCTGCACATCGAGGACCAGGTCTCGCCTAAGCGTTGCGGCCATTTCGACGGAAAAGAAGTGGTCGAGCGCGACGAGTTCGTGGCGAAGATCCGGGCCGCGCTGGCGGCGCGCCAGAGCACGGAGTTCCTCATCATCGCGCGCACGGATGCCCGCGCAATGATCGGATTGGACGAAGCGATTGCCCGCGCCAACCTGGCACTCGAGGCCGGCGCCGATATCGCCTTCGTCGAGGCGGCCCAGAGCCTGGAGGAACTCGCCGAGATTCCGCGACGCGTACGTGGCCCCTGCCTGTTGAACATCGTTCGGGGCGGAAAGACCCCCGACCTGCACCTCGATGATGCCGAGCGGATGGGCTACCGGCTGGTGATCCTTCCGAGCCACCTGCTGACCACCGCGCTCACGCAATTCGATGAGGCACTGCGCAGTCTTCGCGAAACACGCATGCCCCCGAGTTCGTCGTCCGGTCCCTCGGTCGTCGAGCGTTCGAAGAGATTCGGCGCGGATGAATGGAATTCGATCCGCACCGCCTATCGCGACCTGCCCGGCCAGTCGGCCGCGGATGCTGCCTGAAGAGCAGATGGCCTTCCCAGTCAACTCCCATTGGATGGCGCACCCATGATGGTGCCAAGCGCGAGCAACAGCCTCGTAGACATCGCTGCTGAGTCACAGGACACCTTACTCAGTGTGCGTGACCTCACGGTCCGCTTCGGCGGCGTCACAGCGCTTGACGGCGTGTCCTTCGACATCGCGCGTGGGGGGATCACCGGCCTGATCGGCCCCAATGGCGCAGGCAAGACCACATTGTTCAACTGCCTGAGCCGCCTTTATGTCCCGGCTTCGGGGGACATCCGTTTCGGGGGTTCGTCGATCCTTGGCGTTCCCGCTCACCGCGTCGCGGCACTCGGCATAGGAAGGACGTTCCAGAACCTCGCCTCCTTTCTGGACCTGTCGGTCATGGAAAACATTCGCATCGGGGCGCATTCCACCGTCTCGAGCGACGCGGCCTCCGACATGCTCGGCCTCCCTTTCGTGAAGCGCCGCGAGCGACTGGTCGATTCGACTTGTCGGTCTCTGGTCGAGGCACTCGATCTTTCCGACGTCGCGTTCGAGAAGGTGCAGCGCCTGCCCTTCGCCACCCGCAAGCGGGTGGAACTTGCACGAGCACTGGCAATGAGGCCACGGCTGCTGCTGCTCGACGAGCCGGCGGGAGGGTTGAACCATGAGGAAGTCGTCGAGTTCGGGCGGCTTATCTGCCGATTGCGGGACGAATGGGGCATCACTGTGCTCATCGTGGAGCATCACATGGGGCTGGTGATGTCCATCTGCCAACAACTGGTAGTCCTGAATTTCGGGCGCCTGATCGCGGCGGGCCGGCCGTCAGAGGTCCGCACGCATCCCGAGGTATTGGCGGCCTATCTCGGAAAGGGAGCGGCATGACAGCGCTGCTCACGGTTCGCGGCCTGTGCGCCGGCTATGGATCCATCCACGTTCTGAATGGCGTCGATCTGTCAGTCGCCGAAGCTGGCGTGAGCACCTTGCTGGGGGCGAACGGCGCCGGCAAGACAACCACGTTGCGCGCGATCTCCGGCATGTTGCGAGCGACCGGTGAGATCCTGCTATCGGGCACCAGCATTCTCTCGCGGCCGAGCGATCAGGTCGCTCGCCTGGGTGTGGCGCACGTGCCCGAAGGGCGCGGCACCTTCGCCAGCCTGAGCACCGAAGAGAACCTGCGCTGCGGGGCGATCACCCGAGCAGACCGCTCCGCGGTGCAGGCAGACATGGAGCGGATGTACGAACTGTTCCCGCGTCTGCGGGAGCGTCGCCACCAGCAGGCCGGCACGCTTTCGGGAGGAGAGCAGCAGATGCTGTCCATCGCCCGGGCGCTCATGCTCCGGCCCAAGCTGATGATCCTCGACGAACCCTCGTTCGGCCTGGCTCCGATCATCGTCCAGGAGCTGTTTGAAATCCTGCGTCGAATCAATCGCGAGCAGCGCGTCGGACTCCTCATCGTCGAGCAGAACGCGCAACTGGCGCTGGACCTGGCCGACTACGCGTATGTGCTCGAAACGGGCAGGGTCGTGACCTCCGGCCCCGCGAGCTGCCTGCGCGGCGACGAATCCATCAAGAACGCTTACCTCGGGCACTAAAGGAACTCGATCGATGGAACTACTTCTCCAGCAGATCTTTGCGGGCGTGGCATCAGGGGGCATCTACGCGTGTGTTGCTCTGGCCATCGTCATGATCTATCAGGCTACGGGACATCTGAACTTCGCTCAAGGCGAAATGGCAATGTTCTCCACGTTCATTGCCTGGCAACTGATCGAGTGGGGCATGGCGATCTGGCCCGCCATTGCGCTCACTGTCGTCCTTTCGTTCGGCGCCGGCATGCTGATCGAGCGCACGATCTTTCGTCCGCTGGTTCATGCGTCCTCCCTGACGCATGTCGTGGTCTTCATCGGGCTGTTCGGAATTCTCAACAGCATGGCGGGGTTCATCTGGGATTTCGGTATCAAGACCTTCCCCAGCCCTTTCGGAAACGGAACGCTCTTCGGATTGATCGGCCGGCATCAGGCGGGAATGATCGCTACCACGGCCTGTGTGGCGGCTTTGCTCTTCGTCTTCTTCCGGTTCACCCGCCTGGGACTGGCAACCCGCGCCGCTGCGGACCACTCCGTCTTCGCAAAACTGGTCGGTATCGCCTCGGAGCACGTGGTTTCGATCGCATGGGGCATTGCCGCCGCCATCGGCTCCATCGCCGGGATGATGATCGCGCCGGTGGTCTTTCTCGAGCCGAACATGATGGTCTCGACACTCCTCTACGGGTTCGCGGGTGCCGTGCTTGGCGGCCTCACCAGCCCGGTCGGCGCGGTCCTGGGTGGGATCATCGTCGGTGTCCTTGAGAACCTGTCGGCCACCTTCATTCCTGTGGTTGGCGCTGAGCTCAAGCTGCCGATCGCGCTGTTCCTCATCATCGTCGTCCTGGTCGTACGGCCGTCCGGCCTGATGGGCCGCGTTGTCACGCAGAGGGTTTGAGCATGCCAAGTCATCAGGCCCCTTCCGTGGATTCCTTCTCCTCGCTCCCTGCAACGGGCCGCCGCACTCCGCAGAAGGGATCCTGCCGTCCTCGTCGTATCGTTCTCACGGCAACGCTGGTCCTGCTGGCGCTGCTGCTTCCTCTAGCGCTGCCCAACTTCCTGGTGTTCCAGCTCACGATGGCAATCGTCTACGCGATCGCCGTGCTCGGCTTGAACCTCCTCACCGGCGTCAGCGGCCAGTTCTCGCTGGGACACGGCGGCTTCTATGCCATCGGCGCCTACTCCGCGGCCGTTCTCATGGAGCACGCGGGGCTGTCATATGGCTGGACGCTGCCGGCCGCCGGCGGCATCTGTTTTCTGGCCGGATTCCTCTTCGGCTTTCCCGCAGTGCGGCTGGGCGGCATCTACCTGGCCCTCGCCACGTTCGCCTTTGCCGTCGCGATGCCCCAGATCCTGAAGTTGTCCCTGATCGAGCGCTGGACCGGCGGTGTCACCGGCATTTCACTCGTCAAGCCTGAGGCCCCTCCGGGTCTGCCGCTGAATCCGGACCAATGGCTATACATGCTGACATTCCTCGTCGCCCTTCTCGGGTACGTCGGCGCCCACAACCTGCTGCGCCACCGCACCGGCCGCGCGATGCTGGGGCTGCGAGACAACGCGACCGCCGCCCGCGCCATGGGCGTCAACACCACTTTGTACAAGGCGCTCGCATTCGGGCTGAGCGCTATGTACACCGGCATTTCCGGTGCGCTGGGAGGGCTGGTCGTGCAATACGTGGCACCGGACTCGTTCACTTTCGCGCTCTCCATCGCGCTGCTGGTCGGCGTGGTGGTTGGCGGTGTCGGCTGGCTGCCCGGTGCCATCGTGGGCGGCTTGTTCGTGATGTTCCTCCCCAACATCGCAGAGAAGCTGAGCCAGGGTCTCGCCGGCGCCGTGTACGGCGTGATCCTGATCCTTCTGATGTACCTGTTGCCTGCGGGATTCGGCGGCCTGGTCGACTCGCTAAGGCGATTCCTCATGCATAGGAAACGGACGACGTAATGGAGACATATTGATGAAAAAACACCCCCTTCGCTCAGCTGGCGCCTACTGCGCTGCACTCTGGCTTGGTCTGACCACGCTCGGGGCGGCCGCCGCCCCCCAATACGATCCGGGCGCCTCGGCGACCGAGATCCGCCTCGGCAACATTGCGCCTTACAGCGGCCCTGCATCGTCGTTTTCCGTCGCGAGCAAGACCGAGGCGGCGTACTTCAGGATGATCAATGAGCAGGGCGGCATCAACGGCCGGAAGATCACCTTCATTTCCTACGACGACGGCGCTCTGCCGCCCAAGGCGGTGGAGCAGACGCGCAAGCTGGTCGAGAGCGACAACGTGCTTCTGGTCTTCCAATCCCTGGGCACCGCTTCCAATTCGGCCATACAGCCGTACCTGAACGGCAAGAAGGTTCCGCAACTCTTCGTCGGGACAGGTGCGACGCGATTCGGGGACCCCAAGAAGTTCCCCTGGTCCATGAACTGGCCGCCCAGCTACGAGATCGAGGGCTACATCTACGCCAAGTACATCCTGGAGACCCATGGCTCGGCCAAGGTCGCGGTCCTCTATCAGAACGACGACTTCGGCAAGGACATCCTCAGGGGATTGAAAGAAGGCCTGGGGACGCAATCGGCGGCCAAGATCGTGGCGCAGGAGCCCTACGAGGTGAGCGACCCCACGGTCGATTCCCGTGTCTTGGCTCTGAAAGCCAGCGGCGCGGACGTGGTTGTGAATGCCGCCACGCCCAAGTTCGCCGCGCAGGCGATTCGCAAGATGTCGGATATCGGGTGGAGTCCGGTGCATCTGGTAACCAGCGTGGCCAACTCCGTCGGCTCCGTGATGACGCCAGCCGGTCTGGCCAACTCCAAGGGCATTCTGTCCGCGTCGTACATGAAGGATCCGACCGACGTGACCTGGGCAAGCGACGCTGCACAGAAGGAATGGGAAGGTTTCTTGCAGAAGTACTACCCGGATGCAGACCGTACCAACAACATGACGGTTTATGGTTACCTCGCGGCGCAGCTGATGGTGCAAGTGCTCAAACAAAGCGGCGACAACCTCACCCGCAGGAACATCATGGACCAAGCGGCGAGCATCAAGGACCTGAAGCTGGGCATGCTGCTGCCCGGCATCAGCTTGAACACGTCGCCCACGAACTTCTCGCCGGTCAATCAAATGCAGATGATGCGCTTCGACAGCACCCGCTGGCAGATGTTTGGCCCCGTCATCTCCGCCACCGAGACGGCCAAGAAGTGAGTCGAGATGCGTCAGGCAAGGGCCCGGCTCCACGATCCGAGTTCCACCCGCTCGCGCTATGCGCTCTGGTCGAAACCACTGCACACGGAGTTCTCTAATGCAGCAACTCTCATTCGGTTCGATCACTGTTGATCGCGTCAGCGAGATCGACGAAATGTGGGTCGACGGCTCATGGCTCTATCCAAACATGGAGCCCGGGACGATTCGTCGCCATGCGTGTGAACTCGGACCCAGGCTCGTCGAGCCGGAACATGAGAAGCTGTGCATGAGCTTCCACAGCTTCCTCGTGCGCACCGGTGGCAAGAATATCCTGGTCGACACCTGCAACGGCAACCACAAGTACCGCCTGCCCACGATGCCGTGGCAACACATGCTGCAGTCGCATCTCTATCTGGAGAACCTTGCCCGGCTCGGCCTGTGCCCCAAGCAGATCGATGTCGTGATGTGCACCCATTTGCACACAGACCATGTGGGATGGAACACGCGCCTGCTGGACGGGCGCTGGGTACCCACCTTTCCCAACGCGCGCTATGTGATCGCGAAGCAGGAATTCGACCACTACGCGCGGATGCATCGCGAGAGGCCGGACGCTCGCGTCGGACACGGTTCCTTCCAGGACAGCGTTCTTCCCGTCGTGGAAGCGGGCCTTGCCGACTTCGTGGACATGCACCACCTGGTGGACGGCACGCTAGACGAAGGTGTTTGGATGGAGCCCGCATGCGGCCATACGCCCGGCCACGTGACCATTCACGTCAAGGGCGGGGGACAGGAGGCCATCATGAGCGGCGACATCGTGCACCACCCGATCGTGCTCATCGAGCAGGGCCTGACCAACATGGGGGACTTTGATCAGGACATGGCGAGGCAGACCCGCAAGCGATTGCTTGAGCGATGCTCAGGCAGTTCGGCCCTCCTGCTGGCGATGCACGTTCCGTCGCCCACGGCGGGCCGCATAGAGGCCCATGGCGCGCGGTTCAAGTTCAGTTTTTTAGAGTAGCCGGCGCTAGCCGGTCGATGTACCAACGGTTGTCGATCGCCAGCCATCCCTGGCGATTCGGCCCAAACTCAAAGAGGCAATGCAATGTTGAAGAAGCTCGTTCTGTTCGGAATGGCAGCCGCTGCCATCTGTGCGCATGCTCAATCCGATGGCAGCTATCCCAGCCGCCCCATCAAGTTCGTGGTCTCCTCGGTTGCGGGAGGTGGCTCCGATGCCATCGCCCGCTTGCTGGCCGCGAAGATCTCTCCCATCCTGAAGGGTACGGTGATCGTCGAGAACCGCCCTGGTGCTGGCGGCACCATCGCCATGGGCGCGACAGCACGCTCGGCGCCCGACGGCTATACGCTCGTGCTGGGTGGCGTCTCGACCAATGTGCTGATTCCGCTGAGCAATCCCAAGCTGACTTACGACCCGATCAAGGACCTGACGCCCGTCGCGCAGATCGGCCTGGCTTCGATCGTCCTGGTGGCAAAGAACGATTTTCCCGCCAACAATCTCAAAGAACTCGTGGCACTCGCCCGCGCGAAACCTTCCACCCTGCAGTACGCTTCCTTCGGCATCGGCTCGTCGGGACACTACTGCGGAGAGATGCTCAACATCGTCTCCAAGATCGATCTGGGGCACGTGGCCTACCAGTCGGCGCCGCAGATCCTGACCGACATGATGGGTGGCCACATCCAGTTCGGCTTCGTCGATTCGGCCTCCGGCGCTCCAGCGATCAACTCGGGCAAGGTGAAAGCGCTCGCCGCCTGCCCCACCCGTTCGCCCAGCTTCCCGGATCTGCGCAGCTTCGAGGATGACGGCATGACCGTCTCCAGCACCGCCTCGAACGCTTTCCGGTGGGCATTCTACGGCCCGGCCAAGATGCCGCCCGCCATCGTCAACAAGCTGACAGCGGCGATGCGCACTGTCGTGGAAATGCCAGATGTCCAAGCCAAGCTGAGAGAGTTCAGCGTGAACCCGGTGTTCGCGACCGGCGAGGAGTTGGGCAAGCTGGCTCCTGCGGAACTTGCAGCCTGGAAGACCATTGCAGACACAGCCAAGATCAAGATCGAATGACCATGACAGATATCCAAAAAGCCCATTGCCTGATTGGTGGTGAATGGGTAGAGGGCCACGGCGAATTTGATCGGCTCGACCCGTTCACTGGGCGGGCCGTGGCGCGTGTGTCACAGGCCCGGCGCGATCAGGTGGCCAGCGCCGTGGCGTTGGGCCTGGAGGCGGTCGCGCAGGAGCTTGCGGCGCGTGATCTGGCACGCATCTTTGTGCAAGCGCGTGAACTGCTTTCGAATCGGCGATTGGCCTTCCTCGGGGTCATGATTGCCGAGGGCGGCTTCTCCCGCCGGGACATCGAAGGAGAGATCGACAGGGCGCTGGAGACGTTGCGATTCTGCGCCGAAGAGGCTACCCGCCTCGTCGGGCACATCATTCCGCTGCAGGGCAGCCTCGGCCAGGAGGATCGGCTCGCATTCACGATCCGCAAGCCGGTCGGCGTGGTCTGCGCCATCACCCCTTTCAATTCGCCTCTGAACGCGGTGATTCACAAGATCGTGCCTGCTCTCGCAGCCGGCAACGCAGTGGTGCTCAAGCCTTCTCCGCGAACGCCGATGACCGCGGTCCTGCTGTGCCAACTGCTGCTCGATGCCGGGCTGCCTCCGGGCCTGCTGGCACTGCTGCATGGCGACGCCGAACTGGGCACTTGGCTGCTCGAGGAGCAGCGCATCGCCTACTACAGCTTCACCGGCAGCACGCGGGTGGGACGCATCATCCACGCGGGGGCGGGCCTGCGCCGAACGCACCTTGAACTGGGCAGCATCGCCTGCACGGTCGTATGCAAGGACGCGGACCTGGATGTGGCGATACCCAAGATCATAGGAGCATCGTTTCGGCGAGCGGGCCAGTTCTGTACGTCGATCCAAAGGCTATACGTTGCGAAGCCGGTGCTGCAGGATGTGATTGAGCGCGTCGCCGCCGGGGCCGCCGCACTGCGTGTGGGCGATCCGCGCAGCGCCGACACCGACGTCGGTCCTATGATCACAGAGACCGAAGCGCAGCGCGCGGAGAGCTGGGTCGCCGAGGCTCGTACAGGCGGTGCGCAGGTGTTGGCGGGAGGATCCAGACAAGGTGCGGTTCTCACACCCACCGTGCTCGCCGACGTCGCACCTGGAATGAAGGTGATCGATCAGGAGATCTTCGCACCGGTGGTCTCGGCGATCGGATTTGATGATCTGACCGAGACCTTTGCAGCCATCAACTCTCTGCCCTACGGATTGGCGACAGGAATCTTCTCGGCGAGCCTGGACGTGGCCATCCAGGCTGCACATTCGCTGCGTGTCGGGTCGGTGCACATCAACGACCTTGCGAGCTCCCGTACTGACTCCATGCCCTACGGCGGCGTGAAGGAAAGCGGCCATGGCTTCGAGGGCCCGCGTTACGCCATGCTCGAGATGACCGAGGAGCGCGTTGTGACCTTCAGACCCACCCGCTCTTCCCGCTGATCTGGAATACCGTCACATCCTATGCAAGAGTTCGACTATGTAATCGTGGGCGCTGGGACCTCGGCGAGCGTTCTGGCGCGGCGCCTGACCCAGGCCGACCCACAGGTCTCCATTTGCCTGCTGGAGGCCGGCGGTCTTGATCGCCACCCCTATCTCGCGATTCCGGCTGGCTTTGTGAAGACGCTCTACGGAGATCGTTTCACCTGGCCCTTCTCCACCTCCCCAGTTCCAGGCCTTTCGAATCGCCAGCTTTCCATCCCCCAAGGCAGGGTCGTTGGAGGATCGAGTTCGGTCAATGGCCTCGTCTATGTGCGCGGCAAGAGAGCCGACTACGACGATTGGCGCGACAGAGGCAATACGGGCTGGGGATACGACGACCTGCTGCCGTACTTCAAGCGCTCGGAGACCAAGATCGGCGAGGGCGACGAGCGCTACCGGGGCAAGCATGGCGAACTCAAGGTGACGGATGGACCATGGCGCAATCCCCTCTGTGATGCATTCATTGCCGCAGCCCGGGCCAGCGGCATCCCCTTGGCCGGTGACTACAACGGCGAAGCCTATGCAGGCACGGGTTATTTTCAGCGCATCATCTACAAGGGCAGACGCGTCAGCGCATCGAAGGCCTTCCTGGCTCCCGCGCTCGCGACCGGGCGGGTCGAGCTGCGCACACACTGCCTAGCCCAGCGCATAACCTTTGAAGGTCTTCGTGCCACCGGCGTCCTGTATCGCGATCGCGCCGGAGCGGAGCGAACCGTGCGGGCCCGCCGCGAGGTCGTTCTTGCGGCGGGGACTGTCAACAGTCCCAAGCTTCTGCAGCTGTCTGGCATCGGTCCCGGCGAGCTGCTGCGTGATCTGGGCATTCCAGTGCGTCGTGATCTCCCAGGTGTCGGCGAGAATCTTCGCGATCACTTCGGCGCCCGCCTCGTCGCGCGGGCACGCGATGTCGTAACCATCAACCAGCTCGCGAGATGGCCAAGGCTGGGTCTGGAAGGACTGCGATGGCTGGCTGGTCAGCCGAGCATCCTCAGCGTGAGTCCCAGCATTTGCTATGCCGTCGGACCGGTGAACGCCCACAACGACGACCCTAAGGAGATTCGGTTCATCTTCACGCCCGGTAGCTACGTCGAGGGCAAGCTCTATGTGCTTGACAGCTATCCCGGCATGACTTTAGGCGCGGGCCAGCTGCGACCCGCGAGCAAAGGACATGTGCGGATCGTATCTCCCAGCGCCGCGGACGCGCCTGAGATCCAGCCGAACTATCTCGCCGAGGAAGTCGATCAGCAGGCCATCGTCTCAGGTCTGCGCCAGGCGCGCGCGCTAATGCACAGCCCGCAGCTGTCGAGGTACTTCGAGAGCGAGACATTGCCAGGCCCCAGCACGGAGACCGATGCCGAATGGCTCGACTTCGCGCGCCGCAGAGGCAATACCGGCTACCACCTCGTGGGCACCTGTCGCATGGCGCCCGAATCGGACCCTACCGCGGTGGTCGATGCCGATCTGCGAGTGCGAGGCATTGAGGGATTGCGCGTCGTCGATGCTTCCATCATGCCCATGATTCCATCGGCGAACACTTTTGCGGCAACGCTCGCGATCGCCGAAAAGGCCGCAGACATGATCGCAGGGAAGCGCTCCCCGCCCCGTGCCTGAACGCCATGATTCGTGGGAAATCGGCTCGGCTACCTTGAAGAAGGCTTTGACGAGGCGGTCTTTTCGCCTCATCTCCCGTTGCATCGCATTCCAACTGCCTCAAGGAGATCCGCAGCCGTTCCGTGGACTTGCGCGAAAGCCCCAGCCGAAGCCGAAGCCGCTGCATGTTGACAGAAGACGATCGAGCGCGTTGCAGGGTCACTTCGGACAACTCAGCCGGATACGGGTCCCGCGCGCATCCGATTCAATGGACAACGTGCCCTGGAGCCGCCGGGCGCGGGCGTGCATGCTGGGGGATGCCCAGGCCTGCGGTGGCGCCGGGGGCGCCGGCCGCGGACAGGCCGGCGCCATCGTCCGTGACGGCGAGCACGAGACGCGGCTCGCGCATCGATGAGCACGTACACCCGGCCGGCGTGACTCTGCGCCAGCACGGTATCCGCTGATGCCTTGCTCCCTCCCCGCCCGAGGAGGGTTGGGGTGGGGCCGCGAGGCTCCTTCCGAGCTTCTGCCCAGTGGGAGAGGCGCGAATCCAGGAGCCGGCGCCAGCTATCGCAGCGCCTCGGCGCTGAACACCGCAGGCATGACGATCCGCGTGCGTTCGACGTTCCCTCGCTGCAGCAGGCCGGCGCGGCGATCACCGGTGATGAGGTAGTCCGCATCAGCCGCCAGCGCCATGGCCAGCAGGAAAGAGTCGTCTGGGACATCGGCTTCGATGCCGATGGTCAGGCGCTCCAGCACGAGCGCCCGCTGCAGGTTGTTGATCATCGCGCCCACCCTGGCGGGCTGCAGAATGCCTAGAGCGTCGGATAGCGGCGGGCCCGGCGGATTTCTTCGAGCTGCATGTGCGAGGTCGTGACCTCGAAGCATGCGGCGCGCCAGGCGCGGTAGATCGCATAGGGCCACCATTCGGCGAAATCAGCGCGCTGAACAGGATGTTGGTGTCCACCGCCCGCATCAGCGTTTGCGCGCCCGGTGGAGTGCTTCGTCGACCACATCAGCCGCGCCACCTGCGCCTTCAACCGCGCAATCTCCGCCTGCTCGGGCGTGACCGTCAGCGTTGTGGCCTTGCCTTCGGTCGTCACCTCCAACTGGCCCTTCGCATCGGCCCGCACCATGTTCGTCAGGCTCGCCTTGGGCATGCCCAGCGTCGTGGCCACGGCCGACGCAGCACACCCGGCCTTGACCTGCCGCACTGCCTCCTGCTTGAACTCCAGCGTGTACTTCGCTCTCGTTTGCTTCTCGTTCAATTCATGCTTCCCTCCCGGCATTCTCCGGGACGGGCTATGCACTCCAGGGATCGAGGGCAACCTCATTGTCTTAATGTTCAGTTACAAGGGCTAAGGGCCAAGCTGACTAAAACCTCAAAACTGTGACGGAGATTGAGGTTGCTGCCCAGTTTGCTAGTGGCGTAGGTGCGCATGTCACCGCTGCGCCGAAGCTTGCTCGGCGGCGTCATCCAAGACCATGTCGGCCCCCTTCTCGGCAATCATGATGGTCGGAGCGTTTGTGTTGCATGAGGTGATCAACGGCATGATGGCCGCATCCACAACCCGAAGGCGCCGGACGCCGTGAACACGCAGTCGAGAATCGACGACGGCCATTGGGTCGGAGCCCATCTTGCAAGTGCCGGCAGCATGGAACGCACTTGAACCGGTGCTGCGCATGTAGTCAATCAAGTGCTCGTCGGTCGTTACGTGCGGCCCCGGCAACAATTCTTCGATCACACGTGAGGCAATCGGTTCGGTCGCAATGATCTTGCGCAACTGCCGGAACCCAGAAATCGTAGCCTTAACATCCTCCGCAGCGCTAAGGTAGTTCGGCATGATTAGTGGTGCGACCATCGGGTCTGATGAGCGTAGCGCGATCTCCCCACGCGAATCCGGTCTCACGCGGTACAGCGACGCTCCGAACGCGTCGTGGCTGTCGACCTGGAGCTCGCCCGATCCGTTGGGCGCAATGGTTACAGGTCGGAAGCTGACTTGCAGATCGGCGTACTCCATGTCCGGGCTACTACGGATATAGGCACCAGTGGAGGTTGATGGCATGGCGAGGTAACCGCCCTTGGTTAGTACGTAGCGCGCGCCGTGGAGGTACTTGCGCCAAGTGCTGAGCGCACGATTGTAGGAGCTCGCGGGAGCGCAGCTTGCCTTGAAATTGATGGCGAAATGGTCCTGTAGATTCCGGCCCACCCCCGGCAGATGGACGAAAGTCTTTATACCTGAGCGTTGCAATGCATCACCATCACCAATACCGGACAGCATCAGCAGTTGCGGAGACATCACGGCGCCTGCGCACAGGATCACCTCACGTGTCGCAGCGTATCGAATGATCTCATTGTTCTCGATGACTTCAACGCCGCTTGCATCCTGATCGTTGAACACGACGCGGCGGGCATGGACGCCATTGCGCACGGTCAGATTGGATCGGCTTCTAACAGGCGCAATAAAGGCGTCATAGGTGGATTGCCTCACCCCGTTGCGAATGGTGGCTTGCATGAAGCCAACGCCTTCCGGCTCGCCAGTGTTGAAGTCTGCTACCCGTGTGAGACCATTGCGGTGCGCCGCTTCGATAAAGTCAATAGCCGTCGGATGCTTCACCGCAGGGCCACTGACTCCCATCAGTCCGTCGGTGCCGTGAAATGGACCTGCGCCTTGATCATTATTCTCCGACCGCTTGAAATACGGCAGTACTTCCTCCCAACTCCAGCCGGAGTTGCCTAGGGCGGCCCATTGGTCGTAATCGCGTCGATTGCCTCGCACGTAGACCATTCCGTTGATGGCGCTGCTCCCGCCAAGACCTTTGCCGCGAGGCCAGTAGATCTTGCGTTGGTTCAACCCCAGAACTGGCTCCGAAAAGTAACGGTAGTTATAGCGCTCAGATGAGAACAGCGGGCCCATGCCCGCAGGGGTCTTCACCCAGAATTCATTGGTTTGAGGCCCCGATTCAAGGAGGAGCACCCGGTATTCAGGATGGTCGGACAGCCGACGAGCCAATACGCAGCCTGCGGAGCCCGCTCCAACAATCACATAGTCATAGGTTTCGGCGAAGGCGTTCGTCATGCGTCGTAGCCCGTGATGGTTTTGCTCTCCAGATACTCTTCTATACCCCAGCGACCGTATTCACGGCCGTTACCGGATTGCTTCCACCCACCAAATGGAACATTGTTTTGGAAGGGCGGAAAATTGATATGTACGGTGCCGGCATGTAAAAGACGAGAAATCTCTCGTGCTTTTTCCAGGCTGGCGGACTGCACATAAGCGGCCAAACCGTATTCCGTTGAGTTCGCAATCGCCACGGCATCAGCCACGGAGTCGTAGGGAATAATGACTAAGACGGGACCGAAGATTTCTTCTTTTGCTACCTTCATATTTTCCGAAACATCGGATACGACTGTCGGGCGAACAAAGAATCCGACGTTCAATCCCTCTGGGCGCCCTTGCCCCCCTGTCAAAACATTAGCGCCCTCCTCAATTGCGGATCCAATATAGCTTTGAATTGAGTCGTATTGGCGCTTGGAGATCACTGGGCCGTGCGTAGCTCCTGGCACATCAGGACCGCCGACTTTGAAGGTTTCTACAAAACTCTTTGCTCGCGCTTCTACTTCTGATAGCAAGCTTCTGGGGACCAATAGGCGTGTAGGTGCACTACATGATTGGCCGCTGTTTCGAAAAGCCGCAGAAATGCTCTTTTCAATTGCCGTATCCAGGTCCGCATCTTCAAGGATAATGCTTGCAGATTTGCCACCCAACTCTTGATGCACTCTCTTTACAGTGGCTGCAGCGGCCTTCGCAACGCGGACTCCAGCTGCAGTCGATCCTGTAATAGAAACCATACGTACATCAGGGTGACTCGTTAGATGCTCACCAACCTCTTCTCCCAAGCCAAATATAAGATTAAAAACACCCGCGGGGACACCCGCCGTGACGGCGATTTCAGCGACTGCTGTGGCAGTGAACGGCGTTAACTCACTTGGTTTCAACACACTGCAGCAACCTGCGGCAAGTGCAGCGGCAACCTTAGAAATTACCAAGCCCAATGGAAAGTTCCATGGGGTAATGAGCGCACTGACGCCTATCGGCTCCCTGACAACGCACGCAGAGCCAACAGCGGTCTGAAACTCCAAAATACGTAAAGCCGAAATTGTGCTATGAAGGTGCGCCTTGCCAATATTGACCTGAAATTCTCTCGCAAATTTCGCTGTGCATCCGAGTTCGTCCACGACGATATCTACAAGTCTGCCCTCATTCTTCTCATATTCTGCAAAGAACGCCGCGAGAATACTGAGTCGATCTTCCCTGGTCGTAAGCGAGAACGCATGCTGAGCCTTCACGGCAGCTGCCACTGCGTGGTCAACGTCAATGCCACTCCCCAGTGCGACATTACCGTAAACCTCTTCAGTCACAGGACTAATGACAGCTAGTAGATTGGGTTCAACAGGGTCCACCCATTGGCCATTGATTAAAAACTTCAGCGCCTGACGCATAATTTTCCTTGACTTCTAGGCTGTGTGGTGCTGCATCGATATGAAGATGCAGCTTGCTTTTAGGGAATCGATTCCGAATTGGGCGAACTTGATCATTTGTTTGCTTGCCGGCGCTCAGAGCACTGTCGCCGCCGGAATGGTCGAACTGCGTGGCATGACCAGGACCATGAGCAAGGCCGACAGCAAGATGCAGCCCGAAAGGACATAGAGGCTGGGCACGAAGCTGCCCGTCGCGGTGCGTACCAGACCCACCATGGCGGGCGCCACCATGCCAGCAGAGGCGCCCATCGTGGTAATGATGGCGATGCCGGTCGCGGCCCTGCGGCCTTGCAGGAACACACCCGGGATCGACCACAGCAGCGCATAGGCCGAAGAGATGCCGATTGCACTCACAGACAGACAGACCAATGCGCCGGCCGGGTTATTCATGAAGAAGGTGGTCCCGCACAAGCCCCCTGCACCCAGCACAGCAGTGATCGCAAAGTGCCAACGGCGTTCCTGCAGACGGTCCGAACGGCGGCTGACCATCAGGCTGGCGACCACGCCCAGCGCGGCAGGGATCGTGGAGAAGAAGCCGATCTGCATCACCGTCAGCCCCATGCTCTTGAGCATGGTGGGCTGCCAGAAGGCCATGGCGAACACACCCAAGGTAATCAGAAAGGACATCAGGCCCACCAGCCAGACCCGCGGGTCTCGGAAAGCGCTCACGGATTCGGTATTGCCGCGCTCGCCGTCAGTTCGCGTGCTCTGGGAGGCCGCGATCAATTGCGCGAGGCGCGTCTTCTCCCGCTCAGAGAGCCACCGCGCATCGGCAGGCTTGTTGTCAAGGTAGAAGAAGACCCAGATGCCGACCAGCACCGTCGGCACCCCTTCGATGATGAATAACCACTGCCAGCCATGCAGGCCGAACCAGCCATCCATGTAGGTCATGCTCAGAGCAGCGAGAGGACCCGCCACGATGGGCGCCGCCGCAAAGGCCATGAAGAACAGCGCCGCCACCTGCGCGCGGCGCTGCGCCGGGAACCAGAGCGTGAGGAAGAACAGAACACCGGGCCCAAAGCCCGCTTCGAATACGCCCACCAGGAAGCGCAGCACATAGAAGCTCGTGGGGGATGTCACGAACACCATGGCCGTGGAGGCCAAACCCCACAGCACCATGATGCGCATCAGCGTAGCCCGCATACCGATGCGCGCCAGCATCATGTTGCTGGGCACCTCAAAGAGCGCAAAACCCACGAAGAAGATGCTGGCGCCGATGCCGAAGACGGCATCGGTGAAGCCGAGCAGCTCCTTCATCTGCAGGTTGGCATAGCCGATGTTCGTGCGATCTAGGTAGTTCAGCACGTAGCAGATGAACAGCACGGGAATGATCCGCCACGCCACCTTACGGAACAGCGCGCTGTCTCCTGCGTCGGTCGCCGGTTCGGTGCGAAAGCCTGTACTGGCACCCACGTAAGTTGAGTTCACGAAGTTGTCTCCTTGGAATTCTTGAGGCGGGGTACATCCGCTGCAGCTGCCGCGTACTGCGCGGGCCGTTCCGGCTCTTCGTCGCGGAAGATGGCCGGCATCCATCCCCTGCCAGTGACCAGCCGCTCTGCTTCGCTGGCGATGTCGGCCTTCTTGAGCTTCGCCAGCCGGTTGACGTGATCCGGCGCGAACTGCCCCACGGCATCCAAGATTCGGCGACCGCCCAGGCGGCGAGCAAGCCTGCCTCGAATGGGGGGAGTGCGCGAGAAGGAGCCTCTGCGGTGGCGAGAACGTCAGTGGTGGACATGGCAATCGGTCAATTGCAAGGTGCTCAGCGCTACATCGGCGTGCCGGCGTTGAAGCGAGTGCGCAGCGCGTCCCATTCGTCGGCGCCGAAACGGCGGAAGATGGTCGCGACGTTGGCGTTCACGGCGGGCGCGATGTGCGTTCGGTTGAGTTCGGCGAGTGCGGCATCACCGGCTTCGATGGCGGCCTTGAGCATCAAGCCCGGCAGGATCGCGAGCCGATAGCCCATGGCGTCGGCCTCGCGCAAGTCGAAGATCGGCGTACGGCCGCCCGGCACGACGTTCAGCAGGCAGGGCCCGCCGATGAGCCGCGGCACGGCGGCGACTTCTTCTAGCGTCTGCGTTGCCTCGATAAAGACCAGGTCGGCACCGGCCTCCAGCGCGTCGCGGCCGCGCGCGATGGCTTCGTCGAAGCCGAGCATCGCGCGTGCGTCGGTGCGGGCGATGACGAGAAACTCGCGACTGCGCCTTGCCTCGACGGCCGCCCGGATCTTCGAGGCGAACTCGGTGCGCGACACGACCTCCTTGCCCTCAAGGTGACCGCAACGCTTTGGCGCGACCTGGTCCTCGATGTGGATCGCGGACACGCCCCTCGCTTCGTATTCGCGCACCGTGCGCGTCACGTTGAGTTCGTTGCCGTAGCCGGTGTCGGCGTCGGCGATCAACGGGATGCCGATGCTGCGCGCCATCACGGCCGCGTTTTCCACCATTTCGCTCATAGTGAGGAGACCGAAGTCGGGGTAGCCGCGGGCGGCCGAAGCGCCGGCGCCGGTCATGTACACGGCTTCGAATCCGGCTTGCTCGATCAGGCGCGCGCCAATGCCGTCGTAGGCGCCGGGAGCGATGACGAGACCGGGGCGTGCCAGACGTTCGTGCAGGGAGATAAGGGGAGCGGTCATGGAGCGGTGCGTGGTGAAGTGAATCAGGGGGTTCGCTCGGCCTGAATACCGAGCTTGCGTGTCAGTTCGCCGTATTCGACGAGTTCGCGTTGGAAGCGCTGGGCAAATGCTTCCGGCGCTTCGCCGCCCGGCTCGGCGCCGAGTTCGGCGAGCCGGGCCTGGATTGCAGGCTTGGCAAGCACTGTCGCCACGTCGGCGTGGATGGCAGCGGCGGTCGCTGCCGGGAGGCGTCCGGGTCCGAACAGCCCGTACCAGCTTCTGGAATCGAGACCGGTTACGCCCTGCTCACTGAAGGTGGGAACGTTCGGCAACAACTCGCTGCGTCGGGCCGCGGCGATGCCCAGGACCTTCATGCGGCCATCCTTCATCATGGGCAGCACCGAAGTGATGCTCCCGAACCCTGTATCGACGAGGTTGCCCATGATGTCGCCGAGCCACTGCTGTGCGCCCTTGTAGGGTATGTTGACCAGCTTGATCTGCGCCTCGTCGGCAAGGCGCTCGCCATAGAGGCGCGTGCTCGGTTCCGAACTGGCGAAGGTGTACACGCCGGGTTCCTTCTTCGCCAGCGCCACAAACGAGCGGATGTCGGTTGCCTTCAGGCCCGGCGATCCAACCATGACCACCACCGGCTTGGCCAGCACCGTGATCGGGGTGAAGTCGGTCTTGGTGTTGTAAGGCAGCTTGCCGAGCACATAGGGATTGATGGCGATGGAGGCCACCGACAGCAACAGCGTGTGCCCGTCCGGGGCGGCCTTGGCGACGAAGCCCGCACCGATGGTGCCGCTCGCCCCAGTACGGTTTTCGACCAGCACGGGCTGACCCCACATCTCGCCGAGTTCCTTGGCAAAGAGCCGGCCCACCACGTCGGTGCCGCCACCCGCGGTGTAAGGAACGATCAGCGTTACCGGCTTGGTGGGATGAAAGTTCGCGCCCGCCGCCGGCGACGTGGTTGCCGCCAAAGCCAGCGACATCGCGGCAAGAATATGTTTCATGTCTCGTTCTGTATTTGGTATGTCGGCATTACAACATGCACTGATCCAGGGATGCAAGTCCTTGGTACGCTCACGGCCTTCCAACCGATCCAACGACATGGCTTCACCTCTGCAAAAGGCGAGCGGCACTCTGCTGCACCGGCAACTCTTCGTGGTGCTGAAACAGCAAATCGTGCGCGGCGAGATCCGCGACCAGGAGCGCCTGCCGACGCAGGAGGAGCTCTGCGCGCAGTACGACGTGTCGCGCATCACGGTGCGCCGCGCGCTGGCCGACCTGCAGGCCGAAGGCCTCATCCGCAACGAGCAGGGAGTCGGGGCTTTCGTCACGGCGCCGCGCATGGCACCGAACAAGGCGCCCTCTCTGAGCTTCGTGGCGGGTCTGCGCAGAGTCGTGGAAGAAACCGATGTGCGCGTGCTCGGCGTCGAGTTGTCGCGCTGCCCGCACTACATCGCGAATGCGCTGAGCATCGGCGACGAGGACGAAGCGCTGCACGTGGTGCGCATCCGCCTTCGCAACGATGTACCAGTGATGCTGCTGGACGCCTGGCTGCCGAAGCGTTTCGAAAGCGTCGTCACGGTCCGCGCGCTGAGCAAGCAGCCGCTGTTCAACCTGATCGCCGGCAGCGGCAAGGACGTGGGCCGTGTGATCCAGGAAGTGAACGCGGAAATTGCAGGCCCGACGACGGCGTCAGCATTGAAGATCGAGCTCAACTCGCCCGTGCTTCGGATCGACCGGCTGATGCACGACCGAAAGCAGTTGCCAGTGGAGTACCTCACCGTTCGGTCCTCGCCGCTGCACAGCCGGCTCGTGATGGAAATATCAGGAAACGATGTCAACACTCTGAGCGCTGGTTATCTTGTCCACGACCTGTGAGCCAAAACAGTCAGCACGATGGAGCGATTTCCACGGAGAGAGCCAGACATCGGAGTCGGCTGAACAAGAACCGCTTTTAGAACCTGACATTCACTGTCGCGGACGAGCGTGGAGGCCGCGCGTCTGAAACTCTTGGTCGATCAACGCAAAGACCCTCGCGAAGAATGTGCAGCACAGACGGCGGCGTTGCAGGCCAGACGCGATGCATCAGAACGCGCTCAGTTGGCCTTTGGTCAAGCTTGGGATGATTGTGTCGAAGTGGGCTGCTGCCGGTTTCGTGGACACCGACCTAAGCTTCTTGAGCTTTCTCGAACTGTATCGGGCTGACGTAGCCGAGCGTCGAATGTCGACGTGTTGGGTTGTAGAACCGCTCGATGTAGTCGAACACGTCCGCGCGAGCTTGCGCCCTGGTCCTGTACACCTTGCGGGCCGTGCGCTCGGTCTTCAATGAACTGAAGAAGCTCTCCATGGCCGAGTTGTCCCAGACCTCGCCGGCGCGGCTCATGCTGCAGGTGATGCCTTGTTCCTTGAGTAGCTCCTGGAAGTGCTCGCTCGTGTATTGACTTCCTTGGTCCGAGTGATGCAGCAGCGCTACCGGCTTGCCGCGGCGCCACACGCCCATCATCAAGGCATCAGCAACGAGCTGCGAGGTCATGCTGTCCTGCATCGACCAGCCCCACGACGCGACGCGAGTACAAGTCCAGCACCGCTGCCGCGTACAGCCAACCCTCGGCCGTCCAGATATAGGTGAAGTCGGCCACCCACTTTTGGTTGGGCGCATCGGCCTGGAACTGGCGGTCGAGCACGTTGTCAGCGACGGCACTGCGCGCGCCTCGGTCTTTGGGCAAACCTCTGCGCCTGGGCCTGGCACGCAGCGCCTGCTCGCGCATGAGCCGCTCGACGCGATGCAGGCCGCATTCATGCCCCACCGCCAGTACGTCATGCCACACACGCCGCGCGCCGTACGTGCGGTCACTGCCCAGGAAGCTTTGGCGCACCTGTACACCGAGCACTTCGTCTTCAAGGCTGCGGTGACTGCGTGGCCTCGTCAGCCACGCATAGAAGCCGCTTCGCGAGACACCGAACGTCTCGCACATCATCGATACCGGCCAGCTCCCTCGGTGCTTCACCATGAAGCCGAACTTCACATCGACTCCTTGGCGAAGTAGGCCGCCGCTTTTTTCAGCAGGTCGCGCTCCATCCGCAGCTTCGCGTTCTCCTTCTTCAGCCGCTCAATCTCGGCCTGCTCGGGCTTCATCACGCCTTGGCCGGGGAACGCCTGCTGCGGGTCGGCGGTCGCCTCGCGTATCCACTTGCGCAGCACGTTCTCGTGCACATCGAGGTCGCGTGCAGCCTGCGCCACCGCAACACCTCGCTCCTTCACCAGCTTGACTGCTTCAAGCTTGAACTCTCGGCTGAATTGCCTTCTCGTTCCCATGAACCACCTCCGGTTTCATCTTCCACCTTAACAAGGTGTCCTTGAAACCGGCAGCAGCCCAACACATGGTTGTGCGAACGGATGCATTCAGGGCGACGCACCTTTGTTTAGGGCGTCAGATGATTCAATCGATGCCCGCTTAGGTCACCGAAGCAGTCGTACTAGCTTGGCCCCTGAGTGGCAGTTCCTGGCCGACTGCCGAGATCCAGGCACGACCATCGAATGACAGCTCCGCGGCGCGCGGTTCCAAGGGTGCAAATTCGGAGACGGAGCGCGTCTACATGCTGCACAAAGCAACGAGGCATCAAACGCCCTGCCCTCGCGCCCTACGAATAGGGCTCGATAAGCGCGCGTTATCGACCCCAGTGGGGGTCGACGGAGCAGTCTGGCCCACTGGCGCACGGGGAGCGAGCCCTGTACGAGTCCAGAGCTGCGCGTGGTCCCGAACAGCGCCGGACGTTGTGGCGACATGTTCAGTGCATCGCCGGAGATCGCCCTGAAGGTAAGCGCACAGTAGCGCAGTGCTACTGCGCAGTTGAGGCGAAAGGCATCTCTCTTCGGCAGCACCGAAAAGGGAAGCTCCGGCCATGGCGCGAGCGCTCACTAGGAGTGACAAAAACTGCTGGGAATTCGCGAACTGACGACAGGCGAAGCCGAAGCACTTGCTCGCTGCGCGCGATATGACCGCGAATCGACGACAAGAATTGCAGGAATCCGCGTCACGCTATCTCAGCCCTACATCCGCTCCATGTACCGTTCGAAGGCCCGCTGCGCCGCCTCGACGGCCTCCACCGGCCCCCGCAACGTCACTTCGGCCTCGCCCGCCGGCAGCGCCAGGTCCAGCACCGCCTTGCGGATCGCATAGATGCGCTGAAGGATGAGGCCGTACTCGGCTGCCAGCAGCTTGGGCCGATCGCCTTCGATGAACAGCCGCCGCGCGATCTCCAGCGTGCGCGGATCGAATCGCCGTTGCCTGGCGATCCGCTGCAGCTCGGCCTCGTCAACGCTCGCAGTCATGGGAAGGCAGCGACATGAAGAGACTCATGAACCCCAGGTAGCACCAGTAGAGCACCAGCGCACCGACCGAAAACGCCAGCATGCCCCAGCGCGGGAAACGCGGATCGCCGATCAGGAACCCGAAGATCATCGTCAACAGGAAGCCCAGGAACGCCAACGGCACCAGCACCGCTCGGATCACGGGCTCGCCCAGCACCAGGATCGCGCAGATCGCGCATCGGAGCACCTGCCAGGCCGCAAGGACGGCCCACCCCAGGGCTCTGCCCGCCAAGCCGGCAGGGCTGCCCACGAACCCAGAGCCTTGCGGCCTCGCCGCTCGTCCAGTCTGCAGATCCGTCATGTCGTTTCCTCCGTGGCCCAGCATACGAGCCTCAGCGCGGCCAGCGGCACGGCGCGGCGCGAGCCATCCCCGAACCGGACCTCGCCGACATCGCCATCGCGCGCTTTGATCCGAAGCGATCCCCGGCGCCCTTCATGTTCCACGACCAGCACGGTGCGCCCGCCACTGACGGTCTGCGCGCTGTGCACCGAACTCCCTTGCCTCGCCTCGGCGCCCTGTGCCCGCGCGAGCAGGGCATCCACATTCGCCCGGCTCACCACATCCGGACCCTGCACGACGACCCGAACGACTTCCGGCGCCTCTCGGCCCGCCGAGACCAGCCGATAGAGCGTGCGCACGTCCTCGCCGACCCGGCCCTCTCGCACGGCCTGGCGCAAATCCTCCGAGGCACCCATCAAGGCCGCCGCCTCGGTGATGAACGAACGCGGCTTGGCCAGCCGGCGCGCGATCTCCGCGCGCGTGATCCCTTCGCGCTCGCGCGCCGCGATGAACTGCGCCAGGTCGAGAGCCGACATGTCTTCGCGATGCAGGTTCTCGGCCGCCTGCGCGAACGGATCGATCCGCTCGTCGATGAAGACCGGCACTGTCTTCAAGCCTGCGCGCCGCGCCGCGCGGATCCGCCGCTCCCCGCGGTTGACGATGTAGCGGCCCGGCGCGCCAGCGTTCGACCGCACCGACACCGGCTCCAGCACGCCGTGCAACCGGATCGACGCGCTCAGCTCTTCAATGCTCTCCTCGCGAAAGCTGCGCCGTGGCTGCGCCGGATCGAAGTCGATCAGGTCCAGTTCGACGTGCACCGCCGCTGCCGGCGCCGACACGCCCTCACCCGCCGCGAGCAGATCCGAGGGCCGGAACTGCGCCAGCGCACTCAAGTCCAAGGCATCCCGATCGCTCATACGGCAACCTCCCGCGAAACGACCTGCTGCGACAACTCGATGCGCGACTGCAATAGCATGAAGGTCTGCTTGAGCTCCGCGCTGGCCTCGCGCGCCGAACTCCGAGCCAATTCCCACACCGCCTTGCCTTCGGCCAGCGCCTCGGGAATCGCGGATCGGGTCGAGATGCGCGCCGGCACCACGAAATCCGGATAGCGCGAAGCCAGCTGCTGTATCGCCGCCTTCTGGCGCACGGAGTGCGCGTTGAAGCGGTTCAGGATGATGCCGGCCAGCTCCAGCGTCGGGTTGTAGCGCTGGCGAATGCCGAAGATCGTCTTGAGCATGTCGGTGACGCCGTCGATGCTGTACTCCTCCAGCTCGATGGGGCACACCACGCGCGTGGCCGCAATCAACGCCGCGCTCATGCGCAGGCCCAGCGCCGGCGGAGTGTCGATCACCACCGTGTCGAAATGCTGCGCCAGTTGTGCGACGCTCCTGCGGAATGCCGGCACGACCGTCTCGGGCTTCGACAGCTCGACGTCCGCGAGCTTCTTCGAGGCGGCGATCAGCGCGATGGGGCGCTGCGCGGCCGTCGCGCGCATCGGCGCCATGGTCGTCGCCGCGCCCGCGAACAGATCCACCGCCAGCGCGCCGGCATCGAAGCCGCGCAGCGTCTTGGACGCATTGCCCTGCGTGTCCAGGTCGATCACGCACACCGACTGGCGATGCACGTCGGAAAGCCAGAACGCATAGAGCACCGACAGCGTGGACTTGCCGACGCCGCCCTTTTGATTACCAAAGACGACCACATGCCCCATCACCGCACCTCGCTGCGTCGCACGCCGACCATGCGCCTTGCCGGGCCACCCATGAAACTCCGGCACCCATGGCGCTACGAGACGTAAAGCTCATTACCGAATTCTCAATGTGGGTTGCGAGCCTCACGGCACTGACGTTCCGCTGCCTCGCGCCAACTCCCCAGAGAAATCACGCAGTTAGCGTAGTCCGTTCAATTTTCATTGTCTATAGGCTCTATAGTTAACTATAGGAATTTGATTGCGACGATTTGTTGACAGGCGCGGGCGGCCTGGCAGACAGTGCGCCCATGCGAGTCGGGAGTGGTCATCTGCGAGCATCTGGGGAGCCGGCATGGCTCCGTGCATCGTTGCGATACGTCACGCTGCTGGGATGGCTCGCGTGCACGTGTGCAGCGCTGGCGGAGCCCGCAGCCGCTGCGCACACCATCGCTGCCGCCGAACAGGCGGCGCGCGACAGCGATCGCGTGGAGATCCTGCGCCAGGAACTCAGGAAGTCCGAGGCGTTGCTCGAGACCCTGGCTCGCCGCAAGGTCGAGCGCCTGACGGCCTCGGATTCCTCCGGGGTCACCGAGGCCGAGGAGCAGCACGCCCGCACCCTCGTCGACATCGCCAGCCTCAAGCGCGAGTTGGCAAGCGCCATGCGCACGGCCACGCCAACAACTGCGCAGCCCCCGCCCTGGGCTGCAGGCAAGCCGGCTACTGAGCGATCGCGCGCGCCAAGAGCATCGGCCGCGCCGCCCTGGTGGGACGTCTACGGCAAGGGCCGCCGCGCCGAATCCGCCACACCGATTTCGCTGGCTCCGCCCTCCGGGGCGATCCCGCCAACTGTTTCAGCCCGCTGACTGGAGTAGCGCCATGCACAACGCCGTGACTGCTCATACTTTCGTTCACAATATTGCATCACCCCACCTCTGCACGCTTGCCCATGACCTCTGCGGTACGGCCCAAGCCCAAGACGACGGCGAAGACGCCGACCAAGGCCGCCCCTACATCCCGGACCGCGGCTGCACCATCGCCGCCCGGCCGCGCCTTGCCCGCGGGTACCGTGACCCAGCTCGAACTGGTCGAACTGCTGCACAAGGGTTCTCTCATCGAGATCATCATTGCGGAAGTGGAGCCCGCCCGCTATCAGATCCACCTGGTGGTCATTTGGCACTTCGGGCGCAGCGTCCTGGCCGGCTCCTCCGGCCAGCCGCGCACCTTCCGCAGCCTGGACACGCTGCGGCTGCATCTCAAGACCCTGGGCATCGGCAGCACGCTGGTGCGCCTCGAGCTGCTAGCGTAGATCCCCGCGGCGCGGCCGGCCTCCAGGGCCGGGCGGGCCGCCTGTGGCTCGTCTGCCTGGTCGCGCTGGGCATGCTGGCGCCGGAACTGGCCCTGGCCGGAAGCCCCTTTGCCACGGGCGCCAACGCCACCCAGCAGCAGCTCACCTCGATCCTGACGCCAATCGCCGCCGTGGCCGTCATGGTCTCCGGTGCCATGGCCTGGTTCGGGCGCCTGAGTTGGTGGTGGATGGTGGCGGTGGTGATCGGCACCGTGCTGGTCTTCGGCGGTCCGCAGATCGTCTCCTGGATCCGGGGCCTCTTCGGGGTCTGAAGGAGCGCGCCGTGCACCGCAACCCGGGCATCGTGGCGGACACGCTCTTCGTCGGGATGACGCGCCCGTCCATGGTCTGGGGCGTCACCTACTCGGCCATGATGTTCAACATCGTGGTCACGACCGAGTCCTTCATCGTGACGAAGAACCTCGCTTGGCTGCTGGCCTTCGTGCCGATCCATGGCGTGCTTTACCTGGTGTGCCTGTACGAGCCGAGGTTCTTCGACCTGGTGCAGTTGTGGGGCCGCACGCGCCTGCCGGCCCTGCTCGGCGGCAACCTGCGCTTCTGGCGGGCCAACTCGTACAGCCCGCTGGCCATCGACATGCCGGATGTCTCGGGCCGGCGGCGCGCGCGCGCCGTGCCCACCGTGCTGTGAGGCAAGGAGATGCAGTTGCTCTCGCGCGCCGAGGCCACCCTGCGCCGGGAAGTGAGCGCCGCGGACATGATCCCGCTGGTCGCCCACATGGACGAGCACGTGGCCCGCACCCGTGCGGGCGACTATGTCCAGACGCTGCGCCTGGCCGGCGCGAGCTTCGAGAGCGCGGATGACGAGGACCTCAACAGCTGGCACGAGCGCCTGAACGTCCTGCTGCGCAACATCGCCTCGCCCAACTTGGCCATCTGGGCCCATGTCGTGCGCCGGCGCGAGACCGGCTACCCGGTCGGGCGCACCGTCCCGGGCTTCGCCCGCGAAGTCGAGCAGCGTTATCGCCAGAAAATGGCCGGCGAGCGGCTGATGGTCAACGAGCTGTACCTGTCCGCGGTCTACCGGCCACAGCCCACCCGCATCGGCCATGCAGCTTTGCGCCTGCTCAAGCGCACCGACTCCGAAGGCGCCCGCACCGAGCTGCGCGACTCGCTGGACGCCTGCACCAAGCTGCGCCAGGAGTTGCTGGCCTCGCTGGAGCGCTACGACCCCGAGGCGTTGGGCGTCTACCGGATCGAGGGCGTCGATGTGCTCTTCTCCGCGCTGGTGGAGTTCCATGGCCTCCTGATCAACGGCGAGTGGCAGCGCATGCCCTTGCCGCGCTCGCCCTTGAACGAGGTCCTGGCCACGACCCGGCCCTTCTTCGGCAACGAGGCCATGGAGTACCGCACCGGCACGCAGACGCGCATCGGCGCCTTCCTCGGCATCAAGGAGTACCCCACGCCCACGGCGCCGGGGATGTTCGGCGCCCTGCTGACGGCGCCCTTCCCCTTCGTCCTGACCCAGAGCTTCACCTTCCTGGCCAAGGGCACCGCCACCGACATGATGAGCCGCCAGCACAACCGGATGGCCGCCGCCGGCGACCTGGCGGTGTCGCAGGCCGAGGAGCTCAAGGACGCGCTGGACGACCTGATGAGCAACCGTTTCGTGGTGGGCGATCATCATTTCACGCTGCACGTACTGGCCGACACCTATGACGGGGTGAGCGAAGCCGAGGGCCTGCCGCGCCTCAAACAGCTCAACGACAACGTCGCTCGGGCCCGCTACCTGCTGGGCGACACCGGGATGGTGGTGGCGCGCGAGGACCTGGCGCTGGAGGCGGCCTTCTGGGCGCAGTTGCCTGGCAACTTCGGCTACCGCACCCGCAAGGCGCCGATCACCAGCCGCAACTTCGCGGCCATGTCGACCTTCCACAACTTCCCGACCGGGCGCGCCAAAGGCAACTACTGGGGCGACGCGCTCACCATGCTCATGACGCGGTCCGGCTCGCCCTACTTTTTCTCGCTGCACGCGAGCGACCCGCGCAGCCCGGACGGCGGCAGCCGCCGGGACGTGGGCCACATCTCGGGCGTCGGGCCGGTGGGCACCGGCAAGACGACCTTCCTGGGCTTTTGCATGATCGCGATCTGCAACCGGCTGGATGCCACCCAGGTCATCTTCGACAAGGATGAGGGGCTGCACATCCTCGTGCGGGCGCTGGGCGGCCAGTACCTGCCCCTGAAGAACGGCGCGCCGACCGGCTGCAATCCCCTGCAGTTGGATGCCGGCATCACCGACAACGTCGAATTCATGCGGCACTGGCTGCGCCGGCTGGTGATGCGCTCGCCCACCGACGTGCTGACGGTGCAGCAGGAGGAAGACCTCGACCAGGCCCTGCGCGGCACGCTCAAGCTCGAGCCGTCCTTCCGGCGCCTGTCCCGGCTCATCGCCTTCCTGGATGTGACGGACCCGGAAGGCATGCATGCACGCCTGCGCAAATGGTGCGCCAGCGAACAGGGCGACTACGCCTGGGTCTTCGACAACGACGCCGATGCGGTGGCGCCGCTGCTGGCCCAGCACAGCCTGGTCGGCTTCGATGTGACCGACTTCCTCGACAACGACGTCGTCCGGGCGCCTCTGACCATGTACCTCTTCCACCTGGTCAACCGCATGGTCGACGGTCGGCCGCTGGTGTGCTGGATGGACGAGTTCGCCAGGCTGCTGAGCGATCCGGCCTTTGCGCGCTTCGCCAAGAATGGCCTGGAGACCTGGCGCAAGAAGAATGCAAACCTGGCCACCTTCACCCAGAGCACGAGCCACGTGCTGGATTCCAGCATCGCGCGGGCCATCATCGAGCAGACGCCGACCAAGATTCTTTTTCCGAACCCGGAAGCGGACTACTGCGAGTACACCGAGGGCTTCAACCTCACGGACCGCGAGTTCGCGCTCATCAAGCAGGAGCTGGAACCTGGCTCGCGCCAGTTCCTGATCAAGCAGAACCACGTGAGCGTGGTTGCGCAACTCGACCTCAAGGGCTTCGACGACTTGCTGCACGTGATATCGGGGCGAACCAGCAACGTGCGGCTCATGCGCGAATGCATGGCCCGGCACGGGCCGCACCCGGATCAGTGGCTCGGGCCCTTCCGCGCCGCCCTGTCGGGCCAGTCCGCTCGCCCCCCTTCAAACCAGGAGATCTCCCATGCGTAGGCACCTTCTTGCGTTCTTCCTCGCCGCGTCGGCGCTGCTGACGCCCCTGCACGCCCGCGCCGGAATTCCGGTAATCGACTTCGCCGCGGTCGCCAACCTGATCCAGCAGATCATGTACTGGCAGCAGCAGATCTCCGCGATGCAAAAGCAGTTCGACCAATTGCAGGCCTCGAAGGAGCAGTTGCAGCAAACCTACGGCGCGATGACTGGCAACCGGGGTATGGATCAGCTGTTGTCGACCTCGGATGCGCAGCGCAACTACCTTCCGCAGAACTACAACGACCTGACGAGCTTGGTCAATGGCTCCTCGACAGGGTATTCGGGCCTCTCAAGCCAGGTGCAGTCCATCATGAACGCGAACAAGATCCTCACCAGTTCGCAGATGGATGCGCTCAGCCCCGAGATGCGCCAGACCGTGGAACAGGGGCGGCAGGCCGCGGCCCTGCTCAACGGCATGACTCGAAGCGCTTACCAGAACACCAGCCAGCGCTTCTCCGCGCTGCAGCAGCTGATCGACGCCATCGGCCGCACGAACGATCCCAAGGCCATTCTGGAACTCCAGGCCCGGATTCAGGCCGAGCAGAACATGCTCACGAACGAACAGACCAAGCTGCAGAGCCTCTATCAGGTAGCCCAGTCCGAAGAACTCATGCGCAGGCAGCGCATCCGAGAACAATCAGCGTCGGATATTGGCACGGTGAAGTCACTTCCGGCGATCAACTACTAGACGTGAAACGTAGTGGAACGCCCATGTCGAAAACCTCGTGGATTGTTCTCGTTATCGCCATCGCAGCCGCAACCGGCGGCGGGGCCTACTACGTTGTCCAGCAGCGGACGTTGGAAGAGCCAGCGCAAGTGGCACCGGCAACGCCTACCGCGCCCGTTGAGCCACAGAAGGCTCCACCTGAGGATCTGACGAAGAAGAAGCTCGATGGCATTGGAAGCACTCGCAACCTGAAGCCCGTGCAGATTCCTCAAGGTCCTGCCAAATAGGGGCAATCATGGGCTTCTTCGCTCAGTTCTTTTCATGGCTCGATGGGCAACTGGCCAACTACGTCAGCTCCCACACCACTCAGGTCGCCTCTGCGATCGAGCCGGCCGCAGTCACGCTCGCAACCGTCTACGTCATGATCTGGGGCTACCTCAGCATGACAGGCCGAATCCAGGAGCCAATCTGGGAAGGCGTAAAGCGCATCCTCACGGTCGCAGTCATTCTCGGGGTAGGTCTGCGGCTGTGGACATACAACGAGATCATCACCGATACCTTCTACAAGGCACCTGAGCAGCTCGCCAGGTCCATCGTGGGAGCCTCTACGGTCGTCGGCGTGATCGACCAGGTCTGGCAGGACGGCGCCTCCGTCGCCGAACAGTTGCTCAAGAAGGGCAGTATCCTGGACAGCGATTTCGCGTTCTATGCCGCCGGATTCCTTGTCTACATCCTCGTGGGCTTGTCGGTGGTGGTGACCGCCTTCCTGCTCGGCCTTTCCAAGGTCGCCCTCGCCATCCTGCTGGCGCTCGGTCCGATCTTCATCGTCCTGCTCTTCTTCGAGGCAACCAGGCGCTTTTTCGAGGCATGGACGGCGCAGCTTGCGAACTACGCTTTGATCAGCGTGCTCACTATGCTGACTGCATCGCTCCTCCTCAATATCGTCAAGGCCTATGCGGCCAATGCTGCGGCTGCGGGCGCCAGCATCACCATCGCCGAGAGCGTACGCGTCTGCATAGCCTCAGCGCTCGTCTTCTTGGTGATGCGACAGGTGATGCCGATCGCCGCTGGATTGGCCAGTGGCGTCGCGCTCAGCACCTATAGCGTGGTCAGCGGCATGCTGCGCTGGGGTCTCGGCGGCGCCAAGCGCTCCAGCTACGAGTTCGGCCGTGGCGTCATCGACGGCATGCGCCGCGAGCCGGGCAGCCGCTGGGACTCCTTCCGCCGCTTAACTGGCAACCGTGTCGGCGCAGGGGTGGCCTCAATCGCCGGCATCGGAGCTTCGCCGCGTCGCGGTGGCACCGTGATCCCCAGGGAGCAGGTCATGCCGAACCTCGTGCATCGCCGATAAGCCAGGAGTCCTTTCGTGAAGTCCTGCCTGTCTCTCGCACTGGCCCTGCTTCTGGCGGCATGCGGCACCCGCCCGCCACTGCCGCCGGAGTGCCAGGGCCCGCTCACCCCCATCAACCCGTCCTCGGCGACTTCTGGGGCACCTCATGAACCGGGACCCCGCGCTTGAGAAGTACCTCAAGGAGGCCCGGAGCTGGGAGCTCGACCGCGCTCGCCACGCGGAGCGCTCGGCCAGGATCGCCTGGACAGTCGCGGGCATCTCAGGCGCAACCGCGCTTCTAGCTGTTGCTGCCGTCACCGGGCTCACGCCTCTGAAGCAGCCCGTTCCCGTGGTCATCCGCGTGGACAGCAGCAGCGGCATCGTGGACGTCGTCCCGACCTATCAGGGCACTGCCGACATCGAGCAGGTGGTCACCCGCAACCTGCTACAGAACTACGTCATCGCCAGGGAACGCTACTTCTACGGCACCGCGGAGGCCGACTACGAACTGGTCGCCTCACAGAACTCCCCACACCTGAACCAGGAGTGGGCAACCCTCTGGGCCACCAACAATCCGCTGTCGCCCCTGAACGTCTACAAGGATGGAACCGCCATCCGAACGCAGGTACGCTCCGTCACCTTCCTCAAGCTCGACAGCGGCAAGGACAAGCTGGCCCAGGTGCGTTTCACCCGCTACACCCGCGCGGGCGGCACCGGCGACGAGCAGGCGAGCCACTGGGTCTCGACCATCGAGTTCGCCTACGTCCAGCCCTCCAGGGACGACAAGTGGCGCTCGCTCAACCCGCTGGGCTTTCGCGTCGTCGAGTACCGGCGCGAACCCGAGGTCGCGGCCGCAGGCGTGGCGGCGACGCCCCCCATCAAGCCGGAGCCGCGATGAGGGCATGTGCCGCGCTTTCCCGTTGGATGCCCGCTGCGGTGCTGGCGTGCAGCCTCGGCCTGACCGCCCCGTCCGGTGTCGCCGCCACGCTCCCGCCGGCCGGCAAGGTGGACGCCCGCGTACGCACGGTCGCCTACAACCCCGACGACGTCCTCGTGCTGCACGGCTACGTGGGCTACCAGATCCACCTGCAGTTCGCCGAGGGCGAGGAATTCGTCAACCTGGGTTCCGGCGACAACGCCGCCTTCGACGTGGGCGCCGAGCGCAACCACTTCTTCATCAAGCCCAAGGAAGCCCGTGCGTCGACCAACCTCACGGTCCTGACCAACCGCCGGGCCTACCACTTCGACTACGTGGTGTCGGCCAGCGCCCCCTCCGGCGCCGCCGCGCGGCGCATGGTCTATTCGATCCGCTTCACCTATCCCGAGGACGAAGCCCGAGCCCTGGCGGCCGAGGCCGAGCGCCGCCGCACGGACGCACGCATGAACCAGGCCTCCGACAGGCCGCGCAACATGAACTACTGGTTCTGCGGCAGTGAGTCGCTCAAGCCCATGAGCGCCTACGACGACGGCGTGCAGACGCGCCTGCGCTTCCAGGCCCGCTCCGAGTTTCCGGCGATGTTCGTGCAGAACGACGACGGATCGGAGTCGCTGCTGAACTTCAATGTCGAGGACGACGAAGTCGTGATCCATCGGGTCGCGCGCCGCTTCGTGATGCGCCGCGGCCAGTTGGTCGGTTGCGTCGTCAATCGGTCCTTCGCCGGCGGCGGCGCGCGCTCGGCCACGAACACCAACGTGCCTGGCGTGCAGCGATCCACCGCGGGAGGCGAACCATGAGTTGGCTGGGTCGTGAGCATGGGCCACGCGATGCGGATGACACCGCCGAGCAGGACCCGCACGGTGGAAACGAAGCTATCGAGGGCCCTGCCGATCGCCGTGTGGACGCCGACACCGGGGAAATCCTTCCGGTGCGCAGCACCACGCGGCCGGATCCCGGCGGCCTTGGCAGAAGTAGCGAGCGCGGCGATGCTGGCGCCGCCACGGTGCAGGGTGAGCGGACCATTCCCTCGGTCAACCGCGAGCGCTCCATCCAGTCGCGCATCAGCGGCGGCCTGGCGCTGGCCACCATCATCCTGCTGGGCGGGGGCTTTCTGTTCTGGTACTACAACACCCAGTACAGCAAGACGCGCGATGCCGAGGAGTCGGCGCGCAGGGCCGCAGCAGCACGCGCCGGCGGCGAGATGAAGGTCCCGCCCCTGGGCCGCATCGACCCGCCCAGGGCGCCCATCGACGCGGCGCCCGTCTCCAGCGGCAGTCCCGCCCCTGCCCCACCGCTGCCCTTGGCCAATCCCGGCGGCCCACCCCAGAAGACGCCCGAGCAACTGGCACTGGAACGACAGCTCGGCGCACCGGTGCTTCGCAAGGCCCAGTCACTCACCGGCGGCGGCTCGTATGCAGCCGCCGGCGCAGTGCCCGGGCCATCCGGCCCCGCAGGCCAGCCTGTCATGCCCAACGTCGCCCAACTGGTCAGTGCCATGCAGAGCCCCAACGGCGCCGCGGGTCCGATGGGCAGCAGCCTGGCCGCGAACCTCAGGCCCACCCCGACACCCGCCGTCATGGCCCAGGCGCTCCCCACCCGGCGCCTCCTGCTGCCCAAGGGCGCCTTCATCGACTGCACGCTGGAGACGGCGATCGACTCGACCTACGAGGGCATGACCACCTGCATCGGCGCGAGCGACATCTACGGCGCCGACGGCAAGGTCGTCCTCCTGGAGCGCGGCACCAAGTACGTGGGCGAGCAGCGCGGATCGCCTCGGCAGGGTCAGGGCCGCGTTTTCGTGGTCTGGAACGAGGCGCGCACCCCCACGGGCGTCGTCGTGCAGCTGGCCTCTCCCGGCACGGATGAACTCGGGCGCAATGGCCTGCCCGGCTTCATCGACACCCACTTCTGGGCGCGCTTCGGTGCGGCGCTCCTGATCTCGGTAGTGGACGGCACCATGGCGGCCATTGCCGCCAATCAGCAAAGCGGCACCAACGTCGGCGGCGGCGGCGCCGTCGTGTTCGGCCCGCAGGGCAGTCGCGACGTGATTGCCGAGGTGCTGCGCAACACGGTCAACATTTCTCCGACCGTCATCAAGAACCAGGGCGAGCGCATCCAGATCCTGGTGGCACGCGACGTGGACTTCAGGAGCGTCTATGCGCTTCGAACCGAACCGGCAACCCCTTGACCGCGAAGACGGCGCGACGGGTGCGGCTGGACCGGCGCCCGCGCCAGCGTCTCGGCCCGCGGACGAGGCCCCGTCCTCCCTTGCGCTCTTCCTTGGGCCAATGGCCCGGCTGCTGCAGGATCCCGAGGTCACCGAGATCTGCATCAACGAGCCCGGCACGGCCTTCGTCGAGCGCCAGTCGGGCTGGACGCGCGAGGAACTGCCCTTCGCGTCGTACGACTGGTGCGTCTCCATTGCCAAGCTGGTGGCGAACTTCACCCGCCAGCGCATCTCGGCCAGCGAGCCGCTGCTGTCGGCCACGCTGCCCGGCGGCGAGCGCATCCAGATCGTCCTGCCACCGGCGACGCTCGATCGCACCGTCTCCATCACGATCCGGCGGCCGTCCAATGCCCTGTGGACCCTGGAAGAACTGGACGGCATGGGCATCTTCGGGCCCACGCGCAGCATTCCCGACATCGCTTCGCGACAAGCGCAGACGGAACACCTCTCGCCAGAGGGCCGAGAGCTGACGACCCTGCTGGCACGACGGCAATTCGTCCAGTTCCTGCGCCGAGCCGTGCACCTGCGCAAGAACATCCTCTTCTCCGGGGCCACGGGTTCCGGCAAGACCACGGTCAGCAAGGCGCTGATCCTGGAGGTGCCGCCGGAGGATCGGCTGATCACCATCGAGGACGTGAAGGAGCTGTCGCTGCGCAACCAGCCCAACCACGTGCGCCTCTTCTATTCCCAGGGCGCGCAGGGCCAAGCCGAGGTCACGCCTGGTCAGCTGCTCGCGAGCGCCAAGCGGCAGCGCCCGGATCGCGTCTTCGTCTCCGAGTTGCGCACCGGCGAGGAGGTCTACGACTACCTGGTGTCCGTCAACACCGGCCACCCCGGATCCATCACCAGCGTGCATGCCAACAGCGCCGAGATGGCCTTCGTGGCGCTGGCCCAGCTGATGAAGCGCAGCCAGGCTGGCCAGGGCATGAGCACCCGCGAGGGGGTGGAACTGGCCCAGATGAGCGTGGACGTCGTCGTTCAATGCGCGCGCGACCGCAGCACCACCGGCAGCCCGCGCGTCGTGCGGGAGATCTGGTATGACCCTGGCACCAAGCGCAGAGGGCTTTCCTAGCCCGTTCAAGATCGCCGTGGCGCTGCTGGTGGCAGCGCTGGTCGGCCTGTACGTGGCCGGCTACGCCTTTCTGATGGCGATGAAGCTGCCGCCACAGAACGCGTCGCTGCTGACCATCCACCACTATTGGCGGGCCTACGGCGAGCGCCCGGACGTGCGCCGTACCTTGCTGACGACCCTCGTCGGCGCGCAGGGCCTGTGCCTCGGCCTGGTGGGCTTTGCAATGCTGCCGCGCCGGCGACTGCTGCACGGCGAGGCGCGCTTCGCCAGCCGCCGAGAGATCGAGCAGGCCGGCCTGCTCGAGGAGCACGGGATCATCCTCGGGCGCCTCGGCCGGCGCTACCTGGTGCTGCCCGGCCAGCAAGGCGTGGAACTCGAAGCGCCACCGCGCAGCGGCAAGGGCGTCGGGGTCGTCGTGCCGAACCTGCTGAATTGGCCCGGCTCGACGATCGTGAGCGACATCAAGGGTGAGAACTTCATCCGAACCTCCGGGTACCGGGCGGCGCATGGCCAGGAGGTTCATCTCTTCGATCCGCTGTCGGAGAAGGAATGCTCCGCCCGCTGGAACCCGCTCGGCTACGTGGCGGAAGAGCCCTACCGCTGCATCGACGACCTGCAGCGCATCGCCACGATGCTCTTTCCCGACCCGCTGGCGGGCGATCCCTTCTGGACGTCGTCGGCGCGATCCTTGTTCCTGGGCATCGCCCTGTACCTCTTCGAAGCACCCGGTGCCACACGCACGCTCGGGGAGGTGCTGCGCCAGGGCATGGCCAGCGATGCCGAGGGATTCCAGAAGCACTGGAAGCGCGTCATCGACGCCTGCGAGCGCTCGGGCTATCCCCTGTCTCAGGAGGCGGTGCAAAGCCTCTACGACGTCATCGACCTGGCGCCCACGACCGCCTCGAGCATCCGCAAGACCTTCACGAGCCGCCTTGACCTGTGGCTCAACCCCATGATCGACGCGGCGACCTCGGCCAACGATTTCGACCTGCGCGACCTGCGAAAGCGCCCGATCTCCATCTACGTGCAGATCAACCCGGACAACATTGCGCGGCTGCAGCCCCTGCTGAACCTGTTCTTCCAGCAGGCGATCGGCCTGCAGACGCGCGAGCTGCCGGAGAACAACCCGGCGCTCAAGCACCAGTTGCTGCTCATGCTGGACGAGTTCCCCGCGCTCGGGCGCATCCCCGTGATCGCCGAATCCACCGCCTTCCTGCCCGGCTACAACGTGCGCACGGTCATCATCGTCCAGTCCAATTCGCAGCTGGTAGAGAAGTACGGCGTCGAGGGGGCGAAGTCCGTCCGCAAGATGCTCGCGGCGCGCATCGTCTTTCCGCCCAAGGAGTACGAGGACGCCGAGGCCATCTCGCGCGAGCTGGGCACCTACACGGTGCGCCAGAAGAACATCAGTCGGCCCCTGTGGGGCGGCACCGGAAAGAGCGGAACCGTGAGCATCAGCGAGCAGCCCCGTCGCCTGCTGTTGCCGCAGGAGGTCAAGGAGCTGGGCCCCGAGCGAATGATCCTCTTCTGCGAAGGCCTACGCCCCGTGCTCGCGCACCGCATCCGCTACTTCAAGGACAAGTCCTTCGCGCGGCGCGAGATGGCGCCGCCGGCCGTGCCGAGGCTGGATGTACAGGGTGCCAGCCGTGCCGCCGCCACGGCGCCGGCCACCGGCGCGGACGACGCGCCCACCGATGCGTCGAGTGCCATCACCCATCTCCCCCCGGCGGGCGGCGGACAGGTGCTGTCGAAGGAGGATGCACCCGTGGCCAACGACGTGTTGAGCGACGCGCTGAAGCTGGACGATTTCTCGTTCGACTTCGACGACGTCGAGATTCCCACCGAGCAACTGAGCGACGAGGACATCAAGCGCCACGCCGACGAGTTCGTATCGCGGCTGCTCGATTGACTCCCTTGCGAAACCGAGAAAGGAGCCGACATGGCGAATCCATCCATGCACGAGCAGACGGGCAGCGGCAGTCCTGGCGCAGGGCCTGGCGAGTTCGCCGGTTCGGTCCAGGGCGACGCGCCGCAAATCGGCCGCGCGCATCCCCGTGTCCCGGATGCCATCAAATGCCGCTACCTCCAGGTCGATGACCGCTACTTCTTCCCGGATCGCACGCTCGCCTTCATCGACGACGGCAGCCGCATCCGCGTGCGCACGGACAACCGCGAGGTCATGCACAGTGTCATCGCCATCGCCGAGGCCAGGGGCTGGCGGGTGATCGAGCTGCGCGGCACCGAAGCCTTCCGCCAGGGTATGTGGAGCGAGGCGGCGCTGCGGGGGATCGAGGCGCGGGGCTATTCGCCGACCGAAGCCGAGGTCCGCCAGGCCGAGCGCACGCGGACCCGGAATCAGCCCGTCGAAGCTTCGGAGGACCGCGACGGCGCAAGGGAACCGCGCTCCCTGCGCGATGGCCCGCGCCCACCGATCCACGGCGTGCTGGTCGCCGCCGCCGCGGCGCCGTACCAGTTCCACCCCGAGCAGCGCATGTCCTTCTACGTGATGGTGCGCACCGAGGTCGGCGACCGCACGATCTGGGGCGCCGACCTGGAACGGGCGCTGGCCGAGTCGGCGTCGCAGCCGCGCATCGGGGACCCGATCGTGCTCACGCAGCACGGCACCCGCCCTGTCAGTCTGCGCGTGCCGGCACGCAACGAGGCGGGCGAGCTGATCGGCGAGCGCAAGATCGTCGCCCAGCGCGCCCGCTGGAGCATCGAGACGCCCGAGCACATGCGCGACCTGCGGCGCCAGGCGCGCCTGCTGCGCACCGGCCAGATCCTGGCCGAGGCTTCCCTCGACACCTCTGCGACCCTGTCTACCGCGGCCGCAGGCCTGAAGCTGGCCGAGCAGTACGCCCAGCGTGTGACGGTGGACGGGCCTTCGCAGGAACGGCTCGTGGAGGCCATCCGCGACCGCATGGCCGCTACCGTCGA
Source organism: Variovorax sp. LARHSF232 (assembly GCF_052871435.1). NCBI lineage: Bacteria > Pseudomonadati > Pseudomonadota > Betaproteobacteria > Burkholderiales > Comamonadaceae > Variovorax > Variovorax sp. LARHSF232. Next base: position 161,137 of record NZ_JBIXJS010000008.1, on the reverse strand, counting down.
ACAGGGCCACACCCTCCACCTTCCCGAGCGCAAGATGCGGCCGAGCCAACGACAGGTCCCCCAGCGCGCAGGCCGTAGCCGCGACGAGCCGATCCATGAACGCACCTAGACCACAGGAACGCTGGGTGCTTCGTTTCCACCGCGCCGCCCGGTCTCATGGCCTTGCCTTCTTCGCGTGCATCCTGCTGACCGGGCCGTCATTGCGCGGCCTCGCGGCCCATGCCGAGATGGCAGGCGTCACCAAGCAGCCGTTGCGCGCGGTGGCGCAGGGGCCCATCGCATCCGTCGGCGCGACGGATGCCGCCGCGCCGGTGCCCTCCGCTCCCATTTACTCGGCAGCCTTCACGCCCGGCCACGCCCTGCGCCTCGTGCTGGACACGATCCGGGGCGCGAAGGCCACGCTGCTGGTGGCCGCCTACTCCTTCACGAGCAAGCCGGTGGCCGCGGCGTGCAGGTCTTCGTGGTGGTGGACGCCGGCGAGGCGGCCAAGAGGTATTCGGCCGCGCGATTTCTCGCCAATGAACGGGTGCCGGTCAGAGTCAACGCCCGCTACGCACTGCAGCACAACAAGTTCATCGTCGTGGATGGCGCTGTGGTGCAGACCGGCAGTTTCAACTACACCGCCTCGGCTGCCGGGCACAACGCCGAGAACGTCCTCGTGGTGGGCAATGCGCCGGACCTGGCCGCCCGGTACGGCCGCGAGTGGCGGCGGCTCTGGGACGAGGGCACGGAATTGCCTCCCGGCTATTGAAGCCACGGCGGGTACACCCGCGCAGGCATCCTTCATCCCATGCCGCAAACTTCATCGACGAGGGCGCTTCCTGGCACGCCCGGTCGCCTCGCATGGACCGTTTCGGACGGCTCGCTGGAGGCGCTCAAATGGGTGGCCCTGGCTCTGATGGCCGGCGACCACGTCAACAAGTACCTGCTGCACGAATCCAGCACGACGCTCTATGCCCTCGGGCGCATGGTGATGCCGGTCTTCGGCTTCGTCCTGATGTTCAACCTGGCCCGCCCCGGCGCCCTGCAGGGCGGTCTGCACCGGCGGGTAATGAAACGGCTGGCCATCTTCGGCGCCCTGGCGATGCCCGCCTTTGCCTGGCTGGTGGGATGGTTGCCGCTGAACATCCTCTTCACGCTCTTCGTCGCCACCCTGGTCGTCTACCTGCTCGAGCGCGGCGGCAAGGGATATCGGCTCCTGGCTGTCATGGCGTTCGTCATCGGCGGGGCGCTGGTGGAGTTCTGGTGGCCGGCGCTGCTGTGCTGCCTGGGCGCATGGGCCTTCGTGCGCCAGCCCACGGCCGGCCGCTTCACGCTGTGGGCGCTCGGCACGGCCTCCCTGGCCATCATCAATGGCAACTTCGCCGCGCTGGTCGCCCTGGCGCTGATCTGGGGGGCCACGCAGGTGGACATCCCGCTGCGCCGCAGCCGCTGGGTCTTCTACGCCTTCTACCCGGCCCACCTCACAGCGTTGGCTCTCTTCCTGGCGACGCGCTAGCCTGCGTCTGCCGCGGCGCCGCACGCAGGCCGGCCTTGCAGGTCGACTCCAGGCGGCCTCGCTGTGTCAAACCTCTCCCGATGCCGGCCGCCCCAACATGACGCCCTGCTATAACTCACGCTCACATGGACAGCACCCAACTGCGCATCCGCATCGACCGCGCCATTGCCGAGAAGGCGCACAAGATGGCCAGGTCGCTCGGCATGGAGTTGCCCGACGTGGTCCGCATGATGCTCACCGAGGCGGTGCGCATCGGCGACTTCTCGATCGAGCGCGGCGAGCAGCGGCCCACGGACCAGGCCGCCCGGCCCTTCTACGAATACGACGAGCGGCAGTGGAACTCGATGAAGACCGTGCTGGACGCCGAACTGGCGCTCGCGCTGGTCAACCAGTACATCGCCTCCCACACGCTCCAGATCGAGGCGGCGGCTGAACGGGTCGAGCCTAATGCACGTCGGATCCAGCAGCTGACCCAGGAGCGCGACGAGGCTCGCAAGGTCCTCGCCACGCTGGACCCGGCCGATGCCGGCGCCGTCCGAGCGATCCTGCAGCGGTTCGGACCCCAGCCGGATCGGGAGGGACAGAACACCGGGGATCGCAAGGAAGGGGACGCACCGTGACGCGCACCCCGGAACCCGGGCCTGCCTCCGCCCCCGACGCGCCCACGCCCTCCGAGCGCGAGTTGCGGCGCCTGTACGAGCGATGCGTCGCACCGGACCTTCTGGTCGGTGCGCAGACTGTGGAGCACCCTGTGGCCATGATCATCGCCGGACAACCCGGCGCGGGACTCACTTACGCGTCGGTCATGCTGCGTCAGCAACTGATGCAGACCGTGGCCACCGCCGCCCACGTGTCCCTGAACCGCCTGCGTGCGTACCACCCGCTGTGGGCGGCCGGCGGCGACGTGGCCCCGACGGCCGCTGCCCGGGTGACCGCCCATTGCCAAGCCTGGTTCGACCGCTTCGTCTCGGACGTCCAGACAAGGCGCCTCAACTTGGTCGCCGAGGTCGAGACCACGGACATCGAGGCCGTGCCGAGGCTCGCGGCGGACCTGCGACGCGGCGGCTACATCGTCCAGGCGGTGGTCGTGGGCACCGCCCGCGAAGAAAGCCGCCTGGCCATGCTGGCACGCTACGAGATGCGCCGCCGCGCGGGGCTCGGCGCCGAAGCGCCTTCGATCCAGGCCCATGAACTGGCCTTCAGCAATGTGGGCAGCTTCCTGCACCGCCTGGAGCACGAGCGCATGGTCGATGGCCTGCGGGTGATCACATGCAGCGGCACCCAACTGTACGAGAGCCGGGTGATCGACGGCGTGCTCAACCGTGTCCCCCGGGCCGCCGAGACATTGCGGATCCATCTGGACCGCGCACCGGATGCCAGGGAACTGGTCCAGCACGCGATGCGCTGGGAAACGCTGGTGCAGCGCCTGACCAGCGACCCGACGGTTCCGCGCGACATCGCCGGGCGCACGGTCATCTGGCGCAACGAAGCCGCCGCTCGCTGCGAGCGGGATCCCGACGCGAGACAGATGCTGCAGTGGGCGCGCGAGGCCGGGGCCTTCCGGGTGATGAACCGCTTCGAGTTCGAGAAGGAGTTCCCGCACCTGGCGCGTGCCGTCGCCGCGCTGGGCGAGGCGGTTCTCGAATCCGAACGCTTCCCGCCCAGGGAGGCCGCCCGGCTGCTGGCCCATGCGCGCGAGAACATCGCGCAGCGCATCGAGCGCGGGGACATGGCGCGCATCATCGCGCGCCAGAAGGCGATGGAAATGAAGGCGCAAGGAAAGGCAAGAGCCCAACCGGACAGAGAGCCAGCGGCGAAGGAACCGCCGTCCGAGGAGCCTCCCACTCGGTAGTCCGCCTAGAGGGTCCACAGTGTGACGCTGGCCGCAGCGCTGCCGGCCATCCAGGGCAACAGCGTCCGCTTCAAGGCATGTATGGTGTCCGCTGAGCGGCGGCAGTGCGCCCAATTACTACCGCCGATCGATGCTGTCCGACGAATTCCGGCTTGCAGCGTTAGCGGTCCTTCAACCCGGTGGATGCGAATGACCGGAACCTCTCGCTCTGCGGTCACTTCCGTCGGCCGGCCTGTTGACCGTGCTGGACACGAACAGCCCCGATCTACTGTCCTGTACAAGCTTCTAGCCGGTGGCTGCCTGACGGTGAACGCCTTATTGGAAAGCGAACTCGTCTTCGGGTCGAGGTGAAACGACCAGCCCGGGTTGTAGTCGGCAGCGCGGGCAACGACGGTTCCCTGCACGTGCTCCGTAGTGGTTCGGCTCCGGTGCGAGACTCGAGGATCTGATTGCCAACGATCGTCGCACTTGCTCGCTTTCGCCAGACTTGCTTTCGGATTTCGCTGGTGGCAAATACCACTTCTCCTTCGGGACGACCTTGGGCTTGCCCGATTCGCCTCGCGCAAAGTGTCGGCCAGCATCAGTGCATACGCCAGGCGCCATGCTCGTCCACCTACGTGGCATCCGTGGCTTCTCATATTGCTTGCCGGCCTGGGCGCGCGATAGGCTTTGGTCTAGGCGGTCGCCTGCGGGCGCAGACACTTTGCCCCAGTGCTCGGCGCGACTGTCAGCCTCAAATCCGAGAGGGGTGCAAATGAACGTCTATTGGCTCGCCACATCACTAGTGGTTGCGCTTGTCACGCTGGCGCCTGCCGGGATCGCCAATGCCCAAAGTGCAACGACGCCCACTGCGATCGAGATCGATCGCGACGTCGACGCTGCGATCAAGAGGCTGCACGCGATGCCGGCGGCAAAGACTTTGGCGGCCAAGGCGCACGCCGTGCTCGTGTTCCCGCAGATTGTGAAGGGTGGGCTGGTGGTGGGCGCTCAGTACGGCAAGGGGGCACTGCGAAAGGATGGCAAGACCCTGGCCTACTACGAAACGGTCTCCGCAACCTATGGGCTGCAGGCGGGCGTGCAGAAGTTCGGCTACGCGCTTGTCTTCATGAATCGAGGGGCGCTCGCGTATCTCGATCGCAGTGACGGCTGGGAGGTCGGCGTCGGCCCCAGCGTGGTCGTCGTCGATGCTGCCCTGGCCAGGTCGATCACCACCACCACGCTCAAGGACGACGTTTATGCGTTCGTCTTCGATCAGAGCGGGCTGATGGCTGGCCTCGGTCTCCAGGGATCCAAGATCACGAAGATTGATCCCTGAGACCCTGGCTGCTAGGGTGGCGGTGGCGCGCTCGCCAAGGACATCTAGTCAACCGTAATGCCCGAAGCCTTGATGATCGGCGCCCAGCGTGTGGTGTCCGCCGCCATGATCGAAGCAAATTCCTCGGGCGACGTACCGGTTGGTTCGAGCCCGAGCTTGGCGAGCTTGTCCCTGACCGCGGGGGTTCGCAGCTTGTTGGCAACTGCCATCGCCAACTGGTCGACCACCGGCTTCGCTGTTCCCGCCGGCGCATACAAACCAGTCCAGCCAACGCTTTCGACCTTCGGAAAGCCCTGCTCCTTGAACGTCAGGACCGCCGGCAGCACAGGCGAGCGCTCGGGGCCTGTCGTTGCAATGATGCGGACTTTCCCGGCACGGTGCAGTTCGATCAGGTCGGACAGCGCGCTGATGGCGCAGGGCACCTGGCCGCCCATCAGTTCGGTAGTGAGCGAGGCGGCGCCCCGGTAGGGGACGTGAGGCATCTCGACGCCGGTCTCCCGGCCGACCAGCGTTCCCAAATAATGCGGCACGCTACCCGCCCCGGGCGTTCCGTAGTTTGCCTGTCCCGGATTCGCCTGCGCCCAGGCAATGAACTCCGGGACCGTCCGCGCCGGATGAGTCGGGCTGACCGCGAATGCGTACTGGAACTTCGCGATCTGCGAAACCGGAGCGAAGTCCTTCGTCGGATCGTAGCTGAGCCGCTTGAGCACCATGGGCGCCAACACGGTCACTGCGATCGGCGCCACCAGGAATGTGGTGCCGTCCGGCGCAGCGTTCTTCAGCGCTTCGGCGGCAATGCGCCCTGTCGCGCCGGCCTTGTTCTCGACGATGGTCGGCTGAGCCAAGGCCTCCGCGACGCTGTCGGCAATCAGGCGTGCCGCAATGTCGGATGTGCCGCCGGGGGGGACGGCGACGAGGATCCTGATCGGACCCTTGGCCGGCCTTTCCGATTGCGCGTGCAAGGGCCCGACCGCGGCAAGGGTGCCCAGCAGCAAGCAGTGGATTGTTCGGATGCAGCGCACACTAGAATGAATCGCTCCGCGATGGGGCAAAGGATATCAGCTGTCCGGCTTAAGCACCCGAATGAGTGAACCCGAAGCCCCCGCCGCTGCCGCGTCCGACGCGCCGCCCATTCAGGAGTTGCCTGGGTTCGAGCGCTTGCTCGCCGACTTGTCGGCAGGATTCATCAACCTTCCCACGAGTCGCATCGATGCCGCGATCTCGGATGCGCTGCGGCGCATCGTCGGGCTGCTCGACGTCGATCGTGCGAACCTCATCGGCTTTGAGTCGGAGACGGGCGCGGCGCAGGTCACCCATTCATGGAGTGTGCCAGGCGTGCGCGCAGTGGTGCCGCGCTCCGTCCTGGAGGACTTTCCCTGGGTGATGCGGCGCCTGCAGTCCGGACGTCCAGTGGTGTTCTCACAGCTTGACGAATTGCCGCCCGAGGCGGCCGCCGACGCCGCGTCCTTCCGGCGCGTCGGAGCGAAGTCAAGCCTGACCATGCCCATGGCCGTGGGAGGCCGGATTGTCGGCGCAATCGCGCTCGGTTGCCTCAGGCACGAGCGCGCGTGGCCGCAGGACGTCTTCGCGCGGGCCCAAACCTTGGCGGACGTCTTCGCCAACGCTCTTGCACACAAAAGCGCGCGGGAACGGCTCGAAGAAGGAACTGCACGGCTCGACGCGATCGTGTGCTCCGCGATGGACGCCATCATTGCCGTCGATGGGGACCACAGAGTGGTTCTTTTCAACGCGGCAGCGGAAAGGATGTTCGGGTACCCGGCGTCGCGTGCCATCGGCGCCCCGCTGGACCACTTCATTCCAGATCGCTTCCGCTCAAGGCATGGTACGTACGTCGCGCACTTCGTTCAGACTGGGGAAACGTCGCGGCGGATGGGCATGCAAACCGCGCTTTCTGCCCTTCGGGCAGACGGCACGGAGTTCCCCATCGAGGCGTCGATCTCGCGCGCTACGATCGCCGGTCAGCCGCTGCTGACAGTGATTCTGCGCGACATCACGGAGCGGGAGAGCGCAGCTCGCGAGATCGACCAGGCCTTGCGCTTCGAACAGCTGCTGACCAACCTCTCGGCTGGCCTGCTGCGCGCCCCGGTCGTCGACCTTGAACGTGTGGTACCCGAAGCGCTGCGTGCCATCGGGGAGTTTCTGGGCGTTGATAGGGTTGTTCTGTGGCGCTTCGCCGAGGGCGAAGACAGCCTCATGCTGATGCACTGGTGGGCAGGCGCCGAGGCGCCGGAGCCACCGGCACTTGTGTCCCAGGCGGACTTTCCGTGGCTGAGCGAGCGCCTGTTGCGCGGCGAGATCGTCCAACTCGCCAGCCTCGACGAATGGCCGACAGAAGCTGCCGCCGAGCGGAGCGTCTCGGAACGCCTCGGCCTGCAATCGCTGCTGTCGGTGCCCCTTCGGGTCGACGGTAGCGTGGCCGCAGTTCTTTCGCTCGCCGTCCTCGGCAGCGGGCGGTCGTGGTCCGAGGCACTGATTCCTCGCATTAGGTTGATTGGTGAGACTTTGGCGAACCTGCTGGAGCGGGACCGCAAGAGCAGAGATCTCGTGGCGGCGCAAACCGAGGCGGCCCAGTTTCGCGAGCGATTGGCACACCTGGTACGCGTCCACACGATGGGCGAAATGTCAGCAGCCCTTGCTCACGAGTTGAACCAACCGCTGGTGGCCATCGAGAACTACGCGCTCGCCGCCCGGCAGCGGATAGCGGATGCCGCGACGGATCCGCGAAAGATCGACGAACTGCTGATCAAGGTCGTGGCGCAGGCGACCCGGGCGGGTGATGTGGTGAAGCGTCTGCGCGCCATGGTCAAAAAGCATGGCATCGAGGCCAAGGAAGTTGACCTCGAAGGCGCGATCCGAGAATGCGTCGAGATGGTGAAGGTGGACTGCGAGCTGCGCAGCGTTCGCCTTGACCTCGACCTCTCCGGCCAGCTGCCCACCGTCGTCGCCGACGAAATCCAGATCCAGCAGGTGCTTCTCAATCTCTTGCGCAACGCGCTCGATGCCATGGAGGCCCCTTGCCCGCATGGTGATCGGGTACTTCGCATCGGAACAGCGGTCACCGCACCGGAGGAAATCACGGTGTGCGTGGCGGATCGCGGCGTTGGCATTGCCGACAGTGATCTGGACAGTGTGTTCGAACCCTTCTTCTCGACCAAGTCGACTGGCCTCGGGATCGGTCTGTCGATCAGTCGCAAGATCATCGAGGCCCACGGAGGGACACTGCGTGCGCAAGCCAACCCAGGTGGCGGGGCGGTGTTCCGGTTCACACTTCCGGTTGCCACAAAAAGGGACTGAAGCAGATGGGCGAACAGACGGTATTCATCATCGACGACGACGAGGCGGTGTGCGATTCGATCCAGGAGCTCGTCAGCTCCGTCAAGCTTCCTGCCGAGACGTTTCACTCGGCTCAGGCGTTTCTTGATGGGTTCGACGCCACAAGGGCGGGATGTCTCGTCCTGGACGTCCGGATGGCGCACATGAGCGGGCTCGCCCTGCAGGCGAAGCTCGCCGAGCTCGGCGCCGAGATTCCGATCGTCTTCATCAGCGGCCATGGCGACATCACGACCGCCGTCACAGCCGTCAAAGCCGGTGCGGTGGACTTCGTGCAAAAGCCCTACCAAGCACAGCAGCTCCTCGACGCCATCAACGAGGCATTGCGGCGCGACGCAGCGAAGAGCGCAGCGAAGAGTGATCGAGGTGACTTTGCAGCGCGCCTCGCAGCGCTCACCGAGCGCGAGCGCGACGTGATGGCGCTTTCGATGAAGGGGATGTCCAGCAAGCTGATCGCCCAACAGCTGGGGATCAGCCACCGCACGGTGGAACTCCATCGCAGCCGCGTCCTCGAGAAGTTCGGTGCGGCCTCGATGGCCGAGCTGATCAGTCTGAGCCAGGACCGACAGGCCTGAGCGCAGGCCGCCCGCCGCACGGGCCCCACGTACGTGACATATGTGGTTGCTCGCATTGTGCGAGCCCCCTTGTTGCGCGCATCGTCTCCTCAAGGGCGTTCTGGATGCGTGCAACCGTTGTGTGTGTACCGGCGCGCATCGTTTGGTGCCCCATCTGGGCGAAATGCGATGGGAACAACTGTGTATGTCATCGATCCGGATTCCGAGGAATGCAAGTGGATTGAGTCGGTGCTCGCGCGCAGCGTGGACGCGGTCGTTTTTCTGGACAACGTCGACCCACTGCTTGCCGAACCACCGACCGGCGGGGCGGCCTGCCTCATCGCATCGGTGGAGCCCGCTGAGCAGGGCGCGTTGGGGATCTTGCTCAGATTGAGACACAAGGGTGTGGGGCTGCCAATGATTGCCATCGGATCGCATACGGCATTCAGGACGGCTGTCGACATCGCGCGCATGGAGGCGACCGACTTTCTGGAGCGCCCGATCAGTGACCGGGAGCTGCGGGCGGCGGTACGCCGTGCGTGCAAAGGCGGTAACAACGGCTCGTTGACTAGAGGAGTTTGATGATGCGTATGACTGATTTTCGCCGGTGCGCAGCGCGGCTGACCACGGCCCTCGCGCTTGTGCTGGCTTCGGCCACCCTGCCGCAGCTGGCCTTCGGGCAACCCGCGGGCATTGACCCTCAGGCCGAGAAGGCGCTGGAGGCTTCCATGGCCTTCCTCGGCCGCCAGAAGCAATTCAGCGCGGACACGCGCAGCACGATCGAGGTGGTCCTCACCTCGGGACAGAAGGTCCAGTTCGACAGCGCGGTGACCTTCGCCGTGCAGCGCCCGAACAAGCTCTATGCCAAGCGCGTGGGCGACTTGATCGACCAGGCTTTCTACTACGACGGCAAGTCCCTGATGCTGCACAACCCCAGCCAGCGCTACTACGCCGCCGTCGCCGCGCCGGGCACGCTCGAGGAGATGCTCGACTTCGCACGCGAGAAGCTGGACATCGTCGCCCCCGGCGGCGACTTTCTCTACAGGAACGCGTTCGAGATCCTGATGAAGGACGTGACCGACGGCTTCGTGGTAGGCAGGGGAATTGTCGAGGGCGCGCTTTGCAACCATCTCGCCTTCCGGTCTCCTCATGTCGACTGGCAGATCTGGATCCAGGAGGGCAGGCAGCCCCTGCCGCGCAAGATCGTGATTACCACGCGCGACATTGTCAATGCGCCGCAATTTTCGGTCGTCATCACCCGCTGGAACCTCGCACCGACGTTCAACGAAGGCCTGTTCACCTTCAAGCCGCCGAAGGATGCAAAGAAGGTTGATTTCCTGCCGCTCTAGCCAGCGGAACAGCCAACCAATGGAAGCATGGAGGACTGCGATGAATAGACACATGAAGGCGTGCGCGCTTGCCGCTGTTGCGACGCTGCTGCTGTTCGGGGCGGAATACTCGCCAGACGCGCCGCTTGGGCTGACGCTCGGACAGGATGCCATGGCAATCGTCGGCGCACCGCTGACCCCCGTCTCGGTCGCCGGCGTGGCGCGGCGGACGACGCGCCGCGTTGTGGCGGTGGAGGCCACCACCGCCGCCACGGCCGGTGCGCAACAGCAGCAGGCGGCCGCACAGAAGCAGCAGCAGACTGCGCAGCAGCAGCAGGCCGTGGCGCAGCAGCAGGCCGCGACTGCCGACCAACAGGCCGCCGTGGCCAAGCAGCAACAGGCGGTCGCCCATCAGCAGGCCGCGGCGGCGGCGCCCGGCCACACCATGACCGCGTTGCCCCCCGGCTGCGCACCGACGTCGAAAGGAGGCGTTGAGTACCAGAAGTGCGGCAACACGTACTACCGCGCCGGGTTTCAGGCCAACAACCTCGTCTATGTGGCGGTGCAACCATGAACGCGCCCTCGTGGGTCGGCCGGCGAGTCGCAGCTGAGCCGACGAAAACCAATGCGAACAGGTGAGCAATCGTGCTGGCGGTCGTTTCGCTGGCCATGACTTTGCCCGACGCGCTGCACGCGCGCGACCCGGGAATCAACCAGCCGGGGGCTCTGGGCAATCCCAGGATGGATCCCGGGCTGAACCAGCCCGGAGCGGCCGGTAATGTGGGCGTCGGCAAGCCGGGGGTCGGTGTCGGGGCACCGGGGGTCGGCGCCGCACCCGGGGTCGGTGTCGGGGCACCGGGGGTCGGTGCCAAACCCGGGATCGGCGTCGGTGCACCGGGTGTCGGTGCGGTGGATCCTGGCATCAACCAGCCTGGCGCGGTTGGAAACACAGGCACCGCCCGGCGTTCAGTGCGCAGGTGATCGCCTCATTCGCTGTTGACCATTAACGGCCCATGGCCAGCCATCGTGAGGAAGTCTCGAGAATGAAGAAACGAAGCGTGCTTGCCGGGGCATTGACCGGATTGGTGTTGATCGTTCCATCGCTGGCCCGCGCACAGCAGGCGCCGGTCGAGGGCTGGGCCTTCTCGCTGACGCCTTATCTTTGGCTGCCCGCGGTCAAGGGAACGCTCAACTACGGCGTCCCGCCCGGAGCCGCCGGTCGCCCGAGCGTCGGCGTTGACGCCGACGACTATTTGTCGAACCTCGATTTCGCGCTGATGCTCGCCGGCGAGGCGCGCAAGGACCGCTGGACCATCTTCACCGATGTGGTCGCGCTCGATTTCTCCGGAGAGGACAGCTCGGTCAAGTCGGTCAACTTCGGCGGGTCGGTCGTCGGCACCACGCTGAACTCGGGCAGCAGCACGTCGATCAAGGGACTGCTCTGGACGCTGGCTGGCGGCTACGCGGCGGTGCAATCGCCGGAAGGCAACCTGGATGTCTTCGGCGGCTTTCGCTACTTCGGCCTGAAGGCCTCGACCGATTGGCAGCTGAGTGCCACGGTGGCCGGGCCGCAAGGCGGGGCGCAGACATTTCCGCGCACCGGCAGCATCTCGCAGAAGGAAGATCTGTTGGACGCGATCGTGGGCGTGCGCGGACGGGTCAGGCTCGGCACGACACCCTGGTCGCTCCCCTACTACCTCGACGTAGGCACCGGCTCGTCCAACTTGACCTGGCAAGGGCTGCTCGGCGTGGCCTACACGTTCAAGTGGGGCGACGCGGTGCTCGCATATCGCTACCTTTCCGTCGACCAGGGCAGCGGCAAGCTCGTGCAGGACCTCAGCTTCGGCGGTCTTGCCCTCGGCGCGACGTTCCGATTCTGACCTGCGCCAAGCACCTGCGGAGCAAGATCATGCGAAGAAAAATCGTCCTGCCCGTGGCCCTCGGCGTAGTCGCCGCGGTGGTGGTCGCGGCATTCATCGTGCCGATCACCATCGGCGGCGACAGCGGGCCGGCGGCGCCCGGCTCGGCCCATCACCGCGAATCGCTGCAATCGAAGGCCGTCCCGCCGATCCCTCCGCAGTTTGCCGGCGAGATCAAGCCGGTGGTCAAGGACTCGAAGGTATGGTGGCCGCCAACGATCGTTCCGCCAAAGCGCGCGCCGAACGTGCTGCTCATCATGACCGACGATGTCGGCTTTGGCGCCCCGAGCACCTTCGGTGGCGTGATCCCGACACCGACGCTCGACCGGATCGCACAGACTGGGCTGCGCTACACGCGATTTCACACCACGGCGCTGTGCTCGCCGACGCGCGCTGCCCTCCTCACCGGCCGCAACCACCACTCGGCAGGCTTCGGCACGATCTCGGAGATGTCCACGGGCTTCCCGGGCTACGACAGCATCATCGGCCGGGACACGGCGACGATAGGCCGAATGCTCGTGGAGAACGGCTATGCCACTTCGTGGTTCGGCAAGAACCACAACACGCCCGCGTTCCAGGCGAGCCAGGCCGGCCCCTTCAACCAGTGGCCGATCGGCATGGGCTTCGACTATTTCTATGGCTTCGTCGGCGGCGACACGAGCCAGTGGCAGCCCAACCTCTTTCGCGGCACGGACCCGATCCATCCCCATGTGGGCAAGCCGGGGTGGAATTTGACCACCGCGATGGCCGACGACGCGATCGCGCACATCAAGCGCTTGAACGAGACCGTTCCCGACAAGGCCTTCTTCGTCCACTACGCACCGGGAGGCACGCACGCACCTCACCATGCCACGCCCGAATGGATCGAGAAGTTCAAGGGCAAGTTCTCGATGGGCTGGAACAGCTTGCGCGAGCAGATCTTCGCCAACCAGAAGAAGCTCGGCGTGATCCCGCAGGACGCGGTGCTCACAGCGTGGCCTGACGAGTTGAAGAAGTGGGACGCACTCAGCGCTGACGAGAAGAAGCTCTTCGAGCGCCAGGTCGAGGTCTATGCGGCCTACCTGGCCTACACCGACCACGAGATCGGCCGCGTGATTGAAGCCATCGAGCGCATGGGTCAGCTCGACAACACGCTCGTCATCTATGTCAGCGGCGACAACGGCTCGAGCCCCGAGGGTTCGCCGGTCGGCACCCCGAACGAGGTGGCGCAGTTCAACAGCGTCGAGGTGCCAGTCGCCGAACAACTCAAGCGCTACTACGACAGCTGGGGATCGGAGCGCACCTACAACCATATGGCGGTCGGCTGGACCTGGGCCTTCTCGACGCCATACAGATGGACCAAGCAGGTCGCCTCGCATTTCGGCGGAACGCGTAATGGCGTGGCGATCTCGTGGCCGGCCCGAATCAAGGACGCAGGCGGCATCCGCAACCAGTTCCATCACGTCATCGACATCGTGCCCACGATCCTCGAGGCGGCCGGTATCACTGCCCCGGACGCCGTGGACGGCATACGGCAAAAGCCGATCGAGGGCGTGAGCATGGCCTACAGCTGGGACAAGGCCAACGCCAACGCGCCCTCGGCGCGCAAGACGCAGTACTTCGAGATGTTCGGCAACCGTGGCATCTACCACGAGGGCTGGTACGCGAACACGCGCCCCATCAGCCCGCCCTGGGCACTCGGCGCCACGCCGCCCTCAGACGTGATGAACGCCTACCAGTGGGAACTGTACGACCTCGGCAAGGACTGGACGCAGTCGAACGACCTCGCCGCGTCCAATCCGGCCAAGCTGAAGGAGCTGAAGGAGCTCTTCCTGATGGAAGCCGCCAGGTACCAGGTCTTCCCGCTCGACAACACCCTTGCCTCGCGCATGGTGGTGCCTCGGCCGAGCGCAACGGCGGGAAGAAGCGACTTCACCTACCGGCGTCCGCTGACCGGCATCCCGATGGGCAGCGCACCCCAGCTACTCGGAACTTCGTACCGCATGCGCGCGGAGGTGGAGGTGCCGCAAGGTGGAGGTGAAGGCGTGATTGCCACGCAAGGCGGACGCTTCGGCGGCTGGGGCCTCTACCTCCTGAAAGGAAAGCCGGTCTACACATGGAACCTGCTCGATCTCGAACGCGTGCGCTGGGAAGGCGCCGAAGCGCTCTCCGCCGGCAAGCACGTGCTCGAGTTCGAGTTCCAGTACGACGGCCGGGGCTTCGCCACGCTTGCGCAGAACGACACGAGCGGCATCGGCAGGAGCGGCACCGGCGTACTCAAGGTCGATGGCAAGCTCGTGGCGAGCCGCAAGATGGAGCGAACGATCCCGATCACGCTCCAGTGGGACGAGACCTTCGACATCGGCTCCGATACCGGCACGCCCGTGGACGACCGCGACTATCAGGTGCCATTCAGCTTCAACGGCCGGCTGGCGAAGGTCACGCTCACGCTCGACCGGCCCCAGCTCGCGCCCGCGGATGAGCAGGGTATGAAAATCGCCAAGCAGGGCCGGGAGTGACATCCATGAAGAAAAGCCAAATCATTCTGACCGCGATCCTCACCGGCGTCGCCGCTGCGGTCGTTCACGTCTCGGTCAACGCGCAGGCGGGTAGCGTGAAGGCCGGCTCGCCAGCGTACTCCGCGCCAGTGACATCGAGTGCGTTGCCGGCGCCGGCGCAGAAGTTCGGCGGGGTGATCAACAAGACCGCCGCCAACTCGACGCCGTGGTGGCCGCCGCGTACGGTGCCGCCTAAGGGCGCACCCAATGTGCTGCTCATCCTGCTCGACGATGCCGGCTACGCGGCCGAAAGCACATTCGGCGGAACGATCCCGACGCCGACGATGGACAAGCTCGCCGCGCGTGGCCTGCGCTACACGCATTTCCACTCGGCTGCGTTGTGCTCGCCGACCCGCGCCGCGCTCATCACCGGCAGGAACCCCCATTCGGTGCACTTCGGCATCGTCGCCGAGGGGGCGACTGGCTTTCCCGGCTACGACTCGATCATCAAGAAGGACACCGCGACGATCGGCACCATCCTGCGGGACAACGGCTACGGGACATCCTGGTTTGGTAAGAACCACAACGTCGCAGGCTGGATGCACACCCAGGCCGGCCCTTTCGACCAGTGGCCGGTGGGCATGGGGTTCGAGTACTTCTACGGCTTCCTGGGCGGCGACTCCAATCAGTGGCAGCCCAACCTCACCCGCAACACGACGACGATCGCTCCCTACGAAGGCAAGCCGGGCTGGAACCTCATCACCGCGATGGCGGATGAGGCGATCGACTACATGCATCGCCTGGACACCGTCGCGCCGGACAAGCCCTTCCTTGTCTACTACGCGCCCGGCGCCACGCATGCGCCGCACCATCCCACCAAGGAATGGGTCGAGAAGTTCAAGGGCAAGTTCGACCACGGCTACGAAGTCGAGCGCGAACGCATCTTTGCCAACCAGAAGCGCCTGGGCGTCATTGCGCAGAATGCAAAGCTGACGGCCTGGCCGGACAGCGTGCCGAGGTGGAACTCCTTCAGCAAGGACGAGCAGAAGATGCTGGCGCGCCAGGCCGAGGTCTACGCCGGCTACATGGCCTACTCCGATCACGAGATCGGCCGCGTGATCCAGGCCGTCGAGGACATGGGCAAGCTCGACAACACGCTGGTCATCTACATCGGCGGCGACAACGGCGCCAGCCCCGAAGGCACGACGCAGGGCACGCCCAACGAGTTCGCCACCTTCAATGGTGTCGTGGTCTCGCTGAAGGACCAGATGAAGCACTACGACGACTGGGGCTCGGACAAGACCTTTCCGCACTACGCGGTCGGCTGGGCGTGGGCATTCGGCACGCCCTTCAAGTGGACGAAGCAGGTCGCCTCGCACTTCGGCGGCACCCGGCAGGGCATGGTGATCTCGTGGCCGGAACGGATTAAGGACATGGGCGGCATCCGCAATCAGTTTCATCACGTCATCGACATCGTGCCGACGATCCTCGAGGCGGCCGGAATCAAGGCGCCGGCCACTGTCGATGGCGTGCCGCAGCGGCCGATCGAAGGCGTGAGCATGGCCTACACCTTCGACAAGGCCAACGCGAGCGCGCCGTCGGCGCGCAAGACGCAGTACTTCGAGATGCTGGCGATGCGCGGTATCTACCACGAGGGCTGGATGGCTTCGACCACGCCACCGGTGCTGCCGTGGGCGGCGTTCGAGAGCCTGCCGCAGGACCCACCCAAGGACATCCTGAACGGCTACAAATGGGAGCTGTACAAGCTGGACGATGATCCCACGCAGGCCGAGGACGTCGCTGCCAAGTACCCGGACAAGCTCGCGCAAATGCAGAAGACCTTCATGTCGGAGGCGATGAAATACAACGTGCTGCCGCTGGACAACCGCACGCTTCCGCGCTTCATCCTGCCCAAGCCCAGCGCGACGGGTGGCCGCAATGTCTTCACCTACAGCGGTGAGCTCGCGAACACGCCCAAGGGCGGTGCGCCGAGCTTTCTCGACCGCTCCTTCACGATCACCGCAGAGGTCGAGATTCCGCAAGGCGGCGCAGAGGGAATCCTGGTTACCGACGGCGGGCGCTTCGGCGGGGTGGGCTTCTATCTGCTCAAGGGCAAGCCGGTGTTCGTCTACAACTACGTCGACACGGAGCGCTTCCGCTGGGAAGCCAAGGACGCGCTCGCGCCGGGCAAGCACACGCTCGTGTTCGACTTCGAGTACGACGGCATCGGCTTCGGGCTTGGCGGCCGCGGAACGCTGAAGGTGGACGGCCAGGTGATCGATTCGAAGAAGATCCCGAAAACGCTGCCGTTCATGTTCCCGGAGGATGAGACTTTCGATGTCGGCATCGACACGCGCACGCCGATCGACGACCGAGACTACCAGGTGCCATTCCGCTTCACGGGCAAGCTCGTCAAGCTCACGGTCGAGCAGAAGCCGATCAAGGGCACGATCGCCCAGATCCTCGACTTCAAGTGGAAGACACGAGACTAATTGAACTAGGGACCCCATGAACTCAGTGTTCAGATCCTGGCGCTGCATCAAGGCAGTGTTCGCAGGCGCGGTCAGTCTGGCCGCGGCACTCTCTCTCAGTAGCTGTGGAAAGGCCGAGGAAGGAATCTCCTATGTCCGTGCGATGGAGTCATACGTTTATGGCTTCCCGCTGGTGATGATGGGAGTGACGAAGGATGTGATGACGGCGGCGTCGAAATCCGGCGAATACAAGGCGCCAATCAACCAGTTCGCTCACCTGCGCACTTACGTAAGCCCGGATTTCAAGGACGTGGTGCGGATCAGTGTGAACTCACTGTGGTCGCACGGCTTCCTGGATCTCGACAAGGAGCCTATGGTTGTTTCCGTGCCCGACACCAAGGAGCGATACATCGTCGTGCAAGCGCTGAACATGTGGACCGACGATTTCCTCTCCGCTGGTACGCGCACCCCCGAAGCCAAGTTCGGTAACTTCATGATCGTTGGTCCCAATTGGAACGGTGCCGCCCCCGCGGGCGTCAAGCAGACCTTCCGCAGTTCCACTCGCCATGCGTGGGTCCTGGTGCAGATGTCAGCCGCAAGTCCCAAGGACTTCCCGCAAATCCATGCCCTGCAGGACCAGTTGAAGATCACCCCGCTCAGCGCTTGGGGAAAGCCGTACACGCCGCCCGCCACGGTCCCAGTCGATCCCGCCGCGGACGCCACGGCGACGCCCTACGACCAGGTGCGCTTGATGACCGGCGAGATGTTCTTCGGGCGACTGGCGACATTGCTGAAGGAAAACCCTCCCTATCCCGCTGACACGGACGCGATCGAGAAGCTCAAGAAGCTCGGCATCGAGCCCGGCAAGGATTTCGACCCCACCAAGCTTGATCCGAATGTACTGAAAGGGATCAACAAGGCGCCTCTCGAAGTCTGGAAGAAGCTGGCGGAAGGCCCCTATGACGCGAAGGGCGAGAATGGTTGGATCACGATGCTCAATCTTGGCAGGTACGGCACGGACTACACAACGCGCGCGCTCATTGCCTGGCTGGGACTTGGCGCGCTGACGTCCGACGACGCTACCTACCCATGCGCCTTCATGGACGGCGACGGAAACGTGCTGGACGGCGCCGGCAAGTACGTCATGCATTTCGACAAGGGCGGGCTTCCTCCCTCAGGAAGCGGGGTCTGGTCCATTTCGCCGTATCGGGAGAACTTCTACGTGCGCAACGCCACCGAGCGTTACGGGATCCTTTCGTCGATGCCTCTCATGTACAACCCCGACGGATCGCTAGATGTCTACATCCAAGCCAAGTCCCCGGGGGCGGACAAAGAGGCCAACTGGCTGCCCAGTCCGCCGAGCGGCCCCTTTAACTTGACCGTCCGCATCTACCAACCGAAGAAAGAGGCCCTGGACGGCACCTACAAGATTCCGGCGGTCAAAAAGGTGCAATGACGCCGGTTGTTCCGGTCAATGTACACCTGCACGCAGCGTTCGAGAGAACCGAACCATGAACACCTCATTGCTCAGCGGGCGAAACGTGCTGCTGTTCTCCCTCGTTGCGGAGGGCGCTACGGCGCTCGCGCTAGTGCTTGCGCCCGGGTTGGTCGCGCAGTTGATCTTTGGCTCGGCCGTTGAGGAGGCGGGCGTTGCGTACGGCCGCCTGCTCGGGGTGAGCTTGCTCGCGCTGGTGATCGCCTGCTGGCCGGGCGCAGATGCGGTCTCGCGCCCGGCCCTGCACGCGGTGGTCGTCTACAACCTCTTGGCGGCCGTCTATTTGGGCTTGTTGGGGGGCGCCCAGCACTACGCCGGACTCCTGCTTTGGCCTGCCGTTGTCGAGCATGCGCTGGTGGCGCTGCTGCTGGCCACGCGCGTGTACGGCGCGCGACCAGAGACGGTCGGGCGTTAGCCTTGAAGCGCGCCAGATCGAGACTTCAATGTGGGCAAAAGTGCAAGGCGAAATCCCCAGTGCCTTGGGCGGTGGCGCCCAGAGACCATCCATGAGCACGGTGCGCCTAGTTGCCTGCCTCCTCATCGCCTTGGTGCTCGCCGGCTGCGCCTCCCGGCCAATCAACGAGCGCATCACCCAGGTGGACCCGACAGCGGGGTACAGGCCCCACCTGCTGATCCCCAAGCGGCTGAACAATGACCCGCGTTCGTTGGTCGTGCTCTCCTTTTCTGGCGGCGGCACGCGTGCCGCTGCATTCTCGTATGGCGTGCTGGAGGAGTTGCGCCGTACCGAGATCACGGTGGATGGCCAGCGCCGCCGATTGATCGACGAGGTCGACCTGATCACCGGCGTGTCGGGGGGGAGTTTTACCGCGCTCGCGTACGCGCTCTATGGGGAGCGCCTGTTCGCCGAATACGAGCAACGCTTTCTGAAGCGCGACGTCGAGGGAACGCTTCTACGGCGCGGCTTGAACCCGTTGAACTGGTGGCAGTTTCTCGGCGGCAGCGCTGGCCGTTCGGAGCTTGCCGCCGCGTACTACGACCAGATCCTGTTCGAGGGCGCGACGTTTGGCGACCTGCTGGACAAGGACGGGCCGGTCGCGATCGCGACCGGCACCGACATCTCGACGGGCTCGCGACTCGCGTTCTTTCAGAACGACTTCGACCTGCTCTGCACTAACCTGAACCAGGTTCGCCTGTCGCGCGCAGCCGCCACCTCCTCGGCGGTGCCGGTGGTTCTCTCGGCGGTGACATTCAACAACTATGGCGGCACCTGCGGCTTCCAGTATCCGGCCTGGGTACGCGACGTAGCCGATCCCAAATCGCGTGTCCGCCCGGCAGCGCGGGCGCTGCAGCGTTATCGCGAGATGGATGCCTTCCAGAACAGCCAGGAGCGCCCGTACATCCATCTGGTTGACGGCGGCGTCGCCGACAACATCGGGGTGCGCGGCGTGCTTGAGGCGCTCGAGGAGCTCGAAGCAAGCGCGAGGTTCCGCAGCGAGGTCAACTTCGGCGTCGTCCAAAGGATCGTGTTGATGGTCGTGAACGCCCGTTCGGCTCCCCGCACCGACTGGGACCGCCAGGAGACCCCACCCAGCCTCGTTGCTCAGCTGCTGCAAGCCTCAGGCGTTCCCATCGACCGGTACTCGTTCGAGACGGTTGAGCTCATGAAGGACCGCGCGGAGGCCGCCAGGTGGCGCCGCGAACTGCTGGTCGATCGTGCGCGCCTGGCAGGCGCCAGCGTAGCCCAGGCGGAAGCGAGCGTGCCGAAAGTCAGCTTGCACGTGCTCGACGTGAGTTTCGACGAGATTTCCGACGCGAAGGAGCGCGCCTCGTTCATGAACTTGCCCACGAGCTTTGTCCTACCCGCGGCAGACGTGGACCGATTGCGCGAGGTGGCGGGCCGGTTGCTGCGGGAGTCGGAAGATTTCAAGGAGATCTTGCTCGAGTTCGGTGGTACGCGCGAGGTAGCCCGATCCAATAGCGAGAATGCGCGCTGACGTATGACGTGGGACCGCAGATGCAAGAGACTGGCGCCACACGACGAACACATGACCGAGTACCTCAATGCCCAGCACCCAGATCCCGAATATCGACAGGCTACGAGCCTTGCCGAAGGCAGAAGTCCACGCACATCTTGAAGGCTGCTTCGAACCGAGCGTTCTCGAGCAATGGGCAGCGCAGGCCGGCGTGCCAATGCCAAGACCTCGTGATCGCCTGTTTCAGTTCGAAGGCTTGGCGGACTTCCTGCACTTTCTCGATTGGGCATGTGGCTTGGCGTCGACCCGTGACCGCCTGGCCGAACTGAGCTACGGCTTCAGCAAGTTGCTCTCCGAGAGCGGCGCAGGCTACGCAGACGTCATCGTCAACCCGACCCACTGGAAGGCATGGCACGGTCGTCTGCCCGACATGATCGCCTCGATCGATGCCGGTTTCACCGCAGCGGAACAGGATGGGCTTCCGCCAGTAGGCCTGTGCGTCAGCTTGCTGCGCTCGCAATCGTCGGGTGCGGCGGCCGAACTAGTCGATGCGCTGGTGGCGCTGCGGCATCCGCGCGTCGTTGCGCTCTCGATCGATGGCAACGAGGCTGCAGCCGGGCGCACCAGCTCACGTTTCGCCGAGGCGTTCCGGCGCGCAGGTGCAGCCGGACTGCGCCGCACCGTGCACGCTGGCGAATCCAGCGGCCCCGAGGGTGTGAGGGACGCCATCGAACTGCTCGGTGCCGATCGCATCGATCACGGTGTGCGGGCGATCGAAGATCCCGGGCTGATCGAATTGTTGGTCGATCGGCAAATACCGCTGGGCATCTGTCCAACTTCCAATCTGACATTGGGTGTCTACCCCTCTATCGAGAACCACCCGATCGATCGTCTGCGCCGTGCCGGCGTCGCCGTGTCGATCAATACTGATGACCCGCTCTTGCTGGGGGCCAGCCTGATGGGCGAGTACGCGTTGTGCAGCAAGGCGTTCAGTTGGTCGGAGGATGACCTTCGAGCGCTGGCGCGCAATTCAATTGATGCAAGCTTCGCCAATACCGACGCCAAGGCGAGCCTGATCCAGGCGCTGTCGAACTGGTGAAGTCACCCCATTGCAGGCTGACTAGTTCTCGACAGACCTTGGTTTCGGTCAATAGACCTTTTTTGAAATGATCGTTGGATTCGAATCCAACGTCGCCGCGCCGAGACCCTACATCCCATTGCAAAATCCCCATCGAGATGAATTCAATCCAACCGATCCGCCCCGGGGCGTTGGTCGTCGAGGACGACGAGAACATCGCCTATCTGCTGCAGTTCATGCTCGAGCGCGAGCATTACCGGGTCGCCCTGCAACGTGAAGGCCGCAGCGCCGATGCCTTCATTCGAACCCAGCCGCCGGTCGACATCGTGCTCCTCGATGTGATGCTGCCCTTTGTCGATGGCTTCCAACTGGTGGAGCTGATCCGCGCGACACCGGCGTGGCGCGCCGTTCCGGTACTCATGCTGACCGCCAAGACGCGCGAGCAGGACGCGGTGCGGGCGCTCGATGCCGGCGCGAGCGACTACATCCACAAACCTTTTGCACCGAACGAGCTCATGGCTCGCGTGCGACGCCATACGAAAGTGGTGTCGTGAGGTGTGTCCTTGCTGGCGTTGCGCTGGCACTGAGCACCCCCTTGCCGGCCGGCGCCCAGACCGCCAAGTTGCCGACCTCGCTCGAACTGGGCTATTCACGCGAGTCGCTCAGCAATGATTCGCCCGACTGGCAGGACACGGGCATCGACATCTCGCACCGCTTCGACGCCCGGGAGTACCTGGGCGTGTCGCTGCACGACGTGAAGCGCTTCGGTGTCGAAGACGTCAGCGCTGCCGCCTTCTACCTTCGGCCGCTGACCGGGCGCGTGGCCGCCTCTATCGAAGGCAGCCTGTGTCCCGGTGCCAGCTTTCTGGCGCGCAGTTCGCTGGCGGCGGCGCTTCAGTACGAATTCGCGCCCTCCTGGTTGCTGCATGGAGGGCAGGCGTCGGCCCAGTGACTGCCTTGTCGTTCAAGGCGGGCGTGGACGATCCGAGCCGTTTCAAGTCCTCCCGCACCGTGGCTGCGCACTTCGGACTCACGCCCAGGCGTTTCCAGTCCGGCGAGAGCTACAAGCCCGGCCATATCTCGCGCGCCGGTGACGCAGACGTTCGCTCGGCACTTTATGTGGCGGCGCACTCGCCACTCACGCGCAACGAGCAATGGTCGTCACTGAAAGCCTTGGGTATGCGGCTGGCCAAGACGCGAGGTCACCGGCGCGCGGTGATCGCGGTGGCACGCAAGCTCGCCATCATCCTCCACCGCATGTGGACCGATGGCACGGTGTTCCGCTGGACGCGCGCGCCTTTGCCATCGCGCAGCGGCATCTCTTCACGTCAATCAACTTTCGTCGCAGAACTATTTGGTGGCTCGAAGATCCACTTCTAGCCTCCTTGCTGCAGGATCAATAGCATGAAGCAGATCACCTTTCATCACCCCCAGCCCGAACGGTCCGATGTCCGTTGGACCCTAAGGGAGCTACGTGAGGGCGTGGAGCGGGTCCACGGTGATGAAAAGGCCAAAGATGCATGGGACTGTGGTCAGTCCATCGTGAAGCGAATGGCGTACATGAAATATCACTACCAGGAAGTCCAACGACTGGTGGGCCCAGCCTTGGAGGCGCCAACCCTCGAAGTGATGCAGAAGTACGTCTTCCCGAATTCAGACCCGGAATCACAAGACTTCCACGAGCGGAAATTCGAAGCCGAAGCTCACCTTGTCGCTTTCATGCAGTGCGGGCACGCGGTCCTGGACACTTTGGGCTTTGTCATCTATTCCGCGTTGAACATCGGGGAGCTACTGCCCTCTGATGTGCACTTTTGTAAGCGCGGCCTCAAGACCCTCTTGACACGTACTGGTGAAGAGGTCGAACTCAGACGTCGAGCACACGGCGCAGGACATGGAACGGTACCCGCCAAGTCCCGCCATCACCGGTGCCGAGGGTGGCCGTGCGCTGGTTTATGCGCACGATCACGCCGGTGATGTTGCGACCGTCCCGATCGTCGAACGTCACGGTGTCTCCGCGTTGGAACTCGCGCGTATGGGTTGTCGCCCTGACGGGTTCCGGCGGCGGCTCATAGGGAGCTTGCTCGTCGCGACGTTCTGCACCGTGATAGCCCTGCATCGCCAGACATGGGATCTTCCAGGTTCGCTTGGTGCCTTCTTCCAGCACCGTTGCCTGTGTGTCCCTCATGGCGATGATCTTGCCGCGGCGCATCTGACCGTCGCGGAAATCGACGAATTGCACAGACTGGCCAAGATGAAGGTTCGCGCGAGCGGCAATGCCGCGGCGTGGGTCGGCCAGCATGCCCTCGATCAATGCCTTGAGCTGGTAGAGCTGCAAGCTGCTCGCGCCCTCGAGGGCTTCGATCATCCGCGGGTCGGTGCCTTGCAGGATCACTCTCGTCTTCCTTCGTTGCGCAGCCGCGTCGCGTGTTCAGGCTGCCAGTCGTTGCTCAACGTTGTACCCGCCGATGTTCCACGGCAGTAACTCGTCGATGCGGTTGATGGGATGGTCGGCAATGCGTGCGAGTACATCGCGCAGGTACGCCTGCGGATCGAGCCCGTTCAGCTTGGCCGTTTCCACCAGACTGTAGATCGCCGCGGCCCGCTCACCTCCGGCGTCCGAGCCCATGAAGAGGTAGTTGTTTCTTCCAAGAGCCGCACCGCGCAGGGCGCGCTCCGCCGCGTTGTTGTCGATCTCAATGCGACCATCGTCGCGGTAGCGCGTGAGCGATTTCCACCGCGTCAGCGAGTAGCCAATCGCCTTGGCGAGTTCCGACTTCGTCGACACCTTGCCCATCATGCTGGTGAGCCAAGCACGCAGGTCTTCCAGCAGCGGTCCGGCGCGGGCTTGCCGCACCTGGCGTCTCACGTCGGGCGGCTGACCACGGATCTGGGCTTCGATCGCGTACAGCGCCGCAATGCGCTGCAGTGCCTGCTCGGCAATCGAACCGGGCGCGAAGCCCTGGCTCTCGTGCAGATCCCAGAACGGGCGACGCGCGTGAGCCCAACAAGATGCCTCGACGACACGCCCGCCTGCGTAGATCTTGCCGTACCCGCCGTAGGCATCGGCTTGAAGGATGCCGCTGTAGTTCGCAAGGTGCGCCTGCGGATGCTCGCCCTTGCGGTTGGGCGAATAGCGATACCAGGCCGCAGGCGGCTGCGTGCTTCCGGCCGGCCGGTCATCGCGCACGTACACCCACAGCCGGCCGGTCTTGGTGCGGCCGCGACCGGGATCGAGCACGGCCACCGGCGTGTCATCGGCATGCACCTTCTCGCTGGCCAGCACATAGCGCCCGAGCGCGGCCACCAGCGGCTCGAACAGCTTCTCGCTCTGGCCCACCCACCCGGCCATGGTCGAGCGGTCGATGACGACGCCGTCGCGCGCGTAGATGCGGCTCAGGCGGTGAAGTGGAATGTGATCGCAAAACTTGGAGACCAGGACGTTGGCCAACAGCCCGGGGCCGGCCACGCCGCGCGCTATCGGCCGGCTCGGCGCCGATGCCTGGAAGATCGATTCGCACGCCACGCACGCGAGCTTGGGCCGCACATGGCGGATCACCTTGAAGCGCGAGGGCACGTACTCCAGTTGCTCCGAGACGTCGTGTCCGATCAGACGAAGACGACCGCCGCAGGCGGTGCAGCCACAGGCCTGATCGTTTGCGTCATGGTGATCGGAGGTTGTCTCGGGCCGGTACACCTGAGTCTCCCGCGGCAGGTGGCCCGGGAGCTTGCGATCAATCTGCGGCGCGTTGGCCGCGTCGGATTTGGCGCTCGCCATGGGCACCGCGTGTTCATACAGTGGTTCACCGTGAATCAGGGTGATTTGAGGGTCATCGAGCTGCTCGCTGGACGATCCGAAGCGCGCCCGAAGGCCGCGCAGCAACTGCAGCTTGAGCTTGTCGACCATCAACTTGAGAAACACCACTTCGGCATTTCTCTCCTCTACCACTCGCAGCAAACCTTCAACGGTGTGGGGTGTGGTGGAGTCGTTGATCGGCGTCGTCACGTCATCCACTGTGCCGTGCGCATGGCACGTCGAACATCGGTGCTACACCGGAGAAATTCTCATCCAGTAGTGCGCTGTCAGCGCGCTCGGAATCAAGCAGCGAGCAACGGCCCGTGCGTGCGCACCGGCATACGCCAATCGATGCCCTCGAGCAGCATTGAGAGTTGCGCCGATGTGAGCGAGACACTACCGGACATGGCCTGGGGCCAGACAAAACGGCCGCGCTCGAGCCTCTTGGCTAGGAGCATCAGGCCCTGGCCGTCGAACCACAGCACCTTCAGGATGTCGCCTCGCTTGCCGCGGAAGACGAAGACGTGGCCGCAGAATGGATTGGCCGCAAGCGCCGTTTGCACCATCGCAGCCAAGCCATCGAAGCCCTTCCTCATGTCGGTGTGGCCGGCCACGATCCACACACGCGTGTTCGACGGGAGACCGATCACGCGATGGCACCCAGCAGGCGCAGCACGCAGCGCACGCTGGCTTCGTCAACTGCACCGCGCAGCCGCACACGCGTGGCACCAACGTCGATCTCGATTACGCCGCTTGAAGGGCGCGGCGCGATGGCCTTGTTGCTCTTGGCCGGGGGCTCCATTTGCACCGTCACCGGCAATAGCGTCGCAGGCGCTGCTCCACCGACTGCTGGGGCCTCCGTGCGCAGGCGAAGTCGGCGCCAGTTGAAAAGCAGGTTCGCGTTGATGCCATGCTCCTGCGCGATAGCGGCAACCGACGCGCCGGGCACCAGGCTGCGCTCGACCAATTCCTGCTTGAGCTCCTCGCTGTGCTTGCGCCGAGTGTCCTTGCCCGAAGTGACTCGCTTGTTCATGTGTGCACGTACCGGTTAAATGCACACATCCAAGTGTGAGCAGATCAGGCGATCCTGCTCACCCCCACGCGAACTCGCCAGAGGGCCTTGAGGCCACGCTTACGCACTTTTCGCGGATTCAAAACTTGCTCCCGCCTGGAGACCTCAAGGACAGGGGAAAAGAGTTCCTTGATGACCCGGAGATCAAGCATCTCTCCGCGCTGGTGAATCATTCCAAGCACCGAAGCGTGATCGGGGCGAACACGTCGGTCAGCTTTGTCGATGACGGTAGCCAGCCTCATGGACTCAAGTTCATGGGATTCCAGTACAAGGGAAATCAGTATGCCGCTCGATGGGCCGACGAATACACGAAGACTGTCTTCGATCGCCTCCAGCACCACGTCATGGGCATTGGTCCCGCGCTCAATGCTCAGGTGGCTGCCATCAAGAGAAGTCCCGCTGACGGGGCGTTGGTAGGTCCGAAGTAGCTGGGTCTCCCGTGGTCACGTCAGCCCGACCGGCGATTGGACCGACTGATGCGAAACTCCCGATCGGACCTAAATCCTTATCGGGATTCGGGAATCCCTCCGGTCCATCACTAGACCGACAAGACTGGCACTTCACTGGGTGACGTCCGTTGCCAGTCGCACGCTACGTCGAAGGGACTAGTGATAGTCGGCAATCCGCCCCTTTGCGGAATGCACCGCTCTCCCGCTGGAACGGCAGCAACCAGTCTGGAGCTGTAGTACGCCGTCGCGAACCAACGGTACAGCAACGAGTCGGCCGCGTGAGTTGGCGGTACGCAGAAGCCGCCGCTGGTCGTTCACCTGTTTGACCACCGACGTCGGGCAGCTTCCAAGGTGAGGAGCAGGTCGTCGACGTGCACGCACGAGATTTCGCGCCTGATCGAGAAAGCGGCCCGTAACTGCTTTCCTGCGACCACGAAAGCAAGCTCCCTATCGACTTCGCTCATCGGGTACACGAGGACGCGAGCGCTCCGGCGTGGGCGTGCGCTGCCAGACCCGCCATTGCTCGGCCAGCCGCTCCCCATCCGTCTGCACCGGCGGCATCTGTGCCATGAATCGGTCGACCTGCGCCGCCAGGTCGCCCCATCCCTGGCGCCGCAGCGTCTGTGCGGTTGCCTGCCAGTCGTCGGTGACCGCGTCGCGCGTGCCTTGCAAGGTGTCCTTTCCTTGCGCGAGCACGCCCGCCCCGCTCTTGAGTGCGCTGACCATCGCCAGCACCTTGTCGCGCATGAAGGTCGACGGCTTTGGCGTGGCGCGCTGGCTGCACACCATGGCATCCAGTTGCCCGAACGCACGCATCGCCCGCAACCGATGGTAGATGGGGTCGCGCTGCGGTCGGTGCACCTGGCCGCGGATCTGCCGCGGCGTCGCATTTGCAGCAACGCCCTGCTCGCGCATCAGTTCAGCGAACTGCTCACGCCAGCGGCGTAGCGTGTCCTTGCGGATGTACAGGCGCCTGCCCGGCTCGTACTCATGTTCGCACTTGACCACCAAGTGCACGTGGGGGTGCGCCTGGTCCGTGTGCAGCGCCATCGCGTACCGGTGCTGCAGCCCGAAGTTCTCGCGCGCGAAGATGCGCGCTGCCGCCAGCACCTTCTCCGGCGGTGTACCCGCGGGCATCGACAGCACGATGTTGTGCGCGAGTTTTGGCCGCGTGTCCTTCTCACCATCCGCGGGCTTCGACCGGTACTGGCTGCGACACTGATCGAGATGCCAGTCCTGCGCGATCTCCAGCGCCGCATTTTTGCCTTGAACCATGAGGCCCTCGTCCGTCTCCAACGGCAGCTTCCCGTGCCGACCGATGTACTTGAGGTGGGCGCGGACACCGCCGAAGTCGCGGCCGCCACCAGAGACCTTCACCATCACTTCGGGCGTGCGACTGACAGTGCGCTTGATCTGTTGGATCTGCTCCGGACCAAAACGCAGCACACCGCCAGGACCGCACCGGCCATGGCTCACGATGTCCAGCGCCAGGTCACGATCGCCGCCACCCAATGGGCACGATCTCACCATCCGCTTAGGCATGACGCACCTCCCAGCTCATCAGGTTGCGGCGCACCAACGCCGCCGATGCTTCGCGCGCCGATTCAACGTCGTGGCGCACATGCGCGAGCAAATCACGCAGCTCCGATGTTGCGGGTTCGGCCAAGGTGTTCGGCATGTCGAACATTCGCAGTTGCCGGCCCAGGGCCGCCAGCTGCGCACCCACCGCCTTGATCAAGTCCAGCTCCTGCGGCGGCAGCACCTCCGAGGCCCACACGTGGTTGTGGATGAGAAGCGCCAGGTACGTGCCGGTCCTCATCCCCCGCGCGCCAGCGCGCTCTGCGGCACGCGTGCGATCGCCATGGCGAAGGCGCAGCGTGATGCGGTCCTCGGAGGCAGCGTCCATCGCGGCGTCACGCACATCGGCAGCCAGCGCTGAAACCACTGGGCCTGGTGCGTTCCAACGCAGCACTTCGTCGATGAGTTTGGAGAGCAGGCCCGACTCGGTGAGCTGATGACGCGCGGCCAGCGCGGCGAATCTTGCCTTCACATCGGGAGGCAACCGCATCGAGATCACGGCGGATCGAGGAGCGTTGAGCACTACAAACACCGAGGGTGTAAACAATGTCTGACGCCAGTCTATCCTGCCCTCAACACCGCACAAGGACTCCGCGTTCGGCATGCCGACACTTCGTTCGATCGCCCGCGCGACTGCTCACATCGCAGCCGCTGATGCGCCAACCCAGGCCTCGACATCGATCTTGTTCGACATGCCGAACACTCCCCGACATCTCGCGCCGGCACACACGCAAAAGTGTTCGGCATGCCGAAACCCGCAACCTCCCATGCAGATGTTCGACATGCCGAACACTTCGCTATCGGATCAGCGTGGCAGCGATCGCGTGGCAGGCCTTGGTCAGCGTCAAGTTTCACGTCGGCCGGCGGCCGTCATGCTCACCGCGATCAACCGATCGGTGTTCGGCATGCCGAAGGTCTCGCGGTCGCGCGCGCAGCGCCAGTCAGCGACAGCCCAAATATCTTCTGCACTTGCTACGTCTCGACACGCTCGCCTTGCGCCAACAGGTTGGCGCCACCGGACATCCCAGGCACCCTATGGATGTACCGCAGCGGCATTGGACGCAGTTGCGGAAACCGAAAAGGTGGTGTCACATGCGAGCTCATACCGACGACGCATCAAGCCAACGCCTCGCCGCCGACAATGCGGCCCAACGTGACCTGCAGGCAGCCGCTCATCTGCTGGAAGAAGCGCTCACGCTTCTCCGCGCCGATTCAACGCTGCTGGTGGCGCGCACTGCGAAGCGCGCGCCCGACAGGCTCCTGCGACTTCCTGAAGTCGAGCGCCTCACCGGGCTGCGCCGGTCGGCGATCTACGAGCAAATGCAAAGGGGCGTCTTCCCCCGCTCCGTGAAAGCCGGGCGACGCACCGCGACCTGGCCGGAGAGCGCCGTTCAATCATGGATCGCCGATCGCCTGGACGGGCGCCCGGCCTGAGTCGCGCGCCTCGGCTCGGCGCTCAGGTGTCGTTCGGCCAGCGCAGGCCCCAACTCTCGATCACAGCGCGCACGCGCGCATCACCGTCGAGGATGAGCCTGTGCAGGTCGGCCCGGCCCCAGCGCAGCGCGTCCAGGCAACTGAGCATGTCGTCGCTGATGGCGATGTCGACGGCACGCAGCTCGAACAGGTCGAACTGGAAGGCCTGACCGTTGTACGTCGCGGCCAGGAAGCGCGCGATGCGCGGGATCTGGCCAGAGTCGCGCTCCTCGGCCAGCTTCAGCAGCCGCGCGAAAGCCCGGGCGCCGTTCTGCGTGGCCTGACGGGATCTCGCGTCGTAAGAGGCGATCTCGGCATCGATGGCGTTGTGATTCATTTGAAGCTCCTCGGGTTCTTGAGAGACGGCCAGCCCGATGGTCGGGCCGGCCGGTCGCACCGGAGGCGATGACTTCCACCGGAAAGTCATCGCCAACCTGTCAGGCCTTGAGCTTGCGCATCTCCTCGGCCAGCATCCACAGCGCCCGGTTCAGGCTCACCCCGCGGTCGATACTGCCCATAGGGCGCGTGTGCAAGCGGCGACCCTGCACACTACGACCAGGTTGGCCGCCACGGATCACGTTCTCCTGTACGCGCTGGAAAGTGGTCCACAGGCTGTGGCCGAGGTCCTCGGGCCGGCGCGCCTCGATCAGTTGCTCGGCCGTGACCGGCGCGGGCCGGTGCCCACCGGTTTCCTCTACACCACGCTCGCCGAAGCGCAGCGCCAGCGCGGCGGTCGCGAAGGCGATCTCCTCGCGTGGCTCCAGCGGCAGCGCCTTCATCGCCTCAGTATGCTGGCTCACGGCCTCGAATTCGTCCAGAACGCGGAAGGCGCCTTCAATCACCTCGCGCTGGATGTTGCCCTTGTGCGGGATGCGGATGTCCTCCACCACCTCGCCCACCACCAGGCCGTTGCAACAGATAAACCTGAACATGCCGGCGAGCATCTGGTATGAGCTGGCACCGTCGTGGCTGTTGATGAGGATGATCTCGTTCGCCTCCGGTCGGGTCTGCACTTGTCCGGCGTGGCGCATGCGGATCATGTGCTTGGTGAACTCCGCCTTGCCCTGCACGCGGCTGGCGCCCTGGGCGACCATGAAGGGCTCGAAGCCCTCCTTGCGCAGGCCGCGCAGGACATCGACGGTGGGGATGTAGGTGTAGCGCTCGGAGCGGCTCGCGTGCTTGCCCTCGGCGAAGATGGACGGCGCCGCGGCACGCATCTGGTCTTCGCTCAGGGGCAGGTCGCCTCGCATCATGCGGGTGTTGGGGGCAAAGCGGGTGGCCAGTGTCGGAGTCGAGTACATGATGATTTCCTTCGATCGTTGAATGAGGCTCGAAGGGCAGGCGCGGTTCAGTGGCCGATTGACCAACATGGCGCCCACCCGGTGCGGGTTCATGCGTCGGCATGCACCGGCTGGCGCGCGTTGCTCGGCTTGCGGGTGGTGCCGGCCGGCGCGGCTTGCTCGCCACTGCTCGCGCCGCCTTCGGCGCCGTGGCCACCGTTGCGGCGCGCCTCGGATTCGGCACGGCTGTCGAGGTAGTCGATTTCCTCGGCCGTGAACGCCATGCCGTAGACGGTTTCGCCGTCCTTCTCGAAGTTGTTGTTGCGTAGCCGCCCCACGATGTTGACGTGCGAGCCCTTGCCCAGGTATTCGGCCGCGTTCTCGGCCTGCTTGCCCCACAGCGTCCACTGAATCGCGGTGGACGCCTCCTCGCGCGTCTCGCCCGAACCGCGCCGCGTGTTGCTGATCGCGGTCAGCACCGCCCTGGCGATCTTGCCCTCTCGGCCGTTGACGAATTCGAGCTTGACGGCGCCTACCAGGTGCGCGTGTCGCTGGATGACTTGGACGTTTGCCATGCTGTACTCCAATCGAGAGCAATCAGCCGGGCCCCGATCCGGGTTCCCTGAAAACTGATCCTCTCGCTCGGACTCCCTCGCTCCCGCCCACGGGCGGGCGGGGGGTGGGCATGGCCCCTTCCCTCACGGGAAGGGGTTGGGGATGGGTGGGGTTTTTCGCAGCCGAAGCAGTGCGCCGGTTTCCCGGCCCACCGCTTGAAGATCCCCCCACAAGTCCCCCTCACCCAGTGACGGGGGCTTGTGGGGGGATCGCGGTGGGACGACTGGCGCACGGGCTGCCCCCGTGGTCGACGCAGCGTAGCGGCCGATGTGCCAGCTTGCCTGGCGCAGCGGTTGCAGCGAAGGCGACCGAACGCCCACGAGCAGCGGCGGCTCCGCGGCCGACGTGCCACCAAGGGAGCCGAAGGCGAGCGACTGGCGCGGCGGTCGAGCCGCTGCGAGCACTTCTCTGAATCCGGCATTCAGCGGCCCGGCACCGGGCATGGCGGGTGACCGGGGTGGCGATCTGGCCAGCACCGCAGCGAGCGCAGCGACCTGCAAGCCGGCCAGTTCGCCAAGCAGGCCTCGTTCACGCGCAGCGTGAAGGAATCAGGGCCCGCGATCCCCGGGCACGGGAAACGGCCGCCGCGTGCTTCAGCCGGCTGCGCCGGCCTGGCCGTGTCGCGTGAGGGATGGCAGCCCGTCAGGGGCGAGACGCCGGCATCGCCGGTGGCTCGACGCGCAGCGCAACAGCCCGGCCCCGCGCAGCGGGGACACGCCCTGGCCTACCGAGACCGGGCATCAGGAGCGACACCGCATCCGCCACCACACGTCACTCACTCAGCGCCAACCTTGATCGCTGCTACGCCATCTTCGACAACCGCGATTCGCGCTTCTAGACTTGGAGCGATGAGGACGGCCCGCAATCCCGTTGAGCCCTCCCGAGGCACAGCCCTCACGGTGTTGACGCTCAACATCGACATCGCCCACTACAGTCGGTCGGCAATCGACATTGACTGGCGAAAAGCATTCATTGAAATGGGGTGGGCTGCCTGAAACGCTGCACGAGAAGCGTCGTCGTCTACAGCGAGCACGCGCCGACCAATTTGCCAGCGCAGCCGCGTCACGACGACAAGCACGGGCGACGTTGAGCACAGGCCGAGCGCCGTGCGCGCCGCAAGTGAAGCGGAGACGGTCAGGACCAGCTATTTCGCTACGACTCCGTGGAGAGCCGTTTGGATAGACCGCTCGGTACTGAAATGCACATCAACGCGCCGAGCGCCGTCACGCCCAGCAGGGAGGAAATCCACAGGGATTGCGCGCCCCAGCGGTCCAGGCCCAAACCGAAGAGAAAGGGCGCCCCCGCCTGCACCAAGCGCGCGGGCACCATAAGCAGCCCTTGCCTCCGGCCGTAGCCCTGCGACCCGAACAACAGCAGCGGCAAGGTGCCGATCGCGATCGTGAGGATGCCGTTGCCCGCGCCATGCAGCACCGTGAACGCGGCCGCAGCCGGCGCACCCGCGAGCCCGATCGCCACCGCGCCGAGCGGATGCGCCATGGCAGCCAGGCGCGCCGACAGCAGCGGATGAAAGCGCTGCAGCACCGTGAACTCCAGCACTCGCCCCGCCACCTGCGCCGGCCCGACCAGCGCCGCGAAGGACACGGCCAGCGCGAAGCCGACGCCGGCCGCCTGCAGCACGCGCGGCAGGTGCGCGGCCATGGCCGTGCTGATGAACCAGGTGACGGCGAATACGTAGGCCATCAGCAAAGCGGAGCGCCGAGCCTCGACGCCCGCGAGCAGCGGCGCGGTCTCTGGCTGCGCCGATGCGGCCGCATCCGCCGTGGCTGCGCGTGCAAGCCTGGGCAGGCAGGCGTTGAGCGGCAGGCCGATCAGCAGGTGCAGCGCGGCCCAGGCCATGCAGGCGCCGCGCCAGCCGAAGTGCGATTCGAGCGCCGCCGACACCGGCCAGCCGACCGTGCTCGCGAAGCCCGCGAACAAGGTAATGCCGGTGATGGCGCTGCGCGCCTGCTGGCCGTGCAGGCGCACCACGGTGGCGAAGGCGGCCTCGTAGAGCCCGCTGCCCATCGCGATGCCCATGAGCGCCCAGGCCAGGAACAGCGCGGCCGTGCTATCGGCCCATCCCAGCGCAGCCAGGCCGGCAGCGAAGACGACATTGCTCGCGATCAACACCGGGCGGCCGCCGAAGCGGTCGATCGCGCGTCCCGCATAGGGTCCGAGCGCAGCCGAGACGATCAGCGCCACCGAGAACGCGGCGAAGACCGTCGAGGGTGAGATGCCCAGATCGCGTGCCATCGGCACCGCGAGCATCGCCGGCAGATAGTAGGAGGAAGCCCACGCCAGCGTCTGCGCCGTGCCCAGGATTGGCACTATTGAAAGTTGGCGCAAAGCCACCATCGGTACTCCGCTCGTGTCGAAGCTGATGCCGGTCCGCCGAAACCGTGGCGCCGGCTCAGTCAGTGAATCTGTTACTGCTGCCGGCCCGAGGATTCGATCATGTTGGGGTGGCCGGCAGGGTGCAAGCGCGGCTCGAGCGCCGTGTGAATGCCAAGGCCGATGAGCGCCCCCAACAGCTCCGCGAGCACGAAGCCCGGCGCGCTGGCTGGCGCGATGCCGGCAAAGCTGTCGCTGAACATGCGGCCGAACACCGCCGCCGGATTGGCGAACGAGGTCGACGCGGTGAACCAGTAGGCCGCGCCTATGTAGGCCGCAACCATGGCCGGCGCACGGCCTGCCGGCGCGCGCAGGATGACCAGCAGCAGGCCAGCAGTGGCCACGGCTTCGGCGATCCATTGCCCCGTCCCGCTTCGCAACTTGGCCGAGAACTGCAGGATGCTCATGTCGAACATCGCGTGGGCCAGCCAGGCGCCGAGCATCGCGCCGACGAGCTGCGCTGCCACGTAGGGCACCAGGCTCGAGGCGGGCAGTTCGTGGCGCATGGCCATCACCGCACTGACGGCCGGATTGAAGTGCGCGCCGCTGATCGGGCCGAAGACTTCGATCAGGATGTACAGGCCGCCGACGGTGGCCAGGGTATTGGCCAGCAAGGCCACGGCAACGTTCCCGCCGGACAGCCGCTCGGCCATGATGCCGGAGCCGATCACGACGGCGAGCAGGAGCGCCGTCCCCAGCATCTCGGCCAGAAGCTTGCGCGGAAGATCAACCATGCCTTCAGCTCTGCGAAATCGCTGTGAGAGCTCGCTGAAGGTCCGCGTCGCTCATCGAGTCCAACGGCAGCGCCAGCAGCTGGGTCATGCGGTAGGCGATGGCCTGTCGTGTCAGCTCGAAGGCCACCCGCTTGCCCTCGTCGCCGCCGGGCGCGTTGGAAGGATCGGGATACCCCCAATGCACCTTCACCGGACTGCCAGGCCAATAGGGACAGGTCTCCTGCGCCGCGCTGTCGCACACGGTGATGACGATGCGCATGACCGGTTTGTCGTCGCCGACGAACTCGTCCCAGCTCTTGCTGCGGTAGGACGACACATCCACATTGACGTTGGTCAACGCTTCCAGCGCGAAGGGATTGAGCCGGCCACTGGGAGCACTGCCAGCGCTGAAGGCGCGCACGTCCTTGCCGGCTTTTGCGGCCAGGTGGTTCAGCATGCCTTCGGCGAGCACGCTGCGCGCCGAGTTGTGGGTGCAGAGGATCAGCACGTTGGTGGTCATTGGGCGACGGTCTTTCCGGCCTTGCCGATTTCGTGCAATTCGTTCTGGAGCGACATCGCATCGAGGCGCGCCAACGGCAGCGCGAGCATCAGGTCGATGCGCCGCTTGAGCGTGAGCGCCGCATCATGAAAATGCCGCAGCTTCTCCTCGTCCGAACCTTCGGCCGCAGCCGGATCGGGCACACCCCAGTGAGCGCTCATCGGTTGGCCCGGCCATACCGGGCACACCTCGCCGGCAGCGTTGTCGCAGACGGTGAGCACGAAGTCGAGCCGCGGCGAGTCGGGCCGGGCGAACTCGTCCCAGCTCTTGCTGCGATAGCCCTCGGTGGGCAGGTGCAGCCATGTGAGCGCCTGCAGCGCCAGCGGGTTCACCTTGCCGGTGGGTCGGCTGCCGGCAGAGTAAGCCTTGAAGCGGCCATGGCCCGCATGGCTCATCAGGGCTTCGGCCATGATGGAACGCGACGAATTGCCGGTGCAGATGAAGAGCACGTTGTAGATTTTTTCAGTCATGGAGGATCTCAGCAGCAGGAGGAAGCGACTTTTGCAGGTACGGCGATCGGTGTGCCTTTCGCCGGAGCGGCGGCGCAGCAAGCGCCCCCAGAAGCCTCGTCACCGACGGGTCGCGACTTGCCATAGACCTGCGCGCTCTCAAGGGTGCGGTAATGCTCCCACGCGACGCCCTGCGGGTCGCTGACCCAGTGCTTCTCGCTGCGTGAATAGCAGCACAAGGTTTCACCTTCGTCGACGAGCGTCTGGTCCGCCGCTTGGGCGCGCGTTTTCAACTCCGCCAACTCGGCTTCGTCCGCAGCCTGGATACCGAGGTGATCTACACCTTTGCCGTCACCTCGCGTGGAGATCGCGAAATTGACGCGCGGATCGTCGAGCATCCATTTCGCATAGTCCTGCTCGACGCGAGCGGGCTCGGCGGCAAATAGCTTGGAGTAGAAGCCGATGCTCTTTGCGAGGTCATCGACGTGCAGGTGAACATGGAAACGCTTCATGGGAACTCTCCTTCAGCATGAACAAGCGGTAGCAGATTCGACAATGCAGGCCTGGCCCTGGCAGCAGTTCTCGGTCAGGTAGCCGATCAGGGCGTCCATCCGATCGAAGGTCGCCCTATAGATAAGGTGGCGCCCGTCGCGCTCCTGGGACACCAGACCAGAGTGCACAAGCTCCTTGAGGTGAAAGGACAGGCTCGTCGCTGGGACGTTTAGGCTTTCGACGAGCGAGCCCGGGGTTAAACCGCCATGCCCAGCGACGACGAGTGCGCGAAAAACCTGCAAGCGCACCGGCTGCGCCAAGGCGGCCAGCGACCGAACAACATCCATTTCTTCCATAGTTCAATAATACTTGCATAATGGTATACATGCAATCTGAGACCTGCGAAATCACCATCCTTCACAACGCCGATGGCGTCGCCCCGCCGGTGGACGCCAAGCTGTGCCGGCCATCTGAGCTCAAGGAAGGCGGAGAAGCCATCATCGATGCGGAGGGCCGACATGTCCGTCACGACGCTTAACCTGCCCAACATCGATTCCGAGCTGTTCGATCGGCCCTCGCTGGATCGTCTGGTCAGTCGGACGCCGTCACAACACGCCCCTCGCTTTTTGATGCTGTACGGATCGCTGCGCGAGCGCTCGTACAGCCGACTGCTGACAGAAGAGGCTGGTCGCCTGCTCGAAACGATGGGCGGCGAGGTCCGCATATTCAACCCGATGGGTCTTCCGCTGCCGGACAGTGCGCCCGACGATCACCCCAAGGTGCGCGAACTGCGCGAGCTCGCGCAATGGGCGGAAGGCATGGTCTGGTGCTCACCCGAGCGACACGGATCGATGGCAGGGATCATGAAGGCCCAGATCGACTGGATTCCGCTGGCCCTCGGCGCGGTACGGCCGACGCAGGGGAAGACCTTGGCGCTGATGCAAGTGTCGGGCGGCTCCCAGTCCTTCAACGCGGTCAACCAACTGCGCGTGCTGGGCCGCTGGATGCGGATGCTCACCATCCCGAACCAGTCTTCGGTGGCCAAGGCCTTCCTTGAGTTCGACGAGGCAGGACGAATGAAACCTTCGTCGTACTACGAGCGCGTAGTCGACGTGATGGAAGAACTCTTCAAGTTCACGCTGCTGACGCGCGACGTCGCCCCATACCTGGTCGACCGCTATAGCGAACGCAAGGAAAGCGCCGAGCAACTGTCGAAACGCGTGAATCAACGCTCGATCTGAACCGAGCGCCGTGCAACAGCAGTCGAGGCTCCCCTCGACCCGATTTCCCGCGTATGCCTCGCAATGACAAACGGGTGCCTCGCCCATGGGCGCATGCCAACGACGCGCTCGCTGCAAAGCACAGCTGCGTTGCATGCCACGCCAAAGAGCAAAAGATGGTCGGCCCCGCGTTCAAGACCATTGCAGCCAAGTACGCTGGCGATGCCAAAGCTGTCGACAAGCTTGCGGTAAAGGTGAAGGCAGGCGAAGCAGGCGTATGGGGTTCAGTCCCAATGCCGTCGAATGCTCAAGTTCCTGACGGTGACGTGAAGGCACTCGTTGGCTGGATTCTGAAGATGAAATAGCGTATCGCGCGCGGGTTCGTGCGCCTGGTATTCGTCACACACCTGTCATCTAGCGTGCCCACACTCTGCCTCTATATTTCCGGCGATATAGAAATGAAGGAGTGCCGCCATGCTGCAACGGTCCGGAAAACACCTGGCTGACTGCCGCACCGCTCTGCTGGTGCGTGGACGAGTTCTCACCATCGCTCGAGGCGGGCTACTGCGAGCCGTGGCTGCGGCATTCGCACTGTCCGCGTTGACCGCGCACGCTACCGACATCACGGGCTCCGGCTCCACCTTCGTTTACCCGATCCTGTCCAAGTGGGCTGCGGCCTACCACAGCAAGACGGGCGCCAAGGTGAACTACCAGGCGATCGGTTCTGGCGGGGGAATCACACAGATCAAGTCGGGCATGGTGACGTTCGGGGCGACTGACAAGCCGCTGTCCCCGGACGAGTTGAAGCAAAGCGGGCTGGCGCAGTTTCCGCTGGTGGTCGGCGGCGTCGTTCCGGTTGTGAACATCGATGCCGCGCGGGTGGGCGAGATGAAGTTCACAGGCGCTCTGCTCGCTGATATCTACCTTGGCAAGATTACCAAGTGGAATGACGCGGCGATCGCCGAACTCAATCCTGGAATCTCCCTGCCTGACCAGAGCATCACCGTCGTTCATCGGGCGGATGGCTCCGGCACCACCTTCAACTGGGTCAACTACCTGTCGAAGTCCAGCGAGGAATGGAAGGCGAAGGTTGGCGAAGGCACCATGGTCAAGTGGCCCTTGGGAGTCGGAGGGCAAGGCAATGAAGGGGTTGCGGCCAGGGTGAACTACGTGAAGGGCGCGATCGGCTACGTCGAGATGTCCTACGCAATGAAAAACAAGATGAAGTACGCCCAGGTAAGGAACAAAGCGGGTGCCTTTGTGGAGCCCAACGCCTCATCCTTTCAGGCCGCAGCGGCTAGCGCCGAATGGAAGGCCGATGATTTCTACGAGGTCATCACCGACGCCCCCGGAAAGAACTCGTGGCCCATTGCCGCGTCGACCTTCGTCCTCGTGCCCAAGGAGCCGAAGAACGCAGCGGCGAGCAAGGAAGCCCTGAGCTTTTTCAAGTGGGCACT
Organism: Variovorax sp. LARHSF232; assembly: GCF_052871435.1. Classification (NCBI taxonomy): domain Bacteria; kingdom Pseudomonadati; phylum Pseudomonadota; class Betaproteobacteria; order Burkholderiales; family Comamonadaceae; genus Variovorax; species Variovorax sp. LARHSF232. The sequence continues at coordinate 122,324 of NZ_JBIXJS010000008.1, read as the reverse complement.
CGAGAACGGACAGGCGGATGCGCAGAAGCTCGACTACGTCCCGCTGCCAGCGCCGCTGGTGCAGCAGATCGAAGCGTACTGGGCGAAGAACATCAAACAGGCGAACATGCCGTAATACGCACGAGTGAGCGACGACTTGCGACCCAAAGCCGCCCGGTTCGGCTGGCGATACTGAACGGTCTTTCGGCGCTTTCGAGCAAGGTCGATGCGCTGGCGTCCAATGGAAGGTACGAGCCCTCGGCTCTTCGACGGTGACGGAGAATGAATCGGAGCTGATCGGCCACGGGCGAAATGCGGCGAAGCCCATGGCGTCACGATCTGCTGGCGGTGGAGCCGCGACAGCCAGTTTGGTCCAACGAAGAAAGTTGGGCATGCAGATCGCGGTAACTTCAAGCAGACATTCGCTTGGTATGAAACCGACCATTCAGAATGTCAGCACGCGATCCTGTGGAAGCTCAACTTGGACCGTCTGGCCAGTCAATGTCTCTGCGCGCTCGAAGAACCGCTTGGTCACAACGGCTCGCAGGCGCAGCGAACTGTCGAGGCTTCGCAGCGTGAGATGCACACTATCGCCCAGTGCGGTCGCTTTTTCCAGGATCGTGGACACCGTCTGTGACGCTTCGCCAGGTGCTCGACCTGCCTTCAAAATCACAACGTCCCCTGCGGCGATGCCCCAGCGCAGTGCTTCGCCTGCGCAGACCTGTCGCGAAATGTCGAGAGCCACGCGTGCGCCGTCGCCCCAAGCGACCCATGCAATCCCTCGGGCTGCATCGGTGCCGAGAACCTTGGTTTCGAATAGGTTGCCGAAACCCACGAGGCGCGCGACATCCTCGCTGTTCGGGCGGCTCAGCACGTCGTTGGGCGGACCATCTTGCAAGGTCTTGCCGCGCCGAAGTACCACCATGCGGTCGGCCAGCAGCTGGGCTTCGATCATCGAATGAGTCACGAGAACGACCGGAATATTGAGGCCGCTGCGCAGTTCAGCGAGCTCCTCGTAAAGCCGCTCCCGCGTCGCTTGGTCCACAGAGGCGAAGGGCTCATCGAGCAGCAGCACCTTCGGCTCTCGCACCAAGGCTCGAGCAAGCGACACGCGCTGCTGCTGGCCGCCCGACAGTTGCGCCGGCCGCCGGCGCTCGAGCCCGGCCAGATGCACCCGTGCCAAGGTCTGCGTGGCCCGGTTGCGCCGCTCAGTTCGGGGTAGCTCATGAACGGCCTCAGCAACGTTGTCCAGCACCGATAGATGCGGAAAAAGCGCATAGCTCTGGAACACAATGCCCAAGCGGCGCTGCCGCGCATCAAGCCAGATGCCGCGATCGCTGTCCTGCCAGCATTCGCCGGCGACCAGGACCTTGCCGTGACGCACACGCGTCAGCCCGGCCATCGCGCGCAGAATCGTGGACTTCCCAGCACCAGAGGGCCCGACAAGGGCCACCAATTCGCCAGCGGCGCATTGAATCCGCGCATCCAGAGGAATGGGGCCGTCCTGGCGTAGCTGCGCGTCCAGCATCAAAGCACCCCGCGACCGCCAGATTGGCGGCCTCCGAGCCAGGTACTGGCGAGCAAGGTAATGAGCGACAAGCCCAGCAGCATCGCGGACATGAGGCCGGCGCTTCGCATGTCGAAGGCTTGCACGCGATCGTAGATCGCGATCGCGATGGTTTTCGTCTCGCCGGGGATGCTGCCGCCGACCATCAGCACCACGCCGAACTCTCCCAAGGTGTGAGCGGCCGTCATGATCAGGCCAGTGAGAATGCCCGGCCACGCCAACGGCAGCTCGATGCGCCACAGCGTGCGCCAGCGCGGGAGGCCGCAGGTCTTCGCAGCATCCAGCACGTCGGTCGGAATGGCCGCGAAAGCCCGCTGCATCGGCATCGTCGCGAAGGGGACGTTGAACACCAAGCTGGCCACCAGCAACCCGGTGAAGGAGAAGGCCAGCGGATGCCCGACCAGACGCTGGTAGAAGGCGCCGACCGGCGAGGCCGAACCCATCGCTGTCAGCAGGTAGAAGCCCAGCACCGTGGGCGGCAAGATCAAGGGCAGCGCCAGTGAGGCCTCCACGACCGGCCGCCAGGGCCGCCGGCTGTAGGCCAACCATCGGGCAAGGAGAATTCCCAGGGGCAGCAGCAACACCGCGGTGGCCAGCGCGAGCACGGCCGAGATTTGGAGCGACTCCCAGTCCATCCGGTTCCTACTCCCCCGGCAGCACGAAGCCGTACTTCTTCAGAACCGTGCGAGCGGCCGGCTGCTGCAGGTAGGCATAGAGCGCCTGCGCCGGCGCGCCGGCCTTCTTGGTGAGCACCATCCGCTGGCGCAGCGGCTGGTGCAGGGACTCCGGGATCAGCACAAACTTGCCGGCCCCTGCGAAGTTCGGCGACAAGGCCAGCGAGTACGCGAAGATCCCGCCTTGCGTCGAGCCCGACACAGCGAACTGCGCCGCCTGCGAGACGTTCTCGCCCAGCACCAGCTTCGGCTCGATCGCGCTCCACAGGCCCTTGGACGTCAAGGCCTCCTTGGCGGCCCGGCCATAGGGCGCATGCTCCGGGTTGGCGATCGCAAACTTCAGCAGCCGTCCGTCCTTGAGCGAGCGCCCCAGATCGGCCAAGTCGGAGTCCGGCACCAAGAGCGAGCCGTTGGGAGCGAATAAGACGATGCGGCCGGTGGCATAGAGTGCACCGCGGTCCTGCGTCAGGCCCTTGTCGGCGAGCTGGTACACGAAGCCTTCGTCAGCCGACAGGAAAATTTCGAATGGCGCGCCCTGGCCGATCTGAGTGAAGAAATTGCCGGAGGATCCGTAGGTCACGCGCACCCGCTTGCCGCTCTGCGCCTGGTACTGCGCGAGCACTTCGTCGAGGGCAAACTTGAGGTCCGACGCTGCGGCTACCGTCGGCCCTTCCTGTCCATGCGCCCATCCCGTGACAGTAAGACACAGTGCCGCGAGCAATTGCTTCCACACGAGCTTCCTCCGGGAGGGTTCGGATTGCGATATGTTAATTTAACCATATCGAAACGCTGCAGGCCGACGCCCCACCCGTCACGTGCGAATCAGGGACTCGAGGTGGGCGATGTCCTTGGCGATTGCCTTGAGGGCGCGCTGCTCCATCGTGCGGTAGCGACGCAATACGTCTTCGCCTAGGGGCGTGAGCTGGGCACCACCGCCGCTTGCGCCGCCCTTCGTGCTCACGACCAGCGGTCCGATGAAGTGTTCGTTCATGGTGTTCACCAGTTGCCAAGCCGTGCGGTAGCTCATCGCCATGGCCTTGCCGGCTCGGGTGATGGACCCGAGTTCGGCGATGTGCTCAAGCAGTTCCGCCTTCCCCGGCCCCATGGCCACGCCATGCTTGAGCTGGAGACGAAAGTTGGGTTGGGGCTCGACGCGTCTCTTGGGCATATGAGGTGATGATCGGAACGTCCATGGCTGTGGATTGTGCGGCGCCGTCCTGCGCCGCATTTTGAGCAGCTCGCAGCGAGCATCGTGGCGATCGGCCCAAAATGGAAACGCCCGTCAGGCGACGGGCGTTTTTTTGTCTACGGAGGTGAATCCGCAGAGCGTCGTCAGCTGCCGACGCGACCGCCGTCGTTCTTGGTGATCACGATGGTTGCCGAGCGAGGACGGGACCCCGCTCCATAGCCGGCATTGCTTGGCCAGCGGCTGGTGTACAGGGTCGGATCCGCAAGGTTGGCCTGCTTGGTGCTCTCGCCCGGATGCTGAATGTTGACGAAGATTGCCTTGCCATCCGGCGTTTCGCACATCCCGGTGATCTCGCAACCCACAGGTCCCACGAGGAAGCGCTTCAGCGTATCAGCCGTGGGCGCTTTGCCGACCGGCGTCGTGACGTCCAGCTTGCTGCTGTCAGCCCTGGTGTAACTGAGCGTCTTGGCAGCACCGTCGCCCACCTGCCCCGGCAACGCGGCGAGCATCATGCAGTTGGTGACGTCCGTGTACGCACCGTCGTCCGTTTGAATCCAGCAGATACCTGTGGATGGACTGAACACCAGGCCATCCGGGCTCGAGAAGTCTTGGTCTGCCGTGAGGCTCGAGATGTTGATCATGGCCTTGTCCGCGCCGGCCTCGGCTCCGAATAGGTAGACGTCCCATGTGAAGCTGGTCGCAGCGCCGCCTGCCGAACCCTCCCGCATGCGCAGCAGATGACCGTTCGGATTTCCCTGCTGCGCCGTCGCACCTTTCATATCCGTGTAAACACGCGGATTTGCGCTGTCGGGAGCAAGTTGTGAAGAACCCGTCGGGTCAACACGGCGATTGCTGTTGTTGGTGAGTGTCTGGTAGATCTCGCCATTCGCCGGATTCACGCCACCCCATTCAGGGCGGTCCATCTTGGTCGCGCCAACCGCGTCGGCTGCAAGGCGGGCATTCACGCAAACGTCGGCCTGGTCGGCGAACGCATAGCCTGCGTAGCCGGCAATCACGGGATTCGTGAAGGACAGTTCGAGCCACTCGCCGGTGCCGTTGGCGTTGAACTTGGCGACGTATAGCTTGCCATCGTTCAGGTACTTGTCGCCGGTCGCGAGGCGGTCTGCGGGATTGGCGTCAGCGGCGCTCCACAACGCGGTCGACACAAACTTGTAGGTGTATTCGTTGCGCGCGTCGTCGCCCATGTAGACCACCAGCGGCTGGCCCACGACTGGCTTGCCGAATGCTGCGCTCTCGTGCGCGAAGCGACCGAGAGCGGTGCGCTTCTTGGCTGACTTCGCTTTGTCCAACGGATCGATCTCAACGATGTAGCCCATGCCGTTGAGCTCATTGCGGTAGTCATCGCTGCCGTCTGCAGAAGCGCCGGTCTTGCTGATGATCCAGCGCGCGTACCGGTCATCCGGACCTGCGGATTCCCAGCCGTGGCGCGAGGCACCGCCTTGCGCGCTGCCATAGCGCTTCAGGGCCGTCACGGTCTTGTCATTGCCGCGCGCCGTATCGTCGGTCGCGCTGCGGGTGAAGTAGCCGAACCAGTTCTCTTCGCCGGTGAGGAATGTGCCCCATGGCGTTTTGCCGGTACCGCAGTTGTTCAGCGTACCGCGGGTCTTCAACCCGGAGGGCGAGTACTTCGTGACCAACAGTGCGTTGCCGCGAGCCGGACCCGCGATCTCGATGTCGCTCAGCGCCGTCAACCGGAAGTTGAAAGCGGAATCCTGAACGGTGGCCCACTTATCGGCCGTCTTCTTGACCTCGACAACCGAGATGCCGTGGATCGCGATCTCCTTGTCGACTTCGGATGCCGGACGCGGCAGCGTTGTCGTACCTCCAGCGGCATGCAGGAAGAATGAGCTGAGCTTTTCGTCTGTCGTGGCTTCGTGGTTGACCGCGAGAAGGCCACGGTCGACCGAGGTGAGCGATGCCTTGCCACTCGCATCCAGACCGAACCACTCCATGCCGTCGTGGTGATCGCCAGCTCTGTTCTCGAACGCCGTGTCGGTGCCGTCGTTCTTGTATGCAGGCGTGCCGGCGGTCAGCGGATCGCCCAGCGCGTAAAGCACGCTGAAGGAATAGCCTGCCGGGACAACGACTGCGTCCGCCAGGCTCTTTGCAACGGCCTCGAAGCCGAGCAGTTTTTCCGGCGCTGGAACTGGTGCGGGTGCCGGCGCCGGTGCCGGCGCTGGAGGCGACACCGGGATGCCATTGTCATTGCCGCCGCCTCCGCAACCGACTACAGCGAGGCCGCCCAGAAGCGCGGTGCCGGCAGATCCAACACCACCTCGCAAGAGACCACGCCGGCTGAGGCGGGCTGCGAGCACCGCATCGAAGGTCGGGTTCTTGGACGTGTTGGAGTCTTCGTCGTTGAAATCGATCTTGGTCAGATCGGGAAGGTTCTTCATGGATCGAGCCTTTTAGATTCGTGGAACCGTCGAATCTATTGGTCCGACATGACGCTTCTGTGACCCAAGCAAACTCTAGCTCATTCCAGACGGGCGAGGGTCAGCCGGTATCCGCCAAACCTAACCGTCTCGATCATCGAGCGGAGCCCTACGACCGCCAGGGCGTCGCGCAGGCGCCGGACCTGGACGTCGACAGTTCGCTCCAGGACACACGCCTCACGGGGCCAGATCCTGTCGCGGAGCTGAGTCCGGGAGTGGACCACCTCCGGATGCGTCATGAGAAAGTGCAACAGGCGAAACTCGGTCGGCGCGACGGCGCACTTTTGAATCGCATTTCTCACGACGACTTGTACCGCTCCCAGAGACGGCCGAATCGTGACCGGTCCGAACGTGACTTCCTGATCGGACAATTCCGGTGCACAGCGTCGCACGACAGCGTTGATCCGGGCGAGGAACTCATTCTCCGAGAACGGCCGCACGACGTAGTCGTCGGCACCGGCCTCCAGTGCCGCAATCGCATCCTCGGGGAATGCGCGCGGGCTTGTCATCACAATGGGTAGGCGAGCGGTTTTGGATTCGCATCGCAGCTCGCGAGTCAAAGCCACCCCGTCGTGCCCCGCGACGGCCCAGTCAAGCAAAAGAAGTTGCGGGAGTTCTTCAGCCAGAAGCTTCTTCATCTCGTCGGCGCGACACGTGATCGTGACCGAGAACCTCGCGGACGCGCATGCCGATTCGAGTCGCGGCCGAATGTCATCGTCGTCTGAGACGACGAGTGCAGTCCTGGGAAGGCGATAGGGCATCATTGAACGAGGCGCTCAGTCTGCTGCGCGCGGCCGTTCTACTAACCGAACCTGCCGGTTATGTAGTCCTCGGTTTCCGCGCGCTGAGGTTTGTGGAACAGGTCTGCGGTCTCTCCATACTCGATGAGTTCGCCAAGGTACATGTACGCCGTGTAGTCCGATACGCGAGCCGCCTGCTGCATGTTGTGGGTCACGATGAGGATCGTGACGCGCTGCCGCAACTGATTAATGAGTTCCTCGATGCTTGCCGTCGCGATCGGATCGAGCGCGGAGGTCGGCTCGTCGAACAGCAGGATCTCCGGGTCAGTGGCCAGGCAGCGCGCGATGCACAGCCGCTGCTGTTGCCCGCCCGACAAGGTGAATGCCTGCTCGCCGAGACGATCCTTGACCTCGCTCCAAAGTGCAGCGCTCTTGAGGGCCGCTTCGACACGCTCCTCAAGAACAGCTCTGCGCGACTCGCCGCGCAACCGCGGACCATAGGCAACGTTCTCGAAAATGGACTTCGGAAAGGGATTTGGCTTCTGAAAGACCATGCCGATCCGCATGCGAACCTCGATCGGATCCACGCGCGGATCGAGGATGTTCGTGTTGTCCGGGAACAATCGGATCGAGCCCTCGTACCGATTTCCCGGATAGAGGTCGTGCATCCGGTTGAAGGACCGCAACAGGGTCGACTTCCCGCACCCGGAAGGGCCGATCAGCGCGGTCACACGCTTCTCCTGAATCGGCAAGGTTACGCTCTTGATGGCCTTGAAATCGCCGTAGTAGAAGCTGAGGGCTTCAGCCTCCGCCTTCTTAGAGGAAGGCTCGAGCACCTTCTTCGCAAACGCGCTGTGAGAGATCGTGGTGGTGGGGGTCATGAACATGGGCGGCTTCAAGGTGACGGTCACCAGTTGATGTTCTTGCGGAGGCGAAATCGAATCCAGATGGCCAGGCCGTTCATGGACAGCGTCATCAGCACCAGGATGAAGCCGGCGGCAGCCGCATTGATCTGAAACGCCTCCTCAGGCCGCGATGTCCAGTTGAACATCTGGATCGGCATGACGGTGAAGCCTGATTTCAGCCACTCGAAACTCAACCATGGGAACTCCGGCCCGACAGGCGACGGCGGCAGGAATGCGATGAAGGTCAGCGCACCGATGGTGATGATGGGGGCGGTTTCGCCGATCGCACGCGACATGCCGATGATGATTCCCGTGAGAATTCCCGGTGTGGAGTACGGAACGATGTGGTCGCGCGTCACCTGCCACCGTGTCGCGCCCAAGCCGTACGCGGCTTCGCGAACGTGCTGCGGAATGCTACGGATCGCCTCGCGTGTCGCGACAATGATGATGGGCAGGATCAGGAGCGCCAGCGTCAGGCCCGCCGAAGCGATGCTCTGACCCAATCCGAAGCCGTAGACGAACACACTCAGCGCCAGCAGGCCATAGACGATGGAGGGCACGCCGGCCAGATTGGTGACGTTGATCTCGATGATGTCCGTGACCCAGTTCCTTGTGGCGTACTCTTCCAGATAGATGCCGGCAGCAACCCCGAGAGGTACTGCCGCCGTCGCGGTAACGAGCATGACGAGCGTGGATCCCACCCATGCGGAGAGAATGCCCGCAGATCCGGCGCGGCGCGACGGAAAGTTCGTGAAGAACTCGGGGTTCAAGCGCTCCCAGCCCGCGATCGCCATCTGGGCAAACAGGGCGGCGAAGGTCAGCATGCCGATCATGAGCGCGAAAAGACCGATGAGGGAGAACACGAGGTCCGCTCGCTTGTTCTTCTGGATGAGATGCCGCAGCTCGTTCGTCGTCGGGGATTGCGTGCTCATCAGTAGGCCTCCCGGTAGCGACGCCGCAGCACGTGCCCAAGAATGTTGAACAGCAGCGTCATCAGCATCAGTGACAGACCGGCGGCAAAGATCGATTGGTACCCGATCGATCCATGGGGCAGATCACCCAAGGCGACCTGGACGATGTAGGCGGAAATGGTCTGCGCCGGCTCCATCGGGTTGAAGGTGACGTTGGGCTGCATGCCTGCAGCCACTGCGACGATCATGGTCTCACCCACCGCGCGGGAGATGCCGAGGATGTAGGCAGACAGGATGCCCGACAGCGCCCCCGGAACCACGACCCGCACCGCCGTCTGAAAGCGCGTACCGCCCATCGCGAAGGAGCCTTCGCGCATGCTCATGGGCACCGCACGCATCGCATCCTCCGCCAGAGAACTCACGTACGGAATGATGGCGATGCCCATCACGATGCCCGCCGACAACATGTTGAAGCCCGGCAGGCTCGGCAGGATCAGCTGCAGGAGCGGTGTCATCACCACCAGGGCGAAGTAGCCGTAGACGATCGTGGGTATGCCGCCGAGCAGCTCCAGGAACGGCTTGACCACTTCGCGAACCGCTGGCTTCGCGAACTCCGACAGATAGATGGCAATCACGGTGCCGAGAGGAACGGCGACCGCGAGCGCAACCAGGGACGTCGTCAACGTCCCTGACAGAAGGGGCAGGATGCCGTAATGGGCCTGCTCAAAGAGCGGCGTCCACATCGGATCCGTGAGAAAGTCCCGCAGCGACACGTGGGCAAAGAACTGCACCGATTCACTGATCAGGACCCACACGATGCCGACGGTGGTGACGACCGAGACGAGCGCCGCGCAGAAGAGCAGCGCTTCGATGGCGAGCTCGCCAAGGTTGCGCAGCTTTTTCTTGGCCAGCCTGTCGCTGATGGTGTTGTCGTAGCCGGCGGCGGCGTGCGGCGAGGGGATGGCGCTCATGACGGCACTGAGCGGGAGAAGCGATGCCCCTCCCGCCGTGAAACCCTTACAGCTTGGCTTCCCGCTTCATCAGGTCTTCGATCGTCGATCCGACTTCGGAGACCCCGCCAAAGACCGTGCCCATCTTCTTGTTCTTGAGATGCTCTGCAGCGGTCGTGTAGGCCTTGGCTGGCAGGGGCACGTACTTGACTTCGGAGGCGAGCTTGGCTGCGTGCTTCAGATAGTAGTCGACAAACTTCTGGACTTCCGGCTTCGCCAGCGCCTTCTCGCTCACGTAGATGAAGATGGGCCGCGAGAGCGGGTTGTAGGTGCCTTCGATGACCGCCTTTTCGCTTGGCTCAACCGCCTTGCCGTCCTTGTTGACGACGGGAACGGCTGTCAGCTTGCCCTTGTTTTCTGCGTAGTACGCGTAGCCGAAATAGCCGATCGCATTCACGTCGCGGCTCACGCCCTGCACCAGCACGTTGTCATCCTCGGATGCGGTGTAGTCGCCACGCGATGATTTGGCCTTGCCCACGATGGCTTCGGTGAAGTAATCGAAGGTTCCCGAGTCGGAGCCCGCGCCGAACAGCTTGAGCGGCGCATCCGGGAACGAGGGATCGACCTGCTTCCAGCTGGTGACCTTGCCTTGCGACTCGGGCGACCAGATGGTCTTGAGCTGGGCGACCGTCAGCTGCTTGATGAAGGTGTTCTTCGGATTGATCACGACCGTCAGCGCATCGAACGCAATCGGCAGCTCGTAGTACTTCACGCCGGTCTTCGTGCACTCCTCCATCTCCTGCTTCAGGATCGGGCGGGACGCGTTGGAGATGTCGGTCTCGCCGCGGCAGAACTTCTTGAAGCCGCCGCCGGTGCCGGAGATGCCCACCGTGACCTTCACGGCGCCTTTTTGCTCCTTCTGGAACTCTTCGGCGACCGCTTCGGTCACAGGGTAGACCGTGCTCGAACCATCGATCTTGACAACGGACTGTGCGTGAGCGCCGCTTGCCACGACGGACGCCAGCACGGCAAGGGCGGAAAGTTGAATTCGCATGGGCAGCTCCATAGATGGTTGATCCTTAGCGTCTAGATTTCCAGAAATCTAGAACTTGCGAATCATTTGCCGGCCATGTGACAGGTCGATGACACCCATGACACCTGAATGAAATATGCTGGCGAGATACTCACGAAAACCCTACCCCCTATGGGAAAGCCCGCTCGCCCTGTACCCCCGTCAATGAATTCAGAGACCGCTGTTGTCGCTCTGGCCGCCCTGGCACAGGCCTCTCGCCTCGCCATCTTTCGGCTGCTTGTCGTTGCGGGCAGCAAGGGCATGTCGGTGGGGAAGATTGCAGAGAAGCTTGAACTCCCGGCGGCGACCTTGTCCTTCCACATGAAGGAGCTGACGCATGCCGGGTTGATTCAGGGCACGCAGGAAGGCAAGTTCGTCTATTACCGAGCCAGGTTCTCGCAGATGAACGAGTTGCTCGCCTTCCTGGCCGAGCACTGCTGCGAAGACTCAGGAATTGACTGCGGATTGGACCTGCCCGCCTGCGTTGAAGAGAAGATGCAGCGGCGCGTTCCTGCAAGGAAGCGGTCGGCTGCCCGGGTATAGCGAAGAATGGCGCCCCCCTGAGGCGCACACAAGGGCCGCCGCTCGACTTGACGATGAATGAGCCTGGCAGGAACGGCTTCACCTCTGGCAACGCCAAGAGCCCCCGCAAGTGCTGCACTGCGGTGCCCCCTCGGGTTGCGATGTCCTAAAGGGGTCGCCACCCAGCATGTAGCGCCGCCATATTGGAATGCTCGAAAGCCGACCTTCATGAACTTCGGCTCCTGGCCGCGACTGTGAATTGCCCACTGCTCCAGGCAGCTGACTTTCGGGGGGCGCATCTCAGGCCCACCAGCGTGCCAAGGGAAGTGCAGCGCTCTTCCCAAGGCGGATCCTTGATGACCCTCAACTTGATGGGAGTCCATCATGGGATCCAATGTCAACGCTCATGTGCCGTGGAACAAGGGCAAGATCGTCGGCCCGTTCAAGGTCAAGGACATCTGGGCACTTCGGGTGCGTCTTCAAATGGAAAGCAGGGTGCGCGAACTTGCCCTCTTCAATCTTGGGATCGACAGCAAATTGCGTGGCTGCGACCTCGTCAGTCTCAAGGTTCGCGACATCTGTCACGGAGACCAGGTGGCAGCGGCCCACGATCCGTCGGTTCACGGATCGCTTCGAGAGTCGTGAGCAGCGTCACGCTCGGCCTTGGGTCAGTAGCCTGCGTCAAGAGGCGCTGTAGCTCTGTTGTTTCACACTGGCCACCGCTTCACTCGCCTGGATCGCGTCTTTTCATGGAGGTCACGATTGGACTTCCGTAGGCGGCTGACCAGAAGCAGGAACCTCCACATCAACACTATTTCACGCGAATGGTGCCGTGAATGACAACGCCAGGCTCGACCGCCGGCGCGGGTACGTAGACAGGAGCAGGCACATACGCGGGAGCCGGCCCGTAGTGTGCATGGCCGCCCTTGCACTTGCGCTCCTCTTTGTATTCACCGCCCTTTTCCCATTTGCGCTCAACCTTGCAGTTGCCGTCCCAATACTCCTCCTTGTATTCGCGATGGCCGTGCTTGCGCTTCCCGTGGCCACTTTCGTCTTTGTACGGGTCGGCCGCGGCGACCAAGGGGGTAAAGAGGAAGGCTGCTGCCAAGAGGGGGATCAATGGTTTCTTCATAAGTGCTCCGTGCGTCGTTTGTAACGCATAAGGGCGAGCGCCCGGTCGCGACCTGTGTAAACGCTCATCTGGAAACTATCAAGCCGGCAGGCCCATTGCATTGAGCAAACGTCTCGTTCATCCGTCGGAGTGCTGCCCGATGTTGTGGACGCAAGAGTCTGCTTTTACGATGGCGGAGCCTCATCAGGCCGGCGTCGCGGCGCTCCATCTTGACCAGCATGTCCGCACGCGGTGCCAGTGCCGCGTTGTAAGCTCTTGTTGAAGGAGATACAGGTGATCAAGCGCACTGCAGTGATGGTCCTTGCGGGCCTGATGGTGTTCGGTACCGGCGCCTTCGCCGACGAAGGCAAAGACGAGTCCGGCAAGGGGAAGCAGCGAGGCGAAGAGCGCAAGCGCCACGAGGGGAACTCCTCGTACTTTCACCAGCACGGCTATACCCGAATCCCCAAGGGGCACATGCCGCCTCCGGGAGAGTGCCGCATCTGGTACCCGGACCGGCCGGCCGGTCATCAACCGCCGCCGTTCAAGTGCGGTCAAGCTCGCGGCCGGGTCGAACCAGGTGGTTGGCTGATCACACCGGGGCGTCAACCTCAGGAGATCGAAGTGTCCGTCTATGACGCACGGCGGCCCGGCATCGTGATCGACGTTGGCATCTTCGACGCGCGCACCGGCTCGATGATCCGCATCGTCGGCTCCAAGTAGCCGTCCGGGGCACGACGGGGTACGTAGACGACGCTACGGAGTTCTGCGATCGTCGATGATCACGACCTGCTGCGCGTCGAAGGCACTGGCCGCGGTGCAGGTTCCGTACGCATCGACGGACTGACCGGCGGCGAGTGTGCCGCCCACGCGGGTCGTGCTGGACGTGTCGGTCACGATCACCGTCATGAAACGAGTCGTCGCATCAATCGCCATGTCGACGGCGCCAGGCGCTACCGCGCAGGGGTTATCCGCCGCGCCGCTGGCGGACACGGTCGCACGGGATGCATTGACGCCGAGCACCGTTCCGCTCAGGCGCTGAACCAGTATTGGCCCCGTGTCGACCACGACAGTGCGGAGCGCAGGAATGTGCCGGACGCCGAGGCAACGACGATGCTGCCAACGGAAAGGAGTCGCCCCGATGCCAAGCTCGCCGGCGAGAGCGCGACCCCGGCCTTGGAGACGATCCGCGTGCCGTTGCCGCCCGCCGGCGCAGCCTGGAGGACAGCCTCGCTCGACGGTCGTCAGCACCCGGCCCCTGAGCGACTCCTCGTACAGATACGCGTTCGGCCGCTCGCAGCGGTACAGCACAGCGAGCAGGTGATGCACCCGCGGGTTCGCCTCCGCCGCATGCGCTAGGCTGTGCAACAGCAAGGGCGAGCGCAGCAGCCGATCCCGGGTCAAGCCGGTGGCAGGCTCGTCGGGCACACCTCATCGCCGTCGTCCCGATCTTCTGCGTCGTCCAGCCCATCGTCATCGGCAGCACGCCTCGCAGGGGTAAGCACGGCGGCAAGCTCGACCCAACGCACCGACGCGAGTTGGCGCTCTGCGACGAAGGCCAGCAGCGCGTCGGCCATCTCCACCGCAGCGCCCTGCGCATACTGCAGTTGGACCGCTCGCCCGATCACCCGAGGGCTCGCGCCTGCCGGCGCGTCGCCGACCCCGCCATCGGCCAGCACCGATTCGGACAGAAACGCCGCCCAGGAGGAGTGGCCGAACACGGCGGCCAGGAGTTCATGCACATGACTGCGTTTGACATCGCAGCCGGCACGGGTCTTGAGGGGCTGCTGCGCAGCGTGCGCAAGTTCTTTCAAGGTCATGAGTCTTCCTTCGGTCACCCTCGCCGAATCGGGTCAGACGCACGCGTTTAAGTCCCCGACGACGAGGGCTCTGAAGGGAGATCAATGACGATGAGGAGCTTGCCTGTTTCTACTCGCGTGCAAGTACGGCGGGCGCCTGAACGTGCATTCTAGCCAGCGGTCGGCACCCGACCTGATGGCCTGCCCCATCCAACGCACAAGCGCCTGATCAGGCGGCCTTCTTGCTCAGTCGCGTCAAATTCCTGGCGGCCAGCTTGTCCAGGTAGTCGGCCCATCGCTGCATCATGACGGTACGCTGCTTCACGTACTGCGTCCGGTTGTAGGCCCGACCGTTGGGGTCCTTCACCGCATGGGCGAGTTGGGCCTCGATCACCAGCGGATCAACCTCCAACACTTCCGCCAGCAGCGTGCGCGCCGTGGCCCGGAAGCCGTGAACGGTCTGCACCGTCGGCCCATAGCCCAGGGTCAGCAGCGCTGCGCGCAACGTGTTGTCGCTGATGGGGCGCTCATGACTACGTTCGCCTGGGAACACCAGCACACCATGACCGGTAACGGGGTGCAGGTTGCGCAGGAGTTCGACGGCCTGGGTCGGCAACGGCACGACGTGCGGGTCACCATTCTCCTTGCCGTCGATACGCCGCTTCATGCGCGCGGCCGGCACCGTCCACAGCGCCGCATCGAGGTCGATCTCAACCCACGCCGCGCCGCGCAGCTCGTTCGGTCGCTGGAACAGCAACGGCGCCAACTGCAGCGCGGTGCGCACGATCACGCCGCCCTGGTAGCCCCGGATGACCCTGATCAGCTCGCCCACCCTCTTCGGGTCGGTAATGGCCGCGAAGTGCCGCTTCTTGTGGGGCGTCAACGCACCCTTGAGGTCGGCCGTGATGTCGCGCGATGCCCGCGCCGTGGCGACGGCATAGCGCCAGACGGCCCGCGCTGTTTGCAACACCCTGCTGGCCACGTCCAGCGCACCGCGCTCCTCCACGCGGCGCAGCGCGGCCAGCAACTCGATGGGCTCGATTTCGCCAACGTGCCGCTCGGCGAAGTAGGGGAACAGATCCTTTTCGAGGTTGCGCTTCTCCCGGATGGCGTAGTGGCTGCTCCAGCGCGCCTCGTTTTTGCCATACCACTCCAGCGCCGTCGCCTTGAAAGTGTCGTCCGTCGCCACGGCGCTCTTGAGCCTGGCGATCTTGCGCGCCTGCACCAGATCGATGCCGGCCGCCCGGTCCCGCTTGGCGGCGTCGCGGGCGAGCCGGACGGACTTGAGCGTCACGTCGGGATAGCTGCCCAGCGCCAGACGCCCTTCCTTGCCATCGGTGTAGGTCTTCCAGAACCAGCGCTTGGACCCTGCGGGGCTGACTTCCAGATAGAGCCCGGCCGTGTCGGTCAAGCGCAGGCGCTTCTTGTCTGGTGGACAGACGGCGTTCTTGCACCGGACTTCGGTCAGCATGGGGCACCTCCGATCGGGGAACGTCGCTCTCCGAGGGAAACCGGGGAACAAAACCCCGGCTTTCGACGCTTACCCCCGCTTGTTCCCCGCAATGTTCCCCGGTTTGGGGCCGGCAGTCAACGAACCGCCCTGGACGGCCCCGGAGGCTAAATGCTTGATTTACCAATGAAAAAGGGCGTCCGATGGATGAAACCGGACGCCCTTGGACGTTTTGTTGGTCGGTGTGAAAGGATTCGAACCTTCGACCCCTTGCACCCCATGCAAGTGCGCTACCAGGCTGCGCCACACACCGAAGCGTGAAATTATAGCCTGGGAATTTCAGCGATTCAGGGTCAGGAGCTCGCGAATTTCAAAGAGTTCTCGCCGCAACTGCTGCAACTGCGACAGGCCGTTGCCATGCAACGGTGCGCTGATGCCCACGGGTGCTTCGGCCTCGGCATGCGCGTCCTCCTCTTCGTGCAGCGCGGCGTCGAATTCTTCCTGGTCGATCTCGAAGGCTTCGACGCCTTCCAGCGGCGACTCACCATTGCCACCGCTGCCCTTGCGCCGCTCGCGCTCGGTGGACACCAGTTCTTGCAACTTGTTGCGCGCACCGCTGATGGTGAAACCCTGGTCGTACAGCAGGTCGCGGATGCGGCGGATCATCAGCACCTCGTGGTGCTGGTAGTAGCGACGGTTGCCGCGCCGCTTCATGGGCCGAAGCTGAGTGAACTCCTGCTCCCAATAGCGCAGCACGTGCGGCTTGACGCCACACAGCTCGGCCACCTCACCGATGGTGAAATAGCGTTTGACCGGGATCGACGGGAGCGCCTTCTCCATTTTCTCCATTGAAATCAAGGACGTTGCGACGGGAACCTGAGAGGTTACTCCACGGGCGATGCGCTCGCAAAGAACTTATTCGGAACCCAGGCTCCATTCGATCTCTTCGGCGATGCTGCCGCTGATCTGTTCCTTGAGCTTGGCGCTGGCGTGGAAGGTGGCGACGCGTCGCGCACCGATCGGAATGGCCTCGCCGGTGCGCGGGTTGCGGCCCGGGCGCGGCGCCTTGGTACGGATCTGGAAATTGCCGAAGCCGGAGATCTTCACGTCCTCGCCCTCGATCAGGCTGTTGGCAATGAGCTCGAAGAAAGCCTCCACCATGTCCTTGGACTCGCGCTTGTTCAGGCCGATCTGCTCGAACAGCAGGTCGGCCAGGTGCGCCTTGGTAAGGGCCGGCGTCTCGATGGCTTCGATCGTGATTTCCATGGTGGCCGTCTTCTCCTTGCTTTCTTCTCTCTCAGCGCAGGCGCGCGCCAAGCTGCTGGGCGAGCGTGTCGATCACGGCACGCACCGCCGGCTCGACCTGCTCATCCGTGAGCGTGGCGCTCTGGGTCTGGAAGCTCAGGCGCACCGCCATGCTCTTCTCGCCCTGGGCCAAGGCCCCGCCGCTGGCGCCAGCCTGCGGACGGTAGATGTCGAACAGCACGGCCTGCTGCAGCAGCCCCTGCGTGGGCGCCGCGTGGATGGCCTGCATCAGCGCCGCATGCGTCACCGATTCGGCCACCACCACCGCGATGTCGCGCTCCACCGCCTGGTGCTTGGGAACCGGCTGCGCCGCCGGCACCGGATGCGCCTCGACGGCGTCCAGGTCCAGTTCGAACAGGATCGGGGCCGAAGGCAATTCCCAGCTCTGGCGCCAGCGCGGGTGCAACTCGCCCACCACGCCGATGTCGCGGCCGTCCAGCAGCACGCGCGCCGCGCGGCCCGGATGCAGCGCCGGATGCTCCACCGGCTCGAAGCGGGCGACGCGCGGCGCCAGCAGCGCCTCCACATCACCCTTGACCTCGAAGAAGTCGGCGCGATGCGCCTTGCCGTCCCAGCGCGTTTCTTCGGAATCGCCCCAGGCCAGGCCGGCCAGCCGCATCGGCTGGTGGATGCCCTTGACGGTGCTGTCGGTGGTCTTCACGCTGTCGTTGCGCATGAACACACGGCCCGCCTCGAACACGCGCACCCGCGCCGCCTTGCGGTCGATGTTGAACTTGAGCACCTGCAGCAATGAGCCCAGCAGCGAAGAACGCATCACGCTCATCTGGCTGGCGATCGGGTTGAGCAACTTGATCGGGTTCGCGTTGCCGGCCAGCTCGGCCTCCCAGTGCGCCTCGACAAAGCTGAAGTTGATGGTTTCCTGGTAGCCCAGGGCGGCGGCGCGATGGCGCACGGCAAAGCGGCTGCGCTTCGCCTCGGGGCGCACGCGCGCCGTGATGGGCGCCAGCGGCGGCGCGGTCGGCAGGTTGTTGTAGCCCACCAGGCGCGCGACCTCTTCGATCAGGTCTTCCTCGATCACGAGGTCGAAGCGGTGCGGCGGCGGCGTGACCACCAGCGTGCCCTCGCCTTCCTGGATCGGCAGGTGCAGGCGGCGCAGCGCCTCGACGCATTGCGCCTGCGTGAGCGGCATGCCGATCACGCGGGCGGCGCGCGCCACGCGCAAGGTGACGGGCTTGGCCTCGGGCAGCTTCAGGGTCTGGTCGTCGATCGGGCCGGCCTCGCCGCCGCAGATCTCCTGGATCAGGCGGGTGACGTGCTCGATGACTTCCACCGTGCGGCTCGGATCGACGCCGCGCTCGAAGCGATGGCCCGCGTCGGTCGAGAAGTTGAAGCGGCGCGAACGGCCCTGGATGGATTCGGGCCACCAGAAGGCGGCTTCGACATAGATGTTGTGGGTGCTATCGGACACCGCGGTGGCGTCGCCGCCCATGATGCCGGCCAGCGATTCGACTTCGCGCTCGTCGGCGATCACGCCGACCTTTTCATCGACGGTGACGGTATTGCCATTGAGCAGCTTGAGCTGTTCGCCTGCCTTGCCCCAGCGCACCGTGAGGCCGCCATGGATCTTGTCGGCGTCGAAGATGTGCGAGGGCTGGCCGTATTCGAACATCACGTAGTTCGACACGTCCACCAGCGGCGATACGCTGCGCTGGCCGCAGCGCGCCAGGCGCTCGACCATCCAGGCCGGCGTCTTCACCTGCGTGTTGACGCCGCGCACCAGGCGGCCGGAGAAGCGGCCGCACAGCTCGGACGCTTCGACCTTCACCGGCAGCTTGGCGGCATGGGCCACTTCCGCGGGGCGGATCGCAGGCGTCTTCAGCGGGGCGCCGGTGATGGCCGAGAGCTCGCGCGCGATGCCGTACACGCTCAGGCCATGCGCCAGGTTGGGCGTGAGCTTCAGCGTCAGCAGCATGTCGTCGAGCTGCAGCACCTCTCGCACGTCGGCACCCACCGGCGCGTCGCCGGCCAGCTCGAGCAGGCCGCCGTGGTCTTCGCTCAATTGCAGTTCGCGCGCCGAGCACAGCATGCCCTGGCTCTCGACGCCGCGCAGCTTGCCCAGCTTGATCTGGAAGGGCTTGCCATCTTCTCCGGGCGGCAGCTCGGCGCCGACCAGTGCGCAAGGCACCTTGATGCCCACGCGCGCGTTCGGCGCGCCGCAGACGATGTTGAGAAGCACACCCTGCCCTGCATCGACCTGGCACACGCGCAGGCGATCGGCATTGGGGTGCTGCACGGCTTCCTTGATCTCGCCGACCACGATCTTCGAGAAGGGCGGCGCCACCGGGCGGCGCTCTTCCACCTCGAAGCCGCCCATGGTGAGGGTTTCGGCCAGTTGTTCGCTCGACAGCGGCGGATTGCAGAACTCGCGCAGCCAGGACTCGGGGAATTGCATAACTCTTGCGATGCTCTCGTTCTGATTATTGGAATTGCGACAGGAAGCGCAGGTCGCCGTCGAAGAACAGGCGCAGGTCGTTCACGCCGTAGCGCAGCATGGTCAGGCGGTCCGGGCCCATGCCGAAGGCAAAGCCGATGTAGCGCTCGGGGTCCAGCCCCATATTGCGCACCACGTGCGGATGCACCTGGCCGGAGCCGGCCACTTCCAGCCAGCGGCCGGCCAGCGGGCCGCTGCCGAACTGGATGTCGATCTCGGCGCTGGGCTCGGTGAAGGGAAAGAAGCTGGGCCGAAAGCGCAGCACCAAGTCGTCGCTCTCGAAGAAGGTGCGGCAGAAGTCGGTGAAGACGACCTTCAGGTCCTTGAAGCTCACGTTGGCGCCCAGCCACAGGCCTTCGCACTGGTGGAACATGGGCGAATGGGTGGCGTCGCTGTCGACGCGGTAGGTGCGGCCGGGGGCGATCACGCGGATCTCCGGCGCCGTGACGCTCGGGTCCTTGGCAGCCGCTTCGAACAGCGCGGCGTGCTTCTTGATCTGCTGGTGCGCATAGCGAACCTGCATCGGGCTGGTGTGCGGACGCAGGTTGTAGGGAATGCCGTCCTCGCCCTGGATGTCGACGTAGAAGGTGTCCTGCATCGAACGCGCCGGGTGGTTGGGCGGGTTGTTCAGCGAGGTGAAGCTGTGCCAGTCGCTCTCGATCTCGGGACCGTCGGCCACATCGAAGCCCATGCTGGAGAAGATCGCTTCGATGCGCTCCATGGTGCGGCTCACCGGGTGCAGTCCACCGGCGGCGCGGCGGCGGCCCGGCAGCGTGACATCGAGCGCCTCGGCGCGCAGTTGCACGGCGAGCTCTTCGTCGGCGAGTTGCTGGCGGCGCTCGGTCAGCAAGGCCTCGATGGCCTGCTTGGCCACGTTGATGGCGGCGCCGCGCGATTTCTTTTCATCCACCGAGAGTTGGGCCATGCCCTTCATCAACTCGGTGATGCGGCCAGACTTGCCGAGGAACTGCGCCTTGGCGTTTTCGAGGTCCGCAGGCGCACAAGCTTGTGCGAAGGCGGCGCGGGCGTTGTCGACCAGGGTGTCCAGCTCGTTCATGGAATGTGTCGTCAGGGGGAACAAAAAAGGGCTGGAGCTTTTTCAAGCGCCAGCCCTTGTACCGTGGGCGTGAGCCTTCGCCTTCGAGGAGAAGGCGAGCGGCCCCACGTGCAGAATCAAGCAGCCAGCTTGGCCTTGACCTGCTCCACGATGCCGGCAAAAGCGGCCTTGTCGTGCACGGCGATATCGGCCAGGACCTTGCGGTCGATCTCGATACCGGCCTTGCGGATGCCGTTGGCGAATTGGCTGTAGGTCAGGCCCAATTCACGCGAGGCGGCGTTGATACGCGCAATCCACAGACGACGGAAGACGCGCTTCTTGGCGCGGCGGTCGCGGTAGGCGTACTGGCCTGCCTTCATCACCGCCTGTTTGGCGATGCGGAAGACATTGCCGCGACGACCGCGGAAGCCCTTGGCAAGGGCGAGAACCTTCTTGTGACGGGCGCGTGCCGTTACACCACGTTTGACGCGAGGCATGTGTGTGCTCCTTGTTCGTCTGAATTAAATGCCCATGCCGGGCAACATGGCGGCCATCGAAACCATATTGGTTTCATGCACCGTCACGGAGCCACGCAGGTGGCGCTTGTTCTTGGTGGTCTTCTTGGTCAGGATGTGACGCTTGAAGGCTTGACCGCGCTTGACGGTGCCACCGGGACGAACGCGGAAACGTTTTTTCGCGCTGCTCTTGGTCTTCATTTTGGGCATTGAATGCTCCTTTAATTTGTGCTCGTGAGGCGCCGTGGAAAACTTCCATGGACTTGTCGGCCCCGAGACACTTCTTCATCCCGCCCTCGCCTTCTTTCGAAGGCCAGGGCGAAATCCCTTCAAAACTAACAGCGTTGGCTTATCAGGCCGCTGCCGGGCTCGGCGCCGGCTGTTCGGCCGGCTTGGCCGCACCGGCCTTCTTGCGGCCCGGCGCGATCATCATGATCATCTGCCGGCCCTCGAGCTTCGGAAACTGCTCGACCATGATGGTGTCACCCAGGTCGTCGCGAATGCGCTGCAGCAGTGCCAAGCCGAGCTCCTGGTGCGTGATCTCGCGGCCGCGGAAGCGCAGCGTGATCTTGCATTTGTCGCCCTCTTCAAGAAAGCGCCGGATGTTGCGCATCTTGATGTTGTAGTCGCCATCGTCGGTACCGGGCCGGAACTTGATTTCCTTGACCTCGATGACCTTCTGCTTGGACTTCGCTTCCGCCGCCTTCTTCTGCTCGTGGTACTTGAACTTCCCGTACTCGATCAGTCGGCAGACGGGCGGGGTGGCCGCCGCGACGACTTCCACCAGGTCCACGTCGGCTTCGCCGGCCAGGCGCAATGCCTCGGCCAAGCTCACCACGCCCAACGGTTCGTTCTCGGGCCCGATCAGGCGCACTTCCGGGGCCATGATCTCCCGGTTCAGGCGGTGTTGCCGTTCCTCGCGGTGGCGGCGGTCGCGAAATGCAGTAGCGATGGTCTCAATCCTTCAGTTAGTTGCCGCGCATACCCACAGATATCCACGGCGAAAGCCGTCTCGGCACGCACCCACAACCGAAAGAACCGACCCGAGTGCCTGCTGGCATGGCGAATCGGTCAACGCTTGTGTTTTATGTCCTCGGCGATCTTTTGCGAGAAAGCATCGAGAGACATGGCACCGAGGTCAAGATTGCCTCGGGCGCGCACTGCGACGGCACCAGCTTCCTTTTCCTTGTCACCCACGACCAGGATGTAGGGGAGCTTTTGCAACGAATGCTTGCGTATTTTATACGTAATCTTCTCGTTGTGCAGGTCAAGCTGAACTCTAAGCCCTTGATTCTGCAACGATTTTGTTACTTCTGCAGCGTAATCGGCCTGTCCTTCGCTGATATTGAGCACTGCCACCTGCACCGGCGCCAGCCAGGCCGGCATGGCGCCGGCGTGGTGCTCGATCAGCATGCCGATGAAGCGCTCCAGGCTGCCGACGATGGCCCGGTGCAGCATCACCGGGTGCGCGCGGCCGCTGGATTCGGTCACGTATTCAGCGCCCAGGCGCTCGGCCATGTTGAAGTCCACCTGCATCGTGCCGCACTGCCACTGGCGCCCGATGGCGTCGCGCAGCGTGTACTCGATCTTCGGCCCGTAGAAGGCACCCTCGCCCGGGGAAATGACGAAGTCGACGCCGGAGCGGCGCAGCGCCTCCATCAGCGCGCGTTCGGCCTTCTCCCACAGCTCGTCGGAGCCGATGCGGTGATCCGGCCGCGTGGCGACCTTGTAGAGGATGTCGTTGAAGCCGAAGTCCGTGTAGACCTTCAGCAGTTGCGCCGTATAGGCCACGCACTCGTCCAGGATCTGGTCTTCCGTGCAGAAGATGTGGCCGTCGTCCTGCGTGAAGCCGCGCACCCGCATGATGCCGTGCAGGCCGCCGCTGGGCTCGTTGCGGTGGCACTGGCCGAATTCGCCATAGCGCAGCGGCAGGTCGCGGTAGCTGCGCAGGTCGCTCTTGAAGATCATCACGTGCCCGGGGCAGTTCATCGGCTTGAGCGCGTAGTCGCGCTTTTCCGATTCCGTGACGAACATGTTCTCGCGGTAGTTCTGCCAGTGGCCCGTTTTCTCCCACAGGCTCTTGTCCAGGATCTGCGGTCCCTTGACCTCTTGGTAGCCCGTGTCACGGTAGACCTTGCGCATGTACTGCTCGACCTGCTGCCAGACCGCCCAGCCCTTGGGGTGCCAGAACACCAGGCCCGGCGCCACCTCGTCGATGTGGAACAGGTCCAGCTCCTTGCCCAGGCGCCGGTGATCGCGCTTCTCGGCTTCCTCGATGCGTTGGATGTACTGGTCGAGCTGCTTCTTGTCGGCCCAGGCCGTGCCGTAGACACGCTGCAGCTGCTCGTTCTTGGCGTCCCCGCGCCAGTAGGCGCCGGCCAGCTTCGTGAGCTTGAAGACCTTCAGGAAGCGCGTGTTCGGCACGTGCGGGCCGCGGCACATGTCGACGTATTCCTGGTGGTAGTACAGGCCCATGGCCTTCTCGTCGGGCATGTCCTCGACCAGGCGCAGCTTGTAGTCCTCGCCACGCTCCTTGAAGACCGAGATCACCTCGTCGCGCGGCGTCATCTTCTTGACCACGTCGTAGTCCTGCGCGATCAGCTCGCGCATGCGGGCCTCGATGGCAGCCATGTCTTCGGGCGTGAAGGGGCGCTCGTAGGAGATGTCGTAGTAGAAGCCCTCGTCGATCACCGGGCCGATCACCATCTTGGCCGTCGGATAGAGCTGCTTGACCGCGTGGCCGACCAGGTGGGCCGTCGAGTGGCGGATGATCTCCAGGCCCTCTTCGTCCTTGGGCGTGATGATTTGCAGCTTGGCGTCCTGATCGATCACGTCGCTGGCGTCGACCAGACGGCCATCCACCTTGCCGGCCAGGGTCATCTTGGCCAGGCCGGGACCGATGGATTGGGCCACCTCGGCCACGGAGACCGGGCCGGGGAATTCGCGACGCGAGTTGTCGGGGAGCGTGATCTGGATCATGGAAAAACCTCGAGGAGAAAAACAAAAAAGCGCGGGAAGTACCGCGCCTTGTGTGGTTTGACAGCTGGATGCAACCAGCGCGCGGCGTCTACCGGCCGCGTCCTTGCAGGACCGGGCCGTTGAAGGCGCTCGCCGTAGTTCGCGGTGTCATAACCAACATGCCTTTCTCGCCCTTGTTGAAGGTGTAGATGAGGGCGCCATTCTAGCCGGTCCTCCCGGTGCGGGCGGGCCCGCTCGCAGGCGCAAAAAAGCCCGGCACGCGGCCGGGCTGAAATGTGTGACAGCGAATCTGCTTGCGTTCTTAGTGGAACTGCTCTTCTTCGGTCGAGCCGGTCAGCGCGGTGACGCTGGACTTGCCGCCCTGGATCACGGTGGTCACATCGTCGAAGTAGCCGGTGCCGACTTCCTGCTGGTGCGACACGAAGGTGTAGCCGCGGTCGCGTGCTGCGAATTCGGGCTCTTGCACCTTTTCGACATACGCGGTCATGCCGCGCTTGACGTAGTCCTGCGCCAGGTCGTACATGCCGTACCACATGTTGTGAATGCCGGCCAGCGTGATGAACTGGTACTTGTAGCCCATGGCGCCCAGTTCGCGCTGGAACTTGGCGATGGTGGCATCGTCCAGGTTCTTCTTCCAGTTGAAGGAAGGCGAGCAGTTGTACGCCAGCAGCTTGCCGGGGTGGACCGCGTGCACCTTCTCGGCGAATTCGCGGGCGAACTCGAGGTCAGGGGTGCCGGTTTCGCACCACACCATGTCGGCGTACTCGGCATAGGCGATGGCGCGCGAGACGGCCTGGTCCATGCCTTTCCTGGTCTTGTAGAAGCCTTCGACGGTGCGCTCACCGGTCAGGAAGGGCTTGTCGTTGGCGTCGTGGTCGCTGGTCACCAGGTCGGCGGCTTCAGCGTCGGTACGGGCGATCACCAGGGTGGAGGTGCCCATCACGTCGGCAGCCATACGGGCGGCGATCAGCTTCTGCACGGCTTCGTTGGTAGGGACCAGCACCTTGCCGCCCATGTGGCCGCACTTCTTGACCGAGGCGAGCTGGTCTTCGAAGTGGACGCCGCCGGCGCCGGCCTTGATCATGGCCTTCATCAATTCGAAGCCGTTGAGCACACCGCCAAACCCGGCTTCGGCATCGGCCACGATGGGCGCGAAGTAGTCGGTGTAGCCGGCATCGCCCGCCTTGATGTCCTTCGACCACTGGATCTCGTCAGCGCGGCGGAAGGTGTTGTTGATGCGTTCGACCACGGTCGGCACCGAGTCCACCGGGTACAGCGACTGGTCGGGGTACATGGCGGCGTAGCTGTTGTTGTCGGCGGCGACTTGCCAGCCCGACAGGTAGATCGCCTTCACGCCGGCCTTGACCTGCTGCATGGCCTGGCCGCCGGTCAGGGCGCCGAGGCAGTTGACGAAGGGCTCGTTGTTCACCAGGTCCCACAGCTTTTCGGCGCCGCGCTGGGCCAGCGTGTACTCGATGGGAAAGGAGCCGCGCAGACGCACGACGTCAGCGGCGCTATAGCCGCGCTTGATGCCCTTCCAGCGGGGGTTGGTGGCCCACTCTTTTTCGAGGGCGGCGATCTGCTGTTCGCGGCTGAGTTGTTCCGTCAGTTTTTGGGGCATGGTTGACTCCGAAGGGTTGATGAATCCGGTTGGGCCGTTGCGGCCATGGCTCAAACTGTACTCCGATCGCCAACTCTTATGTCTTATATAAGAGTAAATTTTGCGCAAGCAAAATCAACAACTTACAGGCACTTTTCTCAATGCGGAATTATTTTTCTTATATTGAGAAAAATTATTGCGTCGCAGCACCGTAACTTCTCATGATGCGGAACGCCGTTTGCAGTTGTGAAAGCAAGCGCCGCGTTCAAGCCTTGCGCGCGAACCAGTCCCCGCTTTCGATCACCGGCCGGCCCTCGATGCGGCGCGGATGGATCTCGTAGATCAGGCAGTCGATCCGCCGCGCGCCCACCTGCACCGGCAGTTCGCGCTTGCGGTATTCGCCCTCATCGCCCGGCATCACCTCTTCCAGCACGTCGAGCTGCGCCTCCAGTGCCGGCTCGATGCGATACACCTCGCCGCGCAACCGTCCGCTGCCGCCCAGGGTCGCGCCAGGATAGGCGCCCAGGTCGTACAAGGTGCCGGCGATTTCCCCATGCCCCACGAAGCGCGCGGGCGGACGAAAATGCGCGATGTCGTTGCTGCCGCCGGCGCGCAGGGTTCCGTAGACGAAGACATGGCGGGCTGGAGCTTCATGCATGATCGATCGAGTGTCCCCAATGCGCGCACCCGACCGTTGAGCTCCGACCACACACCCCCACGCCTCGTTGCCTATGGCTGCCTCGCCCTCAGCATGTCGCTGGTTGGCTGCTATGTGGCCCTTTCCAAGCCGCTGGTGGCGGCCCTTCCCGTGCTACTGCTGGCCTGGCTGCGCTTCGGCATCGCGGCGCTGGCCATGCCGCACTGGCTGCGCCGTCCGGCCAACGAGCCGCCCATGTCACGCCGCACCCGCTGGCTGGTGTTCCTGGAGTCCTTCCTGGGCAACTTCCTGTTCTCGATCTGCATGCTGTTCGGCATCAGCCTGACCAGCGCGGTCTCGGCCGGCGTGATCATGGCCGCGATCCCGGCCGCGGTGGCGCTGATCAGCTGGATTTTCCTGCGCGAGCGCATCAGCGGCCGCGTGCTGCTGGCCATCGCCTGCGCCGCCTTGGGCATCGGGCTGCTGGCCCTGGCGCCCGCCCAGGCGGACGCGCACACGACCTCTTCCGCCAGCGGCGCGTCCGCTTCCATGCCCTGGCTGGGAAACACGCTGGTGTTCTGCGCGGTGCTCTGCGAGGCCTTCTACGCGGTGATCGGCAAGTCGCTCACCGGCAAGCTGGGGCCGCGGCGCATCTCCTCGCTCATCAACCTCTGGGGCTTCGTGCTCACCACGCCCTTTGGCATCTGGTATGCCCTCTCTTTCGACTTCGGCTCGGTGCGGCCCGCGCTGTGGGGTCTGCTGGTGGTCTATGCCCTGGCGGCCAGCATCTGGACCGTGTGGCTCTGGATGACCGGCCTGCGCAACGTGCCGGCCTCTCGAGCCGGCGTCTTCACCGTGATGCTGCCGCTCAGTGCGGCGCTGACGGGCGTGCTGGTGCTGGGCGAAAAGCTCAGCGCTTTGCAACTGATGGCCTTCGCCGCAGCACTGCTGGGCGTGCTGCTGGCGACATGGCCGGGACGGCGCGGGGCATCGAGCCTTGGCGCTTCACTGCTGCTTCCCTCTGAAAAAAACAACAACTCCCAATGAAAAAGTGCTCCTTTCCCTTGGTAACGCGTTTTTTCTCCCTTAGCATCCGCAATGCCAGTGGAGAGAGTCGTTTTCATTGGTGAATTGGTGAATCTCTAATCCAAAAAAGGAAATCAACCATGGCAACTGCAAAGAAGGCTCCGGCCAAGAAAGCGCCGGCAAAGAAGGCTGCTCCCGCGAAGAAGGCTGCTCCTGCCAAGAAGGCCGCTCCAGCCAAGAAGGCACCGGCGAAGAAGGCTGCTCCGGCCAAGAAGGTCGCTGCGAAGAAGGCTCCCGCCAAGAAGCGCACCCCCAACGCCGCGTTCATGAAGGCCCTGACCCCCAGCGCAGCCCTGGCCGCCGTGGTCGGCTCGGCTCCGCTGCCGCGCACCGCCATCGTGAGCAAGCTGTGGGACTACATCAAGAAGAACAACCTTCAAGACAAGGCCAACAAGCGCATGATCAATGCCGACGCCAAGCTGAAGGAAATCTTCGGCAAGGCCCAAGTCTCGATGTTCGAGCTGGCTGCCCTGATCGGCAAGCACGTCAAGTAAGCGGCCCTGCGCTTTTAGAAAGGCCGGCATCAGCCGGCTTTTTCTTTGCCCGTACGAACCCGTCTCAGGTGCGGAGCCGCGCCTGCGCCGCCTGGGTGATCGAGCTCAAGGTGCCGCGCGTGGTGATGACCTCGGGGTCGAGCGGGATCTCGATCACGGTGCCGGTGTCGGCGGCCAGCGCACGCAGCAGCGCCGCTTCGAACTGCTCCGTCGCCGTCACCCGCTCGGCCGCGTAGCCATAGGCCCGCGCCAGCGCGCAGAAGTCCGGGTTGGTGAGCTGTGTGCCGCTCACCTTGCTCGGGTACTCGCGCTCCTGGTGCATGCGGATGGTGCCGAACATGCCGTTGTTGAGCAGCACGATGATGCTCTTGCCGCCATGCTGGACGGCGGTGGCCAGCTCCTGCCCGTTCATCAGGAAATCGCCGTCGCCGGCGATGGTGAAGGCCACGCGCCCGCTCACCAGGTTGGCGGCGATGCCGGCCGGCACGCCGTAGCCCATGGCGCCGCTGGTGGGCGCCAGCTGCGTCTTGTGGCCCTTGGCCAGGCCGTGGTAGCGAAAGAAGCGGTGCACCCAGCTGGCGAAGTTGCCGGCGCCGTTGGTAATGGCGGCATCGGGCGGAAGGTGCTTTTGCAAGAGCGCCACCACCTGCGCCATGTCGATCGATCCGCGCGGCGTCTCGGGCGGCATGCCGACCAGCGGCTGCGGCTCCAGGTTGGCCAGGTAGTCGGCGTGGGCCGCTTCAGTCCAGGCTTCCCAGGGCAGCTCGGGGGGCGCGCTCAGCACTTCCAGGCTGCGGGCGGCAGAGCTCATGCCGGCATTGATGGCCAGGTCGGCCTGGTAGACGCGGTTGAGCTCCTCGGCGCTGGCATGGATGTGCACCAGCTTCTGTCTGGGCCGCGGCGCCTCCAGCAAGGTGTAGCCGCTGGTGGTCATCTCGCCCAGGCGCGGCCCGATGGCAATGACGAGGTCGCTGTCCTTCACGCGCTGCGCCAACCTGGGGTTGATGGCGATGCCGACGTCGCCCGCGTACAGCGGGTGGTGGTTGTCGAAGGTGTCCTGGAAGCGGAAGGCATTGCCCACCGGCAGCCGCCAGTTCTCGGCAAAGCGCTGCAGGGCCTGGGCCGCCTGCGGGGTCCAGCCGCTGCCGCCGGCAATGACGAAGGGCCGCTGCGCGGCCAGCAGCAGCTCGCGCAGCGCGCGCAGCGAACCGGGGTCGCTCCAGGGCTGCACCGCCTCCACGCGCGGCAGCGGCTGGGCGGTCGTGCTCTTGGCCAGCATGTCTTCGGGCAACACCAACACCACCGGGCCGGGGCGGCCGTTCATGGCGGTGGCAAAGGCGCGTGCCACGTATTCGGGGATGCGGCTGGCGTCGTCGATGCGCTCCACCCGCTTGGCAAAGCCCTTGGTGCTGGGGCCAAAGAAGCTGGCGTAGTCCACTTCCTGGAAGGCCTCGCGGTCGCGGAAATCGCTGCCGACGTCGCCGATGAAGAGCACCAGCGGAGTCGAATCCTGGAAGGCGTTGTGCACACCGATGGACGCATTGGTGGCGCCCGGCCCGCGCGTCACGAAGCACACGCCGGGCCGCCCGGTGATGCGCGCATGCGCGTCGGCCATGAAGGCGGCGCCGCCCTCCTGCCGGTTGACGATGAAGCGGATGCGCTCGGCTTCGGCATGGAAGCCGTCGAGCACGGCCAGGAAGCTCTCGCCCGGCACGCCGAAGACGGTATCGACGCCCTGGGCGATCAGACACTGGACGATCAGTTGGCCGGCGGGTGTTGCGCTCATGAGGACTGCGGTGAAAGTACTGGCATCCATTATCGTGGCGCAGCTTTCGCAGCGCCCGCCGCACAATGCGGGCAACGCAACAATTCACTTGCTGGTTAAAAGACATGCCCGCCACTTCGCCCGCCCCTCGTCTGCGCGACGCCGACAAGTCGCAACTGGTCATCCTGAGTGCGGCAATGGACGAGTTCGCGCAGTACGGCTATGCCGGGGCGCGAGTCGACCGCATCGCCGAGCGCGCCGAGATCAACAAGCGCCTGATCTACTACTACTTCGGCAACAAGGACGACCTGTTCCTGGCGGTGCTGGAGCGCACCTACGCCGACATCCGCGCCGCCGAGCAGGCCCTGCACCTGGACGAGATGGACCCGGTGGAGGCGATCCGCCAGCTGGTGTCCTTCACCTGGCACTACTACCTCGACCACCCCGAGTTCATCGCGCTGCTCAACAGCGAGAACCTGCACCAGGCCGAGCACCTCAAGCAGTCCGACCGCATCCAGGAGATGAACTCCCCGCTGGTCGCCATGCTGGCCGAGGTGCTCGAGCGCGGCCGCAAGCAGGACCTGTTTCGCGACGGCATCGACCCGATCCAGCTGTACATCTCGATCGCCTCGGTCTGCTATTTCTACCTGTCGAACAACCCGACCCTCTCGACCGTCTTCGGACGCGACCTGCGCACCCCGAAGGCGCTGGCGCAGCGCTTGTCGCACATGAAGGACCTGATGCTGGGCTACGTGCTCAAGTGAGGGCGTGGCCTCGCAGGCCGCTCGAATTCACCAACTGGTTAATTTCATATTGCGAACCGGCGCCTGACCATGGGCGCAGCGCGGCTGTGCCTGCATGCTCAAGGCGACTTCGTCCCGGGCGAAATCATTCGCCTGCCGACAAGGGTTTGCACTTATCTCCAAGCGTCGGCGGCCGATTGACCGCCAGCACCGGCGCGGCCTAGAATTTCCATCAATTCACCACCCGGTGAATTAAAGAGCAGGAAATGCCCGCGCGGCGCCCCGCCGCGCGACACAGCACCGAAGGAGACACTCATGATGAATCGCACCTCCCGCCTCGTCGCCGCCACGCTCGCTGCGCTGGCCGCATTCGCCGCCGCCCCTGCCCTGGCGCAGAACGGCTACCCCAACAAGCCGATCCGGGTGATCGTGCCCTTTGCCGCCGGCAGCACCACCGACATCATTGCCCGCGCCATCGCCGACAAGATGGGCGCCAGCATGGGCCAGGCCCTGGTGATCGACAACCGCGGCGGCGCCAGCGGCACCATCGGCCAGCAGGTGGTGGCCACGGCCGCACCGGACGGCTACACCATCATGATCCACAGCTCCTCGCACACGGTCAGCCCCTCGACCTTTGCCAAGCTGCCCTTCGACACGGTGAACGACTTCGCCGGCGTCACGCCCATTTCCAGCCTGCCCAATGCGCTGGTGATCTCGCCGGCCAAGAACATCAAGACCCTGCAGGAGTTGCTGGCCGCGGCGCGCGCAAAACCCGGCAGCATCAACTACGCCTCGGCCGGCCAGGGCAGCGCCACCCATCTGAACGCCGAGAAGTTCAAGCTGGCCGCCAAGATCGAAGCCACCAACATTCCCTTCAAGGGATCGGGCGAAGCGGTGACCGAGGTGCTGTCCGGCCGCGTCGACTACTACTTCTCGCCCATCGCCCCGGTGATCGGCCAGATCAAGGAAGGCCAGCTGCTGGCCCTGGCCGTCGGCTCGCCGCAGCGCGCCGCAGCACTGCCGAACGTGCCGACCACGGCCGAGGCCGGCGTGCCGGGTTCCGAGTTCAACTTCTGGATCGGGATGATGGCCCCGGCCAAGACGCCGCGCGAGGTGGTGAACCGCCTGCACGACGAGGTCGCCAAGGCCCTGGCCAGCCCCGAGGTGAAGGAGCGCTTCGCCAAGCTGGGCGCCGACGCCTGGACGCTCAAGCCCGAGCAGTTCGACGCCTACATCAAGGACGAAATCAAGAGCAACGCCGCGCTGGTCAAGGCCGCCGGCCTGCAACCTACCCAGTAACCCGCAAGCAACACAAGACACTCACATGGCACCCCAAAGACTCGGCCTCATCATGCACGGCGTCACTGGACGCATGGGCATGAACCAGCACCTGATCCGCTCCATCTGCGCCATCCGCGCGCAAGGCGGCGTCACCCTTTCGAACGGCGACAAGGTGATGCCCGACCCCATCCTCATCGGCCGCAACGCCGAGAAGATGGAGGCGCTGGCCAAGGCGCACGGCATCGCGCGCTGGGGCACCGACCTCGACAAGGCCTTGGAGAACAAGGACGACACCATCTTCTTCGACGCTGGCACCACGCAGATGCGCCCCACGCTGCTGGCCAAGGCGATTCGCGCCGGCAAGCACGTGTATTGCGAGAAGCCGATTGCCACCAACCTCAACGAAGCCGTCGAGATCGCACGCCTGGCCGAAGGCTCGGGCCTGAAACACGGCGCCGTGCAGGACAAGCTCTTCCTGCCGGGCCTGCGCAAGCTCGACATGCTGCGCCGCGCCGGCTTCTTCGGCCGCATGCTCAGCGTGCGCCTGGAGTTCGGCTACTGGGTGTTCGAGGGCGACCTGCAGCCCATCCAGCGCCCCAGCTGGAACTACCGCAAGGAAGACGGCGGCGGCATGATCCTGGACATGATGTGCCACTGGCGCTACGTGCTGGACAACCTGTTCGGCGAGGTGAAGTCGGTGTCATGCATCGGCGCCACGCACATCCCCAAGCGCTGGGACGAAGCCGGGCAGCCTTATGAAGCCACCGCCGACGACGCCGCCTACGCCACTTGCGAGCTCACCGGCCACAACGGCGAGCCGGTGATCGCGCAGATCAACATGAGCTGGGTCACCCGCGTGCGCCGCGACGACCTGGTCACCTTCCACGTGGACGGCACCGACGGCTCGGCCGTGGCCGGCCTGTCGAGCTGCCGCGCCCAGTCGCGTGTGGCCACGCCGCGCCCGATCTGGAACCCGGACGAGAAGCAGACCATGAACTTCTTCGACCAGTGGCAGGAGATTCCGGACAGCCAGAGCTACGACAACGGCTTCAAGATCCAGTGGGAGCACTTCATCCGCCACGTGGTGGAAGACGCGCCCTACAAGTGGACCTTGCCGGAAGGCGCCAAGGGCGTGCAGTTGGTCGAGAAGGCACTGGAAAGCTGGAAGGATCGCCGCTGGGTCGATGTGGAACCCCTGAAGGTCTGACACCATGGCGCTCAGCATCAACCTCCCGACCGCCAGCGGCACGCTCGCGCCTTACCGCCTGCAGGGCGCGGTGCTGCAGCGCCCGCCGGCCGGCCTCAAGTTCAACCGCATCGCCTACTCGGCGGCGCACGTGGTGGCCGATCCGCTGGCGCCAGTCGATCCCTGGCTGACGGCCGCCGTCGACTGGGACGCCACCATCGGCTATCGCCGCCACCTGTGGTCGCTGGGCCTGGGCGTGGCCGAGGCCATGGACACGGCGCAGCGCGGCATGGGCCTGGACTGGCCCACCTCGCTGGAACTGATCAGACGTTCGATCGACGCATCGAGGGACGTGCCCGGCGCCTTCCTGGCCTCGGGCTGCGGCACCGATCACCTGGATATCGATGCGGTCAAGAGCGTCGACGATGTCATCCGCGGCTACGAGGAGCAGATGGCCGCCATCGAAGCCCTGGGCGGCAAGCTGATCGTGATGGCCAGCCGCGCACTGGCGCGCGTCGCCAAGAGTCCGGCCGACTACGAGCGCGTGTACGACCGCGTGCTGCGCCAGGCGAAGCAGCCGGTGGTGCTGCACTGGCTGGGCGACATGTTCGACCCGGCGCTGGCCGGCTACTGGGGTACGAAGAACGTCGATGCCGCCATGGACACGGCGCTGGGCATCATCGCGGCCCATCCAGCGAAGGTGGATGGCATCAAGATCTCGCTGCTCGACAAGGACAAGGAGATCGCCATGCGCCGGCGCTTGCCCGCGGGTGTGCGCATGTACACGGGCGACGACTTCAACTACGCCGAACTGATCGCGGGCGACGGCGTGGGCAGCGAAGCGACGCACCGCCAGAGCGACGCGCTCCTGGGCATCTTCGACGCCATCGCGCCGGCGGCCAGCGCCGCCCTGAGCGAATTGGCACAGGGCAAGGACGCGAACTTCCATTCCATCCTCGGCCCCACGGTGCCGCTGTCGCGCCACATCTTTGCGGCGCCCACGCGCTTCTACAAGACGGGCGTAGTCTTCATGGCCTGGCTCAACGGCCACCAGAAGCACTTCACCATGGTGGGCGGCCAGCAGAGCACGCGCTCGCTGCAGCACTTTGCCGAGCTGTTCCGCCTGGCCGACGCTGCCAACGTGCTCGAGCAGCCGGAGCTGGCGGTGGCCCGCATGAAGACCTTGCTGGCCTTGCACGGCATCGATTGAACATGCGCGACTTCACGAAGAGCCACGAGTGGCTGTCGATCAACACCGCCACCATCCGAAAGCAGCAAGGCGCCGAGGTGCCGCTGGAGCGCATCATCGACCAGTGCGCGCAGCGCGGCATCCGCGCCATTAGCCCCTGGCGCGA
Organism: Variovorax sp. LARHSF232; assembly: GCF_052871435.1. Classification (NCBI taxonomy): domain Bacteria; kingdom Pseudomonadati; phylum Pseudomonadota; class Betaproteobacteria; order Burkholderiales; family Comamonadaceae; genus Variovorax; species Variovorax sp. LARHSF232. The sequence goes on along the minus strand of NZ_JBIXJS010000008.1, from coordinate 88,565 downwards.
CCAGGTGGCGGCCGCCGGCATCGACCAGGTGGCGGCGCAACTGCGTGCCCACGGCATGGTGCTGTCCGGCTACTGCCGCGGCGGCTTCTATCCGGCAGCCGACGCGGCCGGCCTGAAGGTGGCGCTGGAAGACAACCGCCGCGCCATCGACGAGGCCAAGACGCTCGACGCGCCCTGCCTGGTGCTGGTGGTCGGCGGCCTGCCCGGCGCGCTGCAAGGCCAGGCGGCCTACAAGGACATCGGCCGCGCCCGCGCCGAAGTGCGCGACGGCATCGCGGCTTCGCTCGAGTACGCCCGCGAAGTCGGCATGCCGCTGGCCATCGAGCCGCTGCATCCCATGCAGGCGGCGGAGCGCGCCTGCATCAACACGCTGGAACAGGCGCTGGACATCTGCGACGAACTCGATCCGGCGCAAAGCGGCATGCTGGGCGTGGCGCTGGACGTCTATCACGTGTGGTGGGATCCCAAGCTCGAGCAGCAGGTCGCGCGCGCAGGCACGCAACGCCTGCTGGCCTACCACGTCTGCGACTGGCTCACGCCCACGCGCGACCTGCTCTCCGATCGGGGGATGATGGGTGACGGCGTGATCGAGTTGAAGAAGATCCGCGGCTGGGTCGAGGCCGCGGGCTATGCCGGCTTCAGCGAAGTCGAGATCTTCTCGGATCTCGACTGGTGGAAGCGTTCAGGCGAAGAGACGCTGGACATCTGCATCGAACGCCACCGCAGCGCGGTGTGAAAACCCCGGCGCTCAACCCGCCTGGAAGCGCAGCAGCTTGGCGCTGCCGCCATCGGTGAGGACGTAGAGCCAGCCGTCCGGCCCCTGCCGCACGTCGCGGATGCGTTCGCCACGCTCCCCCAGCAGCGGCTCGCGCGAGACGACCGTGTTGCCGTCGAGCGTCAGCCGCCACAGCGCCGTGCCGGCCAGCGCGCCGGCAAAGAGATTGCCCCGCCACTGGGGAATCGCGTCGGCGGTGTAGAAGGCCAGGCCGCTGGGCGCCATGGAAGACTTGGCGGTGCCGCTCACCCAGGCGGACCCATCGATGGTTTCCCAGTAGCTCAGCGGCTGCTCCATGCCAGCCTTGGCCGTGCCTTCGCCGACTTGCGTCAGCGTGCCATATTCCTGGCCGTAGCTGATGACCGGCCAGCCGTAGTTGAGGCCGGCGCGCGCGATGTTGATCTCGTCGCCGCCCTGCGGGCCGTGTTCGCTCAGCCACAGCTCGCCACTCAGCGGATGCAGCGCCGCGCCCTGCGAGTTGCGGTGACCGTAGCTCCAGATCGTCGGCTGGGCCGTCGCCGAGGCGATGAAGGGATTGCCACTGGCCGGCGCCCCGTCGGTGGTGATGCGCATCACCTTGCCGTTGCCGCGCGTCAGGTCCTGCGCAAAGCCGCGCTCCGAATCCAGCAGCCGATCGCCCAGGGTGATGAAGAGATTGCCCGCCCGGTCGAACACCAGGCGCGAGCCGAAATGGGCGCCACTGGCCACCTTGGGTTGCTGCCGGAAGATCACCAGCACGTTCTCCAGCGCCCGCGTCGTCGCATTGAGCTCAGCACGCGCCACGGCCGTGCTGTTCGACGTGCTGGTGCCTTCGGAATAACTGAAATAGATGCGCCGATTGCTGGCGAACTGCGGATCCACCGCCACGTCCAGCAGGCCGCCCTGCCCCTCGAACAGCACCGTCGGCAGGCCACTGACCAGATCGCTGCTGCCGGCCGGCGTGCCGTCGGCGTTGCGCAGCCGCATCTGGCCGCTGCGCTGCGTGATCAGCATGCGCCGATCCGGCAGGAAGGCCAGGCTCCACGGATTGTTCAGGCCGGTGATGACCTCGACCAGCTGCAGCTTGACCGAGGGGGGCCTGGCGCCCTCCGTGTCGCCGATGGCGGTGGTGCCCGCCACCGTGTCGGGCTGGGTGCCCGCGGCGGGCGCCGGGCCGCCGCCGCCACCACCGCCGCAAGCGGCGACCAGGGCAGCGGCAAGAAGCACGAGAACAGGCAAGGTAGCGGCGATTCTTGGCATGGAGCACCTCCAGGCACGCAAGACCCAGAGTGTGCCGCCATCAACCGCCCGGCGCCAAGCGCCGCTCGCTTGTCCTTACTTCAGCGCCTTGTAGCGCATCCGGTGCGGCCGCGCGCCTTCTTCGCCCAGGCGCCTCTTCTTGTCGGCTTCGTACTCCTGGTAGTTGCCGTCGAAGAAGGTCCACGTGCTGTCGCCTTCGGCGGCCAGGATGTGGGTGGCGATACGGTCCAGGAACCAGCGGTCGTGGCTGATCACCAGCACGGTGCCGGCATACTCCAGCAGGGCATCTTCCAGCGCGCGCAGGGTTTCCACGTCGAGGTCGTTCGACGGCTCGTCCAGCAGCAGCACGTTGCCGCCCTGGATCAGCGTCTTGGCCAGGTGCAGGCGGCCGCGTTCACCGCCCGACAGCGTGCCCACCTTCTTTTGCTGGTCCTGGCCATTGAAGTTGAAGCGGCCCGCATAGGCGCGGCTGGCCATCTGGAACTTGCCGACGTTGATGATGTCCAGACCGTTCGAGATGTCTTCCCACACGGTCTTGTCGTCGCCCAGGGCATCGCGCGACTGGTCGACGAAGGCCATCTTCACGGTCTGGCCGATCACCACCTCGCCCGAATCGGGCTGTTCCTTGCCAGCGATCAGCTTGAACAGCGTGGACTTGCCGGCGCCGTTCGGGCCGATGATGCCGACGATGGCGCCGGCCGGGACGTTGAAGCTCAGGTTGTCCATCAGCACGCGATCGCCGAAGGACTTGCTGACGTTCTTGAATTCGAACACCTGGTTGCCTAGGCGTTCGGCTACGGGGATGAAGATCTCCTGCGTCTCGTTGCGGCGCTGGTATTCGACGTCGCTCAGTTCCTCGAAGCGGGCCAGGCGGGATTTGCTCTTGGCCTGGCGCGCCTTGGGGTTCTGGCGCGACCACTCGAGTTCCTTCTTCAACGCCTTGGCGTGCGCTTCCTCGCTCTTTTGCTCCTGCGCCAGACGCTCGCCCTTCTGCTCCAGCCAGCTGCTGTAATTGCCCTTGTAGGGAATGCCGCGGCCGCGGTCCAGTTCCAGGATCCACTCGGCGGCGTTGTCCAGGAAGTAGCGGTCGTGGGTGATGGCCACCACGGTGCCGGTGAAGCGCTGCAAGAAGATTTCCAGCCACTCGACGCTTTCCGCATCCAGGTGGTTGGTGGGCTCGTCGAGCAGCAGCATGTCGGGCTTGGACAAGAGCAGCTGGCACAGCGCCACGCGGCGCTTCTCGCCACCGGACAAGAGGCTGATCTTGGCGTCCCAGGGCGGCAGGCGCAGGGCGTCGGCGGCAATCTCGATCTGGTGCTCCGAATCGGTGCCGGCGGCGGCGATCACCGCTTCCAGCTCGCCCTGCTCCTTGGCCAGGGCGTCGAAGTCGGCGTCTTCCTCGGCGTAGGCGGCGTAGATCTCTTCCAGCCGCGCCTTGGCCCCGTTCACTTCGCTCATGGCCTCGTCGATGGCCTGGCGCACCGTGTGCTCGGCGTTGAGCTTCGGTTCCTGCTGCAGGTAGCCAATGGAAAGGCCCTGCATCGGGATGGCCTCGCCTTCGATTTCCTTGTCGACGCCGGCCATGATCTTCAAAAGCGAGGATTTGCCGGAGCCGTTCAGGCCCAGCACGCCGATCTTGGCGCCGGGGAAGAAGGAAAGGGAAATGTCCTTCAAGATCTGCCGCTTGGGCGGCACGGTCTTGGAGACCTTGTTCATGGTGTAGACGTACTGGGCCATGGCTATCTTTGCTCGGGTGTGATCAGTTTCAGTTTGGGAAAATAGCTCTTGTAGCGCGCGCGATCTCTCGAGACGAGGGTGCAGCCCATGAGCTGCGCATGCGCTCCGATGTAGAAGTCCGGCAGCAACGACAAGCGTGTGCCGCCAGCCTTGCGGTACTTGTGAAATGCCGCAGTGGCGCCCCGCGCGGCCGCATAGGGCAGTTCCAGCCGTTCATACAGCCGAGCCGGCATCGCCGCGTCCGCATCACGGTCAGACTTGAAGTACACCGATACTTCGGCGTAGATCAGCGGATTGATGGCGAGTTTGCCACGGCGCAAGCAATCACGGATGACCCCGGCGGACCAGTCCATCCATTTCGGGTCTTCGTGAATGACATCGATCAGCACGTTGCTGTCGACCAGGAAGGTTTCGACCGCCTCAGCGCTCGCCACGCGTCATCTCCAGCCATTCGTCGGCCGACAGGTCGACCTGCGACGTCGCACTGCCGCGCAACAGCGCAATCGCCTCGTCGCCAGGCGTGGTCTTGCGCATGACGGGCTTCACCACAATCTGCTTGTTGCGATACTCGAACTCGACCTCGTCGTAGGGTTTGAGGCCCGCAAGTTCTCGAATGTTCTGGGGAATGGTCACCTGGCCTTTGGAAGTGAGCCGCACGCTGCGCTCCTGGTAATACCGATAAAGTAAGAGTTTAGCGCATCACTGAAAATGGCATGGCGCGCACGGCCATTTGGCAGGCCTTGCCCAACTCGTGCGACAATGCAGCTTCGTTGACGGGTCCAGTTGCCCGCAACAGCGGCTCCTCCGCCGGGGACAAGATGGCCTTGCAAGCATGCATGTGGCCTTCGGCTCCCACCCCTTATTCATCATCCCTGACTGGCCCGGTCGCCTCGACGTTTCTTGTGCGAGCCACCGTGGCGGGTTGATGCCACTGCGCCATGGAAGGCGCTCTAGAAGAACTCTCTCTCAATGAAATTTGAAGATCTGCAGTTGGCCCCGGCCATCCTGAAGGCCGTGCACGAGCATGGCTACGACACGCCCACGCCGATCCAGGCCCAGGCGATCCCCGTGGTGCTCGAAGGCCACGACCTGCTGGGCGGCGCCCAGACCGGCACCGGCAAGACCGCTGCCTTCACCCTGCCCATGCTGCACAAGCTCAGCATGAGCCGAAGCGCAACGAACAAATTCGGCGGCACCGGCATCCGTGCCCTGGTGCTCACCCCCACCCGCGAGCTGGCGGCGCAGGTCGAGGAATCGGTCCGTACCTACGGTAAGTACCTGCAGCTCTCCTCCACCGTGATCTTCGGCGGCGTCGGCATGAACCCGCAGATCAGCAAGCTCAAGAGCGGCGTCGACATCCTGGTGGCCACGCCCGGCCGCCTGCTCGACCTGCAGCAGCAGGGCATGCTGGACCTGTCGCACGTGCAGATCCTGGTGCTGGACGAAGCCGACCGCATGCTCGACATGGGCTTCATCCACGACGTGAAGAAGGTGCTGGCCCTGGTGCCCAAGGAAAAGCAGAGCCTCTTGTTCTCTGCCACCTTCTCCGACGAGATCCGCGAGCTGGCCAACGGCCTCCTGCGTGATCCGCAGAGCGTGCAGGTCACGCCGCGCAACACTACCGTGCAGCGCATCACCCAGGTGGTGCACCCGGTGGGCCGCGGCAAGAAGAAGGCCCTGCTCGCCCACATCATCAACGAGAACGACTGGAGCCAGGTGCTGGTCTTCACCCGCACCAAGTTCGGCGCCAACAACGTGGCCGAGTTCTTGACCAAGAACGGCATCGAAGCCATGGCGCTGCACGGCAACAAGAGCCAGAGCGCGCGTACGCAGGCGCTGGCCGGCTTCAAGAGCGGCGAGATCCGCGCGCTGGTGGCCACCGACATCGCGGCCCGCGGCATCGACATCGACGAGCTGCCGCACGTCGTCAACTACGAGATCCCCAACGTATCGGAAGACTACGTGCACCGCATCGGCCGCACCGGCCGCGCCGGCAACAGCGGCGAGGCGGTGAGCCTGGTGTGCCTGGACGAAGAAGGCTTCATGCAGGAGATCGAGCGCTTCACCAAGCAGCAGATCCCGGTGAAGGTGGTCGACGGCTTCGGCCCGGAAGAAGGCGAGCGCGCCGAGCCCATCGCCATGGGCCGCCAGACCATCTGGGGCGGCGCCGGCCGTCCGCCGAGCCGCGAAGTGATGCAGGCCGCGGCCAAGGCAGCGCGCCAGGAAATGATGACGCGCATCCGCGACAACAAGGGCGCCCAGGGTGGCGGCCGCAACGGTGGCGGTGATGGCCAGCGCCGCACCGGCGGCAACGGCAATGGCAGCGAAGCCCGCAATGGCGGCAATGGCGCGAACGGCGCGAATGGCGAAGGCGGCAACGGTGCCGGTCGCCGTCGGCGTCGTGGCGGCCAGGGCGGCGGCGCAGCGCGCGCCCCGCAGCCGCACGGCACGCACCATAACCCGCACGTCAGCCATGTGCCGCACGAGGAGCGCCAGCCGCGCCATCACGGCAACAGCCACAGCCCGACGCAGGCCGACGCCGTGGCGCATCGCCGCGCCGAGCTCGGCAGCGGCGGCGCGGCTGCTGGCCAACCGGATCCGCTGCGCACCAGCGTCGACAGCATGGGCGGCCGCGGCCGTCGTAGTGGTGGCGGCGGTGGTGGATATGGCGGCGGCGGCGGTGGTGGTGGCAACCGCGGCGGCCGCTCGGGCGGCGGCGGTGGATACGGTGGTGGTGGTGGTGGCGGCGGTGGTGGCCGCTTCGGCCGCTGATCAGAGCCGGACGGTTCGACAACAAGGGCGCTTCGGCGCCCTTTTTCTTTGTGCGCAGGGCAGCGATACCCCGGAAAAGCACCTAGCCGCGCTTGTAAAGCCGTTGACATACGGCCGGTGAGAGCCTTCCTAGACTGGGCTCCAACTTGATGCGCGCACGCCGGCTCTCAAGCAAATGTGGCTCTGCCACTTTGCTGGATCCCCCGCGGGGGCGGGCCGGGCTGGCCCGGCCCTGGGGGCTCAACAGCCGGCTGCGAGTTGTCTCAACCCCTGGATGTCACGGATCACCCAATGGGACTTGGCCTTGTCGACGAAGCCGCGTGCCTGCAGCTGCAGCAGCACGTTCGACGCCATGACCCGGCTCAGCCCGGCGATGTTGGCCATTTCCTGGTGCGTGAACGAAACGCGAATGGCGACCGCGCCGCCCGCCAGCAGCTCGCCGTAGGTGTCGCCCAGCTGGACCAGGTGATGCGCCACCCGCTGCGCGGCCGAAGCCTGGCTCAGCAGCAGGTTCTGCACCGCGATCACCCGCAGCTTCATGCCGATCAGCCACAGCACCTGATGCATGCAGGCCGGATCGCTTTCCATGTGCGCCACGAGGCGCCTTCGGTCGATCTGGCGGGCCACCACATCCGACGAAGCCACGGCGCTCAGCGAGTGGCGGCCATCGAGGAAGGCGCTGCATTCGCCCACCATGCCGTTGGTGCCGACGATGGCCATGTGCTTCTCGTGGCCGGAGGCAGACAACAGCACCAGCCGCACGCGGCCCTGTTCGATCAGGTGCACCTGCGTCACCGCTTCGCCTTGCGTGAAGAGCGTCTGCCCCTTGGCGAAGCGCACGGTCGGCGCGTCTTGCGCGATCAGGCGCTCCCAAGCGAAATGCGGCAGCTCGATCCATGCGGAAGGGTTCGCCGTCGCGGCGGCACTGCTCACGCCCATCGTCTCGTCGCCCCTTTGCACGCGCTGCTCAATTCATGAAACATCCATTCTCTTCCTTCCGCAAGCTCTTCCCGATCCTTGAGCACAAGGTCCAGCTGTCCAGCTGCTCTCAGAGCGCACTCAGCCTGCCGGTGCGCCGCGCCATCGACGACTACCTGGAGGTCTGGCAGACGCGCGGCGCCGACTGGGGCTACTGGATGGAGCAGGTCGACCTGGCGCGCGCCGAGTTCGCCCGCATGATCCATGCGGACGCGGCCGATGTCGCGGTGCTCGGCAGCGTGTCCGACGCCGCCTCGTCGCTCGCGTCAACCCTGCGCTTCGACGCGGACCGGCATGACATCGTCACGACCACGCTGGACTTTCCGTCGATCTGTCACGTCTGGCTGGCGCAGGCCCCGCGCGGCGCGCGGGTGCGCTTCGTGCCCGGCGAGGCCGGCAGCAGCACGGCCACCGAGCGCATTGCCGATGCGATCGATGCGCGCACGGCGCTGGTGTCGGTGTCGCAAGCCTGCTACTACGACGGCCAGTTGGTGGACATCGCCGCCACCGGCCGCGCCGCACGCCGGCACGGCGCCATCCAGTTCGTCGACGCCTACCAATCAGCCGGGGCCATCGACATCGACGTGCGCAACCAGGACGTCGACGTGCTCGCGGCCGGCGCACAGAAGTACCTGCTGGGCATTCCGGGCATCGCCTTCCTGTACGTGCGCCCCGAGCTCGCGCAGCGGCTCACGCCGACCATGACCGGCTGGTTCGGCCGCGTGAATCCCTTCGCCTTCGATCCCCAGGGCCTGGACTTCGCGCCCGGCGCGGCGCGCTTCAATACCGGCACGCCGCCCATGATGTGCGCCAGCGTCGCGCGCGCCAGCATGCAGCTGCTCAACGAGATCGGCATCGCCCCCATCGAGGCCTACCTGGCCCAGCTTTCCGACGTGGCGCTGGAGGAGGCCCGGCGCCTGGGCCTCAGCGTTGCCAGCCCGGCGAGCCCTCAGGCCAAGGGCGCGAACACCGCGATCCGCGTCCCGAATGCGCCGCAGCTCGAGGCACGGATGCTGGAAGCCGGCTACGTGGTCTCGGCGCGCAACGACGTGATCCGCATCGCGCCGCACTTCTACAACACGGCCGAGGATGTGACAGGTGCGCTGCGCGCACTGGCACGGCTGGTGCTCTGACGGCTGAAGCGACCATGGACCATCTTTCGCCCCAATCGCATTGCGTGTCCGTCCTGTGCAATGTGCCGGCGCGACAAGCGCTGGATTTCCTGGCCAACGGACTCGAGCTGGGCCGCTGGGCACTGGGTTGCTGGGACACCGTGCCGGTGGGCGACGGCATGGTGCGCGGCCGATCGCTGTTCGACGGGCAGTCGAGCTATGTGCGCCCGGTGGCAGACCGCGCACGCCAGTTGGTCACTTACCACGTGGGCGGCGCGCCTCATGCGCTCAGCCCGCGCATCCAGGCCTTCGTCGAGCCCGTCGAGCCCGTCGAGGCCGGCGGCCCATCGGCGACCTGCCGCATCGTCCTGCATGCGGAGCGCGGGCCGGACATGGACGACGCGCGCTGGCTGCGCCTGGTGCGCTGCCACGAGGTCGAGGTGCTGCTGATCCAGTCCGGCCTGGCACTGCAGGCCACGCAACCCATTTCTGAAACCACCACCGGAGACATGCGCTCATGAACCGACGACACCTCGGCCAGGCATTTGCGGCCACCCTGCTCGCCCCCCTGCTGCAGAGCAGCTGGGCCGCCGGTGCGAAGACCTACAGCGGGCCGATCCGCGTGCTGGTGGGCTTCCCGCCGGGCGGCGCCACCGACGTGGTGGCGCGCGCCATCATCGACAAGCTGGGCAAGGCCATGAACGGCCAGGTCTTCATCGTCGACAACAAGCCGGGCGCTGGCGGGCAGATCGCGGCGCAACTGCTGAAGGCTGCACCGGCCGACGGCTCCACCATCATGCTGTCGATCGACCACACGCAGGTCATCATTCCGCTCACCGTGGCGGCGGCCGGCTACAACCCGGTGAGCGATTTCACCGCGTTGGCGGGCGTCGCCAGCTACTACAACGCACTGGCGGTGAGCAGCAGCACCGGCATCAAGAGCATGGCCGAACTCGGAACCTGGGTGAAGGCCAACCCGACAAAGGCCAACTACGGCGTTCCTGCGCCCGGCAGCGTCCCGCAGTTCATCGGCCACATCGTGGGCAAGACCTTCGGCGTCACGATGAATTCGGTGCCCTACAAAGGCGGCGCGCCCATGGTGCAGGACCTGCTGGCCGGTCAGGTGCCGATCGGCATTGCCTCCATGACCGAGCTGATCGAGCACCACAGGGCCGGCAAGGTGCGCATCCTCGCCACCTCCGGCCAGCAGCGCAACCAGACCGCGCCCGAGATCCCGACCTTCAAGGAACTGGGTTTTGTCGGCATCGACAAGAACCCGTGGCTCGCGTTCTTCGGGCCCAAGGGCATGTCCACCGAGTTCGTCGATCAGTTCGACGTCGCCGTGAAGTCCGTGCTGGCCCAGCACGACGTGCAGGAGCGCCTGGCCAAGATGGGCAATGAAGTGACCCCTGCCCGCGGCCGCGAGGTGCAGCAATGGGTGGTGGATGCCAACCTCCATTGGGGCCAGGTGATCCGCGACGCCGGCTTCAAGCCGCAATAGGAGGTCGCATGGAGCGCCAGTTCATCCAGAGCGGATCGCGCTGGGAAGACATCGCCGGCTACTCGCGCGCCGTGGTCGACGGCGACTGGATCTTCGTGTCCGGCACCGTCGGCCAGGACTTCGCCACCGGCAGTTTCCCGCCGGGCGCGGGGCCGCAATGCGAGCAAGCGATCGACACCATCGAAGCCGCACTCGCCCAGGCGGGCGCAAGCCTGGCGGACGTGGTCCGGGTCTGCGTCTACGTGCCCGACCGCCAGGACGTGATGACCGTGAGCGAAGTCCTGCGCCGGCGCATGGGCGACAACCGCCCCTGCAACACCACCCTGTGCTGCCCCCTGGCGGTGGAAGAAGCCAAGGTGGAGCTCGAAATGACCGCGCGGCGGCGCGGCTGACACACCCTCATTCCCGATTGGAGAGACGCCCGATGAAGATCCTGTCACAGCTTGCCGACGCCATGCGCGGCGGCGCGGTCCGCACCATCGACCTGACGCACACCTTGAGCGAGGACTTTCCCGCGCTCCAGTTGCCGCCCCAATTCGGCCAGGTCTCGGCCTTCAAGATGGAACGCATCTCGCGCTATGACGATGCAGGCCCGGGCTGGTACTGGAACAACTTCAGCTGCGGCGAACACACCGGCACCCACTTCGACGCGCCGGTGCACTGGATCACCGGCAAGGACCACGGCGACAACAGCGTGGACACCATCGCCCCCGGCAACTTCATCGCACCGGCGGTGGTGCTCGATGCCAGCGCGCAGGTCGCAGAAGACCCCGATTGGCTGCTGACGGTCGACTTCCTGCGCGCCTGGGAAGCGCGGCATGGCCGCATCCCGACCGGCGCCTGGGTGCTGCTGCGAACCGACTGGTCCAGGCGCCTTCGCGACCCGGCCGCCTTCGTCAACATGCGTGAGGACGGGGCCCACACGCCGGGCCCGACGCAAGAGGCCGTGGAATGGCTGATCCGGGAACGCGACGTGCATGGCTTCGGCGTCGAGACCATCAACACCGATGCCGGCCAGTCCTACCGCTGGCCGCTGGCCTACCCCTGCCACACCCTGATGCACGGCGCCAACAAGTACGGGCTGCAGTGCCTGAAGAACCTGGATCAGCTGCCGGCCACCGGCGCGCTCATCGTCTCGGCGCCGCTGAAGATCCAGGACGGCTCCGGCAGTCCCCTGCGCGTGCTGGCGCTGGTGGAGGACTGAGGCCCACAGCGGGGGTTGTCCGGCCCCGCCGGCAGGCTCAATGAACGCCCTTGACACGGGCGCGCACGGCGGCAGCTGCCGGCGGAGCCTTCAGGTGCGTCGGCGGCCGGCTCAGGCGCGGCAGCCGGCTGCGCGAGCCCAGCACCTCCTCGATGTCTGCGCGCGCGCTCTCGATCAGACGCAGCACGGCGGCCTCGGCCGCGGCCGGATCGCGCGCGATCAGGGCGTCGAGCACCGCGCGGTGCAGCGGCAGCGACAGCGCCGGCCCATTGGCCTTGCTGGTGGAAATCTCGAAGCTGGTGCGCAGCAATGCATGCAGCACCTTGTTCATCTGCGCCAGCATGCGGTTGCCGGCCGCGTCCAGGATGCCGTGATGGAAGCGCAGGTCGAAGCTGACGTAGTCGCCGCCGTTCTCGATGGCGCCCTTCATGCCGGCGTACGCCGCCTCCATCTCCTCGATGTGGCGCGGCGTGGCCCGCTCGGCCGCCAGCCGCGCCGCGGCCGGCTCCACCACGCGGCGCAGGTCCTGCAGGTCGCGCACGAACTCATGCGTCAAGCCGCAGCTGGCCTGCCAGGTGATGACATCGGGATCGAACCAGTTCCAGCGCTCCTGCGGCAGCACGCGGGTGCCGACCTTGGGGCCGGTCACGATCAACCCCTTGGCCACCAGCGACTTGACCGCCTCGCGCACCACCGTGCGGCTCACGCCGAACTGCTCGCACAGGATGGGCTCGGCAGGGATCGGCCCGCCTGCCGCATAGCGGCCGCCGACGATGGCTTCCCCCAGCAGGTCCAGCGTGCGTCCGTGGGTGTTCTTGGCGGCCATCGCGCTGCTTTCTTTTGGGGCTGCCGCCGACTTCAATGGCCCACCGGCGTCAACAGCGCCTGCCCGGCGAAGTGCGCCGCCAGGTTGGCCAGCACCAGGTTGGCCATGGCCTCGCGCGTTTCCCGGGTGCCGCTGGCCATGTGCGGCGTCAGCACCACCTGCGGCATCTCGCGCAGCTTGTCGGGGACATGGGGCTCGTTGGCAAAGACGTCGAGCGCAGCACCCGCGATCTGGCCCTGCTCCAGCGCGGCGATCAGTGCGGGCTCATCCACCACGCTGCCGCGCGCCACGTTGATCAGGAAGCCCTGCGGACCCAGCGCCTGCAGCACCTTGGCATCGATCAGCCCGCGCGTGGCGGCGCCGCCCGGCGTGATGACGATGAGGAAATCGACCGCATGCGCCAGCGCCACCGCATCGGGGAACCAGGTGTAGTTGACCTCCGAGCGCGGCGAGCGCGCCGTGTAGCTGATGTGCATGCCGAAGGCTTCGGCGCGCTTTGCGATGGCCTGGCCGATGCGGCCCATGCCGACCACGCCCAGCTTGCCGCCGCTGACCTTGCGCGCCAGCGCGATCGGCCCTTGCGGCCACCGGCCCTCGCGCACGAAGCGGTCGGCCTGCGGAATGCGCCGCGCCACCGACAGCAGCAAGGCCATGGCCAAGTCGGCCACGTCGTCGTCGAGCACCTCCGGTGTGTTGGTCACCGGAACCCCGCGCTCGTGCGCCGCCGCCACGTCGACCCCGTCGTAGCCGACGCCGAAGACCGTGATGACTTCCAGCGCAGGCAGCTGCGCGATCAGTTCGCGCGGCACCTTGGCCTCGCCATTGGCCACCACGGCGCGAATGCCGGGCGCGGCCGCCGCGAAGGCGGGCAGGTCGCTCTGGTGGATGCGGTCGTGCACGGTGTAGTCGCGCCGCAATGCCTCCATCAGATAGGGCATCAGCGGGGCGACGACCAGCACTTCGGGGCGCTGCATGCTCGTCTCCTTCGATGGAAGGCTCGGTGCCTGGACCGAGCCCGAGCAATCATATGATGATCGTTTCGGCCGCTCCGCAGAGGACAAACCCTAGACGCTGGGCGGCATCCCTTGCCCTCTGCGCACGAAGCGGCCGGCACGCGCGACGGCGGCGCGCGCCTCGCCCGTGTAGCTCAGCACGCCGTTGACCCACACCTTCTCGATGCCTTCCGAGAACTGCCGCGGCGCTTCGAAGGTGGCGCCGTCGCGCACCGTCTTCGGGTCGAAGACCACCACGTCGGCCATGAAGCCGGCGGCGAGCAAGCCGCGCTCGCCGATGCGAAAACGCCTGGCCGACATACCGCTCATCTTGTGGATGGCCTGCTCGAGTTGCAGCAAGCCACGCTCGCGCCAATAGCTCGCGAGCACGCGCGGGAAGGCGCCCCACAGGCGGGGGTGCGGCCGCTCGTCATGCGGCAGGCCGTCGGAACCGATCATCGACAGCGGATGGGTGATGACGCGGTCCACGTCGTCCTCGCGCATCTGGAAGTAGCAGGCATTGCCCGGCTTCAGGCGCCGCGCCGCCTCCTGCTGAGACAGGCCCCACTGCGCCGCGATGTCCTTCAGGTAGCGCCCGCCCATCTCCGGATGGGTCTTGCTGCCGGTGATCAGGATGTCGATCACGCCGTCCACCAGGTCTTCGCGCAGCACGGTGGAGCCGGCCGTGTAGGGGTACACGTCCATCGCCATCTCCTGGCCGCGCGCCAGCGCTTCGATCAGCGGCAGGGTCTCGCGCGTGCGGCCCCAGTTGGCCGGGCCGGCGCACTTGTGGTGCGAGATCACCAGCGGCAAGCCGGACTGGCGCGCCGTCAGCGCCGCTTCCTGCAGCGCCGGCAGGATGCCGGCCAACTCGTCGCGGATATGGGTCGCATAGACGCCGCCATTGCGCGCCGCCACCGTGGCCACCGCCACCAGTTCCGGCACGTCGGCCGCGTAGGCCTCCTCGTAGAAGATGCCGGACGACAGGCCCAGCGCGCCGGCATCCATCGCTTCCTGCATGTCGGCGGCCATGGCCGCGCGCTCGGCCTCGTTGGCCGGCCGGTCCAGCACCGGCATGTGGCGCATGCGCAAGGCGGTGTGGCCCAAAAGCGCCGCCACGTTGACGCCGGGCCGCGCCGCGTCCACCGCCGCCGCGTACGCGCGCATGCTGGCGTGGCGGAACTGGCCGCTGCCCAGCAGCGACAACGGCGCCGCTGGCGCATCGGTGACCACCGGCGCCAGCGAGATGCCGCAGTTGCCGACGATCACCGTCGTCACGCCCTGCGACAGCTTGGGCAACATGTCGGCCTTCTCGATGGCGGCGGCGTCGTCGTGCGTATGCACGTCGATGAAGCCTGGGGCCACGACCTTGCCGCTGCAGTCGATGACCTCGACATCGCCCGCCAGCAGTTGCGCCGGGATCCGGCCCGGCGCAGCCACCGCAGCAATGCGCTCGCCCACCAACAGCACGTCGCCCGGCTGGCCGGGTGCCGCACTGCCGTCCACCACCAGGCCGCCTTGCAGCAGGGTGACTCTTTGCTCAGCCATTTCGGCCTCCGTCCATCGGTCCGCGCTCCTCGTCGCGCATGGCTTCGGTAGCGCCGGAGTATTCGGCGCTGTCGAAGCCATGCTTGTGCAGCAGTTGCTTGAATTGCGCGAGGCCGCGCGTGGCCACCGGCCCGAGCTTCTGCGCCAGGCGCACCATGAGAATCTCGATCACCACCAGGTGCGCCAGGTAGGCTTCGGTGCCGACCCGCATCACCGCGTCCTGCGGCACCGACACCGCCAGCAGATGGTCGGCAATCTCGGCCAGCGGCGTGCCGGGCTGCGTCAGCGCCACCACGGTGGCGCCCTGCGAGCGGGCGAAGCGCGCCGCCTCCAGGGTGTAGGGCATGCGGCCCACGTGCGAAATGACGAAGGCCACGCCGTCGGGCCCCAAGGTGCTGGCCGACACCAGCTGCTGGTGCGCGTCGAAGATCGCGTTGGCCGTGCGGCCCAGGCGGAACAGGCGGCTCTGCAGCTCGCCCGCCATGAAGGTGGACGCCGCGCCCACCGAATAGCAGTCGATGCGTCGCGCCGTGGCCAGCCGCGTCGCCACCTGGTCGAGCACCTCGACATCGATGCGCCGGCCCAGTTCGGTGAGCGAAGAGACTGCCGCGTGCACGATCTTGCTCGTCACGTCGTTCGCGCTGTCGTCCGCCCGCACGCTGCGGTGCAGGTAGGAGCCACGCACCGCCAGGTCCTGCGCCAACGCCAGCATGAACTCGCGCACCGAGTCGAAGCCAAAGCTGCGGCAGGTGCGCACGATGGTCGGCATCGAGACGCCGGCCTGCTGCGCCAGCTGTTCCACCGTGGCGGCCACTGCGGCGCTGGGGTCGTCCAGCATGCACTGCACCACGCTGCGCTGCGCGGTGGGCAGGCCGTCCATGCGCTCACGCAGGCGCGACAGAAGATTGGTTGCTGCGTCGTTCATCGCCCGGTTCTTCTTCGTTGTTCAGAAGCGCGTGCTGATGGCGCCGCTCACCGCGCCATCGTCTTCGACGAGCGGCAGCCAGCGCCATTTGTCGAAGGTGGTGCACGGGTGCGAGATGCCCAGCACCACGCGGTCGCCCACCTGCGGCACGCGGCCTGCCGGGTCGAAGCGCAGATAGGCATGCTGGTCGTTGAGCGCGCTGATCTTCCAATCGGCCGGCACCGGCTGGGCCTGGCGCGTGCCGCGCGGCGCATGGCGCACCGGGATGGGCATCTCCAGGTCGTAGGAGATGTCGCGCCGGCCACAGGTGAGCAGCGCCAGCCCGGGCTCGGGCACCGACTGCACCATGGCCCATACCTCCAGTGCCGGACGCAGCGAAGCGTCCAGGCCCTCGCGGCGCTCCACCAGCTTCAGGAAGCGCTGGTAGTTGCCATGGTCGTGCGTGATGTAGCAGCCCGAGCGCAGCACGCCCGCAACCTGCCGCGACAGGCCCTGGGTGCGCAACAGCGGCACCACCAGGTCGAACACCGCCGAGCCGCCAGCCGTGAGCAGGATGCTGTCTTCCGAAAAGAGGTTCTCCGCATCGCAGGCGCGCGCGGCCTCGGTCACGCGCTGCACCAGCGCACTCACCTCGCGCGCGTCATGCTCGCTGTTGCATTGGGCGACGCCGCCTTCGTAGCACTCGATGCCGCCGAGCCTGGCGGCTGGCGAACGGGCGATGGCGCGGGCCAGCGCCAGCGCCTCCTCCAGCGTGCGCACGCCGGTGCGCTGGCCCGGCACGCCGATTTCCAGCAGGGTGTCGAAGCGGCGGCCGTATTTGCGGCGTCGGGCCCAGTCCTCGATCATGGCCAGCTGCGCCAGCGAATCGACCAGGAACCAGACTCGCAGGTCCTGATGCTCGGCCAGCAGCTTGGCCAAGCCGTCCAGGTCGGCATCGGCCAGCACCTGGTTGGCGATGATGGCGCGGCGCGCACCCGCTTCCACGCCGACCGCCAGTTGGAAGATGGTGGCGAAGGTCAGGCCCCAGGCGCCGCCTTCCAACTGCTGGCGGAACAGCTCCGGCGACATGGTCGTCTTGCCGTGCGGCGCCAGCGCCACGCCCTTGCGCTGCGCGAAGTCCTGCATCCAGGCGATGTTGTGCGCCAGCGCCGAGCGGCGGATGGCCGCCAGCGGATAGGGCATGTCGTCCGCCAGAACGTTCCAGCCCTTGGCGCCGATGTCGGCGGCGCGGCAGGGCGCGGCGCCCAGGGGGTAGCTCTTGTTGCGGTGGTCGAGGATCAGTTCTTCTTCAGTCATGGCGTGTTCATTCCTTCCAGCAAGCATGCCAGTGTCCGGGAGCGACTTCGCGCAAGGCCATGTCGGCGCTGGCGCAGCGCGCCTCCGCGCGCGGGCAGCGGGTGCGGAACACGCAGCCCGACGGCGGGTTCGCCGGGCTGGGCAGGTCGCCCTGCAGCAGCGGCACCTCGCGGCGCTGGGCCGGGTCGGGAATGGGCGCGGCAGCCAGCAAGGCGCGGGTGTAGGGATGCCTGGGGCTGGCGTACAGCGAATGCGTCGGCGCAATCTCCATCACGCGGCCCAGGTACAGCACCACCACGCGGTCACACAGGTACTCCACCACATCCAGGTCGTGCGAGATGAAGAGCAAAGTGAGCTTGAGCTTTTCCTTCAACTCGCCCAGGAGGTTCACCACCTGCGCCTGGATCGACACGTCGAGCGCCGACAGCGGCTCGTCCGCCACGATGAACTGCGGCTGCACCGCCAGCGCCCGGGCGATGCCGATGCGCTGGCGCTGGCCGCCGGAGAACTCGTGCGGAAAGCGATCCGCGTGCTCAGGCCGCAGGCCGACCTGCTGCAACAGTTCGTGGATGCGCGGCGTGCGCGCCGCGCCCTTGGCCAGGCCGTGCGTATCGAGCGCCTCGCCCAGCACGTCACGGATGCGCATGCGCGGGTTCAGGCTGGCGTACGGGTCCTGAAAAATGATCTGCACCTTGGAGCGCAGCGGGCGGAACTGCGCTTGAGAAAGGCCCGCCAGGTCCGTTGGCGCCGCGTCGGAGCCCTGCGGCGTGTAGAGCATCTGCCCGTCGGTGGGGTCGACCAGGCGCGTCAGCAGGCGGCCGATGGTGCTCTTGCCCGAGCCCGATTCGCCCACCAGGCCCAGCGTCTCACCCTGGCGAATGGTGAAGCTCACGTCGTCCACCGCGCGCACCGGGTGCGTTCCCTTGCCGAAGTATTTGCGCAGGCCCTTGATCTCCAGCAGGTTCCGGCTGTCTTCCAATACGGCGCTCATGCGGCCTCCTGTTCGGTGAATCCAATGCAGCGCACCATGCGCTCGCCGCCGGCTGTTTCCAGTGCCGGCATGGCGTCGTTGCAGGCCGCACGCGCGTAGCTGCAGCGCGGCGCGAAGGCGCAGCCCGGCGGCGGCGCCAGCGGGCTCGATACCTGGCCGGGAATGGCCACCAGCTGCGGCCGTTTGCCCGGCACATGAGACTGGCCGCGCTGCCGCGCCACGCCCGGCAGGCAGGCCAGCAGGCCCCGCGTGTAGGGATGCGAAGGTGCAGCAAACAGTTCGTGCACCGGCGCCGATTCGACGATGCGGCCGGCATACATCACGGCCACCGCATCCGCGTACTGCGCCACCACACCCAGGTTGTGCGTGACGAAGAGCATGCTCATGCCCGTCTCTTTCTGCAGCCGGCCCATCAGTGCCAGGATCTGCGCCTGGATGGTCACGTCGAGCGCAGTGGTCGGCTCGTCGGCGATCAGCAGGGTCGGGTTGCAGGCCATGGCCAGGGCGATCATCACGCGCTGGCGCATGCCGCCCGACAGTTGGTGTGGGTACTCGTGCACGCGCTGCTTCGCGGCCGGAATCTCGACCAGTTCCAGCATGCGCTGCGCATGGGCCAGCGCCGCCTTGCGGTCCAACCTCAGGTGCAGGCGCACCGATTCGGCAATCTGCTCGCCGATGGTCAGCACCGGGTTGAGGCTGGTCATCGGCTCCTGGAAGATCATGCCCAGCTCGTTGCCGCGCAGCGCGCGCTTGTCGGCTTCGGGCAGCTGCAGCAGATCGACGCGCTGGCCGTCGCGCCGCACGAAAAAGGCTTCGCCCGTCACCTGCGCCTGCGAGGTCTTGGCATGCAGGCCCATCAGCGTGAGGCTGGTCACCGACTTGCCCGAGCCCGACTCGCCCACCAGCGCCAGCGTCTGGCCGGGGCGGATCGAGAAGGACACGTCGGCCACGCTCTGGATGCGGCCGGCGTCGGTGGCGAAGGAGGTGGACAGGCCGCGCACTTCGAGGCGCGGCGCCTGGGTGTTCATCGTGGTGGTGGCGTTCATGTCAGGCCGCCTTCTTCAGTTTCGGGTCCAGCAGGTCGCGCACGCCATCACCCAGCATCTGCAGCGACAGCGCCGTCAGCACGATCGCCACGCCCGGACAGAAGATGGTCCAGAAGGCCTTGTCCGCGTATTCCAGGCTGCCGGCGATCATGGTGCCCCACGTGGGAATGTCCGGCGGCACGCCGACGCCCAGGAACGACAGCCCCGCTTCGGCCAGGATGGCGTAGGCAAAGATGAAGGTGACCTGCACCAGGATCGGCGACATCAGGTTGGGCAGGATGTGCTTGCCCAGAATGCGCGGCGTGCGCACGCCCAGCGCGCGGGCGGCGTCGACGAACAGCAGCTCGCGCAGCACCAGCGTGGTGGCGCGCACCACCCGTGCCACCCGAGGTGTGTAGACGATCACCAGCGCCAGCATCACGTTCCACAGCGACACACCGAGGATCGAGACCAAGGCGATGCCCAGCAGGATGTCGGGGAAGGACATCATGGCGTCGACCAGGCGCATCAGCGGTGCATCGAGGCGGCGGAAGAAGCCGGCCAACATGCCCAGCAGGGTGCCGAACAGCACCGCGCCGGCCGCGGTGACGAAGCCGATCGACAGCGAATAGCGGGCGCCATGAATGATGCGCAGCATCACGTCGCGGCCCAGTTCGTCGGTGCCGGCCCAGTGGGCGGCCGAAGGCGAATTCAGGCGCTCGCTGATCGAGATCGCAGTCGGATCGGCATCCGACAGCATCGGGTAGAACAGCGCCACGCACAGCACCATCAGCAGCACCATGGCAGCCGCCAGCACGATCTTGCGGGCAAAGAGCTTGCGCAGCATCGGGGCTGCACCACGGAAGATGGCCATGCTCATTTACCCTCCAGGCGGATGCGCGGATCGACCAGCGTGTAGAGAAAGTCCACGCCCAGGTTGATGAAGACGTAGATGGCGGCGATCACGAGCAGCGTGCCCTGGATCACCGGGTAGTCGCGCCGCAGCACCGCGCGCACCACCAGGTTGCCGACGCCGGGCAGGTTGAACACCGTCTCGGTGACCACCGTGCCGCCGATCATCAGCGCCAAGGTCAGGCCGAGCACCGTGACGATCGGCACCAGCGCATTGCGCAGCACGTGCTTCACCATGATCACGCCCTCGGGCAGGCCCTTGGCGCGTGCGGTGCGCACATAGTCCTCGCCCAGGATGTCGAGCATGGAAGCGCGGGTGAAGCGGATGATGAGGGCCGAGTTCAACAGGCCCAGCACCAGCGCCGGCAGCAGCAGGTGATGCAGCCGCTCGCCCAGGGTGGCCATTGGGTCGCCATAGCCCGAGGCCGGAAACCAGCCCAGCTTGACGGCGAAGAACTGGATCAGGATGAGGCCCAGCCAGAAGCTGGGCACGCTGGCGCCCAGCATGGCCACGCCGCTCACGGCCTGGTCGGCGCTGCTGCCGCGCCAGACGGCGGCGGCCATGCCGGCCGGGATGCCGATCAGCGCGGCAATGAAGACCGCAAACAGCGCCAGGAACAGCGTGGGCTCGGCACGCTCCAGCAGCGCCTGCGACACCGGCCGCTGCAAGAAGAGCGACTGCCCCAGGTTGCCCTGCGCCAGCTCGCCCAGCCACAGCACGAACTGCGTGGTGAGCGGCTTGTCCAGGCCGTACTGGACGCGGGCCTTGGCAATGTCGGCGGTGGTGGCCTGGTCGCCCAGCAGCAGGGCCACCGGATCGCCCGAGGCCAGCCGCGTCAGCAGGAAGACCAGCACGGCGACGATGGCCAGCACCACGAAGGCGCCGGCCAGGCGGCGCAGCAGAAAGTGAAGCATTTGGAACCCTCCCCTATCGCGCCTGGCTTACTTGGCCAGGCCGGTGTTCCAGAAGAAAGGCCAGATGGCGGGCGTGTAGCCCTCCAGCTTGGCCGAGCGCGCCGACAGGCTGTTGAACTTGCCCACCTCGATGAAGGGCACCTCGTCATACACCGTCTGCTGCACCGCGCCCCAGAGCTGGCCGCGCTTGGCCGGGTCGACTTCGGTGTTGAAAGCCGAGAGCGTGCTCTTCTTGGCAGCCGAGTCCCACCAGCCCGGCGCGCCGTCGCCCAGTTGCGGCGGCGACAGCATCGGCTCGGGGAACAGGCCCGAATGGGTGATGTAGACGTCCCACAGCTTGGCGTCGTTGCGGCGCTGCACCAGGGTGGCCCAGTCGACCACCTGCAGGTCGGTCTTGAAGCCGGCCTTCTTGAGCTGCTCGGACATCACCAGCGCCATGTTGTAGTGGAACTCGTACTGGCGGCTGGCCATGATGCGCACCGGCTTGCCGTCGTAGCCGGCCTTGGCGGCGGCTTCCTTGGCGCCCTTGGCGTCGCGCGTGTTGTACATCTTGCTGCCCGCGTCCGAGTAGTACGGCGTGCCCTTGGGGAAGAAGTTGGGCTCCACCACGAAGAAGCGGTTGTCGCCGAAGCCCGCGGCCAGCAGCTCGCCCTGCCCCACGGCTTGTTGCACCGCGCGGCGCAGGGGTTGCTGGGCCAGCACGCCCTCCTTGGTGTTGAACACGATGTAGGGGAAGCCGAAGTTCTTGGTCACGATCGGCACCACGGCAGGCTGGCCCTTCTCGATGCGGCCCGCCGCTTCCACCGGCAGCAGATCGGCGTACTGGAACTGGCCCGACAGCGCGCCTTCGACACGCGTGTTGGCGCTGGGCACCGGCACGAAGCGCAGCTCGTCGAGCAGGGCCTCGCGCTTGCCGGCGTAGCCGCTGGGCGCCTCCTTGCGCGCCGAGTAGCCGTCGAAGCGGGTCAGCACAGTGAACTGATCGGGGCGGCGCTCCTTGAACTTGTAAGGGCCGGTGCCGATGAATTCGGTGATCTGCGGCGCGATGCTTTCCTTGGCCATGATGGCCGCCATGCCGCTGGGCAGGGCCAGCTGGGCCAGGAGTGGCGCGTACGGGCTCTTCAGCTTGAGCTCGACCGTGTTGGCGCCCTTGGCCGTGAGCGATGCCACTTCCTTGCCCACCGCCTTGCCGCGCGGCGACAGTTCCATCCAGCGCTGCAGCGAGGCCACCACATCGTCGGCGTTCAGGTCGCGGCCGTTGTGCAGCTTCACGCCCTTGCGGATGGCGATGGTGTAGGCCAGCCCATCCTTGGACACCGTCGGCATGCCTTCGGCCAGCATCGGCGCCACCTTCCAGCTGGCGTCGAAGGTGTAGAGCGGCTCATACACGTGCTGCATGATGGTGCCCACCAGGTCGGCGGTGCTGGTCATCGGATCGAGGCCCTGCGGCTCGCCGACCATCGCCAGATTGGCGGCGCCGCCCTTGGCCGGCTCGGCTTGCGTGAGGCCGGGCGAAAGGACCAGCGTCAGCGCGGTGGCCAGGGCGCCCGCCAGCACGTGCCGCCTCGGGGCGGCAGCCGCGAAGGGCTTGCAAATACCAGTTGTGGCTACAGTGTCGGCAGAAGTTTGCATCGCGGCTCCATGAGTAATAACATTACATGGCAAATCGTATTTGACACGCCTTAAGGCGTCAATTTCGGGTTAATCCCTAGTTTTTCTGTAATCTTCTTACACCAAAAAGGTGCGAACCATGCCCCAAGTTGAAATGCTCGGCCAGTCACCCATCGCCTCCGATCGCCAGGCGCGCCCTCTTTCGCCGGCCACCCGCGCCGGCGATTTCGTCTTTGTCTCCGGGCAGGTGCCCACCGACGACCAGGGCCAGGTGATCGTGGGGGGCATCGAGGCACAGACGCGCCAGGTCTTCAAGCGCGTCGAGGAAGCGCTGGCGCTGGCCGACTGCAAGCTGTCGGATATCGCCAAGGTCAGCGTGTGGCTCAACGACGCCCGCGACTTCGGCAGCTTCAACCGCGTCTACATGGAGCTGCTGGGCGACCACCGGCCAGCCCGCTCCACCGTCGAATCGCGCCTGATGATCGACGCCAAGGTCGAGATCGACGTCACGGCCTACAAGCCGAAGGCATGAGCTCGCGACTGGTTGCGGTCGACTGGGGCACCAGTTCGCTGCGCGGCGCGCTGATTGACGCCGACGGCCGCGTGCTGGAAGAGCACAGCCATGCGCGCGGCATCCTCACGGTCGAGCGCGGCGCCTTCGGCGATGTGTTCCAGGCGCTGTTCGGCGAGTGGATGCGCGAGCCCGGAACGCGCTGCCTGATCGCCGGCATGGCCGGCAGCAAACAGGGCTGGGTGGAAGCGCCCTACTGCCCCTGCCCGGCCGGCCTGGCCGAGGTGCGCGCGCGGGTGCTGGAGATCGAGCCGGACCGCATCGCCATCGTGCCGGGCCTCGCCATCGAGCACGACGGCGTGCCCGACGTGATGCGCGGCGAAGAGGTGCAGATCTTCGGCGCCATGGCGCTGACCGGTGTGCGCGACGGCCTCTTCGTGCTGCCCGGCACGCACAACAAATGGGCGCGGGTCGAAGAAGGCCGGGTGACGGGCTTTCGCACCTTCATGACGGGCGAGTTCTATGCGCTGCTCAGCCAGCATTCGATCCTGGCGCGCACGCTCGACGCCACGGCGCCGCTGGATGAAGCGGCGTTTTTGCAGGGCGTGCAGCGGGCCGGCAATGGCGAAGGCCTGCTGCACAACGCCTTCGGCGCACGCACCCTGGCCTTGTTCGAGCGCATGCCGGCGAGCGCGCTTTCCAGCTATCTGTCGGGCGTGCTGATCGGCGAGGAATTGCGCGCGCAATCGCTCGTCGCCAAGACCCGCCAACTGGTGCTGATCGGCGCGCCGGCCCTCACGCGGCGCTATGCGCTGGCCTTGAAGAAGGTGCATGGCAGCGAGGCCCGCACCTTGGGCTCCGAGGCGACCTGGGCTGGCTTGCACGCACTGTCCTCCACCCATTGACGATCAAGTCCGCAAGACCATGAGCACACCCCACGAGAAATTCCAGACGGCCGCGAGCCAGCTTCCCCTGGTCGCGATCCTGCGCGGCCTCGCGCCCGACGAAGCGCCGGCCATTGGCGAGGCGATCGTCGAAGCCGGCTTTCGCATGCTCGAAGTACCGCTCAATTCGCCCGAGCCCTTGAAGAGCATCGCATTGCTGCGCCAGCGCTTTCCGCAGGCACTGGTGGGTGCCGGCACGGTGCTCGAGGTGCAACAAGTTCGGGCCGTGAAAGATGCCGGCGGCGAGCTGATCGTGTCGCCCGACTGCAACCGCGAGGTGATTGCAGAGACGAAGCGGCTCGGCATGGTCAGCCTGCCCGGCATCCTGAGCCCGAGCGAGGCCTTTGCCGCGCTGGCCGCCGGCGCGTCGGGCCTCAAGCTGTTCCCGGCCGAGGCGGCGTCGCCGGCGGTGGTGAAGGCCCTGCTGGCGGTGCTGCCGGCCGGAACAAGGCTGATGCCGGTGGGCGGCATCGCGCCGGACAACATGGCCGCCTGGCATGCGGCCGGCGCCGCCGGCTTCGGCATCGGCTCGGCCTTGTACAAGCCCGGCAAGAGCGCGGCGGCGGTCGCCGAAGATGCGCTGCGCTTCGCCGCCGCCTACCGGGGCCTCCTGCGCGCCTGAGCGGGCGCCTGGCCTCGCGGCCTTCTGTCATAGATAGTGCACGAGCGCCGGTACCGCCAGGGCCGTACCCGCCAGCACCAGCAGCAGGCAGACGATGCTGCGCACCACGCGCGGCGACCAGCCGGGCGGATGCCGGCGCATCCACCAGCTCAGGCCGACCACCAGCGGCGTGGCGAGCAGGCTGAGCCCCAGGGCCGGCAAGCCGAACTGGCCGGCAGGCACCACCAGCGCCAGGCGCAGCACGGAACTGGCGCCAAAGATCATCACCAGGGTCTGGCGCACCGCGACCGGATTCATCGGCTGGCGGTAGAGGTGATAGACCAGCGGCGGCCCGGCGGTGGAGAACAGGCCGCTCATCAGCCCCGCGACCACGCCATAGGCGCGAAAGACGGCCGGCGGCGAGCGCTGCGCCAGCGGCTGCGCCTGCAGCATCAGGATGGCGGCGCAGGCGAGGATGGTCAGGCCCAGCAGCAGGCGCAGCAGCATCACCACGTTGCCGCTCAGCCAGCCCAGCAGGAAGACGCCGGCCGCCACGCCGAACACGCTGCCGGTCAGGGTGTCGCGCAGCACCTGCAGGTCGAGCGACTTGCGCGAGCCCTTGAGCACCACGATCGCCTGCACCAGGCTCAGCACGCTGGCCACGTTGGCGGCATCGGCCAGCGGCACCAGCTCCATCAGCCCGACCAAGCCCAGCAGGATCAGCGCAAAGGCAAAACCGGTGAGCGCCTGCGCCCAGGTCGCGAGCGCCACGCACAGGAGGAAGAGGATGCCTTGTGCAAATGTCATGCGCTGCGCCCTTCTTGCAGCGCACGCGTCTCGCTGGTCGATCCGGGGGAGTCGTGCGGCGCGCCATGCGGTCGGCGCGCCACCTTGTTCGTTGTTGTCGGGAAACAGGGGAGCATCGCCCCCGAGGCTAACTGATCGTCGCCTCGAAGCGCCGCATCAGCGCTGCCGTCGACCGGGGCCAGCCGATACGCCCGAACCAGGCGCCGCCGGCAATGGCCGCGGCGATGAACACGCCATACACCAGCAGCGCCAGGCCTTGCGCCACGAACACCTGGACCAGCGCCCCGCCCCAGCGCAGCGCCAGCCAGCCACCCAGGCCCGCCACTGCCAGCCGCGCCAGGTTGCCCAGCACCGGCCACAACAGCCGCCCGGCCCCTTGCGAAGCGAAATACAGCACCAGTCCAATGCCGAAGAATCCGTAGAGCGGGCCGACTACGCGCAGGTACTGCGCGCCCGCTTCGAGCATCGCCGGATCGTTGCCGAAGAGCAGCAGCCACTGATAGGGAAAGAAGGCCGCCGCCAATCCGATGACCTCGGTCACCGCGAAGGCCATGGCAGCGCCGACCCAGGCGGCGTGCAGCGCGCGCTGCTTCTGTCCGGCGCCCATGCAGGTGCCGACCATCGCCAGGAGCGGCGCCCCGAAGCCGAACACCAGCGGCACCAAGAGGTATTCCAGCCGCGCCGCCGTGCCATAGCCCGCAATGGCGCCAGGGCCGAACTGCCCGGCCAGCGCAGTCGCGATGCCGATCGACAGGTTGGTCGCCACCGTGGACACCGTGCCGAACAGGCCGATGCGCAGGATGTCGCGAAGCAGCGGCCACTGCAGGCGCACGCCGGCGATGCGCGGCTTGAGCATGCTGCGCGGCGAACGCAGGTAGAGCCACAGCGCCAGGCTGCCGCCCAGGTAATACAGCAACAGGGCCGCGGCGCCGCCGGCGATGCCCATGGCGGGCACCGGACCCCAGCCGAAGATGAGCAGCGGCGACAGCGGGATCAGCACCACCACGCCCGCCACCGTCACGTTGGCCGGTACCGCCATGTTGCCGGTGCCGCGGATCACCGCGGCCAGCGAGTTGAAGAGCCACACCAGCACGGCGCCCGCAAAGACCCAGTTGGAATAGACCAGCGCGCCGTCCAGCGAAGCGCCGGTGCCGCCCATGGCCGCGTACAGGCGCGGACCGCCGAGCAGCAGTGCGGCGCTGAACACCAGCCCGAAGCCCAGCGCGATCACCAAGGCATGCAGCACCAGCGCATCGGCATCGGCGCGCCGCCCCGCGCCCAGCGCCCGCGCGATGGAAGACGCGATGCCGCCGCCCATGGCGCCGGCCGAGGTCATCTGCATCAGCATCACGACCGGAAAGACCAGCGCCATGGAAGCCAGCGCATCGGCGCCCAGCTTGCCGACGAAGTAGGTTTCGATCAGGCCGACTGCCGCCTGCGCCAGCATCACCAGCACATTGGGAAAGGCCAGGCGCAGCAGCGTGGGCGCAATCGGGCCTTCCAGCAGGAGGCGCGTGCGCGGGTCAAGCACAGCACCGCTCATGCCGCGGCCTTTGCGGCTGCGCGCGGCGGATGCGCCTCGCGAATCGGCAGATTCACCAGCGCCGCGCCGGCGGCCAGCAGGATGTCGATGTACCAGACCCAGTCGTAGCTGCCGGTGGCCTCGAACACGCGCCCGCCCAGCCAGGCGCCGAGGAAGCCGCCGACCTGGTGCGCCAGCATCACGATGCCGAACAGCATGGCCATGTTGGCCGGGCCGAAGAACTTGGCCACCAGGCCCACCGTGGGCGGCACGGTCGACAGGAAGGTCACGCCCATCACCGCGGCAAAGACCAGCATCACCGCAGGCGTCTTGGGCGCGAGCAGAAACACCAGCACCGCGAGCCCGCGCGTGGCGTACAGCAGCGATAGCAGCGACTTCATGCGCCAGCGGCTGACGGCCCACCCCATGCCCAAGCTGCCGACGATGTTGAACAGGCCGATCATGGCCAGCGACCAGGCACCGATCTGCGGGCTCAGGCCGCAAGCCTCCACCACACCCGGCAGGTGCGTGGCCAGAAAGGCCACGTGGAAGCCGCAGACAAAAAAGCCGATGTTCAGCAGGCGGTAGCTGGGGTTGGCCAGCGCCTGCGCCACCGCTTCGCGCGCTGACAGCGGCTTGGCCGCCGACGCCGCGGCCGCCGCTGCAGCCAGATGATTCGAATTGCCCTTGAGCACGAAGACCGCCGGCAGCGCCAGCAGGATGATGGCGCCCAGCCACTGCATGGCATTGGCCCAGCCGGTGGAAGCGATCAGCGCCACCGCGATCGGCGCCATGGCGAACTGGCCGAAGGAGCCGCCTGCGTTCACGATGCCGCTTGCGAGCCCGCGCCGCGCCGGCGGCACCAGGCGCGTGGTGGCGGCCATCAGCACCGAGGGCCCCGCCATGCCGGCACCACCCGCGGCCAGCACGCCGATGGCGAAGATCAGGCCGGCGGTGCTGGTCATCAGCGGCGTGATGATGGTGCCCAGCGCCACCAGCAGCACGCCGATGAAGATCACGCGGCCGGTGCCGATGCGGTCGGCCACCGCGCCGGCGAAGGGTTGTGTCAGGCCCCACCACAGCTGGCCGAAGGCAAAGGCCAGGCTGATGCTGCCGATGCCCAGCCCCGTGGACGTGTTGAGCGAAGACAGGAACAGGCCCATGGTCTGGCGCACGCCCATGGTCAGGGCGAAAGTGCCGGCTGCGGCCAGCAGCACCAGCCACAGGGCCAGTTGCGCCGAAGGCCGCGCCGGCACGGCGGTCGGGGAAACGGCGGCGGCCGCCGCGCTGGATTCAGGAGGCATCGCCTACTCCTTCGAGTTCGGGTTCGTCGGTGCCTTGCAGCAGCGCCAGGCTTTCGTCGATCAGGGCATGCAGCGCCAGCACGCGCTCCACGCCCAGCTGGGCATTGATGGTTTGCTGCGCCACCTTCCAGTGGCGCTGCGCCTCGCGCCGCTTCTCGCGGCCGGCGTCAGTGGCCTGCACCAGCCGGCTGCGCGCGTCGGCGCCGGCGCCCTGCACCAGCCAGCCGGCCGCCACCAGCGGCTGCAGGTTGCGGCTCAGGGTCGAAGGCGTCATCTGCATCACCTGGGCCAGGTCGGCCGGGCGGATGGGGCCCAGGTTCACGGCATGCGACAGCAGCGAATACTGCGTGGTCTTGAGGCCGCACTTGGACATCTCGATGTCGTAGTGCTGGCTCAACCTGCGCATCAGCTGGCGCACCTTGAGGTTGGTGCAGCCCTGGGGCTTCCGTTCAACGGCGGTGTTCATGCGGCAAGATTGTAGCTACAATAATTGCATATGCAACTTACAGGACATCTTTCATGAGCGAGATCAATCAATTGGAAGCATGGCTGGCAGAGGAGCAAGAGGTCGTGCAGCGTCTGGATGCAGGGGTAGGCGTGGGCGTGGCACGGCCCGAACAGGTCGCCGGCTTGACAGGCCTGCAGATGATGGAAGCGATGCTGCGCGGCGAACTGCCCTATCCGCCGATTGCCAAGACATTGTCTTTCCAGCTGCTCGAGGTCAGCCATGGCCGCGCCGTGTTCCAGGGCACGCCGCTGCCGGAACACATGAACCCCATGGGCACCGTCCACGGCGGCTGGTACGCCACCCTGCTCGACTCGGCCCTGGGCTGTGCAGTGCACACCACCATGCCGGCCGGCCGCGGCTACACCACGGCCGAGCTGGGTGTGAACCTGGTCAAGGCCCTCGGGCCGAAGGCGCCGCGCGTTCGCGCCGAAGGCAAGGTGATCCATGTCGGCCGCCAGCTCGCCACGGCCGAAGCGCGGCTCTTCGGGCCGGACGGCACCCTGTACGCCCACGCCACCACCACCTGCCTGGTCTTCGAGTTGAAGCGTCCGGATTCGGCGAGCAAGTAGGCTTTGCCTGCCTGGCGGGAACGCCAAGTGCAGTGATAATGATTCGTATCGGCATTCGTAAGGAATGGCCGATATCCGACATCCTTACCACTGGAACCCGCCATGACCGCACGTCTGTCCCAGCGCCTCTGCACGCTGACCGGCATCGCCGCCGCCTCACTCGTCATTTCGCTCGCCACCTTCGCCCTGCCCGCGCATGCCGCTGCCGACGAAGTCACGCTCTACACCACGCGCGAAGCCGGCCTGATCCAGCCACTTCTGACCGCCTTTACCGCCCAAACCGGCGTCAAGGTCAACACCGTGTTCGTCAAGGACGGCCTGCTCGAGCGCGTCAAGGCAGAAGGCGCCCGCTCGCCGGCCGACGTGCTGATGACGGTGGACATCGGCAACCTGGTCGACCTGGTCGATGGCGGCGTCACCCAGCCGCTGAAGTCGCCGGTGATGGACGCCGCGGTGCCGGCCAACCTGCGCGGCACCGACGGCCAGTGGTATGCCCTGTCGATGCGCGCCCGCGTGCTGTACGCCGACAAGAAGCTGCCGATCAGCAGCTTCCGCTACGAAGACCTGGCCGACCCCAAGTACAAGGGCAAGGTCTGCATCCGCGCCGGCCAGCATCCCT
Organism: Variovorax sp. LARHSF232; assembly: GCF_052871435.1. Classification (NCBI taxonomy): domain Bacteria; kingdom Pseudomonadati; phylum Pseudomonadota; class Betaproteobacteria; order Burkholderiales; family Comamonadaceae; genus Variovorax; species Variovorax sp. LARHSF232. The sequence goes on along the minus strand of NZ_JBIXJS010000008.1, from coordinate 58,821 downwards.
ACAACACCGCGCTTGTGGCAGCCATGATCGCGCATGACGGCGCGGCCAAGACCGAGCAGTGGCTGCGCGGCGTCAAAGCCAACCTGGCGCGCAAGGCCACCGGCGGCGACCGCGACGTGGCGCGCGACATCCTGGGCGGCATTTGCGACATCGGCATTGCCAATTCCTACTACGTGGGCCAGATGAAGAACGCCAAGGAAGGCAGCGACGCGCGCAAGTGGGGCGATGCCATCAAGGTGATCCGCCCGACCTTCGCCGGCAAGAACGGCGGCACGCACGTCAACATCAGCGGCGCCGCGCTGGCCAAGAACGCGCCCAACCGCGCCAACGCGGCCAAGCTGATGGAGTTCCTGGTTTCCGATTCGGCCCAGGCCTTCTACGCCGAAACCAACTACGAATACCCGGTGCGCCGCGGCGTGGCACTGGAGCCGGTGATCGGCGAAACCATCGGCGAGCTCAAGGCCGATCCGCTGCCCATCATCGAGATCGCCAAGTACCGCAAGCAAGCCAGCGCATTGATCGACAAGGTCGGTTTCGACCAGTGACCGCAGCGGCGGAACCCGGCGCGAGCGTGCCGCGGCAGCAGCAAAGGGCGTTCGCGCTTGCGCGGCCCTTTGCACGGCGCCCGGCCGGTCCGCGCGCCGTGGGCCCGCTGTGGAAAAGCAGCTCGCTCCTCATCGCCCTGGGCGTGCTGGCTCCGGTGCTGAGCTTGCTCTGGCTGGCGCTGGGCACCGGTCTGGCGCACTGGGCGCATCTGGCGCAGTACGTGCTGCCCCAGGCGGCGCTCAACACCGCCCTCCTCTTGGCCGGCGTGGGTGTGCTGGTGCTGGTGATCGGCACCGGTTGCGCCTGGCTGGTGACCACCTGCAACTTTCCCGGCCGCGGCGTGCTCAACTGGGCGCTGCTGCTGCCGCTGGCGATGCCCACCTACATCGTGGCCTTTGCCTACCTCGACCTTTTGCATCCCATCGGCCCGGTGCAGGGCGCGATCCGCTGGCTGCTGGGCTACGAGAGCCCGCGCGACTTCCGCCTGCCGGACTTGCGCTCGATGCCCGGCGCCATCTTTTTGCTGGGCTTCGTGCTCTACCCCTACGTCTACCTGACGGCCCGCGCCATGTTCATGACGCAGCCGGCGCACCTGATGGAGGCGGCGCGCACCCTCGGTGAGAGCCGCACCGGCGCCTTCTTCCGCGTTGCGCTGCCGCTGGCGCGACCGGCGCTGGCGGTGGGCGTGAGCCTGGCCCTGCTGGAAACGCTCAACGACATCGGTGCCTCCGAGTTCCTGGGTATCCAGACCTTGACGGTGGCGGTCTACACCACCTGGATCACCCGCTCCGACCTGGCCGGCGCGGCGCAGATCGCCTGCGCCATGCTCTTCATCGTGCTGGCCCTGGTGCTGCTGGAGCGCAGCGGCCGACGCCACCAGCGCTTCGGCTCGGCGCAGCGCATGCGCGCCATCCAGCCACGCCGGTTGCGCGGCGGCGCTGCCTGGCTGGCTTGCGCCGCGGCGGCTGCGCCGGTGCTGATCGGCTTCGTCGCCCCAGCCATCTACCTGCTGCACGAAAGCGTGAAGCGGCTCGGCCAGGGCGGCGGCATCTCGCGCGAATTGCTGGCCAGCCTGGGCAACACCCTGGGCCTGGCCACCGGTGTCACCCTGGCGGCGGTGGCGGCGGGCCTGGTGGTGGCGTGGGCCGTTCGTGGCATGGGCTCGACGCCCAATCCGGCGCGCTGGCAGGCCCGCGTGGCCAGCCTGGGCTATGCGGTGCCCGGCACGGTGCTGGCCATCGGCCTCCTGACGCCTGCGCTGGCGCTGGACGCGACCCTGGGCAAGCTGCTGGGGCTGCCCGGACTGCCGCTGATGGGCGCCGGCGTAGTGCTGGTGGCGGCTTGCGCGATCCGCTTCCTGGCCATGCCGCTGGGCGGCATCGAAGCCGGGCTGGCACGCGTCTCGCCGGCGCTGGAGCAAGCCTCGCGACTGCTCGGCGAAACCGGCGCCGGCACCTTGCGCCGGGTGCATCTGCCGCTGCTGCAGCCGGCCATCGCGGCCGGCGCGCTGCTGGTCTTTGTCGACGCCATGAAGGAACTGCCCGCCACCCTGCTGCTGCGGCCGGCCAACTTCGACACCCTGGCCACCTGGCTGTACGCCGAGGCCTCGCGCGGCACTTACGAAGAAGGCGCCATCGCCGCGCTGGCCATCGTGCTGGCCGGCCTGCTGCCGGTGATCCTTCTGGCCCGCAACCGGCTGGGCAACGGGCCCGAGGAATTGAGAGCATGAGTTCAGCATTGCGCCTTGAAGGCGTACGCATCGCCTATGAGGGTGCGCGCGGCCTGCACACGGCCGTCGACAACTTCTCCATGACGCTGGAGGCCGGCCGCATCGGCTGCCTGCTGGGCCCTTCGGGCTGCGGAAAGACCACCGTGCTGCGCGCCATTGCCGGCTTCGAGCCGGTGCGCGCTGGCGCCATCTTCCTGGGCGAGCTGCCGTTGTCCTCGCCAACGACGCATGTGCCGCCGGAGCAGCGCCGCGTCGGCATGATGTTCCAGGAATACGCGCTGTTTCCGCACCTCAATGCCACGCAGAACGTCGGCTTCGGCCTGCGCCGGCTGGCGCGCGAGGAGCGCGATGCGAAGGTCGCCGCCATGCTGGCGCTGGTCGGCCTGCAGGATGCCGGCGAGCGCTACCCGCACGAGCTGTCGGGCGGCCAGCAGCAGCGCATCGCACTGGCCCGCGCGCTGGCGCCGGCACCGGCGCTGCTGCTGCTGGACGAGCCCTTCTCCAACCTCGACAGCGGCACCCGCGAGCGCCTGACGACCGAGGTGCGCGAGATCCTGAAGGCCGCCGGCCAGACGGCCGTGCTGGTCACGCACAACGAGGCCGAGGCGCATGCCATGGCCGATCGCATCGGCGTGATGCACAACGGGCGGCTGGCGCGCTGGAGCGGACAGGCCGAGCGGGCATAGGCTTTTTTAGAAAAGGGCATTGACCCTCGGAACAATCGCGTCTTTCCGAACTGCTCCTCCCAACAACGAAGGAAGTACGCGATGAATCCTCCTGCCCTCACGCTCGTCAGCCACCTGCTTTGCCCCTACGTGCAGCGCGCCGCCATTGCGCTGGCCGAGAAGAACGTTCCTTTCGAACGCGTCGTGATCGATCTGGCGAACAAGCCCGACTGGTTCGTGAAGCTCTCGCCGCTGGGCAAGGTGCCGCTCTTGCGCGTGCCGCGGCCCGATGGCGGCGGCGAGGCCATTCTGTTCGAAAGCAACGTGATCTGCGAGTACATCGAGGAAACGCAAGGCGGCCCGCGCCTGCACCCGCAAGACCCGCTGCAGCGCGCCGAACACCGGGCCTGGATGGAGTTCGGCTCCGCGATCCTCGCGGACCTGTGGGGCTACGAGACGACGCGCGATGTCGGAGTTTTCGAGCAGAAGCGCCAGGCGCTTGCGGCCAAGTTCGAGCGCGTGGAAGCCGCGCTGGCCGGCGGCCCCTTCTTCGCCGGCGAGCGCTTCAGCCTGGTCGACGCGGTCTTTGCGCCGGTGTTTCGCTACTTCGAACTCTTCGACACGCTGCACGACTCGCATGTGTTCGACCGCACGCCCAAGGTGAACGCCTGGCGGCTGGCGCTGCGCGAGCGCTCCAGCGTGCGCAATGCCGTCGTGCCCGATTACCGCAAGCACCTGCGCGCCTTTCTGGAGAAGCACGAGGCGCATCTGCTGACACTGGCCAGCGGCGACTGAACCGACAATCGGTTCATTGCACAACTACCCACGGTTTTGAAGACATGCGCCTCCTCCACACCATGCTGCGCGTCGGCAACCTTCAGCGCTCCATCGACTTCTACACCCAGGTTCTGGGCATGCAGTTGCTGCGCACCTCCGAGAACCCCGAGTACAAGTACAGCCTGGCCTTCGTCGGCTACGAAGGCAATCCGGCCCAGGCCGAGATCGAACTGACCTACAACTGGGGGGTGGAAAGCTACGAGCTCGGCACCGCCTACGGCCACATCGCCCTGGGCGTGCCCGACGCCTATGCAGCCTGCGAGAAGATCAAGGCAGCCGGCGGCAACGTCACGCGCGAAGCCGGTCCGGTCAAAGGCGGCAGCACGGTGATCGCCTTCGTCACGGATCCGGATGGCTACAAGATCGAGTTGATCCAGCGTGCCGAGGGGGCCGCGGGTGGCGGCTTGCGCTGAGGCTCGGACGCCGCTTGTTGAGCGCCGGGGCGCGTCGGCGGGCGGTGTGTGCCGCGGGCCTTCGCTGTGTCGGCTCCCGACACACACCGCCCGCCGACGTGACAAGTTGGGGCTGAACGCTCCCCTCAACGGTCGCGGCAAGCGCGGTCGTTGATCACCCCCGGAGCCCGGCATGCGCTGCCCGCTGGCGGCCGCCTCTGTGGCGCCGAGCAGCGCAGTGGGCCCGGCCCGCACGCGTGCCGAAGGACACGCGTGCTTCAACATCTAGCTTGCGGCAGCTGTTTGAACGGAGCGAGCGAAGCTCGCGCAGTGAGTTCTGCCGCAGGGCCGGGCTCGCGAGCAGCGCAGGGCAGTCGCGAAGCGACCGGCACAGCGAAGGCCGACAGCGGGCAGCGCATGCCGGGCGGACGCCCCAGCAACAACGCGTCAACACGTCAACGCAACAACTCAACAGCCCAGCTGATCCGCCAGCGCGCCAATGTCCCGCGCATGAAAAGTGTTGGCCGGATCCGGCGACACATCCTTCAAGTGATCGGGCCCGAGTTCTTGAGGCCGCTCGATGTACGCCGTGCGCAAGCCGCAACCGCGCGCAGCGGCCAAGTCGTCCTGGTGCGCGGCCACCAGCATCAGCTGGCCGGGCGGCACCGCGAACACGCCGGCGGCGCCAAGGTAGACGCGCGGGTCGGGCTTGTAGGCCTTGAACACCTCGGCCGAGAGAATGCAATCCCAGGGCAGTCCGGCGCGCTTGGCCATCTCGGTCAGCAAACCGATGTTGCCGTTCGACAGCGTACAGATGGTGTATTTGGCCTTCAGACGCGTCAGCCCTTGCACCGCGTCCGGCCAGGCCGGCAGCCGGTGCCAGGCGGTGTTGAGCTCGCGCTTGCCTTCGCGGTCGAGCTTGTCTTCCAGGCCGAAGTCGCGCAGCACTTCGTCCAGGATGTGCAGGTGCAGTTCGTCGACCAGGGTGAAGCCGCCCTCGCCCGCTGCAATGCGCTCCATCACCGCGCGCATCGCCGGCTGGTAGCCGGCGCGCCAGGCCAGGGCGAAGGCGCTGCCGTCCACACCGGGCAGCATGCGCTGCGCTTCCGCGCGGATGCCGCCATGCCAGTCGACCACCGTGCCGAAGATGTCGAAGGCAATGACCTTCAGTTCGATCGCGTCATCTTGCTGCTCCAGCTGCGGCGCCATCGTCGCCTCCTCTTGCCTTGATCAGCGCGGCAGCTGGCTCGCGGCGCGCGCCAGCTCGGTGACCCGCGCCCAGTCGCCCGCTTGCACGGCGTCGTTGGGCACGATCCAGGAGCCGCCCACGCAAGCCACGTTGGCCAGCGCCAGGAATTCGTGCGCGTTGCCCGCATGGATGCCGCCGGTCGGGCAGAAGGTGATGTCGCCAAAAGGCCCTTGCCAGGCCTTGAGCATGGCCACGCCGCCGGCTTGCAGGGCCGGGAAGAATTTCAGTTCGGTGATGCCGTCTTCCTGCGCCATCATGATCTCGCTGCCGGTGGCCACGCCCGGCAGCAGCGGCAGGCCGATGTCGTGGCAAGCCTTGCCCACCGCGCGGGTGTAGCCGGGGCTGACGCCGAAGCGCGCGCCGGCCAGGGCCGCGGCCTGCGCATCGGCGGCGCTGCGGATGGTGCCGGCGCCGGCCACGGCGTCGGGCACTTCCTTGGCGATCAGCTCGATGCATTGCAGCGCCTCGGGCGTGCGCAGGGTCACTTCCAGCATGCGGATGCCGCCGGCCACCAGCGCGCGCGCCAACGGCACGGCATGCGCGACGTCGTTCAGCACGATCACAGGGATCACCGGCGCGTCGCGCATCACGTCGAGTGCGCTCAGTTGTCGTTGTTTGTTGGGCGTTGTGTTCACAGCCATGTGCAGGCTCCTTCTTCGGCAGTCAGTGCATTGCGGCGCATGCCGGCGAACAGTTCGCGGCCCAGGCCGTGGCCGTCGGCCATGCGTTGCTCGTCGGTCATCTGCGCGGCTTCGCGCGCGTCCCATTCGTCTTGCGGAAGCAGCACCTGCAAGGTGCCGTTCACCGAATCCAGGCGGATCAGGTCGCCGTCGCGCACCTTGGCGATGGCGCCGCCGGCCGCGCCCTCGGGCGACAGGTGGATGGCCGCCGGCACCTTGCCGGACGCGCCGCTCATGCGGCCATCGGTCACCAGCGCCACCTTGAAGCCCTTGCCCTGCAGCACCGACAGCGGCGGCGTCAGCTTGTGCAGCTCGGGCATGCCGTTGGCCTGCGGGCCCTGCCAGCGCACCACGCAGACCACGTCGCGATCCAGCTCGCCCGCGGCAAAGGCCTTTTGCAGCGCCGACTGCGAATCGAACACGCGGGCCGGCGCCTCCACCACATGGCGGTCGTCGGGCACCGAAGACACCTTTATCACGCTGCGCCCCAGGTTGCCGGTGAGCAGCTTCAGGCCGCCGGTGGTGCTGAAGGGCTTGGCCGCCGGGCGCGCCACCGCCTCGTTCTTCGAAGGCGCGGCCGGCTGCCACTTCAGCTGGCCGGGGGCGCCGTCGGTCTGCAGGACCGGAATGCCGGCGTATTCGGCGATGCCGCCGGCGCGCACAGTGGCCACGTCGGCGTGCATCAGGCCGGCGCCGACCAGCTCGCCGATCACGAAGCCGGGCCCGCCGGCGCTCTGGAACTCGTTGACGTCGGCACTGCCGTTGGGATAGACGCGCGTCAGCAGCGGCACCACTTCAGACAGCTGGGCGAAATCGTTCCAGTCGATCAGGATGCCGGCGGCGCGCGCCACCGCCACCCAGTGGATCAGGTGATTGGTGGACCCGCCGGTGGCCAGCAGCGCGGACATGGCGTTGACGATGGCCCGCTCGTCCACCATCTCGCCGATCGGCGGCGTGGCGTAGGGCTTGTCGCCGGCACGCCCGAGCACCGTGCGCACCGCCTCGCGCGTGAGCGCCTCGCGCATCGCGTCGCCTGGCTGGATGAAGGCGGTGCCGGGCACATGCAGGCCCATGGCCTCCAGCAGCATCTGGTTGCTGTTGGCGGTGCCGTAGAAGGTGCAGGTGCCTTGCGCATGGTAGGCGCCCATCTCGGCCTCGAGCAGGCCTTGGCGCCCGACCAGGCCCTGCGCCGCCTGCTCGCGCACCTTGGCCTTGGCAGTGTTCGACAGGCCCGAAGGCATCGGCCCGGCCGGCACGAAGACGGTGGGCAGGTGGCCGAAGTGCAGCGCGCCGATCAGGAGGCCCGGCACGATCTTGTCGCACACGCCCAGCAGCAGGGCGGCGTCGAACATGTCGTGCGTCAGCGCCACGGCGGTGCCCATGGCGATCACGTCGCGGCTGAACAGGCTCAGCTCCATGCCCGGCGTGCCCTGGGTCACGCCGTCGCACATGGCGGGCACGCCGCCGGCCACCTGGGCGGTGGCGCCGAGCTGGCGCGCCTCGTTCTTGATGATGTCGGGATAGCCCTGGTAAGGCGCGTGCGCCGACAGCATGTCGTTGTAGGCGGTGACGATGCCGATGTTGGGTGCACGCTCGGCCACGATCTTGAGCTTGTCGTTGGCCGGCACGCCGGCCACTGCGTGCGCCACGTTGGCGCAGCCCATGCGGTCGGAACCGCGGTCGCGCTGGCGCGTCTGGGCCAGGCGCTGCAGGTAGGCCTCGCGCGAGCCGCGGCTGCGCTCGCGGATGCGATCGGTCACGTCGCGTACGGTGGGGTGTGTGCTCATGGGGGTCGTGGGTGTCGCTCTTGTCCCTGGATGCCGCGACGGCGCCGCGGCGCGAAGGAGGTCCATGGTAGCAAGGTCATATGAATAAGCCCGGCATGGCCGGGCTTATCCAACTGGCGCACTGCGGATAGACGCAGATTAGGGCCTGTTAATAGGCCCTAGTCGATCAGCGTGACCTCGACCCGGCGTGCCTGCACATTGCTGCCGCTGCCGGTGGTGGCCTCGGGCTTCTTCAATGCCACCTGGCCGGGCGGCACGCCCAGGCCCAGCAGCACCTCGCGCACGGTCTGGGCACGGCGCTCCGCCAGCTCGGCATTGACCGCCGCGTCGCCGGTGGCGTCGTGAAAGCCCGAGATCTGCGCCTTCTTGCCGGCGCCCACGCCCTGGATCACGGCCGCCAGCGCCTCGGCGGCGCCCGGTGCCAGGTCGGCGCTGCCGGTGGCGAAGTAGAACTTCACCACGCCGCCCTCCACCCGGATGCTGGCGCCCTCGGGCACCACCACGACCACCGATTCGGTGACGACGGCAGCGGCCGGTGCGCCCTGCACGGGTGCGGCCGAGGTGACCGACACGGTGGTCGGAAACGGCCCCTGCGCCGGCCGGGCATCGCCGCCCTTGTGGATCGCCACGCCCACCACCAGCAGGATCACCAGGGCAATGATGCCCACGGCGAGTCCCAGGATGAAGTAGGTCTGGCTGTCGTCTTCGGTGCTGGCTGCCATCGGGCGAACTCCTTGAATGGAAATGGGCCGGTGAATAATGGGGTCGTGAACCATGACCGCGAAATTGTAGGCGCCGGGTTTTTGCAGCACGCCGACCCGGGACCGCCGGGCCTCGACCCCATGCCCCGCCCCCTGCGCGATCCGCAGCCCCTGCTGGACCGGGCCATCCACGAGTGGGGCGGACACGAAGACCTCTGGGTGTTCGGCTACGGTTCGCTGATCTGGCGGCCGGAATTCGACTTCAGTGAACGCCGGTCGGCACATCTGCATGGCTGGCACCGGGCGCTGAAGATGTGGAGCCGGGTCAACCGCGGCACGCCGCAATGCCCAGGCCTGGTGTTCGGGCTGCTCTCGGGCGGCAGTTGCCGCGGCATGGTGTTTCGCATTCCGCAGGCCGACGGCCTGGAGACACTGGGCCGGCTGTGGCTGCGCGAGATGCCGACCGGCGTCTACGACCCGCGCTGGCTCGACTGCGTGACGCCCCATGGCCGCGTGCGGGCCCTGGCCTTCACCCTGTCGCGGCGCAGCCCCAACTTCACCGGTGAGCTGAGCGACGCGCGCTACCGCGAGATCTTCTCCAGTGCCTGCGGCCGCTACGGCACCTCGCTCGACTACGCGCGCCTGACCTTTCACGAGTTGCAGCGCCACGGCATCCACGACGCCGCGTTGGCCCGCCTGGTGCGGCTGGCGGAAGAAGAGATGTCGGCCGGCGCTGATTGCGGCGCCGCACCGGGTGGGCTATACCAGACTTCGCATTCCTCCCCTCCAACCAACAAGCAACAGGAGAATTCATGAACCATCGCCTTGCGGCCCTGTCCCTTCTTCTGGCGACGGCCGGCCTGCTTTCCGCCTGCAGCGGCATGCGCATGGGCCCCGGCAAGCCGGGCGCAACCGCCAGCCTGGTGCCCACCGCGGCGATTTCGCCGAACCCGACGGTCGGCAACGTGAGCTTCACCGCGCTGGACCATGGCGTGCGCGTGGCCGGCGAGGTGCGCGGCCTGCCGCCGAACACCGAGCATGGCTTTCACATTCACGAGAAAGGCGATTGCGGCGACAACGGCAACGCCTCCGGCGGCCACTTCAACCCTGCCGGCGGCCAGCATGGCAAGTTCGGCGCGCCCGGCGCCCATGCCGGCGAACTGCCCAGCCTGGTGGCCGATGCGAATGGCACGGCGCGCTTCAGCGTCGACAACCATGCCATCTCGCTCAACACGGGTGCCGCCAACAACGTGATCGGACGGGCACTTGTCGTGCACCGCGATCGCGACGACTTCACCACGCAGCCGGCCGGCAATTCGGGCCCGCGCGTTGCCTGCGCGGTGATCACGAAGAGCTGAGCGAACTCAAGAGCTGCGCCTGCGCGCGGGCCAGGTCGGCCAGCGTGTCGATGTCGGCGAGGATGCCGGCATCGTCCACATCCAGCTCGACCACGGCGCCGACCTCGCGCAGCGCGCGCAGCACCGGCGCCGCGCCGAGCGGCCCCGACAGGGCAGTCAGCGCCGCCGCATTCTTTGCGCCAAAGCCGACCGGATGGCCGCGCTGCCCTTGGTAGACAGGCTGCGCGGCACGCGCCCCTTCTGCCAGCGCCTGCGCCACTGCTCGCAAGGTGGCCGGCTTCACCAGCGGCAGATCGGCCGGCAGGATCAGCCAGCCCGCCGCATTGGCGGTGGCGCGCACCCCGGCCGCAATGGAGTCGCCCATGCCGGCATGACCGGTGTCTTCCAGGTGCCACGGCAGGCCGCTGGCGCGCACCGCTTCCAGCGTGTGCTCCAGCACCGGCTTGCCAAGCAGCAGCGCCTTGAGCTTGGAGCCGCTGCCGCCGGACGCCACGAAACGCTCGCCGCGCCCGGAGGCCAGCACGATCACCGTCGCTTCGATCTGGGTTGCCATGCGACGCAGTATGGCGCGCCTTGCAAGACAATGAGGCCATGACCCTTTCCAATGAATCATTGGCAGCGCTTCGCAAGAGCTACGAGCGCGCAGAGCTCGACGAGGCGCGCAGCGAGCCCGATCCCCTGCGCCAGTTCGAGCGCTGGATGAACGAAGCCATCGAGGCACAGCTGCCCGAACCGAATGCCATGACCCTGGCCACCGTCGGCCCCGACCTGCGCCCGTCGACGCGCATCGTGCTGATCAAGGGCTACGACGAGCGCGGCATCGTCTGGTACACCAATTTCCAGAGCCGCAAGGGCCGCGAGCTGGCCGGCAACCCCTACGCGGCGCTGCAGTTCCACTGGGTCGAACTGGAGCGCGTGGTGCGCATCGAAGGCCGGGTCGAGCAGGTCGAGGCAGCGCTGAGCGACGCCTACTTCGCCAGCCGCCCGCTCGACTCGCGCATCGGCGCCTGGGCCAGCCCGCAAAGCCAGGTCATCAGCGGGCGCGACGTGCTGGTGAAGAACGCGGCCGCCGCGGCCGCCCGGCACCTGCTGTCGCCGCCGCGCCCGCCGCACTGGGGCGGCTTCCGCCTGCTGCCCGAGAGCTGGGAGTTCTGGCAAGGCCGCAAGAGCCGCCTGCACGACCGGCTGCGCTACCGGCGTGAAGACGGGCAGTGGATTCGCGAGCGGCTCGCGCCCTGAAGCACTAGGACAGCTTGCCGGTGCGAAAGAAATCGTTGAGCACCTGCCCGGATGCCGCGTCGGCAAACGCCGTGTCGAAGCGGCCGTCCTGCGCGATGGCGCGGGCAGCCTTGGTGAAGCCACCCCAGGCCGAGCGGGCCAGCGCTCCGCCCACGCTGATGCGCCGCACGCCCAGTGCGGCAACCTGCTGCACCGACAGCGGGCTGGACCAGCCGATCAGCAGGTTGACCGGCTTGGGCGCCACTGCCGCCACCACTGCCGCGATCTGCTCGGGCGTGCGCAGGCCCGGCGCATAGAGGCAGTCGGCGCCAGCGTCGGCATAGGCCTTCAGGCGCGCCACGGTGTCGGCCATGTCGTCGACACCCCAGAGCAGGTTTTCCGCCCGCCCGATCAGCAGCACGTCCCCGCCGGCCGCATCGATGGCACGGCGCGCGGCGCGAATGCGCGCAATGGCGGCATCGACGTCGCGGATGGGCTGGCTTGCATCGCCGCTTGCGTCCTCGATCGACAGCCCCGCCACGCCGGTTTCGATGGCCAGGCGCACGTTCTCGACCACGCCCTGGGCATCGGATGCATAGCCGCTCTCGAAATCGGCGTTGATCGGCAGATCCGTGGCGGCGACCAGCATGCGCAGGTGCTCCAGCACCTCATCGAGCGAGCCGGCGCCATCGGGCTTGCCGCAGGACCAGGCATAGCCCGAGCTGGTGGTGGCCAGCGCCTTGAAGCCCAGGCCCTGCAGGTAGCGCGCGCTGCCCACGTCCCAGGGGTTGGGAATGACAAAGCAGCCGGACGCATGCAGTGCCTTGAATGCCTGCCGGCGCGCGGCAATGCTGGACGACGAAACAGGACTCATCGAATCAACCTCGAGAGGTGCGTACGAAAGACGCGGGGCGCCTTTGTAGCACTCAACCGAGGTACTTGCTTCGCAGGTAATCGAGGTAGGCACGCGACTCGCGCGAGACGTAGGGCGAGACCAGGTTCAGCGTGACGAAGGCGGCGAAGCCGGGGTCGGCCTGCGTCAATGCCTCGCGCCCGGGCAGCAGGCGCTCGAAGCTGAGCCAGCAGGTGGTGGCAAAGACCATCTGCACCGCCAGCATCTGCGCATCCTGCGGGCGCGCATCGAGCACGCCGGCGGCCACCAGCGACTCGCACAGCGATCGCGCCGCCAGCACGTTGCGCGCCGTCAGGGCCTGCGCGCGCTGGCCCAGTTGCGGGTACTCGGCAGCCAGGTAGGCCATGTCGCGATAGACGAAGCGATAGGCGTCGATGGCCTCGAAGCGCAGGTGCAGCGCCAGCCACAGGTCGTCCACCGCCTTCACCGTGCCGGAGGAGGCGTTGAGCAGGTCCAGCCGGTCTTCGAAGCGGCGAAACAGCCGCTCGACGATCAGTTCCTTGGCCTTGTAGTGGTAGTGCAGATTGCCCGAGCTGATCTCCAGCTCGGCGGCGATGCGGTGCGTGGAAACGGCGGCCAGGCCCTGCGCATTGAACAGCTGCAGGCTGGTGGCCAGGATGCGATCGCGTGTATGGGAGCCGGTGGCCACGAAACGTGCGGTCTTGCTCGCGGCGGGATTCAGCGCTTGCGGCGCGCCGTGGGCGCTGCCTTGGGCGGGGATGGCGGGGATGTCTGAAGCGCTTCGAGCTGCGCGCGCAAGCGCTTCACTTCTTCCTGCAAAGCCTTGAATTCTTCGGCACTCGGTAGGCCCAGGTGCTGCAAGGACGTGGCGACGCGCTGGTCGAACACATCCTCGAACTTGCGGATACCGAAAGGATCGAGCGCCTTCAGGCCGCGCGGCAGCACACCCTTGGGGTCGGCCTTGCCGGGCTTGCCGGGCTTGCCGGACGTAATGCCCAGCAGGCTGTCGATCACGTTGTTCTGGCGCATGACGACGTCGTCCCGCACGCTGCCCAGCGCCTTCAGGCCCGCATGCAGAAGGCTCTTGGCGCTGGCGGGCGTTGGCATTGGCGCCGGGTTTGGCGCTGCGGCCGGGGCCTTGGCAGCCGCCTTCTTGCGGGGAACGGGCGGCTTCTTCACGGTCTTCCCAGCCTTGTCAGATACGTTCTGGCGACTCGCCATGCGCTTGTCTCCGGCCATCAGAAAAAGTCAGGAGTATGCGGCCGCCCGCCGCTTGCGGACTCAGGCTGCCTTGCGCGCGGTGCGGCGGCGGGCCGGCTTGGCTTCGGCTTCGACACCTTCGGCTTCTGCGACTTCTTCGCCCTGCTGTGCACCGGCCACGCGGGTTTCGATCTTCTTGGCGCCGGCGGCGACCTTGTCGGCGATCTTCACCGAGATCTTGGCCACGGGCGCCTGGATGTCGCTGATCTTGTTCAGCACGGTGGTGCCCAGGGGCGACTCGACGCGCTCGGCCAGCTTGGCCACGGATTCGATGCCGCTGGTGGTGGTGGTGGCAACGCGGTCCATCAGGTTGACGACGCGGCTGGTGTCGATGTCCAGGCGCTTGGCCAGGAAGCCGTGGGCCTTCTCCTGCGTGTCGATCAGGCGGGCCTTGATGCCTTCGGTCACCAGGGGGAGGCTTCGGCCTTCCAGGAAGCCGGCGTAGCGCGTGCCGGCGCTGGCCAGCAGGCGGTGCATGCCGGTACGGTAGGCGCTCACCAGGGTCTTGGCAGCGTCGTTGTACTGGCCGACGATGTGAACGGCGGCGGTGGAGATGTCTTGGGTGGTCATGCGAAGTCCTTGAATTGCGGTGGGTGGATGGGCTCCATCATCGCCAGCGGGCCTAGGCATGAAAAGCTAGTTCGGTTGGAAAGTTAGGGCAGTTGCCCCAGGCCTTCCATTCAATACAACTTTGCCGCCAGCGCCATCACGACGGTCACCGTGACGAGCCCCAGCGCCGTGGAAACCGCCACGCTGGCCGTCACCAGTTCTTCCGAGGTGCGGTAGCGCTGCGAGAACAGGAACACATTGGCCCCCATCGGCAGCGCGGCCGCCACCACCATCACCGCCAGCGGCAGCCCGCGCACGCCCAGCAGCCAGGCGATGGCGGCCACCAGCACCGGGTGCAGCAGGTTCTTCACCAGCGCCTGGGTCAGGGCGCCGCGCCAATGGCTGCCGATCGGCGTCGAAGCCAGGGTGATGCCCACCATCACCAGGGCCACCGGCCCGAAGGCCTGGCCCAGAAGGGCCAGCGGCTTGTCGACCCAGGCCGGCATCGCGAGACCGGTCTGCGCAAACAAGAGGCCGGCAATGATCGGGATCGGCACCGGATGAATGATGGCGTTGCGCACGGCCCGCAGCACGGTCCTGGCCATCGAGTGGCGCGCGCCGCTGCTGCTGCGCGCCTGCTCGTGCGCCACCGCCAGTTCCAGCACCACGGTGGCGCTGGTCAGAAGCACCACCGAATGCAGCGAGATCAGTGTGAGCAGCACCACCATGCCCTCGGCCCCATAGGCCAGGCCGATCAGCGGAATGCCGATCATCACGCTGTTGCTGTAGGTGTTGGCCAGCGCCAGCACCGCGGCCTGGCGGTTGAAGCCGCGCAAGGCCATGGTGAGGCAAAACAGCAGGCCCGACCCGATGAAGTAGGCCGACACTGCCTTGAAGCGCAGCTGCCCCACGTCCACCGTGCTCATGGCGCGAAACAGCAGGGCCGGCGCCAACAGCAGGAAGATGAGATTGGACAGGTCCTTCACCGAGCCGGGCTGGATCCAGCGGCGCCGGCCGGCGAGATAACCAGCCGCGATCAGGAGAACAACGGGCAGCAGCGCACCGGCAACAGAATCGTTCAACACCACGGGGCACTCGTCAGCTCTTCTCGAGTTGTTCGGGGGCGGACGGTGTCATGGGCGCGGGCTCCTGATGGCAGTGTTGCAAAAGCGTGGGGCGCCATTGTGGCGGCTTGACGCTGCGCACGCCCCTGACTACATTAATAACCCGCCAGTCATTAACCTATGCCCTCCTCCGGATTCTTCAGCAACAAGCTCCGCGCCGTGCGCGCGCCCAAGCGCGAGCGGCGCAAGGAAGCGCGCCCCGGTGAGCTGCTGGATGCCGCACTGGACCTGTTCGTCGAAAAAGGCTTTGCCGCCACCCGCTCGGAAGAGGTGGCGGCGCGCGCCGGCGTCTCCAAGGGCACGCTCTTTCTCTACTTTCCCAGCAAGGAAGAGCTGTTCAAGGCGGTGATCAGCGAGAACCTGTCGGGCCGCTTTGCGCAGTGGAACGCGCAGTTCGAAGCCTTCGAGGGCAGCACGCCCGACATGCTGCGCTACTGCATGCGCATCTGGTGGGAGAGCGTGGGCTCGACCAAGGTGTCGGGCATCACCAAGCTGATGCTCAGCGAAGGCCGCAATTTCCCCGAGCTGGCCGAGTTCTACCAGCAGGAGTTCGTGCTGCCGGCACACGAGTTGCTTCGCCGCATCCTGCGCCGCGGCGTGGAGCGCGGCGAGTTCGCCCCGATCGACATCGACCTGGCCATCTACACCGTGCTCGCCCCCATGGTCTTTCTCATGCTCACGCAACACTCCGCCTGCTTCGGCGCCAAGGGCAATGAAGCGCCCGATCCCGAAAAGTACCTCGCGCTGCAGATCGAGACGCTGCTGAACGGCCTTTGCGCACAGCCGCCGGCGGCCGGGCGGGCACTGCCATGAAGCGCTGGATTTCCTGGACGATCGCCGTGGTGGCGATCGCGCTGGTGGCGGGCGGCGCACTGCGCGCCGTCAAGGCACGCAAGGTGGCTCAAGGCCTGGCGGCAAGCGCCCCGGCCGAAAGCACCGTCACCCTGCTTCCCGCCGACGTGCTGCGCGCCACCACCCGCGAGATCGCGCAGACCCTGCCGGTTTCCGGCACCTTGCGCGCCGTCGAATCCGCGGTGGTCAAGGCCAGGGTGGCGGGCGAACTCGCCGGCCTCACGGTGCGCGAAGGCGATACGGTGAAGGCGGGCCAGCTCATCGCCCGCATCGAATCCATCGAGTATGCGCAGCGCGTGCGCCAGGCGCAGGAGCAGGCCGACTCGGCCGCCGCCCAGGCCGAGGTGGCGCAGCGCAGCTACGACAACAACAAGGCGCTGGTGGACCAGGGCTTCATCTCGCGCACCGCGCTCGACACCTCGCTGTCCAACCTCAACGCAGGCCGGGCCACGCACCGCGCCGCCCTGGCCGGCGTCGAGGTGGCGCGCAAGGCGCTCAACGACACCGTGGTGCGCAGCCCCATCGACGGCCAGGTGGCGGCGCGCCTGGCTCAGCCCGGCGAGCGGGTGGCGGTCGATGCCAAGCTGATCGAGGTGGTGGACCTGCGCCGCATCGAGCTGGAAGCCACCATCTCGGCCGCCGATTCGGTGGCGGTGCGGGTCGGCCAGCGGGCCAGCCTGCAAGTGGAGAGCAATGGCGGCCTGGAGGCGGGCAAGGGCGAGCGCAGAGTCGACGCCACGGTGGCCCGCATCAACCCCAGTGCGCAGGCCGGCAGCCGCAGCGTGCTGGTCTACCTGGCGCTGGACCGCAGCGACGGCTTCCGCCAGGGCCTGTTCGCCCAGGGCCGGCTCGAGATCGGCCGCGCAAAGGAACTCGCGCTGCCCCTGGCCGCCGTGCGTGTCGACAAGCCCGAGCCTTACGTGCAACTGGTGGTCGACGGCCGCGTCGCGCACAAGGGCGTGCAAACCGGCTGGCGCGGCCAGGTCGACGGCCAGACCTTCGTCACCGTGAGCGGCATCCAGGAAGGCGCCGTGGTGCTGGCCGGCACGGTCGGCACCATGCGCGACGGCACGGCCGTGCGCCTGGCATCCGCCAGCGCTGCGCGCCCGGCGCCCTGAACCCGCGCGAACGGCCATGTGGTTCACCCGCGTCAGCCTGAAGAATCCGGTCTTCGCGACCATGGTGATGCTCGCCCTGGTGGTGCTGGGCATCTTTTCCTATCAACGCCTGCAGGTCGACCAGTTCCCCAACATCGACTTCCCGGTGGTGGTGGTCATCACCGACTATCCCGGCGCCTCGCCCGAGATCGTGGAGAGCGAAGTCACGAAGAAGGTGGAGGAAGGCGTCAACTCGATCGCCGGCATCAACGCCCTCACCTCGCGCAGCTACGAGGGCCAGTCGGTCGTCATCATCGAGTTCCAGCTCTACGTGGACGGGCGCAAGGCGGCCGACGACGTGCGCGAGAAGGTGTCGGCCGTGCGTCCGCTGTTCCGCGACGAGGTGAAGGAGCCGCGCGTGCTGCGCTTCGACCCGGCCTCGCGGCCAGTATGGTCGGTCGCGGTGCTTCCGGACGGCGGCAAGGACACGCGCCAGCCCAGCGCGGTGGAGCTCACCAACTGGGCTGACCAGGTGCTGAAGAAGCGCCTGGAGAACGTGCGCGGCGTCGGCTCGGTGACGCTGGTGGGCGGCACCAAGCGGGAGATCAACGTCTACCTGAACCCGCAGGCCATGGAGGCCTTCGGCATCAGCGCCGACCAGGTGGTGGCGGCCGTGCGCAACGAGAACCAGGCGCTGCCGGTGGGCGCGGTGCGCTCGCTCACGCAGGAGCGGGTGGTGCAGATCGACGCCCGCATGGAGCGGCCGGAAGACTTCGGCAAGATCATCGTGGCGCGCAAGAACGGCGCGCCGATCCGCGTCGACCAGGTCGCCCGGGTGCAGGACGGCGCCCAGGAAATCGACAGCCTGGCGCTCTACAACGGCCAGCGCACCCTGCTCTTGTCGGTGCAGAAGGCGCAGGACGAGAACACCATCGGCGTGGTCGATGGCCTGAACGCCGCGCTGAAGGACATGAAGGCGCAGTTGCCGCCCGGCGTGACGCTGGAGCCCATCGGCGATGCCTCGCGGCCGATCCGCGTGGCGGTGAAGAACGTGCGCCAGACCCTGATCGAGGGCGCCCTGCTCACGGTGCTGATCGTGTTCCTGTTCCTCAACTCCTGGCGCTCCACCGTCATCACCGGCCTGACCCTGCCGATCGCGCTGATCGGCACCTTCTGGTTCATGCAGATGTTCGGCTTCACCATCAACATGGTGACCCTGATGGCGCTCTCGCTGTGCGTGGGCCTGTTGATCGACGACGCCATCGTGGTGCGCGAGAACATCGTGCGCCACGTGCAGATGGGCAAGGCGCCCTACACGGCCGCGCTGGAGGGCACGCAGGAGATCGGCCTGGCGGTGCTGGCCACCACCTTGTCGATCGTGGCGGTGTTCATGCCGATCGGCTTCATGGGCGGCATCATCGGCAAGTTCTTCCATGAGTTCGGCATCACCATCGTGGCGGCGGTGCTGATCTCGATGTTCGTGAGCTTCACGCTCGACCCGATGCTGTCCAGCATCTGGCACGACCCGGCCATCGACCAGCACGGCAGGCCCAAGGGCCCGCCGCAAGGTTTCTACGACAAGACCATCGGCCGCGTCACCGGCTGGTTCGACACGGCCACGGAGAAGATGGCCGATGGCTACCAGGCCATCCTGCGCTGGTCGCTGGCGCACAAGCTGGCCACCCTGCTGGCTTCGGTCGCCATCTTCGTCGGCAGTATCTTCATGGTGCCGCTGCTGGGCACCGAGTTCGTGCCCAAGGCCGATTACTCGGAGACGGCGATCAACTTCTACACCCCGGTCGGCTCCTCGCTGGAAGTGACCGAGTCGCGCGCCAGGCAGGTCGAGGCGGTGCTGCGCGAGATGCCCGAGGTGCGCTACACCCTGGCCACGATCAACAGCGGCGACGCCCAGGGCAAGATCTACGCAAGCATCTACGTGCGCCTGGTCGACCGCAAGGCACGCAGCCGCAGCGTGGACCAGTTGTCGGTGGTGCTGCGCGACAAGCTCAAGACCATCCCCGGCATCACGGTGACGCACGTCGGCCTGCGCGATTCGGTGGGTGGCAACAAGCCCGTCGAGTTCTCGCTGCAGGGCCCCGACCTGAAGGAGCTGGAGCGCCTGACGCGCGAGGTCAGCGAGAAGATCCGCGGCATTCCCGGCCTGGTCGACCTCGATTCCAGCCTCAAGCCCGACAAGCCGACGGTCAGCGTGGTGATGCGGCGCGATGCCGCCTCCGACCTGGGCCTGGGCGTGGCGCCGGTGGCCGCCGCCCTGCGCACCCTGGTGGCCGGCACCACGGTGGGCAACTGGCGCGCGCCGGACGACCAGACCTACGACGTCAACGTGCGCCTGGCACCCGAGGTGCGCAACGCGCCGGCCGACCTGGCCCGCCTGCCCTTCCTGAGCACCGCCATGGGCGCCAATGCCGACGGGTCGAGCCGCATCGTGCGGCTGTCGCAGGTGGCCGAGGTGCGCGAATCGACGGGGCCGAACCAGATCAACCGCCGCTCGCTGGCGCGCGAAGTGGCGATCAATGCCAACGTCGACCGCCGCTCGGCCGGCGAGGTCTCGGCCGACCTGCGCAAGGCGCTGGATGGCATCGCCTTCCCGCCGGGCTACAGCTACCAGTTCAGCGGCTCGACCAAGAACATGCAGGAGTCCTTCGGTTACGCCGTGTCGGCGCTGGCGCTGGCGGTGATCTTCATCTACATGATCCTGGCCAGCCAGTTCAAGAGCTTCCTGCAGCCGCTGGCGCTGATGACCGCGCTGCCGCTGACCCTGATCGGCGTGGTGCTGGCGCTGCTCGGCTTCGGCTCCACCTTGTCGATGTTCTCCATCATCGGCGTGGTGATGCTGATGGGCCTGGTGACCAAGAACGCCATCCTGCTGGTGGACTTCGCCATCCGGGCACGCGAGGGCGAGCATCCGCTGCCGCGCGAAGAAGCCCTGCTGATGGCCGCGCGAGTGCGCCTGCGCCCGATCCTGATGACCACGCTGGCCATGATCTTCGGCATGGTGCCGCTGGCCTTTGCCTTGAGCGAAGGCGCGGAGCAGCGCGCACCGATGGGCCAGGCGGTGATCGGCGGCGTCATCACCTCGTCGCTGCTGACCCTGGTGGTGGTGCCGGTCGTGTATTGCTACATGGACGACCTCGCCAACTGGGCCAAGCGCCGCTTTGCCCGCGCGAAACCGGTTCCGTCGCCCGCCTTGCCTAGAATTGAAGGTTTGCCTTGAGTCCCGACTTTCGGAAAGGAAGCCATTCATCATGACCCCCACCAACGACCTGGAGCGCCTGCGCTTCAACATGATCGAGCAACAGATCCGTCCCTGGGACGTGCTCGACTTTGAAATCCTCGAATTGCTGGGCAGCATCCGGCGCGAGAACTACGTGCCGCCGGCACACCGCGGCCTGGCCTTCTTCGACATGGAAATCCCCCTGGGCGACGGTCCCGGCCAGGTGATGCTGTCGCCCAAGGTCGAGGCCCGCATGCTGCAGGATCTGCACATCGGCAAGCACGAGTCCGTGCTGGAAATCGGAACCGGCTGCGGCTTCATGGCCGCCATGCTGGCCCACCGCGCAGCCCACGTGCTGAGCCTGGAGATCGATCCGCAGCTGGCCGCCACGGCTGCCCAGAACCTGCGCGACAACGGCGTGAGCAACGTGGAAGTGCGCGTGGCCGACGGCGCCAAGCCGCTGCCCAGCGGCCCCAGCTTCGACGTGATCGTGCTCAGCGGCTCGGTGGCCCGCGTGCCGCAGAACCTGCTCGGCTCGCTGAAGATCGGCGGCCGGCTGGCGGCCATCGTGGGCGACGAGCCGATGATGCGCGCCCACTTCATCACCCGCGTGAGCGAAGGCCAGTGGAACACCATCCAGCCCTGGGACACGGTGGCGCCGCGCCTGCTGAACTTCCCCGAGCCGTCGCGCTTCAACTTCTGAACGCAATGATCGATCAAGTTCTTCCCGCTGACCTGGCTGCCTGGTTTGCACGCGACGCCAGCGCCAAGGCGCTGCTGCTGGACGTGCGCGAACCCTGGGAGGTGCAGACCGCCAGCGTGACGCCGCGCGGCTATGCCTTGCTGGCGATTCCCATGAACCAGATTCCCTCGCGCCTGCCAGAACTGGGCGGCTACGACCGCATCGCCTGCCTGTGCCATCACGGCGCGCGCAGCCAGCATGTGGCGGCCTACCTGAGCCAGCACGGCTTCAACGACCTGGCCAACGTGGCCGGCGGCATCGATGCCTGGGCCCGGCAGTTCGACCCGGCAGTGCCGCGCTACTGATTTCACACTCCCAAGGACCCTTCATGCTGCCCAGGCTCCGGCTTGCACCCCTCAGCTGCGCGTTGACCGCGACCCTCGCCGCCTTTGCGCTGCCAGTCCACGCCCAGAGCCTGATCGAACTCTACGACGCCGCCCGCGCCTACGACGCCACCTACCAGAGCGCGCGCTCGACCTACGACGCCAACATCGCGCGCGCCGCCCAGGCCAAGGCGGGGCTGCTGCCCTCCGTGGGGCTGTCGGCCAGCGCGGCGCACACGCGGCAGGATCTGCGGCTCGAGAACTTCGGAACGACCAGCCGCGACGTCCCGCAGGAAAGCGCCGGCATCAACGCCACGCAGCCGCTGTACCGGCCGGCCAACTGGGCCACCTACGAGCAGAGCAAGCGCCAGCTCGACATCGCGCAGGCGCAGCTCACCATCGCCGAGCAGGACCTGATCGTGCGCGTGAGCCAGGCCTACTTCGACGTGCTGTCCAGCCAGGACTCGCTGGCGCTGGTGCGGGCCCAGAAGGCCGCCACCGAAGAGCAGCTGGCCTTTGCCAAGCGCAACTTCGAGGTGGGCACGACCACCATCACCGATACGCGCGAAGCGCAGGCCCGCTTCGACCTGGTGGTGGCCCAGGAGATCGCGGCAGAGAACGACCTGCAGATCAAGAAGATCGCGCTCGACCAACTGGTGGGCCGCGTCAACGCCGTGCCGACCCCGCTCGCCGCGCCGGTGGTGCTGCCGCCCCCGCCGACCAACATGGAGCAGTGGGTGCGCCAGGCCGAAGACGGGCATCCCTCCATCGTCCAGGCACAGCGCAACCTGGAAGTGGCAACGCTGGAAATCGACAAGGCGCGCGCCGGCCACAAGCCGACGCTGGACGCGCAACTGGGCTACAACGTCACCAACAACCCGCAGGGCACCGCCACCAGCACCTCGCTGCAGGGCGTGCGGGTCAACGCCGCCAGCATCGGCGTGGTGTTCAACATGCCGCTTTTTGCCGGCTTCGCCACCGAGAACCGGGTGAGGGAAACGCTGGCCCTGGAAGACCAGTCGCGCTCGACATTGGAAGCTGCCCGACGCAACGTGACCCAGGCCACGCGCTCGGCCTACCTGGGCCTGGTCGCCGGTGCCGGCCAGGTGAAGGCGCTGGAGGCCGCCGAGGCCTCGAGCCAGAGCGCGCTGGATGCCAACCGCCTGGGCTACCAGGTCGGCGTGCGCATCAACATCGACGTGCTCAATTCCCAGAGCCAGCTGTTTCAGACGCGGCGCGACCTGGCACAGGCACGCTACAACGTGCTCTTGGGCAATCTGCGCCTGCGCCAGGCCAATGGCAGCCTGACCGAGGTCGACCTGCAACCCATCAACGGCTCGCTGGCGGCGCCCGGCAGTGCCGGGGCCAGCGCCTCGCCGGACCAGCCTTCGGCCGCCACGCGCAGCCCAATCCAGCCGCAGCCGGCACAGGTCGCGCCACCGGCGGGCGCTACGCCAGCGCCGCCGGTTCGCCCGTCGACTCGCTGATGCGCAACAGCAGGTTGCCGATCGCTGCCGCGGTGCGCGCCGCGGCGCCGCGGTGGGCCGACGAGAAGGTCAAGGCGGCCTGCACCATGCCGTTCTGGCGCACCGGGTCGGCCATCAGCGTCAGTGCGCTGACCACCGCCTGCTCCATGTCCTCCACCCGCAGCGAGGCGCCGGCTTCCAATGAAAGCTCCGACGCCTCGGCAAAGTTGAAGGTGGACGGCCCCATGATCACCGGACAGCCGCAGGCGGCCGCCTCGATCAGGTTCTGCCCGCCCAGCGGCTCGAAGCTGCCGCCCAGCAAGGCGACATCGGCCAGACCGTAGTACATCGCCATTTCGCCGAGCGAATCGCCCAGCCAGATTTCGGCATCCTCGCCGGCTGCCGCCGCAGGGGCGCTGCGGCGCGCCACCACGAAGCCCTTGGATTCGATCAGCTGCGCCACTTCGTCGAAACGCTGCGGATGGCGCGGCACGATCATCCATTGCACGTCCTGCATCGGCAGGTGCACCTTCTTGCCGGCCGCGGGCGACCAGCCGACCGGTGGCGCATGCCGAAAGCGCTGCAGCACGTCGAGCAGCAGCGCTTCCTCGCCATCGCGCGAGCTGGCAAACACCACCACCGGCCTGGGCAGCTTCTCGCGCAGGCGAGCGGCGCGGCCCAGTTGCAGCGAATCGGGCGTGGCGTCGAACTTGAGGTTGCCGAACACGCCGTCGACCTTGGCGCCGGCCGCCACCAGGCGGTGCGAATCGGCCTCGGTCTGCGCCCACACCGCGGCCAGCGAGGCATAGGTGGGGCGCGACAGCCAGGCCAGGCGCTTGGCCGAGGCCAGCGATTTCTCATTGAGCCGCGCATTGGCCAGCACCAGCGGAATACCACGGTCAGCGCAAGCGGCGGTGAGCACCGGCCAGATCTCGGTTTCCATCAGGATGCCGATGCGCGGCCTGAAGCGATCCAGGAAGCGCTCGACCACCTCGGGCGTGTCCCAGGGCTGCCAGACCTGCAGGTCGTCGGGGCCCAGCAGGCGCGCGCCCTCTTCCCGCCCGGTGGCGGTGCCGTTGGTGAGCAGCACGCGCAAGGACGGGTCCTGGTGGCGCAGCGCATCGATGAGGATGCCGGCAGCCCGGGTCTCGCCCAGCGACACCGCATGGATCCAGACCCAGCCGGTGCCACTCATGGCTTCGTCATAGCGGCCGAAGCGCTCCTCGACCGCGAAGGCGTAGCCCGGCTCGGCCACGGCGCGGCGGCGCAGCTTGCGCCGCAGCATCGGCTGCAGCAGCCAGGTGGCGCCGCCGTAAAGACGCAACAACAGTGAATGCACTAGTGGGCGGCCGCGGCCAGCTTGGCGTCGGGTTTGACGGATCTGAGCAGCGCCAGCATGTCGTGCTCGATGCGCTCCAGTGCGGCCTGGGTATGGCCCTCGAAGCGCAGCACCAGCACCGGCGTGGTGTTGGAGGCGCGGATGAGGCCGAAGCCATCGGGCCAGTCGACCCGCACGCCGTCGATGGTCAGCACCTTGGCCGGGGCCGCGAAGTCGGCCTTGCGCGTGAGCGCTTCCACCACCTTGTGCGGCTCGCCCTCGGCGCAGGCCACGTTCAGTTCGGGCGTCGAGAAGCTGGTGGGCAGGGCGTTGAGCACGTCGCTGGAATTGGGACTCTTGGAAAGAATCTCGAGCAGGCGGCAGCCGGCATAGGTGCCGTCGTCGAAGCCGAACCAGCGCTCCTTGAAGAAGATGTGGCCGCTCATCTCGCCGCCCAGGGGCGAGTCGACTTCCTTCATCTTCGCCTTGATGAGCGAATGGCCGGTCTTGTAGATCATGGCCTTACCGCCGGCCGCCTCGATGGCGGGCGCCAGGCGCTGCGAGCACTTCACGTCGTAGATGATGGTGCCGCCGGGCACGCGCGAGAGCACGTCCTGGGCGAACAGCATCATCTGGCGGTCCGGGTAGATGTTCTGGCCGTCCTTGGTGACGATGCCCAGGCGGTCGCCGTCGCCGTCAAAGGCCAGGCCCAGTTCGGCGTCGCCGGCTTGCAGGGCGGCGATCAGGTCCTTGAGGTTCTCCGGCTTGCTCGGATCGGGATGGTGGTTCGGGAATTCGCCATCGACCTCGCTGAACAGCTCGGTCACTTCGCAGCCCAGGGCGCGGAAGATGGCGGGTGCCGAGGCACCGGCGATGCCGTTGCCGCAGTCGACCACGATCTTGAGCGGACGGGCGAGCTTGACGTCGCCGACGATGCGCTGGGTGTAGTCGGCCAGCACGTCCACCTTGCGCACGCTGCCGCCGGTAGCCAGCGGGGCGCTGTCGTCTTCCATCACCTGGCGCAGGCCCTGGATCTCGTCGCCGTAGATGGCGCGGCCGGCCAGCACCATCTTGAAGCCGTTGTAGTCCTTCGGGTTGTGGCTGCCGGTGACCTGGATGCCGCTCGTGCACAGGGTGCTGGCGGCGAAATAAAGCATGGGCGTGGTGACGGCGCCCACGTCGATCACCTCGACGCCGGTGGCGGCCAGGCCGCGGATCAGCGCCTCGCTGATGGCGGGGCCGGACAGCCGGCCATCGCGCCCGACGGCCACGCTCTTCTCGCCGGCGGCACGCGCAGCCGCGCCAAAGGCCTTGCCGAGCGCCTCGGCCACCTCGGTGTCGAGCGTGGTTGGCACCACGCCGCGAATGTCGTAGGCCTTGAAAATGGAGGGGCTGAACTTCATGGTCACCCTGCTTCTTGGAGTCAAAAAAGGACGGCCATTGTAGGCGTCGAGTGATGGACTCACATGTCCGAAAATGGCTAGTCTTTGCGTGGGCCAAACCTACCATTGCCCCATGACCCTCCCAGAACTCGAAAGCGATGCCTGCTACCTGGCCCTGAAGGCGCACGATGCGCGCTTCGACGGCAGCTTCTTCACGGCAGTCACCTCGACCGGCATCTACTGCCGGCCGGTGTGCCGGGTGAAGACGCCGCGGCGCGAGAACTGCCGATTCTTCCGGCACGCGGCCCAGGCCGAGGCGGCGGGCTTCCGGCCTTGCCTGCGCTGCCGGCCCGAGCTGGCGCCGCGCGCCGCCAGCTGGACGACGCAGGATGCCTCGCGCATCCTGGCGCTGCAGGCCGCCCGCCTGATCGACGAGCCCGATGCCTGGCCCGATGCCGCCGAGGGCGAAGCGCCAGGCGCGGCCCGCATCGCGCAGCGCCTGGGCGTGAGCGACCGGCACCTGCGGCGCATCTTCGAGACGCAGTTCGGCGTCTCGCCCCTGCAATATCTGCAGACGCGCCGTTTGCTGGCGGCCAAGCAGCTGATCGCCGACACCCAGCTGCCGATGACGCAGGTGGCGCTGGCCAGCGGCTTTGCCAGCGTGCGCCGCTTCAATGCCGCCTTCATCGAGCACTACGGGCTCAACCCGAGCGCCTTGCGCCGTGCCGGCGAGAAAGCGCCGGCACGGGGCGGCCAGCCGATCGAGGTGCGCATCGGATTCAGGCCACCCTACGACCATGCGGCCATGCTCGCCTTCTTCGGACGGCGCGCCCTGCGCGGCGTCGAAGCCTCGACGCAGGACGCAAGCGCTTCGTATGCGCGCACCTTGCGCGTGACGCATGGCGCCAGCACGCAAGTGGGCTGGCTGCGCGTGGAACTCGATGGCGAGCGCCAGCAGGCCTTGCTCCAAGTGAGCGAATCGCTGGCCGGCGCCTTGCCGATCGTGATCAGCCGGGTGCGCGCCATGTTCGACCTGGACGCCGAACCGATGGCCATCAATGCCGCGCTGCACGGCAGCTTTCCCCACGGCGACGGCATCCGGGTGCCGGGCACGGTGGACGGCTTCGAGCTCGCGGTGCGGGCCGTGCTGGGCCAGCAGATCACGGTGGCGGCGGCGCGCACCCTGGGCTCGCGCCTGGTCGAGGCGCTGGGCGAGCCGATCGAGACGCCGATCGAAGGCCTGACGCGGCTCTTCCCCACCCCGGCCGCGCTGGCCGCCGCCGACGGCGACACCCTGGGCCGCCTGGGCATCGTGCGCCAGCGCCAGGCCGCCCTGCACGCCCTGGCGCGCGAGGCGGCGGCGGGACGACTGCCTTTGCATGCGGGCGCCGACGTGCCCGCCACCCTGGCCGCACTGCAGGCCCTGCCCGGCATCGGCGACTGGACGGCGCAATACATCGCCATGCGGGCACTGCGCTGGCCCGATGCCTTCCCGTCCGGCGACATCGCGCTGCAGAAGGCGCTGGGCGTGAGCGGCGCCAAGGCAGCCGCCCAGGCCTCGCAAGCCTGGCAGCCCTGGCGCAGCTATGCGGTGCTGCGCGCCTGGCACAGCCCGCCGGCGGCGCCATCATCTTTCAACCCTCATGACGCGCCGGCTCTTCAAGCCGCCGTCATGCCCTGAGCGGAGAATGCACATCATGAAGTTCAGCAAGTCAGTTCCCATCTACACCCTGCACGTCACGAGCGCGCTGGGTGGCATCACGCTGGCGGCGACCGACCGCGGCCTGGCCGGCGTCTGGTTCGACGCGCAGCGCCATGCGCCCGACACCAGCGGCTGGATCGAAGCGCCGGAGCATTCGGTGCTCAAGCAGGCGGAGGCGCAGCTCCAGGCCTATTTCGCCGGCCAGCGCGATCACTTCGACATGCCACTCGATCTGTCGCACGGCACCGACTTCCAGCAGGCCGTGTGGCAGGCCCTGCTGCGCATCCCGCGCGGCGGCACCACCAGCTACGGGCGCCTGGGCGCCGACATCGGCAAGCCGGCGGCGGTGCGCGCGGTGGGCGCAGCCGTGGGGCGCAACCCGATCAGCGTGGTCGTGCCCTGCCACCGCGTGCTGGGCTCGGACGGCTCGCTCACCGGCTATGCCGGCGGACTGGAGCGCAAGTCGCACCTGTTGCAACTGGAAGGCGCGGTGAACGAATGAGTGAAGGCGAATGCACGGCCCGCGCTGAAGTGGAAGCCCTGACCACCCCCGCGCCTGTGGCGCCAGCCAAGCCGGCCAAGGCGCCGGCCTGGCTGTTCGATCTGGTGCTGCTGGGCGCGCTGTGGGGCGCGTCCTTCCTTTTCATGCGCATCGGCGCGGCCGAATTCGGCGCCATTCCGACGGCCGGGGTGCGCGTGATGATCGCCATGCTGGTGCTGCTGCCGGTCATGGCGCTGCGCGGCCAATCCGGCGATTTCGCGCGCCACTGGAAAGCCACCCTGGCCATCGGCGTCACCAACTCGGGCCTGCCCTTCGTGCTGTTCGCCTTCGCGCTGCTGACCATCAACAGCGGCCTGGCGGCGGTGCTGAATGCCACGGTGCCGATGTTCGGCGCCCTGATCGCCTGGGCCTGGTTTCGCGAACGGCCGGACAACTCGCGGCTGGCGGGGCTGGTGATCGGCTTCGTTGGCGTGGCTCTGCTGGCCGGGCACAGCGCCGGCTTCAAGGCCGGCAGCGGCGGCGTCTCGCCGATCTGGGCCGTGCTGGCCTGCCTGGGCGCATGCCTGAGCTACGGCGTTTCAGCCAATGCCACGCGCCGCTATCTCACCGGCGTGCCGGCCTTCGCCACGGCAGCCGGCAGCCAGGTGGGTGCCAGCCTGGCGCTGGCCCTGCCCACCTGGTGGTACTGGCCGGCGCAGATGCCCAGCATGCAGGCCTGGATGGCCTTGCTTGCAGTGGGTGTGGCCTGCACGGGCCTGGCCTACGTGCTGTTCTTCCGGCTCATTGCCAATGCCGGGCCGCAGCGCGCGCTGACCGTGACCTTCATCGTGCCGGTGTTCGCCGTGTTCTACGGCGCGCTGTTCCTGGGCGAGGAGATCACGTCCTGGATGCTGATGTGCGCGGTGGTGATCGTCTGCGGCGTGGCGCTGTCCACCGGCCTGGTGAAACTGGGCCGCAAGAAGCAGCCGGTGCCGGTGCCCTGAGACAAATTGCCCCGTTGCGCCGGCGGGCGGTTGTGGTCGAATCGGGCCAATGACGACCACGCCCGTCCGTCGCAAGCTGCTCGCCGGCATCGGCCCCACCCTGACGCTGGCGTTGACGCTGACGTTGGCAGGCGCGTGCGCAGCGGCCGCCACCGTGCCCGACACCATCGAGCAACGCGTGGCCGCCTGCATCGCCTGCCATGGCCGCGAAGGCTCCGCCAGCAACGCCGGCTACTTTCCGCGGCTGTCGGGCAAGCCGGCCGGCTACCTGTTCAACCAGCTGCAGAGCTTTCGCGACGGCCGGCGCTTCCACAGCGACATGGTCTACATGACGCGACACCTGTCGGACGCCTACTTGCGCGAGATGGCCGAGTACTTCGCCCAAGTGGATCTGCCCTACCCCCGCGTGAATCCCGCCACCGATGCCAGCGCAGACGTGCTGAAACATGGGCAGGCGCTGGCGCTGGCGGGCGACGCGGCGCGCGGCATTCCGGCCTGCGTGGCCTGCCACGGCAAGGCGCTGATGGGCGTGGCGCCAGGCGTTCCACCACTGCTGGGCCTGCCACGGCTGTACATCGCCTCTCAGTTGGGCGCCTGGCTCACCGATGACCGCCACGCGCTGCCGCCCGACTGCATGACCGATGTGGGCCGCAAGCTCAACAGCGCCGACATCAACGCAGTGGCCAGCTGGCTGGCCATTCAACCGGTGCCCGCCAACACCAAGCCGGCCACGTCGCTGCCGGCGCCGCTGCCGGTCAAGTGCAGCGCCATGCCCAACTGAGGAAAAAAAGTCCATGTGGCGACGCATCGTCTTCGTTCTCTTTGGCATCGCCCTCGCGCTGGCGGTGGTGGGCCTGGTGCTCATCGCGCTCAACTTGCGCGGCGAAGCCAAGCTGCCGGCCTCGCCCACGCCCTTCGAAAGCAGCCAGGCGCTGGTCGAGCGCGGGCGCTACCTGGCCCGGGCCGGCCATTGCGCCGGCTGCCATACGGTGCGCGGCGGCGCGGCCTATGCGGGCGGGCTGGGCATCAGCACGCCCTTCGGCACCATCTACTCGAGCAATCTCACGCCGCATGAAACGAACGGCATCGGCGGATGGAGCGTCGATCACTTCTGGCGGGCCATGCACAACGGCCGCTCGAAGGACGGCCACCTGCTTTACCCGGCCTTCCCCTACCCCAGCTTCACCCGGCTGACGCGCGAGGATTCGGACGCGCTGTATGCCTACCTGCGCACAGTGCCGCCCGCGGACCAGCCCAACACGGCGCATGCACTGCGCTTTCCCTACAACACGCAGCTGGCGCTGGCGGTGTGGCGGGCACTGTCGTTCGAGCCGGGCGTGTTCGAGCCCGACGCTGCCAAGAGCGCGCAATGGAACCGCGGCGCCTACCTGGTGGAAGGCCCGGGGCACTGCATCGCCTGCCACGGCGCACGCAATTCGCTGGGTGCCACGCAGGACCTGCGCGGCCTGTCCGGCGGCTTGATTCCGGGCGACAACTGGTACGCGCCGGCCCTCAATGCGCCGCACGAAGCCGGCGTGGCCGACTGGACACCCGAGCAGATCGTGGCACTGCTCAAAAGTGGCACCTCGGCGCGCGGCTCCGTGATGGGCCCGATGGCCGACGTGGTGTGGGGCAGCACCCAGCACCTGAGCGAAGCCGATCTCGAAGCGATCGCGCAGTACCTGCGGCAGCTGCCGCAGGAAGCGCCGCCGGCCGCTCCGCCCGGCCCGCTGGCGCGCGATCGCACCGTGATGGCGCGCGGCGCCGCCATCTACGACCAGCGCTGCGCCTACTGCCATGGCGACAAGGGCGAAGGCGCGCCAGGCGCCTATCCGCCGCTGGCCGGCAACCGGTCGGTGAACATGGAGTCGAGTGCGAACCTGGTGCAGATCCTGCGCCATGGCGGCTACCTGCCGGCCACGGCCGGCAACCCTCGGCCCTACGGCATGCCACCTTTCGGCCACGTGCTGGACGACCAGGACATCGCGGCCGTGCTGACCTACGTGCGCGGCTCCTGGGGCAATGACGCGCCGACGGTGAGCATGGCCGAGGCGATGCGGCGCTAGCGCTCGCCAGGGCTGGCGTTCAGCTCAGTACGAGCCCGGCGGCGGCGTTGCGCCAAGCCGGCGATAGCGCACCGCCGCCAGCCAGCGGCCCATCGGCGCCTTGAAAGAATCGGCGGCAGCCGACTGGCCGGGGAAACTCGGCGTCATGCCCAGACGCCGCAGCACGCGGTTGAACTGGTGGACGCGCGCCGTGCGCCGGGTCACCGAGGTGTAGAAATTGATGCCCAGCGAAACGGAAATGCCGTCGCCTGGCGTCACCCAGCCGGTGTCGGTCCGGGTCATGTGCGGCGACGTGCTGGGAAAGTAGACGCCATCGCCCGGCCCGGTGTCGAACTCGCGGCTGCGCCCACGAAAAGCTTCCTGGAAGGGCACCTGGACGCCGCCCGCGATGAAATCTTCGACCACGGTTGCAGGCACCACTTCGCGGTCGGTGTTGTCCCACACATTCATGGTCTTGCGCCCGCGCAGCTGCAGCCAGAAGTTGTTCTCCCGGTCGATGTGGAAGGGCGTGACCGAAGGCGGCGCCGAGATGAAGATGAAGCCGGTGACCAGGAAGATGCCCGGCTGCTCGCGCTCGACCAGCGGGCGCAGGTCGTCCACGATGCGTTCCAGCGCGGCGCGATAACGCGCATCGGTCTGCACGTTGTAAAGGGCCAGCCAGGAGCCGGGCTCCTCCATGCGGGCAAATACTTCGTCGATCGACAGGCCCTGCGGATGCTCTGGATCGTGAGAGAAGGCCGAGCCCTGCGTCGTGCCCGGCTTCAGGAAGCGGCACTGGCCGGAGGACATCAGTGAATTGGCAAGCGCCTGCAATGCATCCAGCTGGAACAGCGGGTGCTGGTCGATGCTGTGCGCGAGCGGGCTCATGCGCCGAGTCGAGAAGCTCGCGGGATCGGCGGGCCAGACGCGGTAAGCGGAATGGTCCGGTTTCAGCTCTTTGCTCATCGACGCCTGCTCCTTGGCTTGCTGTACTTAGTTCCAAAGTATCACATCGGATACTCGAAACACGCAAGGAGCACCCGGTTGCCACGCCCGGATCAGCTTGTGCGTCTCCCGCTGTCGATCACCGTCTCGCCATCTTCTTTGGTGAAGGGCGGCAGCTGCGGCACCGGAAGAATTTCCAGCACCGCCTCGGAAGGCCGGCACAGCCGGGTGCCCAGCTCGGTAACGACGATCGGGCGGTTGAGCAGAATCGGGTGCTGCCCCAGAAAATCGAGCAGCTCGGCGTCGCTCCACTTGGGATCGTCCAGCTGCAGCTCGGCGAAGGGCGTGCCCTTTTCCCGCAGCAGTGCGCGTACCGAGCCGCCGGTGGCCTGCACCAGTTGCTCGAGTTGCTCACGCGAAGGCGGCGTCTTCAGGTATTCGACGACGGTCGGCTCGATGCCTGCGTGGCGGATGAGCGCCAGGGTGTTGCGCGAGGTGCCGCAGGCCGGGTTGTGATAGATGGTGATGTCAGGCATGAAGGGACGGTGAAGAGTCGGAGGGTTTGGCGCTGGGCTCGGCCGGCGCATTGCTGTTGCTGCTGCCGAGCAGCCGGTTCGCCAGCAAGGCCAGCGCGGCACCAAGCAGTTGCGCCAGCACGAAGCCCGGCACGCTGGAAGGCGCAATGCCGGCAAAACTATCGGAGAACATGCGCCCGAAGGCCGCCGCCGGATTGGCGAAGGAAGTGGACGCGGTGAACCAGTAGGCGGCGCCGATGTAGGCCGCCACCATGGCAGCCACACGTCCCGGCGGCGCGCGCAGGATGACCAGCAGCAACCCGAAGGTGGCCACGGCCTCCGCGATCCACTGCCCGGTGCCGGTGCGCGTCTTGCCGGAAAACTGCAGGATGGCCAGATCGAACATGGCATGCGCCAGCCAGGCGCCCAGCATGGCTCCCAACAACTGCGCGAGCACGTAAGACGGCAGCAGGCTGCGCGGCAGTTCGCCGCGAATCGCCATGGCCAGCGAGACGGCCGGATTGAAATGGGCGCCGCTCACCGGGCCGAAGACTTCGATCAGGATGTAGAGCCCGCCCACGGTGGCCAAGGTGTTGGCCAGCAATGCAATGGCCACATTGCCGCCGGCCAGGCGCTCGCCCATGATGCCGGAGCCGATCACCACGGCCAGCAGCAGTGCGGTGCCCAGCGTTTCGGCCAGCAACTTGCGGGAAATGGAAGCGGACATCGGGTGCAAATGCAGCGTGCGCAAGGGCTCAGCGCTGGCCGATATGCTGCATTTCGCCGTGGACCGCCAGCTTTTCCAGCCGATCCAGCGGCAGGGCCAGCATCAGTTCGAGACGGCGCCGGATGGTGACGGCTGTTTCCCTGAAGGCCTTGCGCTTGTCCTCGTCCGAACCCCCCACCGCGGCCGGATCGGGCATGCCCCAATGGGCGCTGACCGGCTGGCCGGGCCACAGCGGACAGACCTCGCCGGCGGCGTCGTCGCAGACGGTGAAGATGAAGTCCATCTGCGGCGCATCGGGCCGCGCGAACTCTTCCCAGCTCTTGCTGCGCAGACCGTCGAAGGAAATGTGCATGGATTGCAGTTCCTTGATCGCAAAGGGATTGACCTGCCCTTTCGGATCGCTGCCGGCCGAGTAAGCCCTGAAGCGGCCGCCGCCCATTTCATTGAGCAAAGCTTCCGCCAGGATGGAGCGGGCCGAGTTGCCGGTGCAGATGAACAGGACGTTGTAGGTCTTGGAGGCCATGGTGCACCGTCCTTTCAGCAGCAGGAGCGCGCAGCTTCGACCGGAACACCGACTGCCCGCGGGGCGGTGCCAGGCGCAACGCAGCAGGCCGAAGCCTTGTCGGCCGGCGCTGCCTTCTCGCTGAAGACCGCAACCTGACCCAGGGTATGAAAGTGCTCCCATGCGATGCCTTGCGGATCGACCACCCAGTGCTTGTCGCTGCGCGCATAGCAGCATGTGGTCTCTCCCTGGTCCAGCAGCGCCATGTCGGCAGCCTGTGCCTGTGCCCGCATCTCGGCCAGGTCTTCTTCGGTATCGGCCTGGATGCCCAGATGGTCGACGCCCAGCTTGTCGCCGCGCGTCGAGATGGCGAAATTGATGCGCGGGTCTTCCAGCATCCATTTCGCGTAGTCGCTCTCGACGCGAGCAGGCTCGGCGCCAAAGAGCTTGGAATAGAAGACGATGCTCTCCTGCAGGTCGGCAACGTGGGCGTGGACGTGGAATCGCTTCATGGGTTTCTCCTGGAAGAAAGGAATCAGCACGGGCAGGCAGAGACCGCCGTCGGCTCGAGCGCACACGCTTCGCCCTGGCAGCAGTTCTGGGTGAGATAGGCGAGCAGATCGTTCATGTGGCTGAAGGCCGCCCGGTAGATGATGTTGCGGCTGGCACGCTCTTGCGTGACCAGGCCCGCGTGCGTCAGCTCCTTGAGATGGAAGGACAGCGTGTTGGCCGGAATGCCCAGTCCTTCCGCCATGGCGCCAGGCGTGAGGCCCGATTCGCCGCACACGACCAGGGCGCGAAACACCTTCAGCCGGACTGGCTGCGCGAGGGCGGCGAGGGATTTGACGACGACTGATTCATCCATATTTCGATGATAGTCGAACTATTTGATTGCGCCAATCCTTTCCAAGCGCGCGGCTGCGGAAGTCGGCATCGTTTCGGTTGGATAAGGAGGCCGAAAAGAGAAAAGGGTTAGCAGACAATTACCTGCTAACCCTCATCAATCTTGGCGGAGTGGACGGGACTCGAACCCGCGACCCCCGGCGTGACAGGCCGGTATTCTAACCAACTGAACTACCACTCCTGGTAGACAACGTTCACTCCTTGCGGAGCCAAGTGTTGACCACTTGTGCCGGTTTCACTTGCGTGAAACTGGCGACCCTACGGGGATTCGAACCCCGGTAGCCACCGTGAAAGGGTGGTGTCCTAGGCCTCTAGACGATAGGGTCATAACCTTAGGAACCGCACTGCGATCAGTGCTTATTACCTTCTTCTCGACACCCACCAAAAACCTTGGTGGAGGTAAGCGGGATCGAACCGCTGACCTCTTGCATGCCATGCAAGCGCTCTCCCAGCTGAGCTATACCCCCGTTGGTGTCGAGCCTCAAATTATAGCCCGAAATTCACGCTGTTTTCAATCGCTCAATAACTTTTTCGCGAGAGAAGGTGGCGAGCACCGCATCGAGCGAAGGTGTCTGGGGTGTACCCATCACCAGCACTCGCACCGGCATCGCCAGGGCGGGCATTTTCAGGCCGTGTTCCGCGAGGACTTCCTTGATCGCCGAAGCGATCGATGTCTTGTCCCACGCAACAGAGGCGAGTTTAGCAGCAAGCGACACGATCGCCGGCCGCACGGCATCAGAAATATGCTGTGCGCGATCGGCTTCGCTGGGCGTGATGTCCGCATAAAAAGCGGCCGCCCAATTGGCCAGCGCGACGGTCGTGTCGCAACGGTCCTTGAACAGTCCGCAGATGGCCACGAGGCGCTCGTCGGCCACGATGCCGCGCTTGGCCAACTGCTCTGCAACGAGCGGCGCAAGTGCATCGTCGCCCATTGCCTTGAGGTGTTGCGCATTGACCCAACGCAGCTTGGCTTCATCGAACTGCGCAGCGCTGCGGCCCAGGTGATCGAGGTTGAACCACTCGAGGAATTGCGCGCGCGAGAAGATCTCGTCGTCGCCGTGGCTCCAGCCCAGGCGCGCCAGGTAGTTGACCATCGCGTCGGGCAGGAAGCCCTCTTCGCGAAACTGCGTGACCGGCTTGGCGCCGTTGCGCTTGCTCATCTTCTCGCCCTGCTCGTTGAGCACGGTGGGCAGGTGTGCATACACCGGCGGCTCCTTGTCGAGCGCGCGAAAGATGTTGATCTGGCGCGGCGTGTTGTTGACGTGATCGTCGCCCCGGATCACGTGCGTGATGCTCATGTCGATGTCGTCGACCACCACGCAGAAGTTGTAGGTGGGCGTGCCATCGGGACGCGCAATCACCAGATCGTCGAGCTCTTCGTTGCTGACCTCGACGCGGCCCTTGACCTTGTCGTCCCAGGCGACCACGCCGGTCTGCGGGTTGCGAAAGCGCAGCACCGGCTTCACGCCTTCGGGAACGGGCGGCAGCGCCTTGCCCGGCTCGGGCCGCCAGGTGCCGTCGTAGCGGGGTTTTTGCTTGGCGGCCATCTGCTTCTCGCGCAGCGCGTCCAGCGCTTCCACACTCATGTAGCAGGGATAGGCCAGGTCTTGCTGCTGCATCTGCGCCAGCACTTCCTTGTAGCGGTCCATGCGCTGCATTTGATAGAACGGGCCTTCGTCGTGATCGAGGCCCAGCCACGCCATGCTTTCGAGGATGACGTCGACGGCGGCCTGCGTGGAACGCTCCACGTCGGTGTCCTCGATGCGCAGGATGAAGTCGCCGCCGGTCGAGCGGGCAAAGGCCCAGGGGTAGAGGGCCGAGCGGATGTTGCCCAGGTGGATGAAGCCGGTCGGCGAAGGCGCGAAACGGGTGCGGGTCTTGGTGCTTGTTGTCATTGGGTCAGGCTGCCCAGGCCGCGCAGCAAGTCGTCCTGGACATCTTCGGGATGCTCCAGCCCCACGGCCACGCGGATCGTGCCCTGGCTGATGCCGGCGCCCTGGCGCTGCGCCTCGGTGAGGCGGCCGTGCGAGGTGGTGGCCGGGTGGCTGATGATGGTCTTGGTGTCGCCGAGATTGGTCGCGATGCTCAGCACGCGGCAGCTGTCGATCACATGGAAGGCCTTGGCGCGCGCGGCCTCGGGGCTGTCGCCCCTCAGCTCGAAGGACAGCACGCCGCCGCCCAGGCCGTTCTGCTGGCGCATCGCCAATTCATGTTGCGGATGGGAAGGCAGGCCGGGATAGAAGACGCGCGCCACCTGCGGCTGCGCCTCCAGCCAGCGCGCCACCGTCAGCGCGTTGTCGCATTGCGCCTTGACGCGCACGCCCAGCGTTTCCATGCCCTTGAGCACCACCCACGCATTGAAGGGCGACAGCACCATGCCGGCCGTGCGCACGATGGGCGCGAACTTCTCGGTGACGAGTTGCTGGCTTGCGCACAGCGCGCCGGCCATCACGCGGCCCTGCCCGTCCAGGTACTTGGTGCCTGAATGCATGACGATGTCGGCGCCCAGTTCGACCGGCCGTTGCAGCAAGGGCGTGGCAAAGGCGTTGTCCACCGCCAGCAGTGCGCCAGCGGCGTGGGCAATCTCAGCGAGCGCCGCGATGTCGCACACCTCGGTCAGCGGATTGGTCGGCGTCTCGGCGAACAGCAGGCGGGTGTTCGGACGCACGGCGGCGCGCCACTCGTCCACGTCGGTCTGCGAGACGAAGGTGGTCTCGACGCCGAACTTGCCGAACTCCTTGCCGAACAGGTTCAGGGTCGAGCCGAACATGGAGCGCGACAAGATGACATGGTCGCCCGACTTGAGCAGCCCCATGATCATCATCAGGATCGCGCCCATGCCGCTGGCCGCGCCGATGGCGGCTTCGGTGCCTTCCAGTGCCGCCAGGCGCTTCTCGAAGCTGGTGACGGTGGGGTTGGACGTGCGCGCGTAGGTGTAGCCCTCGCCGCTGGCGAAGCGCTCGGCCGAGGTGGCCGCATCGGGCTGCACGAAGCCGCTGGTGAGGTACAGCGCCTCGGAATGCTCGCCGTACTGGCTGCGCTCGATGGCGACGCGCACCGCCAGGGTTTCGGGGCGCAAGCCACTGGGCAGGGAATCGTCCTTCATCGGCTCAACTCAGGTTGGGCAGCGCCAGGCGCGAGGAATCCTCTTCGGTTTCCTCGATGCGCGGCCGGTTGTCGTTCATGCGCGAGATGGCTTCAATGTCGATGTCGCCGGTGATGTAGACACCGTCGAAGCAGGACGCATCAAAGCCGTCCAGCTTCGGGTGCTTGGCATCCGGCGTGGCCTGCGCGGCCTTCATCACGGCGCGCTTCATGGCGTCCACGTCCTGGTAGATCAGTGCATCGGCGCCGATCAGTTCGCGAATCTCCTCGACCGTGCGGTCGTGCGCCACCAGCTCGTCCTTGGTCGGCATGTCGATGCCGTAGACGTTGGGATAGCGCACCGGCGGCGCGGCGCTGGCCAGGTAGACCTTGCGGGCGCCGGCTTCGCGCGCCATCTGCACGATCTCGCGGCTGGTGGTGCCGCGCACGATGGAATCGTCCACCAGCAGCACGTTGCGGCCCTTGAACTCGCTGGCGATCACGTTGAGCTTCTGGCGCACCGACTTCTTGCGCACGCCCTGCCCCGGCATGATGAAGGTGCGGCCCACGTAGCGGTTCTTCACGAAGCCTTCGCGGTACGGCACGCCCAAGAGATGCGCCAGCTGCGTGGCGCTCGGACGGCTCGACTCGGGGATCGGGATGATCACGTCGATGTCGCTCGGCGGCACGGTGGAGACCACGCGCTTGGCCAAGGTCTCGCCCAGGTTCAGGCGCGCCTGGTAGACGGAAATGCCGTCCATCGTCGAGTCGGGACGCGCCAGGTAGACGAACTCGAAGATGCAGGGATTGAGCGTCGCGCCTTCAGCGCACTGCATCGAATGCACCTGTCCCTGCAGGTCAATGAAGACGGCTTCGCCCGGAGCAACGTTGCGCTCGAAGGCAAAGCCCGAGCCTTCCAGCGCCACCGATTCGCTGGCCAGCATCCAGGTGCCGTCAGCGCTGCGGCCCAGGCACAGCGGACGGATGCCGTAGGGATCGCGGAAGGCCAGCAGGCCGTGGCCGGCAATCAGCGAGATCACCGCGTAGGAGCCGCGCACCCGCTTGTGCACGTTGCGCACCGCCTCGAAGACCTCGTTCGAATGCAGCGGCACGCCGCGGGTGGAGCGCTCCAGTTCATGCGCCAGCACGTTGAGCAGCACCTCCGAGTCGCTCTCGGTGTTGGTGTGGCGATGGTCGGTCGAGAACAGCTCGGCGCGCAGCGCATGCGCATTGGTGAGGTTGCCGTTGTGCACCAGCACCAGGCCGAAGGGCGCGTTCACGTAGAAAGGCTGCGCCTCTTCCTCGCTGTAGGCATTGCCTGCGGTGGGATAGCGCACCTGGCCCAGGCCGATGTTGCCCGGCAGCGCACGCATGTTGCGCGTGCGGAACACGTCGCGCACCATGCCCTTGGCCTTGTGCATGAAGAACTTGCGCTCCAGCAGGGTGACGATGCCGGCCGCGTCCTGGCCGCGGTGCTGCAGGAGCAGCATCGCGTCATAGAGCAACTGGTTCACTGGGGCGCTGCTGACAACACCGACGATTCCACACATGAGGCGTTCCTTCAGGACCAAATAGTCTTAGGGCAAATAGCTTGCCAGTTTCTCGGGCAGCGCGGGCTTGGCGCTCTGCAATGTCGTATCAAGAACAGTGGCGCTGTAGGCCTCGCGCCACCAGTCGCTTTCGCTCAAAGAAAAAAGATGCACCACGACGGCGGCAACCAGCATGGCCAGCGCGCCACGCGCCAGTCCGAACACGCCGCCCAGCGTCCGGTCCACCGGCCGCAGGCCCACCACCTTGATCAGGCTGCGCACCAGGCTGGCCACCAGGCCAACACCGAAGGCGACCGCCACGAAGATCAGCACAAAGGCCGCCGCATAGCGCCAGGGCGCGTCCGGCGCGCCCAGCGGCAGCCATGCCGCCACCTCGGGTGAAAACCACTGGGCCAGCACAAATGCGGCGACCCAGCCCACGAGCGAAATCACTTCGAACAACAGTCCCCGCCAGACGCCGATCAGCATCGAAACGCCCAGCACGGCAGCAACGATCCAGTCGAGCAGGGCCACGGCCGAAGGCACCGCTCTACAACGTCAGCACGGCCGCCGGCAACGACAGATCCTTGACCTTGCCCGCCGCCTTGTCGGCGTCGGCGCGCGTGGCGAAGGGGCCGACACGCACGCGCGTGCGATCGCCGTCGGATGTCTTCGCCACGTTGGTATAGGTCTTGAGGCCCGCTTTTTCCAGCTTCTGGCGCACTTCGCGCGCCTTGGCAGCGTCGGCAAAAGCGCCGACCTGCACCACGAAACGGGCGCCGTTCTCGGCGGCGGCGGCCTGGCTCGCGGAACCGCCCTCGAGCAAGGCGCGGGCACGGGCGCTGTCTTCGCTGGCTGCCGGCTTGGGGGCGGGCTGCTTGGATTCGGCCTTCGCCTCGGGCTTGGGTTCCGGCTTGGGTTCGGGTTTAGGCTCCGGCTTGGGATCCGGCCTGGGTTCGGGCTTGTGCTCAGGCTTGGCGGACGGCGTGCTGATCTCGCTGCCGTCGGCTCGCTCGGTGATCACGCCGGCCGCAGACGCCACGCGGCGGCTGCTGTCGCTGTCGGGCTTGGCCGCGGCTTCAGGCTTGGGTGCAGCCGGCGCGGGCGGCACAGCCAGGGGCTTGGCCTTGTTGCGGTCCGGAATCTCGATGGGGATGTCGGCCGACACCGGCCGCGGCTGGGTGTCGAACAGAAGCGGAAAGCCGATCACGCCGACCAGCACCAGCACGGCCGCGCCCAGCAGGCGATGACGTGCCCGGCGGCGCATCGTTTCGACGCTCTCGGCCGGGGCCGCTGCCGCAGGTGCACTGCGCGCTTCGTTGCCCTGTTGACCAGCCGAGCGAAACTTGAAAAACGCCATGAACGTCGATCCTGAAGGTGCAGCGAGATGTGGGGTCGAGGGCCGAAACTCAAGGACCGCTCAGTCAAGGACCGGTCAGGCGTCCGGCAGCAGGTGTCTGGCTTGCAGACGGGGCGTTCCGTGCTGGAGCACGCCACCTACCGTGAAGAACGATCCGAAGACCACGATTCTATCAGCGGGGTCTGCAGCGGCGACGGCTGCGTCCAGGGCGGCCTGTGGCGATGCGTGGGTACTTCCGGCCACGTCGGTGCGGGTGTTCTGGGCCCGCCAGGCGGCGGCCAGGTCGCCGGCGCTGGCCGCGCGCGGCGTGGGCAGGTCGCAGAAGTACCAGCGGTCGACCAGCGGCCCGATGCGCGCCAGGATCGGCGCCAGGTCCTTGTCCGCCATCACGCCGAACACGGCGTGGGTGGTGGGATAGAAGCCCATGGCATCCAGATTCTCGGCCAGCGCGGCCACGGCGTGCGCGTTGTGCGCCACGTCCAGCACCAGCGTCGGCTGGCCCGGCACGATCTGGAAGCGCCCCGGCAGCTCGACCAGGCTCAAGCCCACGCGCACCGCCTGCGCGGTGATGGGCAGCTTCTGGCGCAGCGATTCCAGTGCCGCCAGCACGCCGGCCGCGTTGATCAACTGGTTGGCACCGCGCAGCGCCGGATAGGCCAGCCCGCTGTAGCGGCGCCCGCGGCCGGCCCAGCCCCATTGCTGCTTGTCGCCCGCCACGTTGAAGTCGTGCCCGAAGCGCCAGAGCTCGGCGCCGATCTCCGTGGCCCGCGCCAGCACGCTGGCTGGCGGCACCGGGTCGCTGACGATGACCGGGCGGCCGGTGCGCATGATGCCGGCCTTCTCGTAGCCGATGGCCTCGCGGTCCGAGCCGAGAAAGTCCATGTGGTCCAGATCGATGCTGGTGATGACGGCGCAATCGGGATCGATGATGTTCACCGCGTCCAGCCGCCCGCCCAGGCCCACTTCCAGGATCGCCACGTCGAGCTTTTGCGCCGCCATGCAGTGCAGGATGGCCAGGGTGGTGAACTCGAAATAGGTCAGGGACACCTCGCCGCGCGCGGCCTCCACGGCCTCGAAATGCGGCACCAGCGCCTGGCCGTCGACCGGCTGGCCCGACAGGCGCAGCCGCTCTTCGAAATGCACCAGGTGCGGCGAGCTGTAGACGCCGGTGCGGTAGCCGGCGTTCATCAGGATCGATTCCAGCATGGCGCAGGTCGAGCCCTTGCCATTGGTGCCGGCCACGGTGATCACCGGGCAGGCGAAAGCCAGGCCGAGGCGCTGCGCCACCAGGCGCACCCGATCCAGGCCCAGTTCGATGTTCTTGGTGTGCAGTCGCTCGGCGTGAGCGAGCCATTCGCTAAGGGTTTGCATGAGCCTTCGATTGTCGCCGACCACGGGCGACGGCATGATTCGCAGCCATGAGCACCACCGCGAACACCACCGTCTACGGCATCAGCAATTGCGACACCGTCAAGCGCGCCCGCGCCTGGCTCAGCGAGCACGGCGTTGACTACACCTTTCACGACTTCAAGAAGCTGGGCGTGCCCGAGCCCGAGTTGGACAACTGGCTGGCCGCGGCCGGCTGGGAGACGCTGCTCAATCGGCGCGGCACCATGTGGCGCGGGCTGGATGACGCCACCCGTGACGCGGTGGTCGATACGGCATCGGCACGCCAGGCGCTGCTCGCCTACCCCAGCCTGATCAAGCGGCCGGTGGTGCAATGGCCGGGGCGGCCGCAGGTTAGCGTTGGCTTCGACGCGCAGGCCTGGGAGGCGCTGGCCGTGAAGGTAAAAGGGTGAACCCGGCGTTCGAAATCGTGTCGAACCTCGCATACGAGGAGATTCAGCGATGACCACCACCACCAACAACAAACTTTCTCTGCGCAAGCTGCTCGGCGCCTCCCTGCTGGCCGCACTCGCGGGCAGCCCGGCAGCCTGGGCGCAACAGGAACAGGGGCGCGTGATCTCGAGCACCCCGATCCGCACGGGCGACGGCGTGGCCGGCTATTCCGTCACCTACGAATACGCCGGCCGCCAGTACAGCACCCGCACCGACAGCCCGCCCGGCGATTTCATTGCGGTGCAGGTAACGCCGATGGGCGTGATGACTTCTCAGCAGCAGCAAGAGCAACAGCCGCAATACGAGGCCGAAGCGCCCGCTGCCAACAATTCGTCGTCCGAGCCCTGGCGCAACGTGACGCCGGAACCCGGCGTGGTGATTTCCGGCGGCAGCGTGACGCCGGCGCCCATTCCCGCACCGCAGGTGGTCTACCAGGGCGCGCCGGCGGTGGTCTACGCGGCACCGCCTCCTGTCTACGTGGCACCCGGTTACGGCTACGGCGGCTACGGCGGCTACGGCTATGGCTATCCCGCCTATGGCTACGGCTACCCGCCGATCGGGCTGTCGCTCAATTTCGGCTACAGCTACTCGCGCGGATATCGCGGCTATCGCGGCTGGCGCTGAATCTAGGCTAGCGCTGAATCTAGAATCGCCCGCCATGAGCAGCACCAACACCCCGCAAGCCACCCTTGGCAACGTGAGCGTCGCCACCAAGGCCAACGTCTATTTCGACGGCAAGTGCGTGAGCCACAACCTCACCCTGGCCGACGGCACGAAGAAGTCCGTCGGCGTGATCCTGCCCTCTACCCTCACCTTCAGCACCGGCGCGCCGGAAATCATGGAAGGCGCGGGCGGCAGTTGCGAATACCTGCTGGCGGGCAGCTCGGAGTGGGTGCGCTCGGGCGCGGGCGAGAAGTTCAGCGTGCCGGGCAACTCCAGCTTCCAGATCCGGGTGACGGGCGAGCCTTACAGCTACATCTGCCACTTCGGCTGAGCCGCCTCGCTCACACCACCACCGGCTCCGGCTCGAGCCGGATGCCGAAGCGCTCGTACACGCTGGTCTGGATGGCCTTGGCCAGGGTCATGACCTCGCCGCCGGTGACCGGGTTCTGGGCGCCGCCGCGATTGACCAGCACCAGCGCCTGCTTCTCGTAGACACCGGCATTGCCCACCGACTTGCCCTTCCAGCCGCAGGCATCGATCAGCCAGCCGGCCGCCAGCTTGATGCTGCCGTCGTCCATCGGGTAGTGCACGATCTTCGGGTCGCGCGCGATGATGTCGGCGCACTGCTCGGGCGTCACGGTCGGGTTCTTGAAGAAACTGCCCGCATTGCCCAGCACCCGCCAATCCGGCAGCTTGGCGCGGCGGATGGCGCAGATCCAGTCGAAGATGTCCTGGGCGCTGGGCGAGGCATTGCCGGTCTCGGCCATCTTGCGCTCCAGGTCGAGGTAGCCCAGCACCGGCTTCCACGGCCGCGGCAGCCGGAAGCGCACGCGGGTGATCAGCGCCCTGCCCGCCAGGCCGAAATCGTTCGGGCCGCTCGCCAGGTGCTTGAACACCGAGTCGCGGTAGCCGAAGGCGCACTGCGCGGCGTCCA
The DNA here is from genome assembly GCF_052871435.1 of Variovorax sp. LARHSF232. Classification (NCBI taxonomy): domain Bacteria; kingdom Pseudomonadati; phylum Pseudomonadota; class Betaproteobacteria; order Burkholderiales; family Comamonadaceae; genus Variovorax; species Variovorax sp. LARHSF232. Next base: position 15,204 of record NZ_JBIXJS010000008.1, on the reverse strand, counting down.
GTGTGAAAGTCTGGCCGGTCTGCAGGTCGATGCCGTCCAGCGATTCGAAGCGGTCCTGCAGCTCGACCCCATAGGCGCCGATGTTCTGCACCGGCGCGCCGCCCACGGTACCGGGGATCAGCGCCATGTTTTCCAGGCCCGGGAAGCCCTGCGCCAGGCTCCACCGCACCGTGTCGTGCCAGATCTCGCCGGCGCCCACCTCGACGATCCAGGCCCGGTCATTGGCCTCGACCAGGCGGCGGCCCATGATCTCGACCTTGAGCACCAGCGCCTTGACGTCGCCTGTCAGCACGATGTTGCTGCCCCCGCCCAGCACGAATTTGGGTGCGTGATGCCACGCCGGGTCGGCCAGCACCGCCGCCACATCGGCCTCGTCGTGCACGCGCACCAGGTGCTGCGCGCGCGCGACGATGCCAAAGCTGTTGTAGGGTTGCAGTGCGACGTTTTGCTCCACGATCATGGGAGAATTGTCTCATTCACTCTTGCCACCCGCGCATCCCTGGAGAGCCTGCCATGCCGTCATTCGATACCGTCTGCGAACCCGACCTGCCGGAGGTCAAGAATGCCGTGGAGAACACGGCCAAGGAAATCGCGACCCGCTTTGATTTCAAGGGCACGGCGGCCGCGGTCGAGCTGAAGGAAAAAGAAATCACCCTGATCGGCGACGCCGACTTCCAGCTGGTGCAGATCGAGGACATCCTTCGCAACAAGATGACCAAGCGCAATGTCGACGTGCGCTTTCTCGAGAAGGGCAACGTCCAGAAGATCGGCGGCGACAAGGTCAAGCAGGTGTTCAAGGTCAAGAGCGGCATCGAGTCCGAGCAGGCCAAGAAGATCACCCGCATCATCAAGGACAGCAAGCTCAAGGTGCAGGCCGCCATCCAGGGCGATGCGGTGCGCATCACCGGCGCCAAGCGCGACGACCTGCAGGCCGCCATGGCCCTGATCAAGAAGGACGTGCCGGACATGCCGCTGTCCTTCAACAACTTCCGCGACTGATCAAAAAACCGCCCTCATGAAAACATCCCGCCTGCCAGTGGCCGCCCTCCTCCCCTTGGCGCTGGCAGCGGGCCTCGCGCGGGCCGAGTCGGTGATGCTCACCGGCACCATCGGCAGCCGCGCCATCCTGATGGTCGACGGCGGCGCGCCGCGCACCGTGGCGCCTGGCGAGAAGCTGGGCAATGTGCGGCTGGTGTCGGTGCAGGGCGACCAGGCCGTGGTCGAGGTCAGCGGCCAGCGCAGCACCTTGCGCATGGATACGCCTGTGAGCGTGGGCGGCGGTGGCGGCGGCCTCAATGGCACGCGCATCGTGCTGCCGGCCAACAGCGGCGGGCATTTCCTGACGCCCGGCAGCATCAACGGCCGTACCGTCAACTTCATGGTCGACACCGGCGCCACCCTGGTGGCGATTTCCGCCGCCGACGCCTTGCGCATCGGGCTCGAGTACAAGAAGCTGCAGCCGGTCAGGATCAACACCGCCAATGGCATCGGCCAGGCCTACCGGGTCAAGCTCACCGCCGTGCGCATCGGCGACGTCGAGATCTACGACGTCGACGGGCTCGTTTCGGAGCAGCCCATGCCCTATGTGCTGCTGGGCAACAGCTTCATCAACCGCTTTTCGATGACGCGGGACAGCGACCAGATGGTGCTGCAGAAGCGCTACTGAAAGCGCCTATGAGGCCTGTGCGGCCTACGCGGCCTGCGCTGCCGTGACCACGATCTCGATCCGGTAGCCGTCCTTGACCATCAGCGCCTGCACCGTGGCGCGCGGCGGCGTGTTGCCGGCCGGAATCCAGGCATCCCACACCTCGTTCATGGCGCCGATCTCGCTGATGTCTTTCAGGAAGATCTGCGTCATCAGGATGCGCGACTTGTCGCTGCCCGCCTCGAGCAACAGGCGTTCCACCATGCCCAGGACCTCGGCGGTCTGGCCCTTGATGTCTTTCGTGAGGTCGTCCGGCACCTGGCCGGCCAGGTAGACCGTGCCGTTGTGCACTGCCGTCTCCGACAGGCGCGGACCGACGTGAAAGCGCTGGATGCTGCCCATGTTCATTTCCCTTCAGCGTTCTTGGGCGCGGACTTGGCGCCCAGTTTGGATTCGGTGCCGGCCATGAGCCGGCGGACGTTCTCGCGGTGCCGCCAGACCAGCAGCAGGCTCATGACCACCAGGGCCAGCAGTGCCACGGCGCTCAGCGGCCAGGCGATGCCACCGCCCATCAGGTAGTAGGCCGGCGCAAAGAAGGCAGCGGCCAGCGAAGCCAGCGACGAGTAGCGAAAGAAGACCGCGACGATCAGCCAGGTGAGGCCAGTCGCCAGGCCCAGCAACGGCGCGACGCCCACCAGCACACCGGCCGCAGTCGCAACGCCCTTGCCGCCCTGGAAGCGGAAGAACACCGGATACAGATGGCCGAGGAAGGCGGCGAGGCCAGCGAGTGCCGCAGTGTCCAGTCCCATGCCATGCGCGGCGCCGAACTGCACGATCAGGAACACCGGCAGCCAGCCCTTGAGGGCGTCCAGCAGCAAGGTGGCCAGCGCCGCGCCCTTGCGGCCGGAACGCAGCACGTTGGTGGCGCCTGGATTCTTGCTGCCGTAGCTGCGCGGGTCCGCCATGCCGAGCACCTTGCTCACGATCACCGCAAAAGAGAGCGAACCCACGAGGTAGGACGCCGCGATGGCAAGCAGGGACAAGGGATTGAGAAAGCTCAAGGACGCGCTCCGGGCCGTAACAGGATGAAGCGGGCTATTCTGCCAGCGCGCATTGCACCGGCTTGGCGCCCAGCAACTGCACGCACGCCTGCGGCTCGATGCCCACCAGATAGCCGCGGCGCCCGCCGTTGATGACGATGCGCGGCAGCGTCAGGATGCTGGATTCGATGTACACCGGCATCGCGCGCCGCGTGCCGAACGGCGAGGTGCCGCCCACCAGGTAGCCGCTGTGCCGCTGCGCCACCTCGGGCTTGCAAGGCTCGACCGACTTGGCGCCAATCTGCCGCGCCAGGTTCTTGGTCGATACGGTGCGGTTGCCGTGCATCAGCACGATGAGGGGCTTGGCGTCCTGGTCCTGCATCACCAGCGTCTTGACGACGGTGAAAGGGTCGAAGCCCAGCACCTGCGCACTGTGCTGCGCCCCGCCGTGCTCCAGATACTCGTAGGGGTGCTCGGTGAACGCGACCTGGTTCGCCCGGAGCATCTGCGTCGCCGGAGTTTCCGAGACATGCGCCGACTTCTTGCTCATGCGGCCCTTAGGCTCAGAAAGCGGGATCGCGGATCTCCCAGCGGATCTTGTCGATCTCGGCCAGCAGTTCGGGCGACAGCGTGGTGCCCCAGGCATCCAGGTTCTCGTCGAGCTGCGCCAGACCGGTCACGCCGATGATGGTGCTGGCCACGCGCCAGTTGGTGTAGCAAAAGGCCAGCGCCATTTGGGCGGGCGTCAGGCCATGCTCGCGGGCCAGCGCGTTGTAGCGGCGTGCTGCCTTGAGTGCGTCGGCGCGGCCCCAGCGCTGCTTGCGCACCGATTCGTAGCGGGCGATGCGCGCATCCTTGGGTGCATCGGGGCCTTCGATGCCGCCCTGATCGTACTTGCCGGTGAGCAGGCCGAAGCCCATCGGCGAATAGGGAATCGCGGACACGCCCAGGCGGTGCATGCTTTCGTCCAGGCCGTTCTCGGGCCAGCGATTCAGCAGGCAGTAGGCGTTCTGCACCGTGGCCACGCGCGGCAGGCCGTGCTGCTCGGCCAGGCGCACGAACTCGTGCACGCCGTAGGGCGTTTCGTTCGACAGGCCGATGGCGCGCACCTTGCCGGCCTTCACCAGGCTGCCCAGGGCTTCCAGCTGCGCAAGGATCGGCGTGGCGGAGCGCTCTTGCTTGGGGTCGTAGACCATCGAGCCGAAGGCCGGCACGTGGCGCTCGGGCCAATGGATCTGGTAGAGGTCGATCACGTCGGTCTGCAGGCGCTTCAGGCTGGCGTTGCATGACGCCACGATGTCCTCGGCCGTCATGCCGTCGCCCTCGCGCACCCAGGGCATGCCGCGCGATGGGCCGGCCACCTTGGTGGCCAGCACCACCTTGGCACGTGCGCCGGGGTTGCTGGCGAACCAGTTGCCGATGATGGTCTCGGTGGCGCCGAAGGTCTCCGCGCGCGTCGGCACGGCGTACACCTCGGCCGTGTCGATGAAGTTGACGCCGCGCTCGAGCGCGCGGCCAAGAATGGCGTGGGCCGCGGCCTCGCTCACTTGCTCGCCGAAGGTCATGGTGCCCAGGCAGATGGGGGTGACGCGCAGATCGCTCTGGCCGAGTTGGACGTTGGGGCTGAAGGTGCTCATGGCCCGCGATTCTAGGAAGGCATGGGCAATCGTGCCGGCTGCTTATGATTGCCCCGCATGTACCAGCCACGCCGCATCAGCCGCAGTGAATTCGTGCCCTTGCGAGGCCTTGAGCACCATGTGCGCATCTGGGGCGATCTCGCATCCGGATTGCCGCCCATCGTCATGCTGCATGGCTGGATGGATGTCGGCGCCTCCTTCCAGTTCGTGGTCGACGCACTGGCCGGCAACCGGCCGGTGATCGCGCCCGACTGGCGGGGCTTCGGCCTGACGGATGCGCGCGGCACCGACAACTTCTGGTTTCCCGACTACCTGGCCGACCTGGACGGCCTGCTCGATCACTACCTGGCCGACCAGCCGGCCGACATCGTGGGCCACAGCATGGGCGGCAACGTGTCCATGTTCTATGCCGGCGCGCGGCCGGCGCGGGTGCGGCGCCTGGTCAACCTCGAAGGCTTCGGCATGCCGCGCACCCAGCCCGAGCAGGCGCCGGCGCGCTACAGCAAGTGGATGGACGAGCTCAAATCCCACGCGCGCGGCGAGATGAACTTGCAGACCTACCCGGAGCTCGCGGGCGTGGCGCGGCGGCTGATGCGCACCAACCCGCGCCTTTCGCAGGACAAGGCCGACTGGCTGGCGTCGCATTGGGCCGCCCAGCGCACACGCGAGGACGGCAGCACGGCCTGGGCCATCCTGGGGGATGCCTCCCACAAGATCGTCAACGCCAATCTCTACCGCGTGGACGAGGCGGTCGAGTTGTACAAGGCCATCAGCGCGCCGGTGCTGGCGGTGGAAGCTGCCGATGGCGTGCTCAAGACCTGGAAGGCGCGCGGCATCGAAGACGACATGCTCTCGCGCCTGCGCCAGGTGCCGCGCATCGAGTTCGTGCGGCTCGAGGACGCCGGCCACATGATGCACCACGACCAGCCGGAGAAGGTCGCCGCCCTGATCGCGGCGTTCATCGACCGTTCATGAAGCGCACTTGCACGTCTGCGAAAATGCGCGGCTCTTGAATCGAGCCATACAAAGAAGAATGAAGTTTGCCTTCCTTGGCCGCACATTCCGCGCATCCCGCGCATGCGGCCTGGCCCTCGGCCTGCTCTTCACTGCCCAGGCGCCGGTTGCCAATGCTCAGGATGCGGACCTGGGCGCGCCCTTCGATGGCTGGGAGATGACGTTCTCGCCCTTCACCTACCACTTCAGCCGCGAGTGGCACACCGACGTCTTCCTTGTCGGCCTCGAGAAGCATCGCGAGGACAACTGGCTGTGGGGCGGCGCCCTGTTCCGCAACTCCTTCAGCCAGCCATCGGGCACCGTGTACGTCGGCTACCAGTGGAACAATCTGTTCGGCATGCCGGCCTTGTATTTCAAGCTGGTGGGCGGCGTCATGTACGGCTACGTGGACGAGTACGAGGACAAGGTGCCCTTCAACCACAACGGCTTCTCGCCGATCATCCTGCCGGGCATCGGGTATCGCCTCACGCCCAAGGACGCGCTGCAGGTCATTGCGCTGGGCGGCAACGCCATCATGTTCTCCTACAACCGCCGCTTCTGACGCGCCGGTCGTCATGCCTTCAGGGCCTTTGCCCGCCATGCGAAAATGCCCGGTTTCTCCAAACACCGGCAGGACACTCACATGGATGCAGAACAAATCAACCAGATCGGCGCCACCCTGGCAGACCTGAGCCAGCGCACGGTGGATCTCCGGAGGTATCTTTGACGCCGATGCCAAAGCTGAACGGCTGCGCACGGTAAACGCCTCGCTGGAAGATCCGGCGGTCTGGAACGACCCCAAGAAGGCCCAGGAACTGGGCAAGGAAAAGAAGGCGCTCGACAGCGTCGTGCTGGTGCTCGACGCCCTGGGCAGCGAACTGGCCGACAACACCGAACTGTTCGAGATGTCCAAGGCCGACGAGGACTTCGACGGCCTGCAGGCCATTGCCGACGACGCGGCCCGCATTGCGCAAGAGATCGAGAAGCTCGAGTTCCGCCGCATGTTCAACAACCCAGCCGACCCGTGCAACGCCTTCCTGGACATCCAGGCCGGCGCCGGCGGCACCGAGGCCTGCGACTGGGCCAGCATGCTCTTGCGCCAGTACCTGCGCTATGCCGAGCGCAAGGGCTTCAAGACCCAGATCGAGGATGAAACGCCCGGCGACACCGCCGGCATCAAGGGCGCGACCATCAAGATCGAGGGCGAATACGCCTACGGCCTCTTGCGCACCGAAACTGGCGTGCACCGCCTGGTGCGCAAGTCGCCTTTCGACTCGTCCGGCGGGCGCCACACCAGCTTTGCCAGCGTCTTCGTCTACCCGGAAATCGACGACTCGATCGAGATCGAGATCAACCCGGCCGACGTGCGCACCGACACCTACCGCGCGTCCGGCGCCGGCGGCCAGCACATCAACAAGACCGATTCGGCGGTGCGCCTGACGCACATGCCCACCGGCATCGTGGTGCAGTGCCAGGACAGCCGCAGCCAGCACAGCAATCGCGACGTCGCCTGGCGACGCCTGCGCTCGCGCCTGTACGACCACGAGATGCGCAAGCGCCAGGAAGAGCAGCAGAAGCTGGAAGACAGCAAGACCGACGTCGGCTGGGGCCACCAGATCCGCAGCTACGTGCTCGATCAGAGCCGTATCAAGGACCTGCGCACCAGCCACGAGACCTCTGCCACCCAGAAGGTGCTGGACGGCGACCTCGACCCCTTCATCGAGGCCTCGCTCAAGCAAGGCGTTTAGAGTCCGGGGCGCGCGTGTGTGTGCGCGCGCCGTACAAGAACAACAACCACACGTGTTTATCTGGAGACACCCGATGCAATTTCGTGATGCTCAAGGCCAAGCTGTGGCCATTCGCCGCGAGGATTACGCCGCGCCCGCCTACTGGATCGACACGGTCGAGCTCACCTTCGACCTCGACCCCGCCAAGACCCGCGTGCTCAACCGCATGCGCCTGCGCCGCAATCCCGACGTAGAAATGCAACCCCTGCGCCTGGATGGCGACGAGCTGAACCTGGCCCGCGTGCTGGTCGACGGCCAGGGCGCGTCTTTCCGCATGGAAGGCGAGCAACTGGTGCTGGACAACCTGCCCGACGCCTTCGAGCTCGAAGTGTTCACCACCTGCCAGCCGGCGAAGAACACCAAGCTGATGGGCCTGTTCGTCAGCGAGGACACCTTCTTCACCCAGTGCGAGGCCGAGGGCTTTCGCCGCATCACCTACTTCCTGGACCGCCCGGACGTGATGGCCAGCTACTCGGTGCTGATCCGCGCCAGCAAGGCCGATTACCCGGTGCTGCTGTCCAACGGCAACCTGGTGGAGCAAGGCGATCTGCCCGAGGGCCGCCACTTCGCCAAGTGGATCGACCCCTTCAAGAAGCCCTGCTACCTGTTCGCGCTGGTGGCCGGCAAGCTGGTGGCGCGCGAGCAGCGCATCCAGGCGCGCAGCGGCAAGGAGCACCTGCTGCAGGTCTACGTGCGCGCCGGCGACCTGGACAAGACCGAGCACGCCATGAACTCGCTGATCCGCTCCATCGTCTGGGACGAGGCGCGCTTCGGCCTGCCGCTGGACCTGGAGCGCTTCATGATCGTCGCCACCAGCGACTTCAACATGGGCGCCATGGAGAACAAGGGCCTGAACATCTTCAACACGAAGTACGTTCTGGCGAACCAGGCCACCGCCACCGACGCCGACTACGGAAACATCGAAAGCGTGGTGGGCCACGAGTACTTCCACAACTGGACCGGCGACCGCGTCACCTGCCGCGACTGGTTCCAGCTGTCGCTGAAGGAAGGGCTCACGGTCTTTCGCGACCAGGAGTTCTCGCAGGACCTGTGCGCCGACGCGTCGGCGCGCGCCGTCAAGCGCATCGAAGATGTGCGCGTGCTGCGCACCGCGCAGTTCCCGGAAGACGCCGGCCCGATGGCGCATCCTGTGCGGCCCGACAGCTACGTCGAGATCAGCAACTTCTACACCGTCACCATCTACGAAAAGGGTGCCGAGGTGGTGCGGATGATGCAGACCCTGGTGGGCCGCGACGGCTTCGCCCGCGGCATGACCTTGTATTTCGAGCGCCATGACGGCCAGGCCGTGACCTGCGACGACTTCGCCCAGGCCATTGCCGACGCCAACCCGCATTCCGACCTGGCGCGCCTCTTGCCCCAGTTCAAGCGCTGGTACAGCCAGGCCGGCACGCCGCGCCTGGCCGCGCGCGGCGTCTACGACGCGGCGGAGCGCAGCTACACCCTGCACTTCGAGCAAAGTTGCGCGCCCACGCCAGGCCAGCCGGAGAAGGAGCCCTTCGTGATCCCGGTGAACGTCGGCCTGATCGGCCAGGACGGCCGCGAGCTGGCGCCGACGCAAACGCTGGTGGTGACGCAGGCCAGCGAGACCTTCACCTTCACCGACATCGACAGCGAGCCCGTGCCCTCGATCCTGCGGGCTTTTAGCGCGCCGGTGATCCTGGACCACGACTACAGCGACGCGCAGCTGCTTGGCTTGATGGCGCACGACACCGACCCCTTCAACCGCTGGGAAGCCGGCCAGCGCCTGGCGCTGCGCGCGGCCATTGCCGCGATCACCGCGCCGCCGGCCGAAGGCCCGGCCGCCACCCTGAACGACGCCTACGTCGACGCCATGCGCCGCCTGCTGCGCGACCCGTCGCTGGACGCCGCCTTCAAGGAACTGGTGCTCACCCTGCCCTCGGAGACCTACATCGCCGAGCAGCTGGACGTGGTGGACCCGCAGCGCGTGCATGCGGTGCGCGAAGCCATGCGCAGGCGCATGGCCACCGCGCTGCAGCCCGAATGGCAGCTGGCCTATGAAGAGAACCGCGACACCGGCGCCTACGCCCCCGACCCGACGTCGTCCGGCCGGCGCGCGCTGGCCGGCATGGCGCTGGCGCACCTGTGCCTGGCGGCGCACGAAAGCGGCGACACCCTGTGGCCCGGCAAGACGCTGCAGCGCTTCAAGGACGCCGGCAACATGACCGACCGCTTCAATGCACTGTCCGCCTTGGTCTCTTCGGGCCATGCGCTGGCGGCGCAGGCGCTGGCCAGCTTCCACGCCATCTTCAAGGACGAGGCGCTGGTCATCGACAAGTGGTTCTCGCTGCAGGCCGGCGCGCCGGACCGTGGCGGCGACATCCTGCCGCTGGTGCGCCAGCTGATGAAGCACCCGGACTTCTCCATCAAGAACCCGAACCGGGCGCGCAGCGTGATCTTCAGCTTCTGCAATGCCAACCCGGGCGCCTTCCACCGCCCGGATGCGGCGGGGTACGTGTTCTGGAGCGACCGCGTGATGGAGCTGGACGCCATCAACCCGCAGGTGGCGGCGCGCCTGGCGCGTGCACTGGACCGCTGGAGCAAGCTGGCCGAGCCTTACCGCAGCGCCGCGCGCGAAGCCATCGCACGCGTGGCCGCCAAACCCGACCTGAGCAAGGACACGCAGGAAGTCGTGACCCGCGCCCTGGGCAACTGAACCCCTTCACATTGATTCGATGAACCAAAAGATTTCCCTCACCCGCTACCTCGTCGAGCAGCAGCGCGAAGACGGATCGATTCCCGCGCAGCTGCGCCTTCTGCTCGAAGTGGTGGCGCGCGCCTGCAAGAGCATCAGCCAGGCCGTCAACAAAGGCGCGCTGGGCGGCGTGCTCGGCAGCGCCGAATCCGAGAACGTGCAGGGCGAAGTCCAGAAGAAGCTGGACATCATCGCCAACGAGGTGCTGATCGAGGCCAACGAGTGGGGCGGCCACCTGGCGGCCATGGCCAGCGAGGAAATGGACAGCATCCACCTGGTGCCCAACCGCTATCCGCAGGGCGAGTACCTGCTGCTGTTCGATCCGCTCGATGGCTCCTCCAATATCGACGTCAACGTCAGCATCGGCACCATCTTCAGCGTGCTGCGCAAGCCCGAGAACGGCCACGGCCAGGGCGTGCAGGAATCCGACTTCCTGCAGGCCGGCAGCAAGCAGGTGGCGGCGGGCTACTGCATCTACGGCCCACAGACCACGCTGGTGCTCACCGTGGGCAATGGCGTGGCCATGTTCACGCTGGACCGCGAGCAGGGTTCTTTCGTGCTGACGCAGGAAAACATCCAGATCCCGGCGGACACCAAGGAATTCGCGATCAACATGAGCAACCAGCGCCACTGGGACGCGCCGGTCAAGCGCTACATCGACGAATGCCTGGCGGGGAAAGATGGCCCGCGCGGCAAGGACTTCAACATGCGCTGGATCGCCAGCATGGTGGCCGACGTGCACCGCATCCTGATGCGCGGCGGCATCTTCATGTACCCCTGGGACAAGCGCGAGCCCGAGAAGGCCGGCAAGCTGCGCCTGATGTACGAAGCCAACCCCATGAGCTGGATCGTCGAACAGGCCGGCGGCGCCTCCACCAACGGCCGCCAACGCATCCTGGACATCCCGCCCGGCAAGCTGCACGAGCGAGTCGCGGTGGTGCTCGGCTCAAAAAATGAGGTCGAGCGCGTAACGAGCTATCACGAGCCGCTATAATTGAAGGCTTAGCCGGTGTAGCTCAGTCGGTAGAGCAGCTCATTCGTAATGAGAAGGTCGGGTGTTCGATTCATCTCTCCGGCACCAAGTACAGCAAGGAAAGTCCGCTATCAAGTTTGGTAGCGGACTTTTTTGCTTTCTGGCCGTGACTGCCCGCGACAAGCAGATGAGCCGGTGCTTCCACGTTGCCGCCGCGTCACACCCGCAAGCGGCCGACTGAAAGAATCGAAACCGCAGGTGCTCGCTCCCGCCTTGCAGCGACACACTTCGTTGCGCCTACGCCGGACAGCGCGCCCGGCCGAACTATCTTTCGCTTTCGTTTTGGCTTCGGCTGAGGCCCTCAACAACTCCACCAGTCAGTGAGGCTTCCATGTTCGACCGACGCACCCTCGTGGCCTGCTGCGTGCTTGCCGCTCCGTATGCTGCCTGCCTCGCGCAGCCCGCCTACACATCGGACCAGTACTTCGACAACCGCTGGTACATCACCCCGTTCGGCACCTACATCAATTCGGATAACAGCCGCCTGGCCGACGACGGCTGGGGCGGAGGCTTGGCCATCGGCAAGCCGATCAGCCCCAACTGGAACCTCGAGCTGCGCACCCAGTACGAGGAGCTCGATGCCGCATTGGGCGGCCCGGGCAAGTACAAGAACTGGAGCGCCTCGCTCGACGCGCAGTGGTTCTTCATGGGCCGCCAGGGCTTTCGCATGTGGCAGGCGGGCAGCGTGCAGCCCTATCTCGTGGGCGGCATCGGCGCCATCGACGACAAGATCAGCGGGCCGCAGGGCAGCGCCAGCAAGACCAGCTTCATGGCCAACCTCGGCGCGGGCGTCGTCTGGCCGTTTTCCACCTGGGGTCGCCTGGTGGCCGACGCACGCTATCGCTATGACGACAACCACAGCAATCTGGCCAGCGGCGGCCACATGGACGACTGGCTGTTCTCGGTGGGGCTGCAGATCCCCTTCGGCCCCGCCCCGCGCGTAGCGCAGGCGCCCCCACCACCGCCGCCCCCGGCACCGGCGATGGCTCCGCCGCCGCCACCACCTCCAGTAGCCCGCAGCGTCAGTGTCGCGGCGGACGGCACCTTCGCATTCAACAAGGCAGAGTTGACGCCCGCCGGCCGCAGCCGCATCGACAACGCGCTTCAGGAATTCAGGTCCGCGGGCTTCCAGCTGCGCTCGGTCGTCATCGTCGGCTACACCGACCCGCTCGGCCGTGACGACTACAACCAGCGGCTGTCGCAGGCTCGGGCCAACGCCGTGCGCGACCACATGGTGCGCCAGGGCGTGCCGGCCAACGTGATCCAGACCGAAGGCCGCGGCGAGGCGGACCTGAAAATCACCGAAGCCGAATGCAGGAGCCAGGGCAAGGCGAGGACGCGCACCGCCCTCATTGCCTGCCTGGAGCCGGACCGCCGCGTGGAGATCCGCGCCCAGGGCGAGCAGATGCAATAGCGCTAGCGTGGCCGCGATCCGAGCCGCCCCTTTTTGCATCGGGCGGGTTGCAGGCCAACTGCAGGCTCCTGAATAATGGCCGCCGCCGGCCAAACCCCCGCGGCCGTTCATCAGGAACAACAAGAATGCCTTTTGAAACAGTGCAGACCTCCTGGCGTCCGCGCGCACCCCACGCATCCTTTTCCCCACTCGCCACCGCCATCGCCGGATTGGCCAGCCTGATCGCCACCGCGGGCCATGCCGCGTGCGTGCCGACCTCGACCCCCGCCACCGGCGCCACCGTCGTCTGCGACGGCGTCAACACCGGGTCGACCAGCGTGATCGCCCAGCCGGGCAGCACCAACGTGACCATCACGGTGAACAGCGGCGCCACGCTGACCACCAACGCCACGCAGGCGCTGCTGGTGCAGGACGCCAGCACCATCACCAACAACGGGCAGATCACGGTGTCGGGCGGCTCGGGCAGCACGCGCTTCGCCATCGGCGGCTCGGGCAACAGCAACACCCTGATCAACAACGGCGGCATTCGCACCACCAGCGCCGGCACGGCCGGCATTTCAATCGCGGTGGGCGGCAGCAGTTCCGGCGCGCAAATCCAGAACAACGGCAGCATCACCACCACGGGCGGCAGCTCGCACGGCATCGTCACCTTCGGGCCCGGCAACACCGTCACCAACAGCGGCACCATCACGACCAGCGGAACAGCCGCCAAGGGCGTGTTCCTGCAAGGCGGCAACCTGGTGACGAACGTGCTGATCAACACCGGCACCATTAGCGCCACAGGCGCCAACACCTCGGCCACGAGCGGGTTCGCCGATGGGGTGCATGCCAACACGACAGGCGCCTCGACCTTTTTCTCGCGCGTCGAGAACCGCGCGGGCGGCATCGTCACCAGCGCCAGTTCGTACGCGCTGCGCGGACAGAACGGCAATGACACCTTCATCAATGCCGGCTTGCTCGAAGGCCACGGTGGCGCAAGCGGTGACGGCGCCATCTTCATGGGTTCGCTCGGCACCGGCACCCTGATCCTGCAAACGGGCTCCGTCATCAAGGGTGTGGCCGACGGTGGCGTCAACAAGCCCAGCAACACCTTTCTGGAAGGCAGCGGAACCGTCGACAACGTGTTCCGCAACTTCCAGAACCTGACGATGCGCGGCAGCGCCTGGTCGTGGCTGACCGATGCCAGCTTCTCCGAAAGCATCCAGGTGCAGACGGGCACCTTCACGTTGACCAGCAAGCTGACCAGCCCCGTCATCAACGTGCTGCCGGGCACCACCGTGGCCGGCACCGGCACCTTCGCCGGCAACGTGAGCAACCAGGGCACCTGGCTGCCCGGCCCAGGCAACGGCACCGGCTACGGCGCGCTGACGGTGCAAGGCAACTACACTGGCAGCAACGCGCTGCTGCAAGTCAACTCCGCGCTCGGCAACGACAGTTCGCCGGCCGACAAGCTCGTCATCGACGGCGGCGCGGCGTCCGGCAACACCGGCATCCGGGTCGTCAACCGCGGCGGCACTGGCGCGCTGACCGCTGCCGATGGCATCCTGCTGGTGCAGGCCGCCAACGGCGGAACGACCGCGGCCAATGCCTTCGCGCTGACGCAGCCCGTCGAGGCAGGCGCCTACAGCTATCGGCTGTTCCGTGGCGGCGCGACCGGCGGCAACGCCGACAACTGGTACCTGCGCTCGAACGCCTTTGTCGTCGCGGGCGTCGTCGTCGGCTCGGCGGCCGAGGCGGCGGCGGTGGTCGCGGCCTTGCAACCGCCTCCGGCACCGGGTGCACCGCCGCCAGCGCCGGGTGCGCCGCCCGCCGTCCCGATCCCCATCGAACAGGTCAATCTGTACCGTCCCGAGGTCGCGCTCTACAGCGCCGTGCCGCAGGTGGTGCGCCGCGCCAGTCTGCTGCAGTTGGGGACCTTTCATGAACGGCAGGGCGATCAGCAGCTGATGGCCAGCGGCGAAAAGGCGCAGGCCTCGTGGGGCCGGGTGTTCGGCCAGAACGTCGACCAGACCCTGCGCGGCGATGCCGATCCGCACTTCGACGGCACCGTGAGCGGCCTGCAACTGGGCCACGACTTCCATGTCGGCATGAGTGACTCGGGCGCGCGCGACCGCATCGGCTTGCTGGGCGGCTATACGCGTGCCAGCGGCGACGTGAGCGGGCTGGCCGGCGGCATGCGGGACACGGCGGTCGGCAGCCTCACGATCGAAGGCTATGGGCTGGGCGCCTACTGGACCCATATCGGCAGCAGCGGCTGGTACACCGACACGGTGTTGATGGCCGGCCGGTACGAGACCGATGCACGCTCCACGCTCGGCCGCGGCGGGAAGCCGGATGCCAAGACCTTGACGGCATCGTTCGAGGCCGGCTATCCGCTGGCGCTGACCGAACAGCTGGCGCTTGAGCCGCAAGGGCAGCTGATCTGGCAGCGCAGCACCTTCGACAGCTTCGACGACGGCGTCTCCGCCGTCGACATCCGGAACGACAACGCCGTGACCGGGCGCATTGGCGCGCGGCTGCAGGGCAACTTCAGCGGCACGGGCGGCACGTGGAGGCCGTACCTGAAGGCAAACCTCTGGCACACCTTCAGCGGCAGCAGCGAAGTCGTGTTCGGCTTTGGCGACACCATCGGCACGCGTCGCAATTCGACTGCGCTGGAAGTGGGCGTGGGGGTTACCGGGCAACTGAGCCGCGCCTTCGCGGTGTACGGCGGCCTGGCCTACACCCGGGACATCGACAGCACCGAACAGCGCGACACGCAGGGCCAGGTGGGGATGCGCTACACGTGGTGGTGAGCTAGGAGCCTGCGCGGCAGAGAGCGGGGTCCGCGCCGGGGCGATTTGCGGCGCCAGCCTAGGCGCCGGCGAGGCCGTGTGGCTGGCCACACAACGAGCCGGCAACAACGGATGGCGCCGCAAATC
>NZ_JBIXJS010000007.1:0-302322 GCF_052871435.1 Variovorax sp. LARHSF232 | reverse complement strand
GCCACGTCCGATCGTCCATCACGACCTTGCGGCTGCTTATCGCCGCAGCCTTGATCGCGACGCTGCCCCGATGTCCGTGCTGCCTGCGCGCAAACGCAAGGCTTCTCTTATGACACAGTAAGACTAGGCCTACACTGTCCGGCCCACACGAGACAGTGGAGCATCGGATGCAGGACTTGCAGCAGATGGCGATCTTCGGCGGCGTCAGCGACGAGGCATTGCAGTTTCTTCTTGCGCGCACGCGCAGGACCGAGCTGGCGGCAGGCAGCTACTTCATGCGAGAAGGCGATACGGGCACCGGCTTGTTCGTGCTGCTGCAGGGCCGCGTGGCGGTGCTGCGGCGCTGGAACGACCGCCAGATGCTGCTGCGCGAACTGGGCCCGGGCGATTGCTTCGGCGAGATGGCCTTGCTGGACCTGGGGCCGCGCAGCGCATCGATCAAGGTGATGCAGGACTGCAGTGCGCTGGAGATGGGCACCGGCCTGTTGCACGAGTTCTTCGAGCACGACCCGCGCCAGTTTGCCCTGATGCAGATGAACATCGCGCGCGAACTGAGCCGGCGCCTGCGCACGACGTTCGATCTGCTGTTTGCTGCCAGCACCCCGAGCGAACGCGACCTGATCGAAGGCATTTTGCGGCGTACCTGAGGCCGCTGGTCGGAATCAGGGTTCTGTCCGACAGGGTGGGCTACGGGAATTCCCTAGACTAGGCGCCCATGCAAAGAAGAACCTTCCTCGGCGCCGCGAGCGCCCTGGCCGTCTCCGGCTGCTCCAACCTCGCCATCTCGCCCGCCGCGCAAGCCGCCGGCCTGCAGCCCTTGGGCCAACCCCATGCCTTCGACTACGCCTGGCTCAAGGGGGCCGCCAGCAACCTCGCCTCGCGCCCCTACGAGCAGCACGGACGGCCCTTGCCGGCCGATGTGGCATCGCTGGACTGGGACCAGTTCCAGTCGATCCAGTTCAAGCCCGACCATGCGCTGTGGGCCGACCGCAAGTTGCAGTTCCAGGTCAAGCTGTTTCACCTGGGCCTGTTCTTCAAGCGCCCGGTGCGCATGTTCGACGTGACCCAGGGCCGCGCGCAGGAGCTGGCTTATGACCCGGCCATGTTCGACTACGGCAAGAGCGGCCTGGACGGCGCGAAGCAGCCGCGCGACCTGGGCTTTGCCGGCTTCCGGGTCAACACGAAGCTGGACAACTTCAAGGGCGACGTGGCGGCCTTCCTGGGCGCCAGCTACTTTCGGGCAGTGGGCACCGAGGGGCAGTACGGCCTGTCGGCGCGCGGCCTGGCGGTCGACACCGCACTGGCGCGCCCCGAAGAGTTTCCGGACTTCACCGACTTCTATTTCGAACAGCCCGATCCGGCATCCAACACGCTGGTGGTCTATGCCCTGCTCGATTCGCCCAGCGTGGCCGGCGCCTACCGCTTTGCCATCACGCCGGGCGAGCCGCTCCTGATGGACATCGACGCCGCGTTGTATGCGCGCAAGCCGATCGAGCGCCTTGGCATCGCGCCTTGCACCAGCATGTTCCAGACCGGCGAGAACGACAAGCGCATGGCCAACGACTGGCGCCCCGAGATCCACGATTCCGACGGCCTGGCGATGAACAGCGGCAGCGGCGAATGGATCTGGCGCCCGCTCAGCAACCCGGCTCGGCTCAGCTTCAACTCCTTTGCCGACAAGGACCCGAAGGGCTTCGGCCTTTTGCAGCGCGACCGCAACTTCGACCACTACCAGGACGACGGCGTGTTCTACGAGAAGCGCCCCTGCCTGTGGGTGGAGCCCAAGGCAGGCTGGGGCGAAGGCGCGGTGCAGCTGGTGCAGATTCCCACCATCGACGAGACCTTCGACAACGTGGTCGCCTTCTGGAACCCGGCGCAGAAGATCCTGCCGGGCAAGGAGACCCTGTTCGGCTATCGCCTGTACTGGGGCTCGCAGCCGCCGATGCGCCCGCCGCAAGCGATCGTGGTGGCCACCCGCGCCGGCGTCGGCGGCATCGTGGGGCAAAAGCGCAAGTACTACTCCTACCGCTTCGCCATCGACTTTGCCGGCGGGTCGCTGGCAACCATCGACTGGAAGACGGCCGAGGTGGAGCCGGTCATCAACCTGTCGAGCGGCCGCGCCGAGATCACCTCGGCCCGGCCCCTGGCTTCGATCAAGGGGGTGCGCGTGATGTTCGACGTGGTGCCCACCGATGGCACCGACCCCATCACCCTGCGTGTGTTCCTCAAGAACGGCGGCCAGTCCTTGAGCGAGACCTGGCTCTACGAATGGGTGCCGCCGGCGCTGGCGGAGCGCAAGCCCGGAGCGTGAGATGTGAGCAGCGAGGTCGCACTTCGCCTCGATCGCCTGCCCTGGTCGCGCTGGCACTGGCGGGTGGTCGCGGCGCTGGGCGTGGCCTGGGTGCTCGACGGGCTCGAAGTCACGCTGGTCGGCTCGCTCGGCGGCGTGCTGGAGCGCGGCGATACGCTGGGCCTGACGGCCACGCAAGTGGGCATCACCGGATCGCTCTATGTGGGCGGCGCGGTGGTCGGCGCGCTCGTCTTCGGCCGCCTGGCAGACCGGCTGGGCCGCAAGCGCCTGTTCCTGCTGACCCTGGCGCTGTATGCCGGTGCCACCTTCTCCACCGCCTTCTCGACCGACTTCGCCTTCTTCGCGCTGTGCCGCTTTGCCACCGGGCTGGGCATCGGCGGTGAATACGCGGCCATCAACTCGGCCATCGACGAACTGATTCCGGCACGCGTGCGCGGGCGAGTGAACCTGGCGATCAACGGCAGTTTCTGGATCGGCGCGGCGCTGGGCGCGGGCTTGAGCCTGGTGCTGCTGGATGCACGGGTGCTCGGGCCGGTGTGGGGCTGGCGCGTGTGCTTCGGCCTGGGCGCGCTGCTGGCCATTGCCATCCTGCTGGTGCGGCGCGACGTGCCGGAAAGCCCGCGCTGGCTGGCCGCGCATGGCCGGGCGGAAGAAGCCCAGCGCATCGTCGACGACATCGAGGCGCAGGTGCGCGCCCAGCACGGCTCGCTCGCCGAGGTGCCATTTTGCGAAGCCGTCAAGCCGCGCGATCCGCCGGGCCTGCGCGAGGTGGCGCACGTGCTGCTGCGCCGCTATCCGCAGCGCAGCGCGGTGGTGCTGGCGCTGATGATTTCGCAGGCCTTTTTCTACAACGCGATCTTCTTCACCTATGCGCTGGTGCTGACCCGCTTCTACGGCGTTCCCGATGCGCAGGTGGCGCTCTACATCTTTCCCTTTGCGCTGGGAAATGTGCTCGGCCCCCTGCTGCTGGGTCCGCTGTTCGACAGCGTCGGGCGGCGCCGCATGATCGCCCTCACCTACGTCTTCGCGGGCATCGGCCTGGCGCTGACCGGCTGGGCCTTCATGCAGGGCTGGCTGGACGCGCGCAGCCAGGCCCTATGCTGGTCGGCGGTGTTCTTCCTCGCCTCGGCGGCCGCCAGCTCGGCCTACCTCACGGTGAGCGAGGTGTTCCCCCTGCAGATGCGGGCGCTGGCCATCGCCATCTTCTACGCGGTGGGGACCGGGATCGGTGGCTTTGTGGCGCCGTGGCTGTTCGGGGCGCTGATCCAGACCGGGAGCCGGGACGCGGTGGCCGCTGGCTATGCCATCGGTGCCGTTCTTGTCATCGGCGCGGGGCTGTTTGCGCTGCGTTACGCGGTGGATGCGGAGCGCAAGCCGCTGGAGGAAGTGGCGCCGCTGTTGGACTGATGCGTTTTGAGGTCGGGGGACGGCAAAGGCCTGTGTGCCCCTGCGCCGGCGCTTCGCTCGGACGGCCGGCGCTGAAGCGCCGGCTCCCCTGCGATGCTCGCGGACCCGGCCCTGCGGCAGAACTCGCGGCGTTCACTTCGTTCACTCTGCTCAAACAGCTGCCGCAAGCTAGAGGTTGAAGCACGCGTGTCCTTCGGCACGCGTGCGGGCCGGGCCCACTGCGCTTCTCGGCGCCCGAGAGGCGCGCCGGCACAGGGGCACACAGGCCTTTGCCGAGACACCGGGCGCTTGATCGGGCGTTGGTTTCGGGTTGATCCACCGCACCGCGCCACCCCAACCCTAAATCGCGACCAACTGACGAACGCCCTGTGACTCCATGTCTTTCCCAAGGCCACGCGCAATGACTTCGCCGCGCTCCATCACGAGGTAATCGTCGGCCAGTTCCTGCGCGAAGTCGTAGTACTGCTCGCACAGGACGATGGCCATGTCGCCGCGGTCGGCCAGCATGCGGATGACGCGGCCGATGTCCTTGATGATGCTGGGCTGGATGCCTTCGGTGGGCTCGTCGAGGATCAGCAGCTTCGGCTTGGGCGCCAGCGCGCGGGCAATGGCGAGTTGCTGCTGTTGCCCGCCCGACAGGTCGCCGCCGCGCCGGTTGATCATCTGCTTCAAGACCGGGAAGAGCTCGAACAGCTCCGGCGGGATCGGCGTGCCGGCGCGCTTGTAGGCCAGGCCCATGCGCAGGTTCTCTTCCACCGTCAGGCGCGAGAAGATCTCGCGGCCCTGCGGCACGAAGCCCACGCCGGCGCGGGCGCGCTCGTAGGGCGTCTTCTTCTGAATCGGCTGGCCGTCGAACTCGATGCTGCCGCTCTTGATGGGCACCAGGCCCATCAGCGACTTCAGCAAAGTGGTCTTGCCCACGCCGTTGCGGCCCAAGAGGACCGTGACCTTGCCCAGGCGCGCTTCGAGGCTCACGTCGCGCAGGATGTGCGAGCCGCCGTAGTACTGGTGAATGTTCTTGACGCTCAACATGGTTCTATCGGCCCAGGTACACCTCGATCACGCGCTCGTCGGCCTGCACTTCGTCGAGCGTGCCTTGCGCCAGCACCGAGCCGTCGCACAGCACCGTGACGATCTCCGAAATGGTCTTGATGAAGCTCATGTCGTGCTCCACCACCATCAGCGAATGCTGGCCCTTGAGCGACAGGAAAAGCTCGGCGGTGCGCGCGGTTTCCTCATCGGTCATGCCGGCCACCGGCTCGTCCAGCAGCAGCAACTTCGGGTCCTGCATCAACAGCATGCCGATCTCCAGCCATTGCTTCTGCCCGTGGCTGAGGTTGCCCGCCATGCGCGACACGCTGCCGGCCAGGTGGATGGTCTCCAGCACCTCGGCCAGCCGGTCGCTCTGCGCCGAATCCAGCTTGAAAAGCATGGAGGCCTTCACCCCCTTGTTGGTCTTGAGCGCCAACTCCAGGTTCTCGAACACGGTGAGGTGCTCGAACACCGTCGGCTTCTGGAACTTCCGGCCGATGCCCAGCTGGGCGATCTCGGCTTCCTTGTGCCGCAACAAGTCGATGGTGCTGCCGAAAAACACGGTGCCCGAGTCGGGCCGCGTCTTGCCGGTGATGATGTCCATCATCGTGGTCTTGCCGGCGCCGTTGGGGCCGATGATGCAGCGCAGCTCGCCCGGCGCGATGTCCAGGCTCAGCTTGTTGATGGCCTTGAAGCCGTCGAAGCTGACGCTCACGTCTTCCAGGTACAGGATGCGGCCGTGGGTGACGTCGACTTCGCCACCTTCAACCACGCGGCCGAAGCCGGCGGCACGGCCACCCGATTCGGTTTGAAGCAGCGGATCGCCGGCATGAAAGTGGCGCGCCACGCGCTCGGCGCCGGCGTCCATCAGGTCGGGCGTCATGCGCGGGCTCCCTTCGCGTCGGCGGCGAGCGGCGGCAGGGCACCGGGCTCCACGCCCTCTTCTGCAGCCAGCGCGCGGCGCCCTCGGCGCACGTCTTCGCTAGCGGCTGGCGGTGCAGGCCGTGTGGCCTCCACCTTGGCCGGCGCACGCCAGCGGGCGGCCAGCT
Source organism: Variovorax sp. LARHSF232 (assembly GCF_052871435.1). Lineage (NCBI taxonomy): Bacteria > Pseudomonadati > Pseudomonadota > Betaproteobacteria > Burkholderiales > Comamonadaceae > Variovorax > Variovorax sp. LARHSF232. The sequence continues at coordinate 296,523 of NZ_JBIXJS010000007.1, read as the reverse complement.
TCTTCACCAGGCCGACGATGCCGTCCGGCAGGAACAGCGTGACGGCAATGAAGAGCGCGCCCAAAAAGTACAGCCAGAACTCCGGCGCCGCCACGGTGAGCCAGCTCTTGGCGCCGTTGACGATGAAGGCGCCGACGATCGGCCCCACCAGCGACGCCCGCCCGCCCACCGCAGTCCAGATCGCGATTTCGATGGATGCGGCCGGGCTCATCTCGCTCGGGTTGATGATGCCCACCTGCGGCACGTACAGCGCCCCAGCCACGCCGCACATCATGGCCGAGATGACCCAGATGGTGAGCTTGTAGGGCAGCGGGTTGTAGCCCGAGAACATGACGCGGGTCTCGGCATCGCGGATGGCCTGCAGCACGCGGCCGAACTTGCTGCCGATCAGCCATTTGGCAAAGAGGAAGAAGCCCAGCAAAGTGAGGCCGGTGAGCACGAACAGGGTCATGCGCATTTCCTGCGTGGCCGCCGGAATTCCCAGGATGCGCTTGAAGTCGGTGAAGCCGTTGTTGCCACCAAAGCCCGTCTCGTTGCGAAAGAAGAGGAGCATGGCCGCGAAGGTCATGGCCTGCGTGATGATCGAGAAATACACGCCCTTGATGCGCGAGCGGAAGGCGAAGAAGCCGAACACGAAAGCCAGCAGACCCGGTACCGCCACGATCAGGATCAGCGTGGCGACGAAGCTGTCGGACAGCGCCCAGTGCCAGGGCAGTTCCTTCCAGTCCAGGAACACCATGAAGTCCGGCAGCTCGCTCTTGTAGTTGCCGTCGCGGCCGATCTGCCGCATGAGGTACATGCCCATCATGTAGCCGCCCAGCGCGAAAAAGAGGCCATGGCCCAGCGACAGGATGCCGGTGTAGCCCCAGATCAGGTCCATGGCCAGTGCGCAGATGGCGTAGCACATGATCTTGCCGACCAATGCCACGGCGTAGTCGCTCATGTGGAAGGCACTGCCGGCCGGCACCCACAGGTTGAGCAACGGCGCCAGTGCGCACAGCGCGATCAGCGCGACGAAGAAGGCCGTCCAGCCTTTGCCGCCCAGCAGCGGCCCCTTGGATGGAAGTGCGACCCGACTCATGCTTCAGCGCTCCGACCTTTCACCGCAAAGATCCCTTGCGGGCGCTTCTGGATGAAGATGATGATGAAGACCAGCACCGCGATCTTCGCGAGCACCGCGCCGGACCAGCCTTCGATGAATTTGTTGAGCACGCCCAGGCCAAGCGCCGCATACACGGTGCCGGCGAGCTGGCCGACGCCGCCCATCACCACCACCATGAAGCTGTCGACGATGTAGCTCTGGCCCAGGTCGGGCCCCACGTTGCCGATCTGCGAGAGCGCGCAGCCGGCCAGGCCGGCGATGCCCGAGCCCAGCGCGAAGGCGTAGGTATCGATGCGCGCCGTGTTGACACCCATGCACGAGGCGATCGGCCGGTTCTGCGTTACGCCGCGAACAAACAGGCCCAGGCGGGTGCGGCCGATCAGGTAGCCCATGGCCAGCAACACCAGGGCGGCGAAGATGATGATGCCGATGCGGTTCCAGGGCAGCGTCACGTTGGACAAGAGCCGCAGGCCGCCGCTCATCCAGGCCGGGTTCTCCACGCCCACGTTCTGCGCGCCGAAGATCGAGCGCACCAGCTGCTGCAACATCAGGCTGATACCCCAGGTGGCCAGCAGGGTCTCCAGCGGCCGCCCGTAGAGGAAGCGGATCACCCCGCGTTCCAGCACCGCGCCCACCAGCGCCGAGGCGCAGAAGGCCACGGGAATGGCCGCCACCAGGTACCAGCCGAACATCGATGCCGGCAGCCAGGCCTGAAAGATGCCCTGCATCACGTAGGTGGCGTAGGCGCCGATCATCATCAGCTCGCCGTGTGCCATGTTGATCACGCCCATCAGGCCGTAGGTGATGGCCAGGCCCAGCGCGGCCAGCAGCAGCACCGAGCCCAGGCTGACGCCGCTGAAGATGGCGTTGAGCCGGTCGCCCCAGACCAGCGAGGCATCGATGTTCTGGATGGACGCGGTGATGGCGTTCTTCACCGCCGCGTCGCTCTCCTCGGCCAGGCGCTGGTTCAGCAGCAGCTTGGTCTCGGGGTTGCGGTTGCTGCCCAGTTCCTTGGCGGCCGCCAGGCGCTTGGCCGGGTCGGCGCTACCCAGCAGGCCGGCGGCGCGCACCAGTTCCAACTGCGCCTTGATCTTCGGGTTGGTCTCGGCGGCCAGCGCCTTGTCGACCAGCGGCACGCGCGATTCGTCGGGCTCCTTGAAAAGGGCCTGCGCGGCGGCCAGGCGCACCGCGTCGTCCTTGCTCGCGAGTTGCAGCGCGGCCTGCGCGGCTTCCAGCGCGCCGCGCATCAGGTTGTTGTTGACCACGTCCTGCGCGTCGTCCGGCAGCTTCAGTTCCGTGCCGCTGACCGGATCGAAGGCCTTGTCGTCCTTGATGAGGTAGACCTTGTCCTCGGTGAACTTCACCGCGTCGTCCGACATGGCCTGGATGAAGGCCGCGGTCTTGTCGTCGGCGTTGGCGACCGCCTTGTTGAGGGCAGCGACGCGCTCCTCGGTATCGCCCGAGGCAATGGCCTTGGCTTCGTCGCTGGTGAGCGCGTGGGCCGCGGAGCCCAGCATCAGACCGGCAGCCAAGAGGTATCTGAGAAACATGCTTCGCGGATCAGAATTGAAAAGATGGTCCCAAAACGAAGCGGCGCGCCGTAGCGCGCCGCTTGCTGCTTACATCGACTTTCCGGCGGGGTAGTCGGGCTTCCTGTCGTTGCCTTCGATGTACGGGCTCCAGGGCTTGGCCTTGACCGGTTCCTTGGTCTTCCAGACCACGCTGAACTGGCCGTCGGCCTTGATCTCGCCGATGAACACGCTCTTGTGCAGGTGGTGGTTCTTCTCGTCCATCTTGCTGACGATGCCCGAGGGCGCCTTGAAGGTCTGGCCGGCCATGGCGGCGATGACCTTGTCGGTGTCGGTGCTCTTGGCCTTCTCCACCGCCTGCTTCCACATGTTGATGCCGATGTAGGTGGCTTCCATCGGGTCGTTGGTCAGCGGCTTGTCCTTGTGGCCGGGAATGTTCTTGGCCTTGGCGTAGTCGCTCCACTTCTTGATGAACTCGGTGTTGGTCGGGTTCTTGATCGACATGAAGTAGTTCCAGGCGGCCAGGTGGCCCACCAGCGGCTTGGTGTCGACGCCGCGCAGCTCTTCCTCACCCACCGAGAAGGCCACCACCGGCACGTCCTTGGCCTTCAGGCCGGCGTTGCCGAGCTCCTTGTAGAAGGGCACGTTGGAGTCGCCGTTGATGGTGGACACCACCGCCGTCTTGCCGCCGGCCGAGAACTTCTTGACGTCGGCCACGATGGTCTGGTAGTCGCTGTGGCCGAAGGGGGTGTACTTCTCGTCGATGTCCGAGTCCTTCACGCCCTTGCTCTTGAGGTAGGCGCGCAGGATCTTGTTGGTGGTGCGCGGGTAGACGTAGTCGGTGCCCAGCAGCACCCAGCGCTTGGCGCCGCCGCCTTCCTTGCTCATCAAGTAGTCGACCGCGGGAATGGCCTGCTGGTTCGGTGCGGCGCCGGTGTAGAAGACGTTTTTGCTGAGTTCTTCGCCCTCGTACTGCACGGGGTAGAACAAGAGGCCGTTCATTTCCTCGACCACCGGCAGCACCGATTTGCGCGACACCGAGGTCCAGCAGCCGAAGATCACGGCGACCTTGTCCTGGCCCAGCAGCTGCTTGGTCTTCTCGGCAAACAGCGGCCAGTTGGAGGCCGGGTCGACCACCACGGGCTCGAGCTTCTTGCCCATCACGCCGCCCTTGGCATTGATCTCGTCGATGGCCATCAGCACGGTGTCCTTGAGCACCGTTTCCGAGATGGCCATGGTGCCCGACAGCGAGTGCAGCACACCCACCTTGATGGTGTCGGCCGCCTGGGCGCTGATGCCCATGGAGGCTAGTGCGACAGCGGCCGTCAGCGCCTTGAGGGTGAATCGACGTTGTGGGTGCATGAGAGTCTTCTCCGGTTGTGTTGATCCAAAGCTGGTGGACCGGAGTCTGCGCACGCGCCCCTCTGCCGAAAATACGCCCGGTGGCGTACAGGCCTGGCTGGCCTCGTCTCTACTTCTTCGTCGATTCGCGAAAGGCCCGCTGCGCGAAAGCCCAGACCATGCGCGTGGCGTCTGGGCCGCGTGGATCGCTGAAGGGCTGGCTGCCCAGGCCGCCGCTCCACGTATGGCCCAGGCCGTCGATCTCGCAGACGCTCACCATGGTGCGGCCCAGGCGCCGGAAGTCGGTCAGGCGTGCTGGGTAGCGCTGGCCCCGCTGCAGCACCCGCGCCGTGCCCGGCCGCGCCCCGGTGGCGGTGGCCCACACGCTGGCGATGTTGTCGGCGTTGTCGATGGCCACCACCTCATCGGCATCGCCATGCAGCACCAACAGCGGCGGCAAGGTGGTGAACTGGGCCGCCGCGCCCATGGCCTTGCCGACGGCGGTGGTGAACACCGGTGGCATGTGCCTGCCGCGCATCGCGCCCAGGGCCGTGCTGGCCGATTTGGCGGCGCCCGGCGCCACGCCCGAATGGACCGCCACTGCCTGGAAGCGCGCCGGATGGCGCGTTGCCACCAGCGCCGCCATGCTGGCCCCCGCCGAGAGTCCGGCGATGGCGACCCGGTCGCGGTCCGCCGGGTAGAGCAGCATGACCTGGTCGACCGCCGCCACGATGGTGGCGACCTCGGCGTCGGCCTTGCCGGAACGGCGCTCGAACCAGTTCCAGCAGCCGTGCGCGTTGGCCATGCGGTCCTGCTCCGGGTAGAGCACCAGGAAGCGCTCGCGCGCGGCCAGCCGGTTCATGCGCGTGCTGACGGCAAAGTCGCGCCCGGTCTGGCCGCAGCCGTGCAGCATGACCATGAGCGGCAGCTTCTCGCCCGGCGCCAGGACCAGGTCGGGCGGCCGGTACAGGTGAAAGCGCCGCGCGCCGGCGGGCCCGAGCGCCACGCCGGGCAGCCAGTCACCCGGGCCGGGCGGCGGCCGGTTGATCTGCGCCGCGGCGCGCTGCACCTGGCCGGCCAGCCGCTTGCCACCGGTCAGGGTGGCGCGCGTCATCGCTTTCAGGTTGCGCTGATAGGCCTTGGCGAAAACGGAAGCAGGCGAAGTGGACGAACGGCGAACCATGAATGTGCGTCGATACCGACGGATCGATGCACCTTAGCAGCTTCCGCGCCCGGGCCGGCCGCGGGTCAATAGACCTCCGGCACCATCATTTCGTCGGGCACCGGGTTGCGCAGGTAGTCGGCATTGCGCACCCGCGCCGGCAGTACGACGGGCGGATGATCCACCTCTTGATAGGGCATCTGCTGCAGCAGGTGATGAATGCAGTTCAGCCGGGCCTTCTTCTTGTCGACCGCCTGCACCACCCACCACGGCGCTTCGGGGATGTGCGTGCGGTCCAGCATGGTTTCCTTGGCCTTGGTGTACTCCTCCCACAGGCGCCGGCTTTCCAGGTCCATCGGGCTGAGCTTCCATTGCTTGAGCGGGTCGTGGATGCGGCCGAGAAAGCGCATGTGCTGCTCGTCGTCGGTGATGGAGAACCAGTACTTGATGAGACGGATGCCCGAGCGCACCAGCATGCGCTCGAACTCGGGCACGCTGCGGAAGAACTCCTCATACTCCTCGTCGGTGCAAAAGCCCATGACGCGCTCGACGCCGGCGCGGTTGTACCAGCTGCGGTCGAACAGCACCATTTCGCCAGCGGCGGGCAGGTGCGCCACGTAGCGCTGGAAGTACCACTGCGTGCGCTCGCGGTCGTTCGGCGCCGGCAGCGCCGCCACCCGCACCACGCGCGGGTTGAGGCGCTGCGTGATGCGCTTGATGACCCCGCCCTTGCCGGCCGCGTCGCGCCCTTCGAACAGGATCACCACCCGCTGGCCGGTGTGCTGCACCCAGTCCTGCAACTTGACCAGTTCGGCCTGCAGGCGGAACAGTTCGCTGAAGTAGAGGCGCCGCGCCTCCTTGTTGCCGGCGTCGCTCACCACGCCGGATTCGTCGATCTCGCGGTCCTCGAGTTCGAGCTCGATCTCTTCGTCATAGCTGTCGACCAGATCGCGCGCAATGCGCTCCATCATTTCGTTCTGGCCACCGGTGAAATTGGGCAAGGTCATGGTTCGTTCGGCGGTTCAAAAGGGGAAAACGAATCATGTGTCGATCACGTGACTTGGGGGTGACAGAGTGTTTTGCCTTCGCGTGTAGGAGGCGTCGGCGGGCGAGCCCCTCCCAGAAAGAATAAGATCGAAGCGTGACTTCCATCCTGAATGCCGACCTGCACTGCCACTCCGTGGTGTCCGACGGCACGCTCACTCCGGAGGAACTGGCGGCACGCGCCGCCGCCAACGGGGTCGAGTTGTGGTCGCTCACCGACCATGACGAGATCGGCGGCCAGCATCGCGCCGCTGCTGCGGCCAAGGCCAACGGCCTCAAGTACCTCACCGGCACCGAGATCTCCGTCACCTTCGCCAACGAGACGGTGCACATCGTCGGCCTGGGCTTCGACCCGGACGATGCCGCGATGCGCCAGGGCCTGTACGACACGCGCGGTGGGCGCGGCCGGCGGGCAGAGGAGATGTCCGAAGGCCTGGCCCGGGCCGGCATCCACGGCGCCTACGAAGGCGCGCTCAAGTTCGTCGGCAACCCGGAGCTCATCTCACGCACCCACTTTGCGCGCTTTTTGGTCGAAGGCGGCTGGTGCCGCGACACCAACGAGGTGTTCAGGAAGTACCTCACCGAAGGCAAGCCGGGCTATGTGCCGCATCGTTGGGCCAACCTCAAGGATGCGGTGCACTGGATCAGTGATGCCGGCGGCGTCGCCGTCATCGCGCACCCGGGCCGCTACCGCTTCACCGCCAACGAAGAGTACGCGCTCTTCCTCGAGTTCAAGGCCCACGGCGGCCGCGCCATCGAGGTCGTGACCGGCAGCCACAGCCCGCCCGAGTTCCAGGAATACGCCGACAAGGCCCTCGAGTTCGGCTTTGCCGCCTCGCGCGGCAGCGACTTTCACAGCCCCAACGAAAGCCATTGCGACCTGGGCCAGCTGCCATGGCTGCCCGGCAATCTGCAGCCGGTGTGGGAGCTGCTGGAGAGTCGTATCCAGTGAGCGCCGCACGGCCGCCCGAAGGCGCGAAAGCCCCCTCGGGGGGCAGCGAGGACACGGCAGTGCCGAGCGTGGGGGCTGCGTGAGCGCCGTAGAGCCTGCGCCGCGGGGCGCACGGGATCTCGCTTCCGAACGCGTCCTGGCCGGCATCGGCCTGGTGCTGCTGGCCACGGCCTGCTTCGCCACCCTCGACACCGCCACCAAGCTCTCCACCGCCGCCGTGCCGGTGATCATGGGCGTGTGGTTCCGCTACGTCTTTCAGGCGGTCACCATGGCGGCGGTGCTGCTGCCGCGACACGGACTGGCGGTGTTGCGCACGGCGCATCCCAAGTACCAGATCTTGCGCGGCGCGCTGCTGCTGGTGTCCAGCAGCCTGGCCTTCCTGAGCCTGCGCTACATGCCGATGGCCGAGTTCACCGCCATCGTGCTGGTCGTGCCGCTGGTGGTCACCCTGCTGGCCGCCACCCAGCTCAAGGAACAGGTCTCGCCGCTGCGCTGGGGCCTGGTGGCCGGCGGCTTTGCCGGCACGCTGATCATCCTGCGACCCGGGGGCGATGCCTTCAGCTGGGCCACGCTGCTGCCGGTCGGCCTGGTGGTCACCAATGCCTGGTTCCAGGTGCTCACCAGCAAGCTGGCGCAGACCGAGAACCCGCTGACCATGAACTTCTACAGCGGCTGGGTCGGCGCCGCCATCGCGTCGCTGGCCCTGCCCTTCGCCTGGACCGCGCTGCCCTCCTGGCACTGGTGGGCGCTGCTGTGCCTCATGGGCTTCATGGGCACGGTGGGCCACTTCATGCTGATCCTGGCCTTCCAGCGCGCGCCGGCGTCCACGCTCACGCCCTACCTCTATGCGCAGATCGGCTTTGCCATGCTGGGTGGCTGGCTGGTGTTCTCGCGCGTGCCGGACGCCGTGTCGCTGATCGGCATCGGCCTCATCGCCATCTGCGGCGCCGCCGGTGCCTGGCTCACCGTCAAAGAACGCCGCCTGCCGATCGAGCCGGCAGAATCCTGACCATGGCCCAATACTTCGAAGTCCATCCCGACAACCCGCAGCAGCGCCTGCTCAAGCAGGCGGCTGCGCTGCTGGCGCGCGGCGAGGTGATCGCCGTGCCCACCGATTCCAGCTATGCGCTGGCCTGCCACCTGGACGACAAGGACGCGGTCGAAAAGCTGCGGCGCATCCGCCAGGTCGACGACAAGCACCACCTCACCCTGCTGTGCCGCGACCTGAGCGAGCTGGCCAACTACGCGCGGGTCGACAACAAGCAGTACCGCCTGCTCAAGTCCGCCACGCCCGGCCCCTACACCTTCCTGCTCGAGGCCACCAAGGAAGTGCCGCGCCGCGTTAGCCATCCACAACGCAAGACCATCGGCCTGCGCGTGCCCGAGCACCGGGTGCTGAGCGAACTGCTGATGCTGCACGGCGAAGCCCTGCTTGCCACCACCCTGATCGCGCCCGGCGAGACCGAGGCGCTGAACGACGCGCAAGCGATTCGCGAGCGCTTCGAGAAACAGGTAGGCGGCGTGATCGACGCCGGCGCCTGCCCCTCGCAGCCCACCACGGTGGTCGACCTCACGCCCATGGGCGACGGTGGCGAGCCGGTCGTGGTGCGCCTGGGCCGTGGCCCCTTATCGGCCCTGGGCCTCTAAAGCCCCGTCCGGGGTGCTTGGTGGCGCTCTGAGACAATCCCCAGGTGGATATCAATCAACTCGTTCAAACCGTCCTGATCTACGCCCTGCCCGTGCTCTTCGCGATCACGGTGCATGAAGCGGCCCACGGCTATGTGGCCCGCTACCTGGGCGACAACACGGCCTACGTTCTTGGGCGGGTCACGCTCAACCCGATCAAGCACATCGATCCGATCGGCACCATCCTGATGCCGCTGCTGCTGTACTTCGCGACCTCGGGCACCTTCCTGTTCGGTTATGCCAAGCCGGTGCCGGTGCAGTTCGGGCAGCTGCGCCATCCCAAGCGCGACATGATCTGGGTGGCGCTGGCCGGCCCGGCATCCAATTTCGCGCAGGCCATCCTGTGGGCAATGCTGCTGGTGGGCCTGCTGGCCTTCGGCATCCAGGAGCCGTTCTTCGTCAAGATGTGCCAGGCCGGCGTGCTGGTCAACCTGGTGATGTGGGCCTTCAACCTCTTTCCGCTGCCGCCGCTCGATGGCGGCCGCGTGCTGGCCGGCCTGCTGCCGCGTGGCGGCGCGCAGGAGCTGCTGGCGCGCATCGAGCCCTTCGGTTTCTTCATCGTGATGGGCCTGGTGATCGCCGGGGTGGTCGGCACCTGGTGGCTGCGTCCCTTGATGAACTTCGGCTACGAAGCGATCAACCTGCTTCTGACCCCGTTCGCCGCGCTGCTGCGTTGAAGTTGTTGTTTGCTGTTCTGAGACTGTTCTCCTCCCCATGGCCTCGTCCCCTTCGATCACCCGCTACCTCACCGGCATCACCACCACCGGCACGCCGCATCTGGGCAACTACGTCGGCTCGGTGCGGCCCTCGGTGCAGTTCAGCCGGCACGACAACGTCCAGAGCTTCTACTTCCTGGCCGACTACCACGCGCTCATCAAGTGCGACGAACCGGCGCGCATCCAGCGCTCCACGTTGGAGATCGCCGCCACCTGGCTGGCCTGCGGGCTCGACCCGGAGCGCGTCACCTTCTACCGCCAGTCCGACATTCCCGAGATTCCCGAGCTCACCTGGTTCCTGACCTGCGTCAGCGCCAAGGGCATGCTCAACCGCGCCCATGCCTACAAGGCCGCCGTGGACAAGAACCTGGCGAAGAACGAGGACCCGGACAACGACGTCAGCGCGGGCCTGTTCATGTACCCGGTGCTGATGGGCGCCGACATCCTGATGTTCAACGCCCACAAGGTGCCTGTGGGGCGCGATCAGGTGCAGCACCTGGAGATGACGCGCGACATCGCGCAGCGTTTCAACAACCTGTATGGCGAGCACTTCACCCTGCCCGAGGTGGTGATCGACGATGCAGTGGCCCTCTTGCCCGGCCTGGACGGGCGCAAGATGAGCAAGAGCTACGACAACACCATTCCGCTCTTCACGCCGCGCCCGCAGTTGCAGAAGCTGATCGCCGGCATCGTCACCGACTCGCGCGCGCCGGGCGAGCCCAAGGACACCGAGGGCTCGGCCCTGTTCCAGATCTACCAGGCCTTTGCCAGCGAGGACGAAACGCAGGCGCTGCGCGGCGCCTACGCAGAGGGCATTGCCTGGGGCGACGCGAAACAGTTGCTGTTCGAACGCATCGACCGGGAAATCGCCCCGCTGCGCGAACGCTACGAGACGCTGATGGCCGAGCCGGCCCAGATCGAGGCCACCCTGCTGGCCGGCGCCGAGAAGGCGCACGCCCTGTCGCAGCCCTTCATGTCACGTTTGCGACAGGCAGTGGGCCTGCGCAGCCTGGCCACGGGCGCCAAACCCGTCGCAAAGGCCGCCAAGTCAACAAAATCCACCAAGGCTGGTTTCAAACAGTATCGCGAGCGCGACGGTTTGTTCTATTTCAAGCTGCTGGATGAACAAGGAAGTACGCTTTTGCAGAGCCGCGGCTTCCAGACGCCGCAGGAAGCGGGCCGCGTTATAGGCGAGATGCAACAACTTCCTCACGATTTGGTGAATTCTTTCGCGGATCGACTGGAACCCGTCGACAATGAGGTTGCGCTTGCAGCATCCAAAGTGCTAGAAGCGCTCGCCAAGGCAACTGGCGATCAGTAAAGGGATAGGAAAACGCGCCACCCCCGAAAAACAACAACAAAGGGTCCTGCCAGATTTGGCGCATAAGCATTGAATTGAACAAGCATGAGCATTTACGTCATCGACGACCACCCCCTGATGCGTGACGCCATCGTCATGGTGCTGCGCCGCCTGCGTCCCGCCGAAAACATCGTCGAACTCGAGCGCCTCGACCGGCTCGCCGCCGCTGTCCGTCAGCACGGCACGCCCGACCTCTTCTGCCTGGACCTCAAGCTGCCCGACACCACGGGCGTTTCTGGCGTCCTGGCCGTCAAGAACAGCTACCCCGGCATTCCGATCGCGGTGTATTCCGCCTCGCCGGCAGCCGACATGGAAGAGGCCTGCATCGAAGCCGGCGCCGACATCTACATCGAGAAGTCGGCAGGCTCGGCCGAGCTCACCGCCGCCCTGCGCGGCCTGCTGTCGGCCGACGACGAACGTGAAGACGTGACGCCGGCCAGCAGCGGCAAGCTGTCCAAGCGCCAGACGCAGCTGATCGCCATGCTCGACAAGGGCATGAGCAACCGCGAGATCGCCACCCAGCTGGAGATCAGCGAGCACACGGTGAAGGTGCACCTGTGGCGCCTGTTCCGCCGCCTTGGCGTGAAGAGCCGCACGCAGGCGCTGCACCACGCGCGCAACCACGGTTTGCTTTCAACGAACGTTTAGCCTCCCGGCTTCTCACTCCGCTTCGCTGCGTGTAGTTCGCCACCTCCCGGGGAGGGGACCACACCAACGGCCTGGCAAAGCCAGTTCCGTGGTGTGTGGCTTGAAGGGCGCCCGTCCGGCTAACCGACGGCGCCGGAGATTCGGGTCTGGGCCTGCGCCTCGTCGGCGTCGTGCAGGGCCACGCGGAAGACGCTGCCGCGCCCGAGCCTTGAGCGCACGCTCACCGGGTGGCCCAGCGCGTGCGACAGCCGCGCCACGATGGCCAGGCCGAGGCCGAAACCGTCCGATGTGCCGGCGTGGTCGGCCACCTTGTAGAACTCCAGGAACACGTCGCGCAGGTGTTCGCGCGCAATGCCGATGCCGGTGTCCCACACCTCCACACGCAGGCCTTCGCTGGTCTGGCGCGAGGCGATCAGCACGCCGCCTTCCGGCGTGTACTTGATGGCGTTGGCGATCAGGTTGCCGATCATGCGGCGCACGCGGATCGGGTCGGTCAGCACGGTGCCAGCGCGCGCATGCACACGAAAGCTCAGGCCCTTGGCCTCGGCCACGGGGCGGTATTGCAGCTCCAGGTCGTGCAAGAGCTGCTTCACGTCGACCCGCTCGATGTGCAGGCGCACCTGGCCCGAATCGATGCGCGCCAGGTCGAACAGCGAATCGAACAGCGCGTTCACCGCATGGGTGGCGCGCACGATCTTTGGCGCAATCTCCTGCACCAGCTCGGGCTCGTTGCGCAGCCAGTCGGCGTAGAGCGACAGGGCCAGCACGGGCTGGCGCATGTCGTGCGCGGCGCTGGCCAAAAAGCGGTTCTTCATCGCCACCGCCGCCACCGCCGCCTGCCGCTGCTGGGTGAGCGAGTTGATCAGGATGTGGTTGTGATAGAGCAGCTCGAAGCTGTTGCGCGCCGTCTCGTGGATGCGCCGGCCGGCACGCAGCAGCATCCACCAGTGCAGCAGCGGCAGCGCCAGGAAGCCGTAGTTGAAATGCGGATTGCTCAGGTCCATCTGCAGCACCCGCAGCGACACGCAGGCCAGCATGGTGATGAACAGCGTGTTGACGTAGCGGTACAGCAGCGGCGGATGCAGCGACAGGCCATTGAGCGGGAAGGTGGCCACGCCGGCCACGATGAGCCAGCTCATGAACTGGTTCATCAGCGGCGTGCGCTCGAAGAAGATCAGCACCGACAGGCCCCAGACGAAAGCGCTGGCGCTCCACAGCGGGTGGTAGCGCTCCATGAAGCGCTGCTGCGCCGCCGAATCGCGCGCCGCGTATTGCGACGTGTAGACCCGTTCGCCCCAGACGCGAAAGCCCGTCGCCACCGCGCCGAGCGTGAGCCAGACGAAGAGCTGCCAGGCCGGCACATGCCCCCAGCTGAGGGAGATCATGGCCGGCATCAGGGCGGCGGCCAGCAGGTAGGAGCCGCGCGCGGCGCGCATCAGGCTGCGGATGAGCTCGCCGCGGACCCATGGCTCCGCCTCGTCCGCCATGGCAGGCGCCGGGGTCAGGCTGGCGAAGGAGGAATTTCCCAGGCCGGCAAATGCTGAACTTCCGCGCACGTCAGCCGCCACGCGAAGCTGAAAGCGCCGCCGGCGCAGCCGCAGCGGCTTGCGATTTTTGCCGCGCCGCCCAGGCCGCGTCGTCCATCACCAGGCGAAAGCCCAGGTGCGACATGCTCGTGTACGGGTCGGTGCCGCGGCGCGCACTGGGCCGATAACTCATGCAGAAGTCCTCGTTGCACAAAAAGGAGCCGCCGCGCGTCACGCGCTTGGGGGCGTTGGCCGGCACGCCGGGCTCGTCGGGATCGAAACTGTCTTGCGGGCCGCGCGGGTTGTCGGCCAGCTTGGCTGCGGCAGCCTCGCGCTTGAACTGGTCGGCCCGGTACCAGTCGGCCACCCACTGCCAGGCGTTGCCCGTCATGTCGTACAGGCCGTAGCCATTGGCCGGGAAGGTGCCGGCCGCGTTGGTGCCGATGGCACCACCCGCCTTTGCGCTCACCACCGGAAATTGGCGTGGCTGCTGGCCCTGCCAGACATTGGCCATCTGCTGCTTGCCGGGCGTGAACTCCTCGCCCCAGGCGTAGGTGGCCTGCTCCAGGCCGCCGCGCGCGGCGAACTCCCATTCGGCCTCGGTCGGCAGGCGCTTGCCGGCCCACTTGGCAAAGGCCAGCGCATCGGCATGGCTCACCTGCACCACGGGATGATCGTCCTTGCCCTCGATGCTGCTGCCGGGGCCTTGCGGATGGCGCCAGTCGGCGCCCGGCACATAGCGCCACCAGCGCGAGAAGTCGCTGTAGTCGACCACGGCCGGCGTGCCGACAAAGACCATGGCGCCGGGCACCAGGGCGCTGTCCGGCGGACGTGGCGTGCCGGGCGGCACCTGCACCCGGATGGTTTCCCAATCGGGCGGCAGCTCGGCGGTGGTCTTGTAGCCGGTGGCCTCGACGAAGCGCCGGAACTGCGCGTTGGTCACGTGCTGGCGGTCCATCCAGAAGCCCGGAACGCGGGCCTGATGCGCCGGTTTCTCGTTCGGCTGCGCCAGCTTGCTGTCGCTGCCCATCAGGAACTCGCCGCCGGGCACCCAGGCCATGCCCTCGGGGCCGGACTTGCCATCGCCCAGGCGCACTTGCGGCGTCTTTTGCGCGGGGGTTCCGGTCAGCAGCAGCACGCCGCCGTAGCCCGCCGCGGCGCAGGCCACGACAGCCGCTCCCACCAGCCACGTGCGACGACTCGGCGCCGTCGGCGCAGCAGCTGGCGGCTGGGCCGGTTGCGAGGGCCGGCTGTCGGCTTTTTTGGGGCGCGGATGGGGCTTGCCTCGAGTCATCCCCGCACTTTAGCAAGAGCGCGCCTTTGTTCGAACGACCGTGCACAAATTGCATGCAGACATCCGGGTTGACAGGTCGCGCAAATCCCTTAATACTGAACCCAATGGTTAAGTTTTCCATCCCCGAAGAAAAACACGCGGCCGACCTCGACCGCGTGTTCGCCGCATTGGCCGACCGCACGCGGCGCGACGTTCTGCTTACCCTGGGCGATGGCGAGCGCAGCGTGTCGGAGCTGGCGCAGCCGCATGGCATGTCGCTGCCCGGCTTCATGAAGCACCTGCGCGTGCTGGAAGACGCCGGCCTGATCGCTCGCGCCAAGGAAGGCCGGGTGGTTCGCTGCGAACTGTCTGCGCAGCCCCTGCAGGAGGCCGCCGTGTGGTTGTCGCGCTATGAGAAGTTCTGGGCCGCGCGTTTCGACGCGCTGGGCCGCTTCCTGTATCACCAGAAGGAGTTGTCACCATGGCCCGAGACGCCACCAGCCCCGCCGCCCGCGAGCGCCCCGCCCTCCGGCTCCAGCGGCACTACGACGAAGTCACGCCCGAACAAGTCTGGCAGGCCTGGACCGACCCGAAAGCGCTGAGCGTCTGGTTCAGCCCGGGCGAAGACAACTCGGTGGTCCATGCCCGCACCGACGTGCGGGTGGGCGGCAGTTTCTGCGTGGCCTTTCGCATGGCCAACGGCGACGAACACGAGGTGAACGGCATTTACCGCGAGGTGCTGCCGGCCAGCAAGCTGGTCTTCACCTGGACCTGGCGCAGCGCGCCCGAGCGCGAATCGCTGGTCACGCTGCGGCTGGCACCGACGGCGACCGGCACCCGGATGGACTTCCTGCACGAGCAGTTCCGGGACGAGGCCGAGCGCGACGACCACGAGGGCGGCTGGCTGCCCACCATCGACAAGCTGGGGCGCTTTCTTGCACGCGCCACCCATGCATGAACGAATGAATGAATGACTGAAAGGACGGACCTCATGAACATGCGCATCGGAAAAGAAGAGCATCCCGTCGTTTCGCGCGACGCCTGGATCGAGGCCAGCCGGCGGCTGGTGGAACGCGAGAAGGAACTCACCCGCCTGCACGACCGCCTGGCGCAAGAGCGGCGCGAACTGCCCTGGGTGAGGATCGAGCAGGACTACCAGTTCCAGACGCACGACGGTCCGCGCAGCCTGGCACAGCTGTTCGGCGCCAACAGCCAGCTGCTCATCTACCACTTCATGCTGGCGCCGGGGCAGGAAGAAGGCTGCATCGGCTGCTCGTTTCTGCTCGACCACGTGGACGGGATCGTGGTGCATCTGCAGCACCACGACGTGAGCGTGGTGGCGGTGTCGCGTGCGCCGCTGGATGAAATCGCGCGCTACCAGGCACGCATGGGCTGGGACATTCCATGGGTGTCCTCGAACGGCAGCGACTTCAACTACGACTTTCGCGTGTCCTTCCGGCCCGAGCAGGTGGCGGCGGGTGAAGTCGACTACAACTTCAAGCGGCAGGCGCCCTGGGGCGAAGAGGCTTCGGGCCTCAGCGCCTTCTACAGGAACGAGCAGGGCGAGGTCTTCCACACCTACTCTTCCTACGGCCGCGGCGGCGAGGTGCTGCTGCCCGCCTATGCCCTGCTCGACATGACGCCGCTGGGCCGGCGCGAACCGGCCGAGGGCGCCAAGATGACCAGTTGGGTCAAGCGCCACGACGAATACCAGGCGCGGCCCCAGGCGGGCCACGGCCATGCCTGCTGCAGCTGATTGATCGCGAGGTGCACCGCCATGCAGAAGATCTCCCCCTTCTTGTGGTTCGACAACAATGCCGAAGAAGCCATCGCGTTCTACACGTCGATCTTCAGGAACTCGCGCGTTACCAGCCTGATGCCGGGGCCCGGCGGCAAGACCATGGGCGCATCCTTCACGCTGGAGGGCCAGGAATTCATGGCGCTCAATGGCGGGCCGATGTTCAAGTTCACCGAAGCCATTTCCTTGTACGTGAACTGCGAATCGCAGGAAGAGGTCGACCACTACTGGTCGCGCCTGGGCGACGGGGGCAGCGGCCCTGCAGAAGGCCTACGACGGCGCCTGAAGGCGATTGACGGCGCTCGTGAACCGCGCGCAAGCGGTGCAGGCTTCGGGCCGAAGGGGATATCGTCCGACAGCAGCGGCCCGGCACGCGGGCATAAGGTCGCGCTCCAGAGCCTTGATCAAAGGAGCGTCCCATGCACGCCGCAGCCGCCGCCGGGCAGCACATTGCCGGCTATCTCGAAGCGCACCACCTGGTGCTGGTCACCGCCGAGTCCTGCACCGCCGGCCTGATCGCCTCGCGCCTGGCCGACGCGCCGGGCGCCGGCGGTGTGCTGGAGGGTGCCTTCGTGGTCTACAGCGCACTGGCCAAGCAGAAGCACCTGGGCGTGAAGCCCACCACCATCGAAGAGCATGGCCTGACCAGTGAAGCCGTGGCGCTGGAAATGGCGCGTGGCGCATTGGCGCGCAGCGAAGCCAATGTGGCGATCGCCAACACGGGCGTCGCCGACGGCGAGGCGGACGAGCCGGAGCTGGAGCCCGGCACCCAATGCTTTGCATGGGTGTTTCGAACCGGCCCGCTGACCGAGCAGGCCTTTACCGAAACCCGGGTGTTCGCGGGCTCGCGCAACGAGGTTCGCGTCGCGGCGGCCGACCACGCGCTGGAAGCGCTGGTGGACCACCACCGCAGCCTGTCGCCCTGACGACAGGGCTCAGCGCAGGACGCAGAAAGGCCGGCCTTCCACATCAGCCCAGACGCAGGCACGGATACAGGCGATCACGATGCGCGGGTCGGTGGCCGGCGGAACGGACGTGAGGCGTATCAACATGACGCGCTCCCGGTTCCCAAGGGGTGCCCTTGCCCACGTTCAGGGCGCGCGCTCCAGCATCCGGCGGATCCGGTAGCCCAGCACATACCAGAAGTAAGCCTCGGCTTCGCTCAGCACGCGCATGCGCGAGCCTGCTGGCGAGATGCATTCATAGCAGTAGCGCCAACCCAGGCTGCCTGCATCCTCTTGTTCGACGTTCGTGTTGCGGTTCATGGCTTTCTCCTGTGCGGGAAGGGCCCGTGCTGGAGGTATATGCCAAAGGCCGTGCGCGCGGCAGCGGCCGGCGGCGGTTCACGCCGTCAGCCGCCGATTCAAAGCCTTGTCCGCTGCGAGCCCTCTTGATGCTGTCGGAAATCACCGACTCATGGAAGGCCGGCACGCCATGGGGCACTGGCGCGCACGCAACTGCGGCGGCGCGCGCGGCTCGTCGGTGGAGGGTCCCGGCGGCTCCGCCGGCTGGGGATTGGGTTCGTCCTGGCCCGGCACCGGCTCGGGCGGTGGCTCGTCGCTACCGGGCTGTTTGGGACGATGGCTGGCGGCTGCGTCAGCCGGTGGCTTCGGTTTCACGCGCGAGCGCCTGCCACCCCTTGGGCGTGATGCACATCACCTGGGCTGCCTTATGGACCTGTGCGCCACCTTCCAGGGTTTCGACGGGAGGAATCAATGCTGCGACCAGGTCCGCAGCGCGCAGCACGCGCAAGCGGTCGATGTCCGCCGGCGCATACAAGGCCAGGGGCAATTCTTTGTCGGCCAACTGCCGTAAAAGCTCCATCGGCATGTCCCAAATCTCCTTTCGCAAATTGAGCGAAGGCAGCCATGTTGGCGCGCCAGCCAGGCTCGGCGCAAGCTTTTCCCCTGATTCGAAGAGTTGATTTGCGAGTAAGAGAAGACAACAACAAGCAACAGGCGCAACAGACGCAACAGGATGCCGCCGCAAGCGCCTCTCGGCGGCTCAGTGGCGCGGGCTCAGCTGCGCGACGTGCTCGGGCGTGGCGAGCGCCTTTTCCTTGCGCACGAAGGCCGAGCGCAGGCCCGCATGCGGCTCGCTCGCATCGAAGAAATTGCGGCGCATGTGCGCCAGTTCCTCGTCACGGTATTGCTGCAGGGGCTTGATCGACTCGTCCCGCTTGCGCGCCGCCTGCTTGCGCGCGATGCGCGCTTGCAGCTTCGGTGCAGCGCCCAGCTGTGCGGCCAGGCGCGCCACTTCGTCGCCGAGTTCTCCCGGCGAGACCTGCAACACACGCTCCGCCATCCCGAGTTCGACCGCGCGCTTCGCGCTCACGGGCAGCGCCGACTGCATGAGCCGTTTCGCCTCGTGCTCGCCCACGCGCTTGGGCAGGATGTAGCTCCAGTACTCGGAGCCGTGCAGGCCCATCAGCTTGTAATGGGGGTTGAGGATGACGCCGTCGCGGCACCACACCTCGTCCGCCGCCAGCGCCAGCATCACGCCGCCGGCCGCGGCGTTGCCACCCAGCGCCGATACGGTCAGCCGGTCGGTGGTGCTGAGAACCGCCTCGACCAGATCGTTCATCGCATGGATGTTGGCCCACGATTCCTCGGAAGGATCGTCCGCGGCCTCGATCACGTTGAGATGGATGCCGTTGGAAAAGAAGTCGCGCATGCCGCCCAGGACCAGCACCTTGGTCGGCCGCGTGCAGGCGAAGCGATAGGCTTCGAGCAGGCGCCGGCATTGGGCGGCGCTCATGGCACCGCCGGGAAAGGAAAAGTTCAGCACGCCAACCTCGCCGCTTTCGCTGTAGCGGATGTCGGTCCAGGTCTGGCGGCCGGCAGGCAGTTGCAGCGGCGCCGGCAATTCGGGCAGCCCGGGCGGCAGCCGTTCGCCCAGCGCCTGTGCCGCAGGCAGCTTGTAGCTGGGCAATGCCGAACCGGGTTCGCGCCAAGGCCGCAGCTGCGCGATCCAGACGGCGCCATCGATGGTGGCGCGGCAGATGGCGCCGGCGCGGGTGGCGAGCAGTTCGCCGGGCTGGCCACGCAACTCGTCTTCCGGGTGACCGCCGTGCAGATACCAGGCGGCGCCCAGCAGATCGTCGAGCACCCCGGGCTGGGAATCGGCCGCACGCAGGGTGCGCAGCACCGAATCGGTCGATTGCGTGGCCCAGTCGATACGCCTTTGGGCCTGCTTCATGAAGGGGCGCCAGCCGGCGGCCAGCGCGGCGGGTTCCTGCCGCTGCGGCCGGTAGGTGCCGCTCGCGAAGCGCTCCACCGCGAGCAGTACCGCGTCGACGGCGGCATCGGCCACCTCGCCGCGGTAAAGGTCGCTCTTGCCAACCAGGGGCGGCACCGCCAGCGGCGACCAGGCCCAGACATCGCCGGCGTCCATCTCCGCGACCGCTTGCAGCACGGTCACCCCCCAGCTTCGCGCGCCGCCCTGCAGCGCCCAGTCGAGCGAGGACGGGCCTCGGTCGCCGGGCGGGCCGGGATGGACGATCAGGCAGGTGTGCTCGGTCCAGACATCTTCGGGGATGGCGCTGGTGAGCATCGGCGCGACGATCAGCTGCGGTGCATGCCGGGCCACCGCGTCACGCAGCGCCTCGTCGTCACCCAGGGCCAGCGTCACTCCGACGCTGTGGCCGCGGTCCTGCAATTCGGTAAGAACACGTTGAGTCAGGCTGTTGAAGGCACTTGCAATCAGCAAAATCTGCACAGGGCACTCCCTCGTTCATGTGTAGAAATTCACAAATGTTTTAGATTTCTGACCAATGTAACCAGCCTTTTGCATTGCACAAGATAGGCCAAAGGTAGTGGAGATGCCGCGCGCCGTGTTGAACGCAGAAAAGAAAAATGGGCCGCGAGGGCCCATTTGGCGAGGCCGAGGGGCCTCAAGCATTGGAGAGAATCATGGGATCAATGAGCATGTGGCACTGGCTGGCGGCCATCTCTTGGATCGCAGTCTTCACTCACAAGCGGCTGATTTCTGCCGGAATGGACAGCGCTCCTGACGCCGTAGCCTTCGGTAACCCGGTCTCTCGTGGATCTAGTAGACAAGGAGGTAGATTTCATGACTTCAAGCCGCGAGCGTTTGAAATGGACGGACGAACAGAAGGACATCCGCGCTTGTGAAAGCGACCGGGTCATCGTTGAGGCCAATGCGGGCGCCGCGAAGACGACAACCGCGGCGTTTACGATTTCGGGCCTCATTGAACGAGGCGCCAATCCCAAGAAGATTCTTTCCTTGAGCTTCACCGAGCCAGGTGTGAAGGCGTTTGAAGCGGCGTTTGCGCGCGTTGATCTGCCCAGGGACGTTGTTCGACAGTTGCGCGTAGGCACGGTCGAAGACTTCTGCGCTGCAAGGCTTGAGCGACTCGAAGGAACCAGGGTCCGACGTGACAAGAGGCCCGAGGGCGTTAGAAATGCGGTCATTGACGCAATCGCGATTGCCAGAGAACTGGCTGAGGCGCGATACCCGGGAGAATTCTCCTTGTACGGCACGGGAGAACTGGCAGTCGAAGGGCTTCTCGAGGAGTTCAGTCAGATCAAGGGATCCATGGCTATCCAGCGCGCCGACGAGTACTTTTCCTTAACGCCTCAGAACGCATGCGACCTGGGATTCAGTTTCACTACCCTTGCTGTATTCAGGGAATACGAGCGCGAGCGAACAACTTTTCTGGACGGAGAAGGCGAGCAGGCAAGATTCCGATATAGGGGCGATGCCACCTATGACCTGGCTCGGCTGCTGATCTCGGACGATCCACCGTTTTCGTGGGAGAACCACCCGCTGTGGGTTGGCGCGGAGGCAGTGGTGCTTGACGAAATGCACGACTGCAACTGGGCCATCTTCACGGTTCTGAAGAAGCTGCTAGAGGTCAACGATGGCTGCGCGTTCCTTGGCGTAGGTGACCGTGATCAGGTAATCCATGCAAGGGACGGCGCCGATTCTTACTTCATGAAGGACGGATTCGACATCGAGATCGGTGAGCCCAAGCGCTTGCCGCTCACGATGACTCACCGCTTTGGCGAGTCGTTGGCGCGGCCGCTCGGCAGTTTCGCGAACAAGGCCTATGCCGCGAACAAGGATCGGGAGTCGGCGGTGGAGGTCAAGGTCGCCAACACGGCAGAAGAGGTGCTCCACGTTGTCGAGGAGGCCGCAAGGAGTCGGCGAGGGCTCGATGAGGATTCTGACCTCCAGGATCTTGCGGTCTTGCTCCGACACCCAGGAAGCGCTGTTGAATTGGAGCACTTCTTGATTGTCAAGAACCTGCCCTACGAAACGGTAGGCTTCAAAAGCTTCCTTGAACGTCCGGAAGTTCTCTTCGTCCGGATGCTGCTCGCCGTCGCGGTCGACCTGCAAGCCAAGTTTGGCACCGAGATGCTGCTGGCTGCAAAGCGCGCGACGTGGCAGTTCGTAGGGGGGACGCTGCCAGGCGCCGGGGACGCAGGTGAGACCGAACGAGTCGTCGACAGCGCAAGCGAGGAGAACTTCCGATCGTTTGTCCTGCAAGGATTGCTTCGCGAGACGGGACGCAGCGTGGCGGAGCGAATCCTTGGAGCAATGGCGTTGGCTAGCAACAACTCTATTGCTGATTTGCCCAGGGTCGTTACAGCTCTTGGGGTGAACGACCTGGCTCGGAAAATTTTTGTGCGAAGTTCAGACGTCGAGGAGGTCGAGTCCTCTATTACTGGTCTTCTCAATGTCGCAAAAGAGTATGCCTCCATCGATTCACTGCTCGACGCTTTGCTTCAGTATGACTACGCTGCAAAGGCAAGAAGCCAGAAAGAGAACCGGATCATTCTCTCCACCATCGAGGCTTCCAAGGGACTTGAGTTCGATCACGCCATTGTTCCGGGTGTAAACGCGGGCAGTTTTGATGGAAACAGCCCAGACGAAAGAAATCTCTTCTACGTTGCCACGTCGAGGGCGCGCAACCTGTTGACTTTCACCCATACAACTGGGCGTGCCAGCAGCTTTCTTGCCAGCTTTCGGCGGTAGGCCCCTCAGATCCCGCCCAGGACCGCGGCCGAGTCCCTGCCAAGGTGCGACGCAAATGGCCAAAAGCCGCCCGCGCAAGGTGCAATAGCGGCAAAAAACCGCAAACTGAATTCAAAAAAAATGGGCCCGTGGGGGCCCATTTGCTCGGAACCCGCATGAATGCTGGGTTCCTGGAGGAGAGGGAGGGATTCGAACCCTCGGTGGGCTATGAACCCACGCCTGATTTCGAGTCAGGTACATTAGACCACTCTGCCACCTCTCCGGTGTGTGTCTGTCGAGCCTACGATTCTAGCAGAGCTTTTGCGGGCTCTTTTTCTTCCTCAGGCCTTCAGCGCGTCCAAGCCACCCAGGTAGGGACGCAGCGCCGCCGGCACGCGGATCGAACCGTCGGCTTGCTGGTGGTTTTCCAGCACCGCCACCAGGGTGCGGCCCACCGCCAGGCCGGAACCGTTGAGGGTGTGCACCAACTCGTTCTTGCCCTGGGCATTCTTGAAGCGCGCCTGCAGGCGCCGCGCCTGGAAGGCTTCGCAGTTGGACACCGAGCTGATCTCGCGGTAGGTGTCCTGCGCCGGCAGCCACACTTCCAGGTCGTAGGTCTTCGATGACCCGAAGCCCATGTCGCCGCTGCACAGCAGCACCACCCGGTAAGGCAGCTCGAGCGCGCGCAGCACCGCCTCGGCGTGGCGGGTCATGTCTTCCAGCGCTTCGTAGCTCTTCTCGGGATGCGTGATCTGCACCATCTCGACCTTGTCGAACTGGTGCTGGCGGATCATGCCGCGCGTGTCGCGGCCGGCGCTGCCCGCTTCGGATCGGAAGCAGGGGCTGTGCGCCGTGAGCTTGATCGGGAGCTGCGCTTCGGGCAGCACCTCGTCGCGCACGAAATTGGTCAGCGGCACTTCGGCCGTGGGGATCAGATAAAGCGCCGAATGGTCGGGCTGGGCCTCGCCCTCCTGCCCCCCCTTCCTGGCGGCGAACAGGTCGCCTTCGAACTTGGGCAACTGGCCGGTGCCGCGCAGCGTGTCGCCGTTGACGATGTAGGGCACGTAGCATTCGGTGTAGCCGTGCTGCTGCGTCTGCACATCGAGCATGAACTGGGCGAGCGCGCGGTGCAGCCGGGCGATCTGGCCCTTCATCACGGTGAAACGCGAGCCGGCCAGCTTGACGCCGGTTTCGAAGTCCAGTCCCAGCGGGCCACCCAGTTCCACATGGTCCTTGGGCGCAAAGGCCAGCGGCGTGGCACCAGCGCCCTCGCCGCCTTGCGGGCTCCAGCGGCGCACTTCGACATTGGCGGTCTCGTCATCGCCCAGCGGCACGCTCGCATGCGGCAGGTTCGGCACGGCGAGCAGCAAGGCCTGCAGCTCGGGCTGGATCTGCTCCAACCGCGCGGCGGAAGATTCCTGTTCGCTCTTGAGCGCATTGACCTCGGCCATCAGGGCGTCGACCGGCTCGCCCTTGGCCTTCAGCGGGCCGATCTGCTTGTTCAGCGCATTGCGCTTGGCCTGGATTTCCTCGGTGCGGGTCTGCAGGCGCTTGCGCTCGGCTTCGAGCGCGCCGAAGGCGGCCACGTCCAGGTAGGGCTGGGGGTTCTTGCGCTTTTCAAGGCCCGCCACGGCGCTGGCGAGGTCTTTGCGTAACAGAGTGATATCGAGCATGCGTCCGATTTTAGGTGGCGGCGTCCGGCGCTAGGATTCGCGACTCGCCATTCACCACCACCCACAAGGAGAGCGCGCAATGGAAGCCTATCTGAGCTTTGACGGCAACGCAGCCGAGGCCCTGGCCTTTTATGCCAAGTGCCTGGACGGCAAGATCCTGTTTTCGATGACCTTTGCCGAAAGCCCCATGGCCGCCGACACCCCGGCCAGCCACAAGAACAAGATCATGCATGCCACGCTGGAGGCGCAGGGCCGCCAGATCATGGCCTCCGACCTGCCGCCCGGCATGGCCTTCGAGGGCTACAAGGGCTTCTCGCTGTCGGTGCAGGGCAAGAACGTCGAGGAAGGCAAGAAGCTGTTCGACGCGCTGTCGGCCGGCGGCAAGATCACCATGCCTTACGGCGAGACCTTCTGGGCCAAGGGCTTCGGGATGCTGCAGGACAAATTCGGCGTGCCCTGGATGGTCAACGTCGAGAAGTGAAGCCCCCCGGCTTTTCACGCCGCTGCGCGGCGTGTAATTCGCCACCCCCCGAGGGGGAGACCCCACCAGCGGACTGGCGAAGCCAGATCCGCGGTGCGTGGCTTGTAGCTAGTTCAGGCTGGCGGGGTCTACGTTGGCGCCGCAGATGATGAGGCAGAGCTTTTCGCCACTGCGCGGCACATAGGCGCCGCTTTGCAGGGCGGCCAGGGGCAGTGCGGCAGCCGGCTCGACGGCAAGTTTGAGTTCGCTCCAGAGCCAGCGCTGCGCGCTGCGGATGGCATCGTCGGAGAGCACCAGCGAATCGCGCACGTGGGCCTGCGTCAGGTCCCAGCCGAAGTGGCCGATGCGGCGTGCGCCGAGCGAATCTGCGGCGATGCCGGAGACGTCGACGTCCACCGGCTCGCCGGCTTCGCGGGCGCGAAACAGCGTGGGTGCCCGTTCAGGCTCGAGCGCCACGACGCGGCTGCGGGACTCGAACCAGGCGGCCAGCCCGCCAATGAGGCCACCGCCGCCCACGCTCACCAGCACGGAGTCGGGCAGGCCGCCCTGGGCCTCGATCTCGCGGCCCAGGGTGCCGGCGCCGGCCACCACTTCTTCCTGGTCGTAGGCATGCGTCAGCAGCGCGCCGCTCTCGCGCTGCCGCGCCAGGCAGGCAGCCAGCGCGTCGGCGTAGGCGGCGCCCTGCACCACCACGCGGGCGTCCAGGGCGCGCAGGCGCGCGCGCTTGGCCTCGGTCGACACTTCCGGCAGGAAGACTTCGCAAGGCACGCCCAGCGCCTTCGCCGCCGCGGCCGTGGCGATGCCGGCGTTGCCGCCCGAAGCCACGATGGCGCCGCTTGGAGGAATGGGGTTGGACAGCAGTCGGTTCATCATGCCGCGCGCCTTGAAGCTGCCGCTGGCCTGCAGGTGCTCCAGCTTGAGCCAGATCTCGGCGCCGGGCTCCCCGATGCCGAACAGCGATGCCGGCAACTTCCACAGCGGCGTCTCGCGCACGAAACCGCGGCCTTGTTCGCGCAGGCGCTGCGCGGCCGCCTCGACGGCGACGCGCCAGTCTTCTCGGCGCATCACGAGATGTGCCCCGGCGTGGCGGCCTGATCGTCCAGCTTCAAGCCCTTGGGCAGCGGAAACTTGATGGTCTCTTCGATGCCGTTCATCTTGCGCACCGACACCGCGCCCAGGGCGCGGATGCGCTCGATCACCTGCGTCACCAGTACCTCGGGCGCCGAGGCGCCGGCAGTCAGGCCCACGCAGGTCTTGCCGTCGAACCACTCGGGCTTCAGTTCATCGGCCGAATCGACCATGTAGCTCTCGGTGCCCAGTCGCTGCGCCAGCTCGCGCAGGCGGTTGCTATTGGAACTGGTCGGGCTGCCCACCACGATCACCAAGTCGACCTGCGGACTGAGGATCTTCACCGCGTCCTGGCGGTTCTGCGTGGCATAGCAGATGTCCTGCTGCTTGGGCTCGCGCACCTTGGGAAAGCGCGCGCGCACGGCGGCGGCGATGTCGGCGGCGTCGTCCACCGACAAGGTGGTCTGCGTCACCACCGCCAGTTTCTCGGTCTGCGACGGCTGCACCCGGGCCACGTCGGCCACGTCTTCCACCAGGTGGATGCCGCTCGACAGCTGGCCCATGGTGCCTTCGACCTCGGGATGCCCCTTGTGGCCGATCATGATGAATTCGAAGCCTTCCTTGGCCAGCTTGGCCACTTCCACGTGCACCTTGGTCACCAGCGGACAGGTGGCATCGAAGATGGAAAAGCCGCGCGCGCGCGCCTCGGCCTGCACTGCCTTGCTCACGCCATGCGCGCTGAACACCAGCGTGGCACCGGCCGGCACTTCGTCCAGCTCCTCGATGAAGATGGCGCCCTTGGCCTTGAGCTCGTTCACCACATAGGTGTTGTGCACGATCTCGTGGCGCACATAGATGGGCGCGCCGAACTTGGCGATGGCGCGCTCCACGATCTCGATGGCGCGGTCGACGCCGGCACAAAAGCCGCGCGGCTCGGCCAGGACGATTTCTTCGACCGTGCTCATAGCACTCCGATCAATCGGACCTCGAAGGTCACGGCCTGCCCGGCCAGCGGATGGTTGAAGTCGAAGCGCACGGCAGTCTCGTTCAGTTCGATCACGGCGCCGGCATAGCTGCCCTGGCCATCCGGCGTGGGGAACTGGACCACGTCGCCGACGGCGTACTTTTCAAGAGGGTCGCCCATCTGCGCCAGCAGCTTGCGCGCCACCCATTGCTGCATCTCGGCGTTGCGTTCGCCAAAGGCCTCGCCCGGCGCCAGCTCGAAGGTGGCGTGGGCGCCTTCGGCCAGGCCCAGCAGGCGCTGCTCGACGGCCGGCGACAGCTCGCCCGTGCCCAGCGACAGGGTGGCCGGCTTGTCGTTGAAGGTGTTGATGACGTCGCCCGCCGGACCGGCCAGGCGGTAGTGCAGCGTGAGAAATGAGCCGGGAATGACGACGGCAGCGGATGTAGACGCGGACAAGGTGGGGAGTCCCTCTTAAACTGAACTGCGTATTTTAGGGAGGGGGGTCAAAGGCCCCGAATGACCATGTCTTTCAAGGATCTGCCCTTGGACGCGCGCCCGCGCGAAAAGCTCATGGCGCGCGGCCCCGCCGCCCTGGGCGATGCCGAGCTGCTGGCGCTGCTGCTGCGCACCGGCCTGGCCGGCAAGAACGTGCTGCAGCTCGCGCAAGAGCTGCTGGACCAGTTCGGCGGCTTGGCCGGCCTGCTGCACGCCAGCCTGGCGGACCTGGGCCGGATCAAGGGCCTGGGCGGCAGCGCCAAGCGGGCCGAACTGGCCGCCGTGCTCGAACTGGCGCGCCGCGCCCTGGCCGAGCGCCTGAAGGAGCGCCCCGCCTTCGATTCGCCCGATGCCGTCAAGAACTATCTGCGCCTGGCCATCGGCGCCCGGGCGCACGAGGTTTTTGCGGTGTTGTTCCTGGACGCCCAGCACCGGCTGATCGCCCTGGAGGAGATGTTTCGCGGCACCCTGACGCAAACCAGCGTCTATCCGCGCGAAGTGGTGGCGCGTGCCCTGCACCTGCATGCCGCGGCGGTGGTGCTGGCCCACAACCATCCCAGCGGCTGCGCGGAGCCCTCCCGCGCGGACGAGCTGCTCACCCAGAACCTGAAGGCTGCCCTGGCGCTGGTCGACGTGCGGGTGCTCGACCACGTGATCGTCGGCCAGGGCGTGTCTCTCTCGATGGCGGAGCGTGGGCTGATCTGAAAAGGGCATCCGCGTCCCGTACGATTCGAAGCATGGCTGCCAAAGGACCCCCTCTCAAGAATCTCGCCGACCTGAAGCGCATCGCCGGCCAGCTGGCCGCGCAGCGCGAACGGGAAGCAGCCGAGGCCGCGGCGCGGGCCGCCGCGCAGAAGAAGCAGCAGGCCGAGCAGAGCCTCTTCGCCCGCGCCATCGGCGCCACCCAGCCGCTGGCCAAGCGCAAGGCCGCGGTGGCGCTGGCGCCCGAGCCGCCGGCGCCGATCCCGGTGCAGCATCAGCTGGACGAGCAGCGCGTGCTGCGTGAATCGCTCTCGGACGAATTCGACGTCAGCACCCTGCTGGATGCCGACGACGCCATGAGCTTTCGCCGGCCCGGCATCGGCACCGACGTCACGCGCAAGCTGCGCGCCGGCGAATGGACGCTGCAGCGCGAGGTTGACCTGCACGGCATGCGCAGCGACGAGGCGCGCGAAGCCCTGTCGCAGTTCATTCGCGGCGCCCACAGGCAGGGCCTGCGCTGCGTGCGCGTGGTACACGGCAAGGGCCTGGGCTCGCCCGGCAAGCAGCCGGTGCTCAAGACCAAGACGCAGCGCTGGCTGATCCAGAAAAGCGAGGTGCTGGCCTTCGTGCAGGCGAAGCCGGCCGAGGGTGGCGCCGGTGCACTCGTGGTGCTGCTAGCCCCAGCTTCGCGCCGAGGTCTCAGGCCAGCAGGCTCTTGAGCGGCACGGCGGCGTCCGCCGCCACCTCGGGCGCCGGGTTGCGGCCGGCTTCCAGCAGTTTGCGGCTCATCATGTGGTCGACCGGGGCGTTGACCGATTCCACGCAGACCAACTGGTCGCCCACGTAGTGCAGCAGCGAGAAGGCCGTGTCGTTCGGCCCCGGCCGGCGCACGGTCTTGTGGCCCGGCGTGCTCTCGGCCGGTACCAGCCCGGCCATCTGCAGGCGCAGGCTGCCCTGGTCCGACCAGAACCATGGCACGGCATCGTGCGCACGCGGCGCGCCGGTGAGGGTCGCCACCGCGGTGCGCGCCTGGTCATTGGCGTTCTGCACCGACTCCAGGCGCAGCGGGCGGCCGGCGCGGCGGTCCGGGAAGCGCGTGCAGTCGCCCACCGCCAGCACGGCCGGGTCGCTGGTCTGCATGTGGGCGTCGACCACGATGCCGTCGGCGCATTCCAGGCCGGCGGCCTGAGCCAGCGCAGTCTCGGGCACGGCGCCGATGCCCAGCAGCAGCAGATCGACCGGCTGGCGCGTGCCGTCGACCTCGACGGACGCCAGGCGCGAACCCTCGACCTGGAAGCCACCGGCGCTCGCACTCAGCACGATCTCCATGCCGGCGGCGCGGTGCGTGGCCAGCACGTGGGCCGACAGCTCGGGCGAGACGGCGCGGCCCAGCAGGCGCGGCGCGCTTTCGATCACCCGCACCTTCTTGCCCAGGGCCAGGGCGGTACAAGCCACTTCCAGCCCAATGAATCCGCCGCCCAGCACCGTCACCTGCTCGGCTTGTGCCAGCCGGTCACGCAGGCGCTGCGCCTCGTCGGCGGCGCGCAGGCTGATCACGTTGTCGAGCGACGCCTCGCCCAGCGCAGGCAGGCGGCGCGCCCGGCTGCCAGTGGCCAGCACCAGCCGCTCCCAGGGCAGCACGGCGCCGGAGCGCAGCCGCACCGTGTGCGCGGCGCGGTCGACGGCCACCACCGGATCGCCCAGATGCAGGTGGATGCCCGCCTCCTGGAACCAGTTGGGCGGCCGATGTGGCTGGGTGGCCTGGTCCGCGCTCTTCAGGAAAGTCTTGGACAGCGGTGGCCGGTGATAGGGCTCGCAAGCCTCTTCGCAGACCAGGTGCACGCGTGCCGCCTGGCCGGCTTCCGCCAGCCCGGCACACAGTTGAGCGGCAGCGTGGCCGCCTCCGATGATGACGATTGGGTTCATGGGTATTGGTTTTCAGGGTTTGTGCCAGCCCCACACCGCGGAACCGGCTTCGCCGGGCCGCAGGTGAGGTCCCCTCCCCGGGAGGTGGCGAATGACACGCAGCGAAGCGAAGTGCAAAGCCGGGAGGTCACCGGTTACGCATCCAGTCGGCAGTCTGGAAAAAACTGTTGCGCAGGCGCTCGCGCAGGGCTTGCGGCACACCGGTCTCGCCCATCGCCTGGTCCATGCAGGCCAGCCATTCGTCGCGCTCCTGGATGCCGATGCTGTGGCCGCCGATGCTTTGCGGCAAGTGGCGCGCCCGCAACATGGGATGGCCGAATCGGTCGGTGTAGTGCTGCGGGCCACCCAGCCAGCCGCACAGGAACCAGAACAGCCGCTGCCGGGCATTGTCCAGCGATGCGCCGTGCACGGCCCGCAGCCGCGCATAGGCGGGCTCGAGGTCCATCAGGTCGTAGAAACGGTCGACCAGTGCCTGCACCTTGGACTCGCCGCCGATCCACTCGAAGGGCGTGTCAAAGGGCGCTTTCTCTTCAATCTGCATGGGCTCGAGTATGGCGTGCGCCGCAAAGCCTCCAGGCGCGCAACGGTGTTTCGTGCATTTGTTGGCAAGTTGCGCCACTTGGCGTGTGGGGCCAAGTGACGTTTAATAAAGCATCCATTAACAATTAGTAAAACTTTGGGGCAGCTACGCCATGGATGCATCGCAACTGTTCGGAACCATCATCAGAATCCTGAACCAGCCGGTCTTTCCGCCGCGCGGCCATGCAGCCCATGCCCCAGTGCGCCAAGCCCACACCCGCGCTCGACCGGCGGCAGCCCTGACGAACCTGGCACCGCTCACGGTGACGCCCATGCCGGCGCCCGCTCGCGCTCCCACCCCGACAAACACGCTGGCCATGCGCACCCTGGAAGAGGTCCGGACCGACCTGGCGCGCCTGCGCGAACAGGCCAAGCAGCGGCAAGCGGCCAGTGCCCAAGCCCGGCGCGACCAGGCGTTTGCGCCCACCGATTTCATGGATTTCGGCGGCGCCAGGCCGGCGGGTGGCCGTCCGGCAACCCCCGCGGCCGGCTCCGGCTTCGCACCCACCGATTTTCAGGAGATGGGCACCGCCAAACCGTCCTGAACCGCCGCTTTCGTACCCTTTGCAAGAATCGCGGCCGGCAATGCCCGGCCCACGGCAACTGCCAGCTGATTCACAGAACACAATAAATCCGGAGACAAGATGCAAGACAGCCACGGGGGCGCGCTTCGCCCATTCATTTCCCGCAAGACGCGCCTGGCCGCCGCCGGCGCGCCGGTGCTTGCCGCCCTGCTGCTGGGCAGTGCCGCCAGCTCGGCCCAGGCCCTGGTGATCGGCGTGACCGAAGGCGTGACCTACCGCGCCACCGACAACGAGATCGAAGCCAAGTTCGCGCCCATTGCCGAAGCACTGAGCAAGTCGCTCAAGCAGCCGGTCACCATCAAGGTGCTGAGCACTTACAGCGGCTCGCGCGCCGCCATGCAGCAGCAGCAGGTCGACCTGGTTTTCGTGCACCCGGCCCACCTGGCTTTCGAGTCGACCAAGAGCGGCCGCTACCAAACCGTCGCCTGGACGGCCGGCTATACCGAATACAAGGTGTCCTTCCTGTGCAAGGATGCGCAGCCGATCTCCAACTGGAAGGAAGTGGCGGGCAAGAGCCTGGTGACGCCCGACCCCGATTCGATCACCGCCGTCATCACCCGCGCCATGTTGCGCGAACAGGGCCTGCAGGACGGCAGCGTGAAGCTGTCCACCACGCGCTACCAGGATGCAGTGCCCTTCTACGTGCAGAACGGCTTCACCGCCTATGGCGCCACCGCCTCCTCGGGCGTGATCAAGGCCTGGAAGGGCGGCGGCGGCAAGACCTGCGCCGAGTCGCGCCCGGTGCCAATCAAGCAATGGCTGACCTCCACCAAGCTGGACGCTGCCACCACCAGCGCCGTGCGCGAAGCCTTGCTCGACCTGTCCAACAGCGACGCCGGCAAGCGCGCGCTGACGGTGTCGGGCTACTCGGCCTTCATCGCCTCCTCGGCCGAACTGGAAAAGTCGCTGACCACCTGGCTCGGGATCTGACCCACCCCCGAATCTCGCTCACTCCGCGGCGCGCCGCAGGGTGTCCACCACCGGCCGGCGCAGCACCTCGCGCAGCCCCCACCAGCCGGCGCCGAGCGCCAGCAGCGCGCCGGCCAGCGCCCCGCCCAGCGGCACCAGCGGCGAGGCGGTCCAGGTGAACTCGAAGACATAGCGGGCCAACGCCCAGCCGATCACCGAGGCCACGATGCTGGCCAGCAGGCCCGCCAGCAGGCCCACGCCGATCAGCTCGGCGCGCTGCACCTGGCGCAGCAGGCTGGCGCGCGCACCCACCGCCCGCATGATGGCGAATTCGCGGGCCCGCTCCTCGCGCGTGGCGCTCACGGCCGCGAACAACACCACCAGGCCGGCTGCCAGCGTGAAGCCGAACAGGAACTCCACCGCGCGGATCACCTGGTCCAGCACCCGCTGCACCTGGCCGATGGTGGCGCTCATGTCGACATTGGTGATGTTGGGGAAGGCGCGCACCAGGGCGTTGTCGAAGCCGCTCTTTTCGGGCGCCCGGAAGGCCCCCATGTAGGTCAGCGGCACGCCGGGCAAGGACCCCACCGTGTACATCACGAAGAAGTTGGCGTGCAG
This sequence comes from Variovorax sp. LARHSF232, assembly GCF_052871435.1. NCBI lineage: Bacteria > Pseudomonadati > Pseudomonadota > Betaproteobacteria > Burkholderiales > Comamonadaceae > Variovorax > Variovorax sp. LARHSF232. The sequence goes on along the minus strand of NZ_JBIXJS010000007.1, from coordinate 264,408 downwards.
CGAGCCCCAGTCCACCTTGCGCAGCGACGTGATGCGCGAATCGTTCTGCTGGCCGCCGATGTCGAAGCGCAGCGTGTCGCCCAGCTTCAGGCCCAGCGTGTCGGCCAGGCCCTCTTCCACGCTCATCTCGCCTGGCGCGTCGGGTGTCCAGCGGCCGGCGATCACGCTGTTGTGCGGCGGTGCTTCCTGGCTGTTGCTGAGGTTGAACTCGCGGTCCACCAGGCGGCGCGCGCGGTCGTCGGCGTAGTCGTCGGGCGAGACCGGCTTGTCGTTGATGGCCACCAGCCGGCCGCGGATCATGGGATACCAGTCGTACTTGCGCACGCCGGCGACCTGGAGGGCCTTCTGGAATGCCTCGCTCTGCTCGGGCATGACGTTGATGACGAAGCGGTTCGGCGCGTCCGGCGGCGTGGCGCGGCGCCAGCTGGCCACCAGGTCGGTGCGCAGCAGCACCAGCAGGATCAGCGCCAGCAGGCCCACGGCCAGTGCGCTGACCTGCACGACCGCGTACACCGGCCGCGCCGAGATCTGCCGCGTGGCCAGCACCAGCCAGCGCGGTGCCGTCGTCTCCTTGACGCTGCGGCGCAGCAGCTTCACGGCCAGCCAGCTGAGCAGCGCGAACACCGCCACCGCACCCATGAAGCCGCCAACGGCGATCAGGCCCAGCTTCAGGTCGCTGCTGGCAGCCAGCAGCAGGGTGGCGAAGCCGGCCACGCCCACCGCCAGCACGGCCAGCGAGGCCGGCTTCAGATTGCCGACGTCGCGCCGGATCACGCGCAGCGGCGGCACCTGGGCCAACTGCAGCACCGGCGGCAGGCCGAAGGCGAACAGCAGGGTCAGGCCCATGCCCAGTCCGAAGGCCACTGGCCACAGGGTGGGCGCGGGCAAGGCGCTTTCCACCAGCCCGGCCAGGAGCAGCACGAAGACGTAGTGCACCACGAAGCCCACCAGCACGCCCAGGGCACTGGCCGCGAGGCCGATCAGCGCGAACTCGACGGCATAGGCGCCCGCGATGGTGCGCTGGCTCTGGCCCAGCACCCGCAGCATGGCGCAATCGTCCAGGTGGTTGGTGGCAAAGCCGCGCGCGGCCAGGGCCACCGCCACGGCGGACAACAAGGCCGCCAGCAGGGCGACCAGGTTGAGGAATTTCTCGGCACGGTCCAGCGTCTGTCGCATTTCGGGCCGGCCGCTCTCGACGGACTCCAGCCGCGCGCCGCGCAACTCGCCCTTCTTCAGGAGCGCGTCGGCCCAGTCGTTGAAGCTGCGCACCGCGCGCTCGTCGCCGGCAATGGCGAAGCGGTAGCGCACCCGGCTGGCCGGCTGCACCAGGCCGGTGGCAGCCACGTCGGCCTGGTTCAGCATCACCCGCGGCGCAAAGCTCATGAAGCCGGCGCCACGGTCGGGTTCCAGCACGATGATGCGGGCGATGCGCAGCGCGGCGTCGCCCAGCAGCAGCGGGTCACCCAGCTTCAGCCCCAAGGACTCGAGCAGCGGCGCGTCGACCCAGACATCGCCCGGCGCCGGTACGTCCTGCGTGGCCTCGCCCGGCTCACCCGCCTGGGTCGTGGTCTGCAGCTTGCCGCGCAGGGGGTAGCCGGCCGCCACTGCCTTGAGCGCGACCAGCTTGCTGGCGCCGCCCTGTGCGTCGTCGGCGCGGGCCATGGTCGGAAAGCCGTAGTTGATGGTGCTCTGCAGGCCCAAGGCCTTGGCGCGCGCAATGAAGATGTCCGGCGTCGGGTTGTCGCTGGCGAGCACGGAGTCGCCGCCCAGCAGCTGGCGCGCATCGCGCTGCAGGCCACCCTTGAGCCGGTCGGCGAAGAAGCCCACCGCGGTGAGCGCCGCCACGGCCAGCAGCACCGCCACGATCAGAAGCCGCAGCTCGCCCGCGCGCAGGTCGCGCCAGAGGGTGCGCCAGCCCAGGCGCCATGCAGAGGAAGTCGGGGTCATCATGGGCGGGCACGTTAACCCAAATGCGGCGGGCCGGCCGCCCCTCTAGAATTTTTCGTGGATAGCCCTACGAACATCCAGGAGACAACAAGCCATGCCCGAGTTCAATACCCTGCGCATCAGCCAGGACAGCGGCAACCCGCGCATTGCGCGTCTGTTGCTCAACCGGCCGGAACGCCTCAACGCCATCAACGAGGACATGCCGCGCGAGATCCGTGCCGCGGTGGACTGGGCCAACGGCGTGGACGAGGTGCACGTGATCGTGGTGGAAGGCGCGGGCAAGGGCTTTTGCGGCGGCTACGACCTTTCCATGTTCGGCGAAGGCCGCATCGACCACCCCTGCCAGCAGGAACAGAACCCCTGGGACCCAATGCTCGACTACGCCTACATGAAGCGCAACACCGAGGACTTCATGAGCTTGTGGAAGAGCCCCAAACCGACCATCGCCAAGGTGCATGGCTACGCCGCTGCCGGCGGCAGCGACATCGCGCTGTGCTGCGATCTGCTGGTGATGGCCGAAGACGCGCGCATCGGCTACATGCCGACCCGCGTGTGGGGCTGCCCCACCACCGCCATGTGGACCTACCGCCTGGGGCCGACGCGGGCCAAGCAACTCATGTTCACCGGCGACACCATCGATGGCCGCACCGCCGCCGAATGGGGCCTGGCCAACGAGGCGGTACCTCTGGATCGCTTGGAGGAAGCGACCTTGCGCCTGGCCGGCCGCATTGCCGGCGTGCCGCGCAGCCACCTGGCCATGCACAAGATGGTGGTGAATCAGGTCATGCTCAACATGGGACTGGAGCAATCGCAGAGCCTGGCGACGATCTTCGACGGCATCACCCGCCACAACCCCGAGGGCCTGTGGTTCCGCCGCCATGCGCAAGCCGAGGGCTTCAAGTCGGCGGTGCAATGGCGCGACAGCGGGCGGCCGATCCCGGAGGGCGACGAGGCGCGCGCCCTGATCGCGCAGATGGAAGCGCAGGAAGCAGCGCGCCGGCGCGGCACGCCCGGCGACGTGTGAAGCTCAGGCGACGCGAGAGTGCGCGTCCGCCAACTCGGGCTGGAGGATCAAGCGATCGGCGCCCGCGTAGCAGATGAAGCGCCGGTTGGTCGCCCGCCCAATCGCACACAGGCCCACGCGCTGGGCCACGTCGTAGCCCATCTGCGTCATGCCGCTGCGCGAGACCACGATGGGCACGCCCATCTGCGCCGACTTGATCACCATCTCGCTGGTCAGCCGGCCCGTCGTGTAGAAGACCCGCGCCGGGCCCAGCGCGCCAGCGCCGTCGGCGGGCTGCATGGCCATCCAGCCGGCGATGGTGTCGATGGCGTTGTGGCGGCCCACGTCCTCCACGAAGATCTTCATCTGCGCCTCGCTGCCGCCTTGCGCGTCCAGCGTGAACAGCGCGCAGCCATGCACCGAGCCAGCCGACTTGTAGGTGCTCTCCTGGAGGCGGATGGCGTTGACCAGCGCGTAGAGCTGCGCCTGGGTCATGCGGGTGTCCGGCAGCTTCACCTTGTCGATGTCGCTCATCAGCTCGCCGAACACGCTGCCCTGGCCGCAGCCGGTGGTCACCACCTTCTTGGCGGTGCGCTCCTCGATGCGATCGATGCCGGCGTGCGTCTTGACGGCCGCGGAGGCCACCTCCCAATCGACCGTGATCGACTCGATGTCGAAAGCGCTGTTGACCAGCCGCTGGTTCAGCAGATAGCCCAGCACCAGCAGCTCGGGCTGGGCGCCCAGGGTCATGAGGGTGACGAGCTCGCGCCGGTCGACGTAGATCGTCAGGTCGCGTTCGGCGGGAATGGACACGCGCTCGCGCGCGCCGTGTTCATCGACGACTTCGACTTCTCGCGTGAGCGGCGCGCGTGCGCAGGTGAGGCGAGGCAGTGCCTGGCTGGGCCGTGTCACTGCTGCTTGGGTGCCGCCGCCGCTGGCTGTGCGGAATTGGGCGGCGAGCTCGCGGTCGGGCTGGGCGAATGCGCACCAGCCGCTTCCAGGGGCTTGGCGGCTTCCGGCGGCACATAGGCAAAGGGACCGGGGTCGGCGCAGGCCGGCGTGGCAATGGCGGCAGGCGCCTGCTTGCCCGCGGCTGAAGCACTGGCGCGGTACTTCCCGACCACCTTGTCCTGGGCCAGGCACAGCTTGTAGGCATCGACCTTGCCGGTCCACGCGGTCTTGGCAGTCGCTTCGGCCGCCTTGGCCTTGGCTTCGGGCGTCGGGTTGGGCGGCGGCAGCTTGGCAGACGCCAGCAGCGGCGCGCCGGCCAGCAGCACCAGGGTCAGGATCGATGCGGGGGTCTTCATCATCATGTGGAGCTTCCTTCTGCCGCCATGCCGCTCGCCGCTTTCGGGGCGCCCTGGCCGCTGCGCTGCACCGGGATCTTGCCGGCTTCGACGTCCTGGTACCAGTACTCGTGGTGTTCGCGCGCCCAGGTCTCGTCGACATAGCCTTCGCGCATGGCCTTGAACGCGCCCTTCATGCCCAGCGTGCCGATGTAGATGTGGCCCATGATCAGCGCGATCATGAGCAGCGTCGCCACCGCGTGGACCATGTGGGCAACCTGCATTTCGCCGCGGGTGTAGACGAAGCCCGGCAGCAGCTTGTCGAGGAACAGGCCCGAGCCGATCACGATGCTGCCCAGGAACAGCACGCCGCCCCAGAACACCAGCTTCTCGCCCGCATTGAACCGGTTCGATGGCGGCTCGCTCTTGCCGCCGAACAGGCCGCCGCCCTTGGCCAGCCAATGGAGGTCGCCCTTTTGCGGGAAATTGTCGCGGATGAAGGTGATGATCATCAGGATGATGGTCACCACGAACAGCGGTCCGACAAAGTTGTGGATGGTCTTGAGCGCGTAGGTCAGCCAGCCGAACAGCGCGCCGCCGATGATCGGCAGCAGGAAGAACTGGCCGAAGGCCATCACCAGGCCGCTGATGGCCAGCGTGACGAAGGCGGTCGCGTTCGACCAGTGAGTGGCGCGCTCGAAGGGCGTGAAGCGCTCGATCTTGCGGCCGGTTTCCTGCCCGTGCAGACCGATGGTGCCGCGCGTGAAGTAGTAGATGGCCAGCGCCAGCAGCACCACGAAGAGCAGCGCGGCGCCGTAGGGAATGATCCAGTTGTTGCGCACCTGGCGCCAGGCCTCGCCGGCATTGGTGACGCGCGAGCCCGGGTACTGGACCATGGGCTGGATCAGGTTGCCGGCCTCCGGCGCCTCATGCGCGGGCAGGCTGCTGTAGCCCGTCACGCCATTGCCCACCTGCCGCCACATCGGCGCGTTGTTGCCCGGCTGCACCTTCATGCGCTCGCCATTGCTCTGCTCCATGTAGCCTGGCTGGGCACTGGCCTCGGGCTTCACCTCGAAGATGTTCTGGCTGCGGATGCCACCCGCACTGCCCGCGGCGCCGGGCGCCGGCACGGCGGCCGGTGCTGGCGTGACGGTGCCCGACACCGACGGCGGCTGCGACTGCTGCGCGTAGGCACTGCCCACCAACGCGGCGCCCAAGGTTGCGGCGGCCAGGACGAAGCCGCTCAGCGTTCTATTCATGCCGGGGCCTCCCAGTCATTGGGTGCGGGTGTACTCGTTCTGCCCGTTCTGGGCGCGGGTCTTGAGCTCCTGCTCCCAGGACGCCTTGTCGCCTACCTTCCAGCCGGGCGCGGTGAAGACGGTGCCGCCGCCTTCATGCTTGATGCCGCTGGAAGTGCCAGTCCAGGGCGCGGCGTCATGCTTGACGCCGGCGGTATTGGTCTGCGGCTTCTCGCCGCAGGCTGCCAGCACAACTGCCGCGACGGCAGCCGCGAGCGCCAGGCGTGCCGGCTTCATTGCTTGACTCCGTTGTTCGGCTTGCCGGCCTGCTGCGAACCGTAGGCGGTGCCCCAGCCCCAGACCTCGGCACCCTTGCCGCGATGCAGCACGCGGGTACGGAAGATGTCGGCCACCACGTCGCCGTCGCCGGCCAGAAGGGCCTTGGTCGAGCACATCTCGGCGCAGGCCGGAAGCTTGCCTTCGGCCAGGCGGTTGCGGCCGTACTTCTCGAACTCGGCCTGCGAGCCGTGCTCTTCCGGGCCGCCGGCGCAGAAGGTGCACTTGTCCATCTTGCCGCGCGCACCGAAAGTGCCCTGGGCCGGAAACTGCGGCGCGCCGAAGGGGCAGGCGTAGGAGCAGTAGCCGCAGCCGATGCAGACGTCCTTGTCGTGCAGCACCACGCCCTCTTCGGTGCGGTAGAAGCATTGCACCGGGCACACCGCCATGCAGGGCGCGTCCGAGCAGTGCATGCAGGCCACCGAGATCGACTTCTCGCCCGGCACCCCGTCATTGAGCGTGACGACGCGCCGGCGGTTCACGCCCCACGGCACCTCGTTCTCGTTCTTGCAGGCCGTGACGCAGCCGTTGCACTCGATGCAGCGTTCCGCGTCGCAGACAAATTTCATTCGTGCCATTGCGCTTCCTTATGCTTTCTCGACGTTGCAGATGGTGGACTTCGTTTCCTGCATCATGGTCACGCTGTCGTAGCCGTAGGTGGTGGCGGTGTTGATGGCCTCGCCGCGCACCACGGGGTGCGCGCCAGCCGGGTAGTAAGGCAGCATGTCCATGCCCTGCCAACGGCCGGAGAAGTGGAAAGGCATGAACACCGTGTCGGGCGCCACGCGCTCGGTCACCAGTGCCTGCACGTTGAGCTTGGCGCCGGTGGGCGTGTGGACCCAGGCGCGTTCACCATTGCGGATGTTCTTCTCGGCCGCCACCTTGGGGTTGATCTCGATGAACATCTCCTGCTGCAGCTCGGCCAGCCAGGGGTTGGAACGGGTCTCTTCGCCGCCGCCTTCGTATTCCGTGAGGCGCCCGGAGGTGAGGATCAGCGGGAACTTCTCCGCCACCTTGTCCGCCACGTTCTTGTCCTGCACGCTCTTGTAGAGAGTGGGCAGGCGCCAGAAGGTAGCGATGTCCTTGTGCGTGGGGTACTTGGCCACCAGGTCCGGCCGGTTGCCATACAGCGGCTCGCGGTGCACAGGCACCGGATCGGGGAAGTTCCACACCAGCGCGCGCGCCTTGGCATTGCCGAAGGGGTGGCAGCCGTGGTTTTTCATGAACACGCGGATCATGCCGCCCGAGGAATCGGTCTTCCAGTTCTTGCCCTCGGCCTTGGCCTTCTCGGCGTCGCTGAGCTCGTTCCACCAGCCCAGCTTCTTGAGCAGCACGTGGTCGAGCTCGGGGTAGCCGGTGGTGATGTCGGCGCCCAGCGAATACGAGCCGTCTTCGGCCAGCAGGTTCTGGCCGTCGCGCTCCACGCCGAAGTTGGCGCGGAAGTTGCCGCCGCCATCCATCACGTGCTTGGAGGTGTCGTACAGGTTGGCGCTGCCCGGGTGCTTGAATTCCGGCGTGCCGTAGCAAGGCCAGGGCAGGCCGAAGTAGTCGCCGGCGATGTCGTAGCCGTTGACCTTGTCCTTGAGCGAGCCCTTGGCCTTCAGCGTGGTGACGTCGAAGGCGCCCATGTTGCGCATGTGGGCCTGCAACCGCTCAGGGCTCTGGCCGGTGTAGCCGATGGTCCAGACGCTCTTGTTGATCTCGCGCAGGATGTCGTCCGGCAGGGGCTCGTCCATGCCCTTGATCTTCTGCATCTTGTAGTTCTTGGACAGCTCCTTGCCAAAGCCCAGGCGGTCCGCGAACTGCTGCATGATCATGTGGTCGCTGCGGCTTTCCCACAGCGGATCGATCACCTTCTCGCGCCACTGCAGCGAGCGGTTCGATGCCGTGACGGAACCGCTGGTCTCGAACTGCGTGCAGGCCGGCAGCAGGTACACGGCGCGGTTCGGGTTCTGGTCTTCGGGACGGCCCGGCATGGCGGCCATGGCAGCTGTGGCCGAAGGGTACGGGTCGACCACCACCAGCAAGTCGAGTTTATCCATGGCCCGCTTCATCTCCAGGCCGCGGGTCTGCGAGTTGGGTGCGTGGCCCCAGAAGAAGACGCCGCGCAGGTTCGAGTCCTGGTCGATCAGCTCGTTCTTCTCGAGCACGCCGTCGATCCAGCGCGACACCGTCATGCCCGGCTTGGTCATCATGGCCGGCGAGGCGTATCGGCTCTTGATCCATTCGAAGTCCACGCCCCAGGCGGCGGCGAAGTGCTTCCAGGAGCCTTCGACGATGCCGTAGTAGCCGGGCAGCGAATCGGGGTTGGGGCCCACGTCGGTGGCGCCCTGCACGTTGTCGTGGCCGCGGAAGATGTTGGTGCCGCCGCCCGACACGCCCACATTGCCCAGCGCCAGCTGCAGGATGCACGAGGCGCGCACGATGGCGTTGCCAATGGTGTGCTGGGTCTGGCCCATGCACCAGACGACGGTGCTGGGGCGGTTCTGCGACATCCAGGTGGCCACCTTGAGCACCTGCGCCTCGGGCACGCCGCATACCTCTTCGACCTTGTCGGGCGTCCACTTGGTCATCACCTCTTCGCGCACCTTGTCCATGCCGAAGACGCGGTCGTTGATGTACTTCTTGTCTTCCCAGCCGTTCTTGAAGATGTGGTGGAGCATTCCAAACAGGAAGGCGATGTCCGAGCCCGAGCGGATGCGCACGTACTCGTCGGCCTTGGCCGCGGTGCGGGTGAAGCGCGGATCCACCACGATGACCTTGCAGCCGTTCTCCTTGGCATGCAGCAGGTGCAGCATGCTCACCGGATGCGCCTCGGCCGCATTGGAGCCGATGTACATCGCCACCTTGGCGTTGCGCATGTCGTTGTAGGAGTTGGTCATGGCGCCGTAGCCCCATGTGTTGGCCACGCCGGCCACCGTGGTCGAGTGGCAGATGCGCGCCTGGTGGTCGCAGTTGTTGGTGCCCCAGAAACTGACGAACTTGCGCAGCAGGTAGGACTGCTCGTTGCTGTGCTTGGACGAGCCGATCCAGTAGACCGAATCGGGCCCGCTGGCCTTGCGCAGATCCTGCAGCCGCGCCGTGATCTCGGTCAGCGCCGCATCCCAGCTGATGCGTTCGTACTTGCCGTTGACCAGCTTCATCGGATAGCGCAGCCGGTATTCGCCGTGGCCGTGCTCGCGCAACGCGGCGCCCTTGGCGCAATGCGCGCCCAGGTTGAGGGGCGAATCGAAGACCGGCTCCTGGCGCACCCAGACGCCGTTCTCGACCACCGCGTCGGAGGCGCAGCCCACCGAGCAGTGCGAGCACACGGTGCGCTTGATCTCGACCTTGCCGGCGCCAATGGCCGGGCCATGGCCCTCGGCCGCCTGCGCCTTGCGCACCAGGCTCAGCTGGCCGGCCGCCAGACCAACACCCACGCCCAGGCCCGAGCGCCGCAGGAAGGCGCGCCGGTCCATGGTCGGCAGGGCATTGGCCAAGCCGCGCCGCAGGCTGTGGACGAAGGGGGAGTTGTTGTTGGCGGAAGTGGAAGCTTGGATGGCGGAGGCGCCATTCGATTTGCGGGTGAGCAGCATCGTCGGTCCCGTCCTCAGGCAGAAGTGGTTCTGTAGTAGTGCTTCACGTGCTCGGAAAGCTGGTAGCCGCCGCCTTTTTCCGGCGCCGGCCTGGCAGCCGGCTGGGGGGCTGCGCTCACGGCGTCGACCTTGGGCAAGACCGCCACTGCGGCGGCTGCGGCGGTGACGCCGGCTGCGCCGGCAAAGAAGCTGCGGCGCGACGATTTCTGCTTTTCATTCATGTGGCTGTCCTGCATGTCAACTCCAGGATTGGCTCAAATCGAAAGAAGATATGAACGCATTTACATAGGTTTGCATAGTAGACAAGACCCTAGCCCAAACAGCAACCAATGCCCCACTGCTTTGGTCAGGCCGCCAGACCAATCCGCCCATCACGCCAGGATGTCAAAAGCCTGTGCCTCGACCTGCAGGAAGGCCTGGGTGAAGCGCGCCAGTGCGGCATAGAAGCGCGCCTTGGGGTGTGTCGCCACCGCCTCGCACATCTCGGGCATCCAGGGCTGAATCTGCGCGGCAAAAAACGTCTGCTGCTGTGTCAAGTTTGCAACTTCCACGTCCTCGCCGGCGATCAGGTAGCGCATCACTTCGAACAGGCAGGCCACGTGGTCTTCGGTCTCGGACACCGTCTCGTCGCGCGCCAGGCCCAGGCGGGCCAGTTCGGTGCGCAGCTTGGCCAGCGGCTTGTCGTTCAGGAAGCCGCTCAGGTAGTGAGAACCAAAGAGGTAAACCTCCGGCTTGCCAATGCCGCCGAACAGCGCGTCGTACTCGCGGTGTGCCTGCGCTTCGCTGGTCTCGCGCGCCGCGCCGACCAGTTGGCGCCAGGGCTCTTCCAGGAAGGCGCCGGCGGCAGGCGCCTCGGTGGTCGCCACCTGAAACGCGGACAGCAGTTCGGCGTCCGGCGCCGCATACCAGAGCCGCGCCAACAGGCCGTACAGCTCGGCGCGGGCGATTTCCTCGTCGAGGGCGGTGGATGAAGCGACGGGCATGTTCATAGCTCGGTGATCTTCAGTTCGTTCGGCGCGGTGTACAGGTCGATGACGCGGCAGTCGCTGCACATCTTCAGGCGCTCCAGCGCCTCGCCCTGGAACATGGCGTGGCCGGCCAGCTTGCCCAGCATGGCTTCGATGGCCTTCTGCGTGCCGAAGGGCTTGCCGCAGCGCACGCACGACCAGGGCTTGGCCTCGTTCAGCACCACCGGCTGCGCCCGCTCGGGCGAGGTCAGCAGGCGCGGCACCAGCGAGATGGCGTCTTCCGGGCAGGTGGTGGCGCACAGGCCGCACTGCACGCAGTTCTTTTCGATGAAGCGCAGCTGCGGCGCATTGGGGTTGTCCTGCAGGGCGCTGGCCGGGCAGGCGCTGACGCAAGCCAGGCACAGGGTGCACTTGTCCTTGTCCACCGTGATGGCGCCCAAGGGCGAACCGGCCGGCAGCGGAATCGGCGCCGCAGGGGCCGGCTGCTTCAAGGCAGGCGCACTTTCGACCAGATGGTCCAGCGCCATTTCCAGCGTGCTGCGCTTTTCGGACGCGACGGCGTAGCGTGCGGCGCTGGCCGGCAGCTGCTGGCGCGTTGCGCGCAGGGTGGCCAGGGCGGCATCCAGTTCGGCCGGCGTGCCCGCGTCGATGGCGACGAAATGCGTGCCGGCATAGCCCAGTCCGGAGAGCAGCGCCTGGGCAATCTCCATCTGCTTTTGAAGCGCGGCGCGGTAGGGTGGCGCCTCTTCGCCGGTGAACAGCAACGCGACCTGGCTGGCACCAAAGGCCACGGCCGACAGCCACAGGTCGATGCCGGTGCTGGCGCTGTGAAAGAGCCCCACCGGAATCACCTGCGCCGGCACGCCGTGCGCCTTGCCCAGCTGGGCCTGCCGCCCCAGTTGCTCGACCAAGGCGCGGCCGCCCTCCTCGCTGTGCAGCAGCAGCGCCGCATCGCGTCCGCCGGCCTGTGCGTAGGTCGCCAGCAGGGTGCGCAGCTTGCGCCCCTGCTCCGGCGCGCGCGGATAGCTGTAGGCCAGCGCGCCGGTCGGGCAGACCGTGGTGCAGGCACCGCAACCCACGCAAAGGTTGGGGTTGACGACGATGCGTTGGCGCGCCTTGTCGCTGCTGATGGCGTGGGCCGAGCAGACCTCGACGCAGGCATTGCAGCCCACCACTTCGTTGCGGCTGTGAGCGCACAGCTTCTGCTTGTAGTCGAAGAACTTCGGCTTCTCGAACTCGCCCACCATCTCACGCAGGCGCAGCACGGTGGCCAGCGCCTCGGGCCGGCCAGCCAGGCCGCCGGCCTCGTGGAAGTAGCCCTGCGGCGGCGCGTGCCAATCGATCAGCGGGGCTGCGCCCAGGTCCAGCACCAGGTCGAAGTCGGCGCTCATGGATCGGGCTTCGCGCTGCAAGTCGATGGCGCCGGCCACGCCGCAGGCTTTCACGCACTCGCCGTGAGAGGTGCAGCGCGCCGCATCGATCTGGTAGTCGAAGCCGATGGCCTGTTCCGGGCAGACGGCGATGCAGGCATTGCAGCGGGTGCACAGGTCCAGGTCGATGCCGTTGTCCTGCGTCCAGGCCAGCTTGAAGGCACCGAGCCAGCCGGCCAGCGATGCGATGCGCCCGGCCATCACCGGAAAGCGACGCTCCTGCGCCCCGCCCTGCTCGCCCGGGCCGGTGGAAAAGATGCTGATGTCCAGGTTGTCGGCCAGCAGCGCCGCAGCCTGCTCGGCCTGGTCCAGCGGTCCGATGACCAGCAGGCGCCCCTGGCTCTTGTAGCTGACCGTGGGCACAGGCTCCGGTTCCGGCAGGCTGGCGGCCGCCAGCAGCGCGGCGATCTTCGGCATGGCTTGGCGCGCATCGCGGCTCCAGCCACCGGTCTCGCGGATGTTGACGAAGCGGATCGGCGAGGTGGCGTTTGGCGTCTGCTCGGCCAGTTCGGTGAACAGCCGCTTTTCCTGGGTACAGGCCACCACCACCTCGTCGCCCCCACTGCCGGTGATGGCACGCTGGAAGGCCGGGGCCTCGCGCCGGCACAGGGTGGTGTGGAGGGGAAGCTCTTTGTTGTCAGCCAGCGCCGCGCCGAGGGTCGTCGGCGTCAGGGGCATCGTCTTGTTGCAATCGCAGATCAGCGTGGTCGTCATCGGTCTCTTGGCTGGCCGGCCGCGCTTGGGCTTCGTGCTGCTGCGCGGTCGGCGGGCTGGGAATATCCCCGCGGGAATGCTGCGACTTTGCCACGTCCTGGACGGATGACATGGGAGGGGTTTCTTGGAGCGCCTTCTTCTTTCGCGCTTCTTCTTCGTCGTCGTCCACCAGCTTCAGGAAGACGGCGCTGGCCATCTTGCGCAGGCTGGACGCGGGCAGCGGCGCCGGGTTGGAGTAGTCGTCGATGTAGACGTCCATCCGGTCCATCACATTGAAGTGCGGGTCGGCAAAGAGCTTCTTCATCGCCGCGTTGCGCACCTCCGGCGCAACGTTGCGGGCGACGAAGGGCTTGAAGTCGGATTCGGGCGTGAGCGACTCGGCGTCGGCAAGGGTGGGCGGCGCGGCTTCGGCTTCCGGCTTTTCTCCTCCCCCCTCCGGGGGAAGGTCGGGATGGGGGCCAGCAGCGCCCGCTGCAGGCGCCGTCGCGCCCCCACCCCTGCCCTCCCCCGGAGGGGGAGGGAGTTTGACTTCCTCCGCAGGCGCAGCTTCGCCTTGCTGCTTGCGGCGCGACCAGCGCTCGAAGAAATTCTCAGACATCGCCGGCCCCCCGCTTCTTTTCGGTCGTCACGCTGGCGGCGTTGCCGAATCGGTCCACCAAGGGCTTGAAGCTCTCCGGCCGCTTGCGGCGCTTGGGCTCGGCGGCGTAGTGCGTATCGACGAACTCGCGCAGCCACTGCACCACCTCCGGCTGGGCCGGCACCTGCTCCACCATCTCCTGCGCGTCCAGCCAGCGGCCGGCGTCGTGATAGCTCAGGGTGACGATCACCGGCCGCGCGATGGGCTCGGGGGCGACGCTCGCCTCGTCTTCCATCCGCCACAGCACGAACCAGCAGGGCGCCGCCGTGCTGGTGTTGAGGTAGTAGCCCTCGGCGTCGTCGTTGAACAGCTCGACCTGAAAGCCCGGATGCAACCAGCGCTGCTCGCCTTCGGCGCTTTCATGCAAAAGATGCGGCGCGGCACCGAAGCCGGGCGCATCGGGCAGCACGCTGTCGAGCACCCAGCGCCACGTCTGCCAGCGCGCTGCCGGGCCCTGCACGCGCTCGCGGCGCATCACCACCGCGGCGTCGAGGGTGGGACGGGATTCCTTGTCCTGGCTGGGATCGTTGCGCGCCGTTTCGTCGGGCATGGATTTAGGGCCTGTTCACACTATTTACGGGGATCGCGTTGGCTCGCATTGGGGCTGGATGCAAGGCGCCCGCGCGCAGCAATGCTGAAGCATTGCAAGCGCGGGCAACGCCGCAGACGGCCCCAATGCGGGCCAACCCGAAGGGAAGGCATGCCAAAGCGGCCAACTCCGCGTTGCTCTCCTTGCGTGTGCCAATGCACACGCGGCGTCGTGCGCCTTGATCTGTCCGCTTTGGCATGCCTTCGCGACCCCGCAAATAGTATGAACAGGCCCTAGGTGGTGATTTCTTGCACCTCCCGAGAATAGCCCGCAACGGCGGCCGGCGTGCCGCCGCGTGTCAATCGCACCGCGCAGTACTTGAATTCAGGGATTTTCCCGAAGGGGTCCAGCGCCGCGTTGGTCATCAGGTTGGCCGCCGCCTCGTAGTAGGCGAATGGCACGAACACCGCGCCTTGCGGCGTACCGTCGTCGCGCCGCACGTGGATCGCCACCTCGCCGCGGCGCGACTGGATGGTGAGGACATCGCCCGGCGCCAGGCCCAGCTTGTCCAGGTCGGCCTGGTTCATGGAGGCGGTCGCGATCGGTTCCAGCGCATCCAGCACGGTGGCGCGGCGCGTCATGCTGCCGGTGTGCCAGTGCTCGAGCTGGCGGCCGGTGATGAGCACAAAGGGATACTCGACATCGGGCCGCTCGGCCGCCGGAATGATGTCGGCCGGCACCAGCTTGACGCGGCCGTCCGTGGTCGGGAAGTCCTCCACGAAGACAATGGGCTGGCCCGGGTCGTCTGCGCTCAGGCAGGGGTAGGTCACGCTGGACTCGCGCTGCAGCCGGTCCCAGGTGATGCCGCTGATGGCCGCATGCATGGCCTGGCGCATCTCGTCATACACCTCGGCCACGCCGCACTCTTCGCCCTGGTAGTTCCATGCGAGGCCCAGGCGCTGGGCCAGCTGCTGGATGATCCACAGGTCGGGCTTGGCATCGCCGGGGGGTTGAAGCGCGCGCTTGCCCAGCTGCACCATGCGGTCGGTGTTGCTCACCGTGCCGGTCTTCTCCGGCCAGGCGCTGGCAGGCAGCACCACGTCGGCCAGCCAGGCAGTCTCGGTCATGAAGATGTCCTGCACCACCAGGTGCTCCAGCGCGCCGAGCGCATGGCGGGCATGGTTCAGATCCGGGTCGCTCATGGCGGGGTTCTCGCCCATCACGTACATGCCGCGGATCTTGTGCGGGTCGCTGTCCTCGGCCAGCGCCTTGTGCATGATCTCCACCACCGTGTAGCCGGGCGTGGCATCCAGCGGCTGGCCCCAGAACTTCTCGAACCAGGCGTGGGCGCCCGGGTTGTCCACCCGCTGGTAGTTGGGGAACATCATCGGGATCAGGCCCGCATCGCTGGCGCCCTGCACGTTGTTCTGGCCACGCAGCGGATGCAGGCCGGAGCCGGGCTTGCCGATCTGGCCGGTGACCGAGACCAGCGCGATCAGGCAGCGCGAGTTGTCGGTGCCGTGCACGTGCTGGCTGATGCCCATGCCCCACAGGATCATCGCGCCCTTGGCGGTGGCGAAAGCGCGCGCCACTTCGCGCAAGGTCTGCGCCGGAATGCCGCAGATCGGCGCCATGGCCTCGGGGCTGTAGCCCTTCACGTTCTCCTTCAGCGCCTCGAAGTTGCTGGCGCGCTCGCGGATGAAGGCTTCGTCGACCAGGCCCTCGTCGATCACCGCATGGATCAGCGCATTGAGCATGGCCACGTCGGTGTCGGCCTTGAACTGCAGGGTGCGCCAGGCGTGCTTGCTGATGTCGGTGCGGCGCGGGTCGGCCAGCACGATCTTGGCGCCGCGCTTGGCGGCGTTCTTCATCCAGGTGGCGGCCACCGGATGGTTGGCCGTGGGGTTGGAGCCGATGATGAAAATCAGGTCGGCGTTCTCCACGTCGTTCACCTGGTTGCTCACCGCGCCCGAACCCACGCCCTCCAGCAGCGCCGCCACGCTGGAGGCATGGCACAGGCGCGTGCAGTGGTCGACGTTGTTGCTCTTGAAGCCGGTGCGCACCAGCTTCTGGAACAGGTAAGCCTCCTCGTTGCTGCCCTTGGCCGAGCCGAAGCCGGCCAGGCTCTTGGCGCCATGGGTATCACGCAGCTGCGCCAGCTTGCCGCCGGCCAGTTCCAGCGCCTCTTCCCACGTCGCTTCGCGGAACACGTCGCTCCAGTTGAGCGGCTGGCCGTCGTCGATGGTCTTGGGGACGCCGGGCTTGCGGATCAGGGGCTTGGTCAGGCGCTGCGGGTGGTGCGCGTAGTCGAAGCCGAAGCGCCCCTTGACGCACAGGCGCCCATGGTTGGCCGGGCCGTCGCGGCCATCGACGCTGACGATCTTCTCGTCCTTGACGTTGTAGGTGATCAGGCAGCCGACGCCGCAGAAGGGGCAGACCGAATCGACCTTGCGGTCGACCACCTGCGTGCCGATCTGCGTCTTGGGCATGAGGGCGCCAGTGGGGCAGGCCTGCACGCATTCGCCGCAGGCCACGCAGGTGCTGTCGCCCATCGGGTCGTCCAGGTCGAACACGATCTTGGAATCGGCCCCGCGCATGGCATAGCCGATCACGTCGTTGACCTGCTCCTCGCGGCACGCACGCACGCAGCGGTTGCACTGGATGCAGGCGTCGAGATTGACGGCCATCGCGGGATGCGAGATGTCGGCCTTCGGCTGCTCGCGGCGCAGGGCCTTGAGCTCGGGGCGCACCACCAGGCCCAGCTTGTCGGCCCAGGCGCTCAATTCACCATGCTGGCCGGCCTCGGATTGCGCCTTGCCCGCTTCATCGGCGTCGTTCCACTTGTAGCCCTGCTCCGGCATATCAGACAGCAGCATCTCGACCACCATCTTCTGGCTCTTCACCGCGCGGTCGCTGCAGGCCTGCACTTCCATGCCGGGCGTGGCGGCGCGGCAGCAGCTGGGGGCCAGCACCCGCTCGCCCTTGACCTCGACCACGCAGGCGCGGCAGTTGCCGTCGGGCCGCAGGCCTTCCTTGTAGCAAAGGTGCGGGATGTCGACGCCGGCGCGCTTGGCTGCCGTCAGGATGGATTCGCCTTCGAAGGCCTCGACGGTGCGGCCGTCGAGCTGGAACTCGATGGTCTGCGGCATCAGTTCGTTGAGCTTGGTGGGGGCGTTCATTTTTCTTCTCGTCCTCTCAAGCGATTTCCTGCGGGAAGTACTTCTGGATGCTGCGGATCGGGTTGGGCGCAGCCTGCCCCAGCCCGCAGATGGACGCATCGCCCATCACCTGGGCCAGGTCCTCGAGCGTGGTGTTGTCCCAGACCCTGGCCTGCATCAGCGCCGCCGCCTTGCCGGTGCCGACCCGGCACGGCGTGCACTGGCCGCAGCTTTCATGCTCGAAGAAGCGCATCACGTTGAGCGCCGCGTCGCGCGCCCGGTCGTGGTTGCTGAGCACCATCACCGCGGCGGAGCCGATGAAGCAGCCGTAGGGCTGCAGGGTGTCGAAGTCCAGCGGGATATCACCCAGGCTGGCCGGCAGGATGCCGCCCGAGGCGCCGCCCGGCAGGTAGGCGTAAAGCGCGTGGCCGTCCAGCATGCCGCCGCAGTATTCGTCGATGAGTTCCTTCACCGTGATGCCGGCCGGCGCCAGCTTGACGCCGGGCAGCTTCACCCGTCCGCTCACGCTGAAGCTGCGCAGCCCCTTGCGGCCGTTGCGGCCGAAGCTGCTGAACCACTGCGGCCCCTTTTGCACGATGTCGCGCACCCAGTAGAGAGTCTCGAAGTTGTGCTCCAGCGTGGGCCGGCCGAACAGGCCGACCTGCGCGATGTAGGGCGGGCGCATGCGCGGCTCGCCACGCTTGCCTTCGATGCTCTCGATCATCGCGGACTCTTCGCCGCAGATGTAGGCACCGGCGCCGCGCCGCAGCTCGATCTTCGGCAGCGGGCATGGCGGGTCGGCCTGCAGCTTGGCGAGCTCCGCTTCCAGCAGCGCACGGCAGTCGTGATATTCGTCGCGCAGGTAGACGTAGCAAGCGTCGATGCCCACGCATTGGGCGGCAATCACCAGGCCTTCGAGGAAGCGGTGCGGATCGCGTTCCAGGTAGGTGCGGTCCTTGAAAGTGCCGGGCTCGCCCTCGTCGATGTTCACCGCCATCAGCTTGGGGGCCGGCTGCTCGCGCACGATGCGCCACTTGCGCCCGGCTGGAAAGCCGGCGCCGCCCAGGCCGCGCAGGCCGGAGTCTTCCATCGCCTTGATGACCGACTCGACATCCTGCTCGCCCTGCACCAGCGCTGCGGCCAGCGCGTAGCCGCCGTGGGCGCGGTAGGTGGCGTAGTCGGTATGGGCGGGAATCGCCTCGGCCGCATCGGAGGGCAAGGTGACGCTCTGCTCGGCCAAGTCGGCCGGCGTGAAATTGGCCGTGCGGCGCGGTGCTGCGGGCCGCGCCTGCAGCGCCTCGAAGATCTTGTTGTCGTCGGCCAGCGCAATGGCACGCTGGTCCAGCGCCACCGCGGGCGCCTGCTCGCAGCGGCCGATGCAGGGCGCGGCGATCACGCGCACGTCATCGCGGCCGGCCAGGCCCAGCAGCTTGGGCAGCCGCGCCAGCAGGTCCCGCGCGCCGGCCAACTCGCAAGCCAGGCCGTCGCATACGCGCACCGTGACGCCGGGCGCGGCCTCGTCGCCGCGCAGGATTTCGAAGTGGTGATAGAAGGTCGCGACCTCGTAGACCTCCGCCATCGGGATGTTCATGAGGGCGGCCAGGGCCACCAAGTGCCGATCGTGCAGGCCGCGGTGTGCATCGTTGACCTTGTGCAGGTATTCGATCAGCAGGTCGCGCCGAAAGCCGCCTTCGGGCTTCTCGCCGATGAGCTCGCCCACCTGCGCCATCGCATCGCCCTCGGGCTGGCGGCCCTTGAGCTTGCTCTTCTTGCGGATGCGCTCGCGCATGTCGTCGACAGTGCCGAGCGGGATCGTCTGAACGCTGTCTTTTCCTGCCGTGCCTGGGTGGTTTTGCATCTGCCTTGGCCTTCGGCGCCGACCCGCGTGGGACCGATCGGCGCTTGTCTCGATTACCGGATCATCGTCTTTGCCAAGGCCCTTGTCCCTGTGGTGAAAAGGGACCTGTGCAAATCAATTCCAGTGTCGGCGCAGCTGCAGCGGAGCGTCAAATTGAATCGGCGAACCGATTGATTAGAGAAATGAATGGAAAAGGCGGACGCGTTCGCGCCGCCTCCTTCTTCATGTGGTCTTGCTGACCGTGATGGTCGGGAACTTGGCCGAGAAGTCCTTGGCCTTTTCGGCGATCCCAACGGCCACCTGGCGTGCCACCGCCTTGTACAGGCCGGCCACTTCGCCGTCCGGGTCGGCGACCACGGTGGGCTTGCCGCTGTCGGCTTGCAGGCGAATGTTGATGTCCAGCGGCAGCGCGCCCAGGTAGGGCATCTGGTATTGCTCGGCCATCTTCTTGCCGCCTTCGGCGCCGAAGATGTGCTCGACATGGCCGCAGTTGGAGCACACGTGCACCGCCATGTTTTCCACGATGCCCAGGATCGGCACGCCGACCTTCTCGAACATCTTGATGCCCTTGCGCGCATCCAGAAGGGCGATGTCCTGCGGCGTCGTGACGATCACCGCGCCGGTCATGGGCACGCGCTGGCTCAGGGTGAGCTGGATGTCGCCGGTGCCGGGCGGCATGTCGACGATGAGGTAGTCGAGGTCTTTCCAGTTGGTCTGGCGCAACAGTTGCTCCAGCGCCTGGGTCGCCATCGGGCCGCGCCAGATCATGGCTTCGTCCTGGTCGACCAGAAAGCCGATGGACATCACCTGCACGCCGTGGTTTTCCAGCGGCTCCATGGTCTTGCCGTCTTCGCTTTCGGGACGGCGGCTGATGCCCAGCATCATGGGCTGGCTGGGCCCGTAGATGTCGGCGTCCAAGAGGCCGACGGCAGCGCCTTCGGCCGCCAGCGCCAGTGCCAGGTTGGCGGCGGTGGTGCTCTTGCCCACCCCGCCCTTGCCCGAGGCCACGGCGATGATGTTCTTCACGTTGGGCATCAGTTGCACGCCGCGCTGCACCGCGTGGCTGATGACCCGGGTTGTGATGTTGACCGAGACGTTCTCCACCCCCGGCACCGTCTTGGCCGCGGCCACCAGCGCCTTGCGCATGGCCGGCACCTGGCTCTTGGCCGGATAGCCCAGCTCGATGTCGAAGGACACGTCGCCCTCGTGGATCTGCACGTTTTTCAGCGCCTTGGCGCTGACGAAATCCTTGCCGGTGTTGGGATCGAGGACGGACTTGAGCGCTTGGGCCAGCGCTTCTTGGGTAGCTGCCATGGTGGGTAATAACTCCTAGTGCGGCTAGTCTAGGGCTTGTTGCTCCGTGAATTCGGCGCCGTGGGGTGCAAGCCGCACTGGGCAGGGGTCATTCCCTAGCGGTCGGTGTCACAGCCCAGGCCCATCTTCATCCGCCGGGCGCGCTCCGGCGTGCCGGGGTGGCTGTCGAGCAGGCTGGACCAGGCGAAGGACGCGTCTTCCCCCTCCTTGTTTCCCATGTTCTGCGAACCGTCTTTCTCCTTGGCGCCGTCGTCGATGCGCAGCAGCAGCTCGGCCATCGGCGCCAGCGGCCGGCCGGCCTGCTGCATCAAGGCGACGGCAAAGCAATCGGCGTCGGCCTCGTGGCCACGCTGGTAGGCCAGGCCGGTGAGCAGCGCGCTGCCGGTCGAGATCAGGCTCGACACATCGCCCATCGCCAGGCCCAGCCCGATGTTGAGCACACCCTGCTCCACCACCATGCGCGTGCCGTGGCGGTACAGCACGTGGCCCATTTCGTGGGCCAGCACGCCCATCAGCGCGTCATCGTCCAACTGGGCGCGGCTGGCGGCTTCGACCAGGGCATCGGTCATGACCACCGTGCCGCCCGGCAGCGCCAGGGCGTTGGGACCCAGGCCCGATCGAAATTCGAGCCGGAAGCGCGGCTTGTAGTTCGGGTACGGCAGTCGCCGCGCATCGACCTGCGCCGCCAGCGCGTCGAAGGCTGCGCGCAATTGCGCCTGGCGCTCGGGCGCCAGCTTGCTGGGCTTGAGCCACTGGCCGTCGAGCTGCGCAAGCGCACGGGTGCTCACGCTCGTCTCCCAGTCGAGCGGCACGTGGCGCGTGAGCTGCACCGCGGCCCAGGGCGTGCCATAGCGGTAGAAGGCCCACAGGCCGACTGCCGCCACCAGCAGCACGACGATGAAGACACGCCAACGGGTCTGCATGCGTTGCGCCAGGCTGGGCCTGCCGCCTGCGGCCGCCAGTGCCGCGTGCCAGCGCGCGCCGTCGTCGATCTGCAGGCTGCCGGCATCGCGCAGGTCCACCGCCACGGTCTTTTGCGCGCGCTGCGCGCTCCACACTTCGGGCCACTCGACTTCATGCGGCGCGAACACGCGCGGCGGCGCCGCGGCAGCCTCCGCCGACGCCAGCGGATGCAGGTGCAGCGAAGGCCCCTTGGCACCGGGCTGCAGGCTCACCAGCACGGGCTTGGGCTGGCTGCTGCGGCCGTCGAACCAGCGCGCGCGCAGGAGCGCAGCGTCGGTGGCGCGAGAGGAGTCCATGACTGAAAAAACGCAGGAAACTGGACGCTAGCCGACCAGATCCAGGCCAAGCGCATCGGCCACCGCATCGCCGAAGCCGCCCTGCTCCTGCCGGCGCGTGAGCTGGCTAACCAGCGGCTCGACCCCGCCCTTGAGATAGAGCATGGTCGACTCGGCCTTCATGCGGTATTCGTTCACCCGCGCGAAGGGCCGGTAGAAGCCGAGTGTGATCACCGTCAGCAGCACGTTCTTGATGCGCAGCCAGACAAAGGCCGAGGTGCCCAGGCTGGTACGAAAACGGGCGATGCGGCTCACGCCGACGCCGTTCCACAAGAGCTGGAACATGCGCGCCTCGCGATAAGCCAGGGCCGGCGAGATGGAAAGGAAAAAGCCCGCCAGGCCGATCACCGTGCCGATCAGGATGGCCTTGATCACCATGGCCGCGCGCGAGCCGCCGGTGCCCCCCATCAGGACCTGCACGCCGCCGAACAGGGCGCCCAGCAGCATCATCGCCAGTGTCACGAGCACGGCCGACAGCAGGAACACGCCCAGCGACGCCAACGCGATGCGCAGGAAGGCCCCGAAGCCCGGATGCCAGCGCCCCGCCTGGTCGCCGATGAGCGTGCGCCGAACCAGCAGCACCTTGTAGTTGTAGTCCAGCCGGGTCAGCAGCACGAAGCTGGTCGCGAGGCCCAGGAAGAGGAGGATGCCCATGGGCGCCGTGATCTCGGGCGTCGGAACCTTGCCCTCGGCAGCCCCGGTCGCGGCGCCGCCCGCCAGGTCCGCCACCTCGGGTGCCAGCAGAGCCAGCAGGAAGCCCAGCACCACCCACAGCCCCACCAGCGCAAACACCGGCCAGCTGGCCCGATAGACCTCGGCCCAACTGGCGCCGAACTGCAGCCGAAGCCCGCGCCAGCGCGTATTGCCAAGGCGAAAGCGCATCGCCTTGCCCCACAGCCAGGGCGCAAGCGCTACGCCGCCCAGCATCGCCAGCCCCACGACGACGTCGTGCCCGGTTTCGGAAGCGACGTTGATCGCCGCGTAGATGACCGCCAGCAGCAGGAAGCCAACCACCATGCTGCGCGTCTTGGCGGTGAACTCCAGCGGCCCGTCAGCCACCTCGGTGTGGCTATAGAAGTACTTGACGGTGCGCCGCCGCGCCCACGGCGTGTAGATCCCCAAGGTGACGATGCTGAGCAGCACGTTCACGATCCAGACCCGGAAGTACTCGCCGCCGTCGCCGGTGAAGTTGATCGGGTGGTGCCCGATGGTGTCGGTGGTGCTCTCGACCTGGCCGGACAATGGGGCCGCGCGATCCGGCGCACTGCTGCTGCTGATGCTGTCATCCATGGAAGTCGCTTCTCCTCTTGTTGTGATGAGTCGCGGCCAGTCTAGCAGTGGCGCTGCTGGCGCCGGTGGCAGCGCGCGCCTCAGCCGGCGTCGGAAGGCGACAGCCGCTTGACCATGCGCACCGCATCCTCCACGCCTTCGTAGTAGCCGACCGACACGCCGACTTCCTCGAAGCCATGGTGGCGGTAGAAGGCCAGCCCCGCCAGGTTGGTGATGCGCACTTCGAGCCGGATGGCCGTGAGGCCCGCCGCGCGCACCGTGGCTTCCAGCCAGGCCAGCAGGGCCGAGCCCAGGCCGCTGCGGCGCCGGACGGCGCGCACCGCGAGCAGGGCGATGTGCGCCTCTTCCTCGCCGTACTGCATGATGGCAAAGGCCGGCACGCCGGTGCTGCCGCTGCGGATCACTACCACGTTGGTATCGACGTCGTGGATGCAGCGCATCACGCGGCGCGCGGTCCAGCGCCAGCTGAGGCCGTACTCGATGGCATCGCGCGACAGTTCGGCAATGGACAGCGCGTCGGTGGTGCGCGCAAGGGAGATTTCGTGTTCGGAGATCACGAGTTGGCCCGCATGGACGTTGACTATAGCCCGCCAACTAAAATACCGGTCCCCTGCTGGCGCCGCACCATGGCCGTCCAGCGGCCCTCCCCCAAGCTCCACCAGAAGCGCCCGCTCGATGAACCAGCGCAAACTCTTCGTCACCACCGCCCTGCCCTACGCCAATGGCAAGTTCCATATCGGCCACATCATGGAGTACATCCAGGCCGACATCTGGGTGCGCTTCCAGCGCATGCAGGGGCACATGGTGCATTTCGTGGGGGCGGATGACGCGCACGGCGCGCCGATCATGATCGCGGCCGAAAAGGCCGGCAAGACACCGCAGGCGTTCGTCGGCGAGATCGCGGCCGGCCGCAAGGAATACCTGGACGGCTTCCACATCCGCTTCGACAACTGGCATTCGACCGACAGCCCGGAGAACACCGAGCTGGCGCAGGGCATCTACAAGCGCCTGCGCGCGGACGGCATGATCGCCAACCGCACCATCGAGCAGTTCTACGACCCGGTCAAGGGCATGTTCCTGCCCGACCGCTACATCAAGGGCGAATGCCCCGTCTGCCACACCAAGGACCAATACGGCGATTCGTGCGAGGTGTGCAGCAGCGTCTATTCGCCCACCGAGCTGATCAGCCCCTACTCCACCCTGACCGGCGCCACGCCCGAGCTGCGCAGCTCGGAGCACTTCTTCTTCAAGCTGTCCGACCCCAAGGTGGTCGACTTCCTGAAGGGCTGGACACAGGACAAGAATGCCGACGGCACTGGCGTGCCGAGGCTGCAGGCGGAGATGGCCAAGAAGGCCAGCGAATGGTTCGAAGCCGGCATGGCCGACTGGGACATCTCGCGCGAGGCACCCTACTTCGGCATCGAGATCCCGGATGCGCCGGGCAAGTACTTCTACGTCTGGCTCGATGCCCCGGTGGGCTACCTGGCCAGCCTGAAGAACCACTTTGACAAGGGGCAGGCCAAGGACCACTGGCACCCGGCTTCGCGCACCGCGCAAAGCTTCGACGCGTTCGTGGCCGACCCGGCCGTGGAGCAGGTGCACTTCATCGGCAAGGACATCGTCTACTTCCACACCCTGTTCTGGCCCGCCATGCTGCAGTTCAGCGGCCGCAAGACGCCCAGCCAGGTGAACGTGCACGGCTTCATCACCGTCTCGGGCGAGAAGATGAGCAAGAGCCGCGGCACCGGCATCGATCCGCTCAAGTACCTCGGCATCGGCATGAACCCCGAATGGCTGCGCTACTACATCGCCGCCAAGCTCAACGCCAAGGTGGAAGACGTCGACTTCAATCCCGACGACTTCATGGCACGCGTCAACGCCGACCTGGTGGGCAAATACATCAACATCGCCAGCCGCGCCGCCGGCTTCATCGCCAAGCGCTTTGGCGGCAAGCTGGGCGAGGTCACGTCCGACGGCGCTGCCTTGCTCAAGACCTTGCAGTCGGAGTCGCCATCGATCGAAGGGCTCTACGACAGCCGCGACTTTGCCCGCGTGCTGCGCGAGATCATGGGCCTGGCCGACAAGGTCAACGAGTACGTCGACCAGAACAAGCCCTGGGAGCTGGCCAAGAAGGAAGGCCAGGAAGCGCGCCTGCACGACGTGTGCACCGCCTGCATCGAGGCCTTCCGTCTGCTCACGATCTACCTCAAGCCGGTGCTGCCCACCCTGGCCGAACAGGTGGAAGCCTTCCTTGGCTGCGCACCGCTGGAATCGCAGGACGCCCGGCGCCTGCTGGGCAAGGGCCATGCGATCAACGACTACAAGCACCTGATGCAGCGCGTCGATGCCAAACAGCTCGACGCCCTGTTCGAAGCGCCGGCGCCCGCGCCGGCCGCCTCCGAGGACGATGCCGGCGACTTGCTGCCCGGCGGCGAGGGCATCGCGCCCACCATCAGCATCGACGACTTCGCCAAGATCGACCTGCGCATTGCAAGAATCGTGGCCTGCCAGAAGGTGGAAGGCTCGACCAAGCTCTTGCACCTGACCCTGGACGTGGGCGAAGGCAAGACGCGCAACGTCTTCTCCGGCATCGCGTCCTGCTATGAGCCCGAACAGCTGGTGGGCAAGCTCACCGTGATGGTGGCCAACCTGGCGCCGCGCAAGATGAAGTTCGGCGTGTCCGAGGGCATGGTGTTGGCCGCCAGCCATGCCAACGAAAAGGCCAACCCCGGCATCCACGTGCTGGAACCCTGGCCTGGCGCCACGCCGGGCATGCGGGTACGCTGAGGGCCCATGTCCCTTCTTCGCACCACCTTCCTGCTGTCGGGCCTCGCCTTGGCGGCCGCCGTGCTCCCGGGCTGCGCCGTCGTCAGCGTGGCGAGCGCCACCGTCAGCGTGGCCAGCACCGCCGTGAGCGTGGGCGCGGGCGCCGTCGGCCTGGCCGCCGATGCCGCCATCGGCACGGCCAAGATCACCGGCAAGGCGGTGGGCGCCGCGGCCGACGCCGTGTTGCCGGATTCGAACAGCGGCGCTGTCGAAAAGTAGCCGTCGCACGGCGCGATCGGCACGCGGGCGCGCGCCGGGCGCATACTCGGCGCATGGCCATCCAGCCCGCCCCGCACCTGTCGCGCCGACGGCGCTTCATCATGCGGCTGCGCCATTGCGGGCCGCCACCGAATCTGAACTGAACCACGCCTTGCCGCTGCGCTTGCGGCCGTTCGTTCACTTCGGGAGGCTTCGTGTCATTCCAATTTCAGTTCCGGCCCCGGCTGCTGGATGCCCTGCACGGCTATGACCGTGCGCGCTTTCTCAAGGACCTGGGCGCCGGCGCCACCGTCGGCATCGTGGCGCTGCCGCTGGCCATGGCCTTTGCCATCGCCTCGGGCCTGAAGCCCGAGGCGGGCATCTGGACGGCCATCATCGCCGGCTTCCTGATCTCGCTGCTGGGCGGCTCGGCCGTGCAGATCGGCGGGCCGGCGGGCGCCTTCATCGTGATCGTCTACGGCATCGTGGAGCGCTATGGCCTGGCCAACCTGCTGATCTCCACCGCCTGCGCCGGGCTGATCCTCATGCTGCTGGGCATGTTCCGGCTGGGCACGCTGGTGCGCTACGTGCCGGTATCGATCGTGGTGGGCTTCACCAACGGCATCGCGGTGCTGATCCTCTTGTCGCAGCTGCGCGACTGGCTCGGCCTGTCGATCGACAAGATGCCGGCCGACATGTTCTCGCAGCTGCACACGCTGGCGCTGCACATCGGCAGCTTCAACCCCTACGCCTTCGGGCTCGGCACGATCTGCATCGCGGGGCTCTTTGCCTGGCCGCTGCTGCTGCACGACAAGTCGCGCTTTGGCTACGCGGTGCACCTGATGTTCGCGCGCGTGACCGAGCTGCGGGCGGTGCAGATGGCCTCGCGTGTGCCGGGACCGATCGTTGCCCTGGTCAGCCTGACGGCACTGGCCTGGGCGCTCGAGCTGCCGGTGGAGACCATCGGCACCCGCTTCGGCGGCATTCCGCAGGGGCTGCCGGCCTTCGCCCTGCCCGAGTTCAGCTGGGAGACGGTCAAGCAGCTGGTGACGCCCACCCTCACCATCGCCCTCCTGGGCGCGATCGAATCGCTCTTGTGCGCCCGCGTGGCGGACCAGGTCAGCGGGCTGCCCCGCCACGATCCCAACCAGGAGCTGATGGCGCAAGGCGTCGCCAACCTGGTGGTGCCCTTCTTCGGCGGCATGCCGGCCACCGGCACCATCGCCCGCACCGTCACCAACGTGCGCGCCGGCGCCAGCTCGCCCATCGCCGGCATCGTCCACGCCCTCACGCTGCTGGTGGTCGTGCTGCTGGCAGCGCCGCTGGCCCGGCTGGTGCCGCTGTCGGTGCTGGCCGGCATTCTGGTCTTTGTGGCCTGGAACATGGGCGAATGGCGCGAGTTGGCGCCCTACATGCTGCGCCGCTTTTCGCACCACTATCGCCTGCTGATGCTGGGCACCTTCTTCCTGACGGTGGTGTTCGACCTCACGGTGGCGGTGGAGGCCGGCATCGTGCTGGCCTGCGCGCTCTTCATCCGGCGCATGAACACCCTGTTCCGGGTCGAGCTGGTGTCGCTGCAGCCGCCCGTGCTCACCTACCGGCTGTACGGCGCCTTCTTCTTCGGCGCGGCCAACAAGCTCGATCCGGCCATCCAGGCGGTGGAACGCGCGCCGCGCGGCATGACGGTGGTGCTGGACGCCATGCACATGATCCAGCTGGACACCACCGGCCTGGATGCGCTGCGCCAGCTGCACAAGGCGGTGCTGGCGCGGGGCGGCCTGCTGCGGCTCGAGTCCCTGCAGCCGCAGCCGCGCGACCTGATCGAGCGCTCCGGCTTCGCGGACGATCTGGCGGCGGCTTCCGCCAGCGCCGACGCCAGCCCCGACGCCGGCGGCGCGCACCGGTAAAATCGGCGAAGCAGTCAAAGGTCCCCTACCCATGTTTTCCCTCTTCCGTCGCCCCCACTACAGCTCCGAAATCACCAATTTCATCGAGGAAATGCGGCAAAAAAAGCCCACCCTCGAAGCCGAGCAGCGCGCCGGCCGGGCCCTCCTGTGGGACAAGCACCTGGACCGCGAGACGCTGGAAGAATTCGACCAGGCGCGGGTGCCGCAGCAGCCCTACGTCTACCAGACCCAGGCCAAGTAAGCGGCCGATGGTTGGCGTGGCCTCCCCGGCACAGGACGAAGACGGACAACCGATCGTCGCCGCCATGCCCGAAGTCGTCGACCAGGTCGCGCTTGCCCGGCTCTATGGCGAGCCACTGTTCGCGCTGCCGAACGACCTGTACATCCCGCCCGAGGCGCTGCAGGTCTTCCTGGAAGCCTTCGAGGGCCCGCTCGACCTGCTGCTCTACCTGATCCGCAAGCAGAACTTCAACATCCTCGACATCCCCATGGCGGGGCTGACGCGCCAGTACCTGGCCTACGTCGACGAGATCCGCCAGACCAACCTGGAGCTGGCCGCCGAATACCTCTTGATGGCGGCCATGCTGATCGAGATCAAGTCGCGCATGCTCCTGCCGCCCAAGAAGACGGCCGAGGGCGAAGAGGCGGAAGACCCGCGCGCCGAGCTGGCGCGCCGGCTGATCGAGTACGAGCAGACCAAGATGCAGGCGGCCGCCATCGGTGCCCTGCCCACCTTCGGGCGCGACTTCTGGAAGGCGCAGGTCTACATCGAGCAGTCGCTCAAGCCGCGCTTTCCCGACGTGAACGTGGTCGACCTGCGCGACGCCTGGGCCGACATCCTCAAGCGGGCCAAGCTGGTGCAACACCACAAGATCTCGCGCGAGGAGCTTTCCGTGCGCGAGCACATGAGCATCGTGCTGCGCCATCTGCAAGGCCGGCGCTTTGTCGAGTTCGAGAACCTGTTCGACCCGACGCGCGGCTCGGCGGTGATGGTGGTGACCTTCATCGCCATGCTGGAGCTGGCCAAGGAATGCCTGATCGAGATCACGCAGGCCGAGGCCTTCGCCCCGATCTACGTGCGTCTGGCGTACTCCCCCGCCTGAGCGCTGCCAGAGCTACTGGGCGAAACAATAGAGCAGGCCGTTGCCGCCTGTCTTTTTCAGCGCATCGAGGCTGCAGCCCTGGCTGGCGTGCGAGGAATTCCAGGACTTGGCCGGCGGGCTGTCGTTGAGGCCCATACGGTCGTGATGGCCGACGATGGCCGAGCCCTCGTCGCTTTTTGTCCAGTTGCCGCAGGTGGTGTCCTTGCCAGGGTCGCTCACCGCGCGGCCTTCCGGCGATGAGCCGGTCAGGATGTCATGCATGTTGACCGGGTCGCCGCGGCCGCTGATCACTGCGCCCTTTTCGGTCAAGGCGCTCTGCTTGGTGAGCTTGTTGCTGCCGTGCAGTTCGTCGACGCTGCCGGCAACCAGTTCGCCCTTGGCGTTGTACCAGGGCCCGGTGCCGATGCGATCACGCGCATTGACCGCCGCCGAGCCGCCCGCCGCCGTGGTGCTTAGGTAGGCGCGCCAGGTACGGCTGCCGGCGCCGGCGCCGGTGGCCAGCGACTGACAATACTTGTCGGCGCCGGCCAGGCCGCCGAAATCCGCGCCCTTGCCGGGATTGGCGCTGGTGACGAAGAAGCTCATCGACTTGCCTGCGCTCATGCCGCCGCCGCCCATGGCGCAGGCGCCCAGCAACGTGGCGCCGAGCACGGACGCGATCAGGCAGAGTGATTTTTTCCGGTAGCTGCGCATGGACGGCTCCTTGTTCTTGAGGGAGCGCCACGCTAACCGAAGCGCCGGGCGCCTTCAAGAAGGAAATCACGGACCGGACCGGCCCGGGGCCGATCGATCAGCCCGGCTCGGCCGTTGGCTCCCGCCCCATGAGCGCAGCCACCACCTCGGCCGGCTTGGCACTGCCGTCCAGCAATGCCACCACGCCTTGCGCAATGGGCATTTCCACGCCGAGGTGCAATGCGCGCTGCAGCACGGTGCGGGCGCAGTAGACGCCCTCGGCGACGTGGCCCAGCGACTGCACGGCCTCGGCCAGGCTGCGGCCCTGGGCCAGCAGCAGGCCCACCTTGCGGTTGCGCGACAGGTCGCCGGTGGCGGTGAGCACCAGGTCGCCAAGGCCGGACAGGCCCATGAAGGTGTCGGCTCGCGCGCCCAGCGCCAAGCCCAGCCGCGTCATTTCGGCCAAGCCTCGTGTGATGAGCGCGGCGCGGGCGTTGAGCCCCAGCGCCAGGCCATCGGCCAGGCCGGTGGCGATGGCCAGCACGTTCTTCACGGCACCCCCCACTTCCACGCCGACGATGTCGTCGTTCGCATAGACGCGCAGCGAAGGCCCGTGAAAAGCGTCGACCAGCGCCTGCCGAACCTCGCCATGCGCGCTGGCGGCCACCAGGGCGGTGGGCTGCCCGTGTGCCACTTCCTGCGCAAAGCTGGGGCCGCTGAGCACGCCGGCGGGCAGATCGGGCGCCACCTGAGCCTGGATTTCATGCGCCAGCAAGCCGTAGCCGGCACCCCCGCCCTGCGCCGGCTCCACGCCCTTGCACAGCCAGGCCACCGGCACGCGCAGATCGCGCAGGGCCAGCAGTTGCTCGCGCAGCGCCGCCATCGGCGTGGCGATGATCACCAGCTGCGCCGCGCGCGCGGCATCGACCGCGGCAGCGCCGACGAGCTGGAGCGAAGGAGGCAGCGCGATGCCTGGCAGATAGCGCCGGTTTTCGCGCTGGGCCTGAAAGGCGGCCAGTTGGGCCGCATCGCGCGCCCACAGGCTCACTTCATGCCGGGGCGCCGCGTTGATGGCCAGCGCCGTACCCCAGGCACCGGCGCCGAGCACGCAGATCTTCATGTCGGGGGCCACATGCCGCGCAGCCGCGCGGCCATTCGATTACTGGGCGTTGGCAGCGGGCGGCTGGCCGGCGGCCTGCGCCTGCTGCTGCTCGAACATGGCCTGGAAGTTGATCTCGGCCAGGTGCACCGGCGGGAAGCCGCCGCGCTGGATCACGTCGGCCACGTTGCCGCGCAGGTAGGGGTAGACGATCTGCGGGCAGGCGATACCCAGGATCGGCGCCATCTGGTCTTGCGGCAGGTTGCGGATTTCAAAGATGCCGGCTTGCTTGGCCTCGACCAGGAACACGGTCTTGTCGCCGATCTTGGTCTGCACGGTGGCCGACACGGTGACTTCGAAGATGCCCTCGTTCACCGGCTGCGCGTCCACGCCCAGCTGGATGTCGACCGTGGGCGCTTCCTGCTCGAGCAGGATGGCCGGCGAGTTGGGCTGCTCCAGCGACAGGTCCTTCAGGTAGACGCGTTGGATCTGGAAAACGGGATCTTGGTTGTCGGCCATGCAATTCTTTCGGGTATCAAGACAAGGCCCGCCGGAGAAGCTCTCCGCAGCGGGCCAGAAGTAGAAGCGGGATTATCGCCGCTGGATGCAGCGGGATGCCGCGGTCAGGCGCCCTGCAGCAGGGGCACGAGGCCGCCGCGGCTGTCGAGCGCCATCAGCTCGTCGCAGCCGCCCACGTGGGTCTGGCCGATGAAGATCTGCGGCACGGTGCGGCGCTGCGTGGTTTCCATCATGGCGGCGCGGGCCACCGGGTCGGCGTCGACGCGGATTTCCTCGATGTGCTCGACGCCCTTGGCCTTGAGGATCTGCTTGGCGCGGATGCAATAGGGGCAGACCGCGGTGGTGTACATCTTGACGGGTTGCATCTGGGTCATCTGGCGCGCCCTTCAGGCTTTTTCAAGCGGCAGGTTGGCGTCTTTCCACGATTTGAGGCCGCCAGCCAGGGCCTGGGCCTGCTCGTAGCCCAGCTTGCGGGCCACCGCCACGGCGCGCTGGGCGCGGGCGCCGGAGGCGCAGACGATCAACAGGGGCAGCGACTTGTTCTTGACGGTGCCGGCCAGCTTGGCCTCGAGCTGATCGAGCGGCACGTTGCGGGCGCCGGTCACATGGCCGGCGGCGAATTCCTCCGGGGGGCGGATGTCGACCACCACCGCACGCTGGCGGTTGATCAGTTGCACAGCGCCTTCGGCGCTCAGAGCGCCCTGGCCGGCCTTTCGCAGCATGGGTACCAGCAGCATGGCGCCGGAACTGATCACGATCAGGAACAGCATCCAGTTGGCGATGACGAAGTCGAAGAAGAATTTCACGGGGGTCCTTGGATGACGAACCCCGGATTTTAGAATGTCGAGTTTTGCAGCCCTGCCAACCCAGTCCAAAAGGCCCTCACACATGTACAAGCTGGTGCTGATTCGCCACGGCGAATCGACCTGGAATCTCGAGAACCGCTTCACCGGTTGGACCGACGTCGACCTCACGCCCCTGGGCGTGGAACAGGCCAAGCAGGCCGGGCGCCTGCTGAAGGCGGAGGGCTACGACTTCGATGTGGCCTACACCAGCGTGCTCAAGCGCGCCACCCGCACCCTGTGGCACACCCTGGACGAGCTGGACCGCACCTGGCTGCCGGTGGTGCATTCGTGGCGCCTGAACGAGCGCCACTACGGCGCCCTGCAGGGCCTGAACAAGGCCGAAA
This sequence comes from Variovorax sp. LARHSF232, assembly GCF_052871435.1. Lineage (NCBI taxonomy): Bacteria > Pseudomonadati > Pseudomonadota > Betaproteobacteria > Burkholderiales > Comamonadaceae > Variovorax > Variovorax sp. LARHSF232. Next base: position 232,314 of record NZ_JBIXJS010000007.1, on the reverse strand, counting down.
CCGCCAAGAAGTACGGCGACGACCAAGTGCTGGTCTGGCGCCGCAGCTACGACACGCCGCCGCCGGCGCTCGAGCCCGGAGATCCGCGCAGCGAACGCGCCGACCTGCGCTACGGCAAGCTCTCGCCCGAGCAGATCCCGCTCACCGAATGCCTCAAGGACACGGTGGCCCGGGTGCTGCCCTTCTGGAACGAATCGATGGCGCCGGCCATCCGCGCCGGCCGCCGGCTGGTGGTGGCGGCGCACGGCAATTCGATCCGCGCCCTGGTGAAGTACCTGGACGGCATCTCGGATGCCGACATCGTGGGCCTGAACATCCCCAACGGCATCCCGCTGGTGTACGAACTCGACAGCGAACTCAAGCCGCTGCGCCACTACTACCTGGGCGACGCCGAGGCCGCCGAGAAGGCCGCCGCCGCCATCGCTCGCCAGGGAAAAGCCTGACGTCGTGCACAGGCTTGGAACTGTTGCAATAAGTTAGCTTCCAAGCTGTGTATATTGCTTCGGTTCGCTGATAGGACTTCCCCCATGGGCCAGAAACTCAAGATTACAGGCTGGGTCGCCGCAGGCGCCTTCGCCGGCGCGCTGACCACCGTCTCGCTGCAAACCGTCGCACGAGGCTCGCTGGCCCCGCTTCCGCTGGAAGAACTGCAGCAGCTCGCTGCCGTATTCGGCATGGTCAAGAGCGACTATGTCGAGTCGGTGGACGAGAAAAAGCTCATCTCCGACGCCATCTCCGGCATGGTCGCCGGGCTCGACCCCCATTCCCAGTACTTCGACAAGAAGTCCTTCAAGGAATTCAAGGAAGGCACCACCGGCCGCTTCGTCGGCGTGGGCATCGAGATCTCACAGGAAGACGGCTTGGTCAAGGTGGTGTCGCCCATCGAAGGCTCGCCGGCCTTTCGCGCCGGCCTGAAGCCCAATGACCTGATCACCAAGATCGATGACACGGCGGTGCGCGGCCTGACCCTCAACGAGGCCGTGAAGCGCATGCGCGGCGAGGCCAGCACCAAGGTGATGCTGACGATCTTCCGCAAGGACGAGAACCGCACCTTCCCGGTCACGATCACGCGCGAGGAAATTCGCACGCAGTCGGTGCGCGGCAAGATGCTGGATTCGGGCTACGGCTGGATCCGCCTGTCGCAATTCCAGGAACGCACGGTGGAGGACTTCGTCAAGAAGGTCGAAGAACTCTACAAGGCCTCCCCCAACATGAAGGGCCTGGTGCTCGACCTGCGCAACGACCCGGGCGGCCTGCTGGATGCGGCGGTGGCGGTGTCTGCCGCCTTCCTGCCGGAAAACGTCACGGTGGTGTCCACCGACGGCCAGCTGCCCGAGAGCAAGTCGGTCTACAAGGCCTCGCCCGAGTATTACCAGCGCCGCGCCGGCAGCGACCCGCTGCGCGGCCTGCCGCCCGCCCTGAAGTCGGTGCCCTTGGTGGTGCTGGTCAACGAAGGCTCGGCTTCGGCCAGCGAGATCGTGGCCGGCGCCCTGCAGGACCACAAGCGCGCCACCGTCATGGGCAGCCAGACCTTCGGCAAGGGCTCGGTGCAGACGGTGCGCCCGCTCGGCCCCGACACCGGCCTGAAGATCACCACGGCGCGCTACTACACCCCCAGCGGCGCCTCGATCCAGGCGCGCGGCATCGTGCCGAACGTGCTGGTCGACGAGACCGCCGAGGGCAGCCCCTACGCCATCCTGCGCATGCGCGAAGCCGACCTGGACAAGCATCTGACCAGCGGCCAGGGTCCGGAAGACAAGAGTCCGGACCGCGAGAAGGCCCGCGATGAAGCCCGCAAGCGCCTGGAGGCCGAGGCCCTGAAGCCGCCGCAAGACCGCAAGGTGCCCGAATTTGGTTCCGACAAGGACTTCCCGCTGATGCAGGCCCTGGCCCAACTCAGGGGCCAGCCGGTGCTGGTGAGCAAGACCCAGGTCGAGCGCAAGGAAGAAAAGAAGGAAAACTAAGGCGCGATCGGCGCCAGCCTGCGGGCTGCGCCGGGCTCGCCGCTTTTTCCGCGAAGCGCATGGACGACGACGATCTGCTGCGCTATTCGCGCCACATCCTCCTGGAAGAGTTCGGAATCGACGGCCAGGCCAAGGTCTCGGCCGGCCACGCCCTGGTGATCGGTGCCGGCGGGCTGGGCTCGCCCGTCGCGCTGTACCTGGCCGGCGCCGGGGTCGGGCAGATCACGCTGGTCGACGACGACGAGGTCGACCTCACCAACCTGCAGCGCCAGATCGCCCACACGGCGGCGCGGGTCGGCCAGGCCAAGGTGCGCTCGGCCGCCGAGGCCATGGGCGAGCTCAACCCGACAATCCAGGTGCATGCCCATGTGCGGCGCGCCGACGAGCAACTGCTCGAAGAACTGGTGCCACGTGCCGACGTGGTGATCGACTGCTCGGACAACTTCGCCACCCGCCAGGCGGTGAACCGCGCCTGCGTGCGCCATGGCCGGCCGCTGGTGGCCGGCGCCGCCATTCGCTTCGATGGCCAACTGAGCGTCTACGACAGCCGCGATGCCGCCTCGCCCTGCTACGCCTGCCTGTTTCCGCCGGACGCCCAGTTCGAGGAAACACGCTGCGCCGTGCTGGGCGTGTTTGCGCCGGTGGTGGGCACCATCGGCGTGCTGCAGGCCGGCGAGGCGCTCAAGCTCCTGGCAGGCATCGGCGAGCCGCTGGCCGGGCGCCTGCTGATGTTCGACGGCCGCTCGGCCAGCTTCGACACCCTGCGCGTGGCGCGCGATCCGCACTGCGCGGTCTGCGCCAGCCGACCCGGCCACACTGCCAAACCCGCCTGAAGAGGCCGTCCACCCCGGGGCCGCTGTGTCGGCGCCGTCCTACAGCGCGTCGCCCTGCCAACTTGCACCGCGGACGCAAGGCGCTCGATACGATGGCAGACGAAGGCCTTCGTTGCTGCAGACTCCTGATGGCAGGTGGGGCCGCGAAGGGGATGTCTTTCGACATGACAAGCACGCTCAAGACATACATCGTCGAAGACAACGCCACGATTCGGGAGAATCTTGTCGGAACCTTGGAGGAACTGACTCGAGTCGCCGCCATCGGTCATTCCGAAACCGAAGTCGATGCACGCCGCTGGCTCATTGAACATGCAGACGATTGGGACTTGGCCATCGTCGATCTCTTTCTCAAGCAGGGCAGTGGCCTGGGCGTGCTGCAGGAATGCATGCAGCGGCGTAGCAGCCAGAAGGTCGTGGTGCTGAGCAACTACGCCACGCCCGATATCCGCAAGCGCTGCGCACAGCTGGGCGCCGATGCCGTCTTCGACAAATCCAACGAGATCGATGCACTGGTGGATTTTTGCGCGCTCCTGTCCAACCAGGGCGCGCCGGCCAGCCCGGCGTGATGACCCTGCGCAGCGCTTCAATCAATGAGCTTGTTCTTCAGGGCGTAGTAGGTCAGGTCGCTGTTGGAGGACAGGTTCATCTTCTCCATCAGGCGCGTGCGGTAGGTGCTCACCGTCTTGACCGAGAGCGACAACGCCTTGGCAATGTCGCCCGCGGTTTCACCCTTGGCGAGCTTCAGGAACACCTGAAACTCGCGTTCCGAAAGCTGCTCGTGTGGTGCACTGTCGCTCTTGCGGTCCAATTGGCGCGCCAACAGGTCGGCCACCGCCGGCGTGATGTGACGGCGCCCCAGCGCAACGGTGCGGATGGCATTCACGATCTCCATCGGATCGCATTCCTTGTTCAGGTAGCCGCTCGCGCCCTGGCGGATCAGGTTCAGCGCGTAGTGCTCCTCGGGGTAGGCGCTGAGGATGAGGATGCCCACGTCGGGCGCCTTGGCACGGATCATCGCCAGTGCGTCGATGCCGCTCTGGCCCGGCATGGACAGGTCCATGACGAGCACGTCCATCTCGGTGCTGCGAACCAGATCGATCGCCTCGCGCCCGCTGGCCGCTTCTCCCACCACGCGCAGGTCGACATGCTCCGAGAAAAACTGGCGCAAACCGGAGCGCACGATGGCGTGGTCGTCCACAATTCCGATCCTGATCATCTGTTGCCTTTGTCGCCTGGCGGCGTTTTGATGCGCGCTTACCTGTCCATCCCCGCTTCATGATGATTATTCACAGTTTGACTCCGCGGCTTGTCGGACAGCGCCTTCAGCGCTGGTTGGCATTTCGCCCAATGTCGCTGGGCTTGGGCTTGGCCATGCTGGCCGCAATGGTACTCGTGGGCATCAATGAAGCGGGCTATCGCCAGTCGAGCCGCGCGCTCGTGGAGATCGGCGAAGCCCAGGGCGAGCGCCTGGTGCTCAATTCGCTGGTGCAGAACATCGTGGATGCCGAGACCGGCCAGCGCGGCTTCCTTTTGACCGGCGAGGCGCGCTACCGCGAGCCCTACGATGCCGCAGTCAAGCAGATCGGCAACCAGTTCGCTGCCTTGCGCAAGCTCTACGAGGGCAAGCCGGCGGAAAGCGCGCGCCTGGCCACCCTCACCGACCACGTGATGCGCAAGCTGGCCGAAATGGACATGAGCGTGCGTCTGCGCGAATCCGGTGACGACGACGCCTGGAAGTTCGTGCTGACCACCGACGTGGGCCGCGAGGAAATGGCGGCCATCCGCGCCGAAGCCGCCGGCCTGCTGGCCCTGAGCAACCAGTCGCTGATGGCCGGCCAGGCGCAGATCGCCCGTTCGCTGGCCATGGCGCGGCTGGGCATCGGCCTGGTGGCGTTGGCTGGCCTGTTTGCCTTTTTCCTGTACTTGCACCAGACGCACCAGCTGCGCGAGGCCGGCGAGCGCCAGCAGAAGGCGCTGGAGCGCGAACGCAACGCGCTGGAACACGAAGTGCGCGAGCGCACCGCCACCCTGGCCGAGCTGGCCACCCACCTGCAGGAGGTGCGCGAAAACGAGCGCGGCTTCCTGGCGCGCGAGCTGCACGACGAACTGGGCGCCCTGCTCACCGCCGCCAAGCTGGATGCTGCGCGGCTCAAGTCGAGGCTGGCCGCTTCGCCGGAAGCCATCGATCGGCTGCAGCACCTGACGGAACTGCTCAACAGCGGCATCGCGCTGAAGCGCCGCATCATCGAGGACCTGCGTCCCTCCTCGCTGGCCAACCTGGGCCTGGTGGCTTCGCTGGAGATCCTGGGCCGCGAATTCGCCGAGCGCTCGGGTCTGGAGATCGACATGGCGCTGGAGCCCGTCGAGCTCGACGAGGGTCGCCAGTTGACCGTGTACCGCATGGTCCAGGAAAGCCTCACCAACATCGGCAAGTACGCCAAGGCCAGCGAAGCGACCATCGTGCTCAAGAACCATGGCAACCGCGTGCACGTGGAGGTGGCCGACAACGGCCAGGGCTTCGACACGCGCAAGATGAAGCCCGCCACGCACGGCCTGGCGGGCATGCGCCACCGGGTGGAGGCGGCGCACGGCAAGCTGAGCATTTCATCGACGCCCGGCAAAGGCACCACGGTGCGCGCCGTGCTGCCGGTCAACCCGCCTGCCGAGGCCGAGCCCGAGGCCGCGGGGCCGACCGCGCCACCCGCGTATCGCACACTTCCTACGCCCCCCGCGCCCGGCGGCTGACAGTGGAACAGCCAGGCTGCTCTTATGGTCGTCTCATGCCGCCATTGCGGGCGGCATCGCGGCCTGCCGACAAACACCAAGAGGCCGGGTTTTCTCGCAAGCTTGCTTCGGCGCGGCTACGATGACCCACCGAGCATTTTTGACACACCTTCATCGAAAGGGAAGAAAGCAATGAACGCAAGCACCCCCAAGACCGCCGCCGAACTGGCGGACGAGTTCCGCCAGACCGCCCACGACGCAGTCGAAACCTCCCGGGCCTATGCGCAGAACGCGGTGAACGCCGCCGGCGAAAAGGTGCGCGACATCCGCCGCGAGGCCGAGCCCACCATGGAGCAGATCGCGGCCCGCGTGCAGCACGCCGTGCAGCGCGGCCTGGATTCGGCAACAAAGACCAGCGCCCGTGCCCAGCGTCGCATCGAGGAAGCCGCCGACGTGACGGGCCGCTACATCGCCGACCAACCCGTGCGCTCGGTACTGCTGGCCGCTGCCGCCGGCGCGGCCATCACGGCCCTGATCGTGCTGGCCACGCGCCGCCACGACGACTGAGCACAAAGCAAGGGGCAGCGCCTCTTGCCTGGCGGCCGCGCCCTCGCGCGCGGCCGACGCTTTTCACCTCTTACGGGCCCTGGCCCGCACGCACGCACCATGCTCCATCCCATCTACACCACGATGCTCGGGCACCCCGAGCTCGTCGCCGACCACCTCGCCAACTACCTGGCCCTGGTGCGGGAAGAAGCCGGCGAGGCGGGGCGACGGCTGGTGTCGCGCATCGTTGCCGGCGTGCTGGCGGTCATCAGCGCGATGATGGCACTGGGGCTGATCGGCATCGCGGTGATGATGGGCGTGATGCACGGCAACTTCCACTGGGTGCTGGTGGCGGTGCCCGCGGTGGCGGTGGTGGTAGCCCTGGTTGGCGGCTATATCGCCTCGCGTCCGGCGAACTTCGAAGGCTTCGAAGACATCCGCGCACAGCTCGAGGCCGACGTGCGCGCGCTGCACATCGCAGGAGACGCCCATGCCCAATGAGCAACCCGGCCCCAGCCCGCAGGAGCGGCTGGCGATCTCGCGCCGTGCGCTGGTCAATCAGCTGCAAGGTGAAGCGGCGCCTGGCGCGGCGGAGCGCCCGCGCGCCTCGCTGTTGGACGGCATCGCCTGGGCGCCGGTGGCGCGCGGGATGGCGCGCCATTGGTGGCAGCGCCACCCGCTGCATGCCGCCGGCGAGCTGGCGCGGCCGGTGCTGGAGCGCTACGCGCGCGAGCAGCCGCTCAAGCTGGTGGCGGTGGCCGCCGCGACCGGCGCACTGGTCGTGCTGGCCAAGCCCTGGCGTGTGCTCACTGCCACCGGCGTGGCCGCAACCTTGTTCAAGACCTCCGACGTTGCCGGCGTGGTCACCGCCCTGATGCAGCGCCGGCCCTCCGCACGAAAGAAGGATCCACCATGACGAATCGCAATTCCCCTGCGCCGTCGACGCGGCGCCTGCAACTCGACCAGGCCGCCATCGATGCGGCCGCCAAAAGCCTCGACGAAGGCGCCGTGACACCGGGCTACGGCCCCTGGCGCGAGGACATCGTGAAGCTGCTCAACGATGCGCTGGCCACCGAGCTGGTTTGCATCCTGCGCTACAAGCGCCACTACTTCACCGCCAATGGCGTGCAGTCGCCCGCCATCGCCGACGAGTTCCTGGTGCATGCCAACGAGGAGTCGGTGCATGCCGACAAGATCGCCGAGCGCATCGTGCAGCTGGGGGGCGAGCCCGACTTTTCCCCCGACACCCTGCTCGAGCGCAGCCACGCCGACTACGACGAATCGACCGAACTGCAAGCCATGGTGCGCGCCAACCTGGTGGCCGAGCGCATCGCGGTGGAAAGCTATCGGCAGATGATCGGCCTGATCGGCGACAAGGACCCGACCACCCGGCGCATCCTGGAGGAGATCCTCACCGACGAGGAAGAGCATGCCGACGAGCTGAAGAACTGGCTGGGCCACTGATGCAAGAGAAGAGCAGCCCAAAAGCAAAAAAAGCCCTGGTCTCCAGGGCTTTTCCTTTCAGGCGGGCGCGAACCGATGAACGCGCTACATCGTCTTCACTTCGAGCTTGTTGTCGACCGAGCTCACCCCCTTGACGTCCTTGGCGATCTGCTCGGCGCGCGACTTGGCGGTGGGGCTGGGTGCCGGACCGCTCAGGGTCACCTTGCCGCCTTGCGTATCGACGTCAATCTTGACGGCGCTCAGGTCCGGATCCTTGGCCAGGCCGGCGTTGACTGCGGCCGTGATGCTTGCATCTTCCGCCGCGGCGGTGACGGCGGTGCCGGCGTTCTTGGCGGCATCCGACATCCTGGAGGCCGCGTCGGAAGACTCGACCTTGGCCTTGGCATCGCCGGCCATCTGCTCGGTCTTGGCCTTGGCATCCTGCGCGGCACGCTCGGTCTTGGCGACGGCGGCGTCGACCTTCTCGCCGGCGGTGCGGTTGTCCGCCTGGTCGCAACCCGTCAGTCCGATCGCTGCAGCCACGAGGACGAATGCCCACCAACTGCCGCGCGAAGCCGCGGCATGGATAGCTTTGATCTCGTTCATGGCAATCTCCTTCTACTGGATAGGACCAATCTAGCCAGTGTCTGCCGGCCCGCATGTCTGGCGCAAGCCGCGTATCACTGTAGGACAAGCGTGCGCGTCAGGCCGTGACAATCCAGCCTTCCAGGCGGTCCATGTCCGCCGGCAGGCCATAAGCCTGCCGCGGCCAGGCCCAGGCGGCTTGCAAGAGGCACAGCAGCGCGTCGACCGCATCGCCGCTGGCGTCGTCCAGCAGGGCTTCGCGCTGCGCCGGCGTCACGATCAGCGACAGCGCCAGCCGGGTGGCACCGTGCTCCAACTGCTGCAGCAGCTCGGCGCGGACCCGCCGGCGCTCGGGCGTCCGGCGGGCGGCATCGTCGCTCTTGTAGCTGCGCCGGCCGATCAACTCGCGCGCCAGCAGACCGGGATAGCCCTCCAGCGCCACCCGCGACGGCGCCTGCGGCATTGGGAACTGCAGGCCGGGAAAAAAGGCGCCGGCGGCGATCAGCCGCGGCACCCCGGCATGCAGCATGAAGGCGACCGGCGGGTTGACCCATTTCATTGAGGGGCTGGAACCGGCCGGACCGTCGGTGGCCCGGTGTGCGAACTTGGCGCCGGCCGGTCGCGCTGCGCAGAAGGCGGCAAAGATGCGGCGGATTTCGGGACGCGGCAGCGCCGCATAGTGGGCGATCAGCTCGGGCCAGGTGCCAGGCCAGCCCAGGTGCTCGACCAACTCGCGCGGCAGGCCGAAGGGAAAGTCGAAGGCGCCGACCCAGGCCGGCTGCGCCGCCAGCCACTCACCCCAGGCGTCCAGCGAGTTGAATCGAAGCAGCGCATCCAGCTCGACCGCAGCGCCCGAAGGTGAAAGCGATCCGGTTGCCACCACGATGGTCTTGCGCGCGCTTGGCGCGCTGGAGAAATCGCAGCCGAGCAGCACCGGCCTGGCCGCGCCCAAAGGCTCTTGCGCGTTAGGCGCGACCGACTATGGAGGCCGTGGCCATCAGCTCTTCGAGCAGGGCCAGCGAGACCTTGCCGGACACCGAATACGGGTCGAGCTCGGGCCGCTCCGAATAGCGCAGGAGGATCGATGAATGCACCTTGGTCAGGTTCACCTGGCCCATGGTCCAGCCGCCGAAGCGGCGCTCGGTGATCTCCTCGAAGTGCAGCAGCTCCACGTCCTTGTGGCGGGGGTCCTTCTGGATATGGCCGTACAGATCGCTCACCGCGGTGCGCCCGCCTTCGATGGCCTGCAGGAAAACGCCGCCGCCGTGGCAAAGAATTCCGGTGATGCCGCAGGCGGTGTTGTGGGCACGCGCCTGGGCCAGGATGGCCTCGATCGCCTGCGGATTGCAATCGACCGCACGGCTGGCGTAGAGCAGACGAACCAGCATGTCAGTGCCCGCCCGGCCGCCCGAAGGGCACTGAGCGCCCCCTCGGGGGGCAGCGATACACGAAGTGAAGAGCGTGGGGGCTCATGTTCAACCTTTGCGAGGCAGCAGGGACAGGAATTCGCGGCGCAGCGACGCATCCTTGAGGAAGGCGCCGCGCATGACGGAATTGATCATCTTGCTATCCATTTCCTTGACGCCACGCCACTGCATGCAGAAGTGCTCGGCCTCGACCACCAGCGCCAGGCCGTCGGGGCTGGTCTTTTCCTGGATCAGGTCGGCCAGTTGCACCACGGCCTCTTCCTGGATCTGCGGGCGGCCCATCACCCACTCGGCCAGCCGCGCGTACTTGGACAGGCCGATCACGTTGGTGTGCTCGTTGGGCATGACGCCGATCCACAGCTTGCCGATGATCGGACAGAAGTGGTGCGAACAGGCGCTGCGGATGGTGATCGGGCCGACGATCATCAACTCGTTCAGCCGCTCGGCATTGGGGAACTCGGTGAGCGAAGGCGGCGGCACGTAGCGGCCCTTGAACACCTCGTTGAGGTACATCTTGGCCACGCGGCGCGCAGTGTTGCCGGTGTTGTGGTCGCCCTCGATGTCGATGACCAGGCTTTCCAGCACGCCCTTCATCTTGTCCTCGACCTCGTCGAGCAGGGCCTCGAGCTCGCCCGGCTGGACGAATTCGGCGATGTTGTCGTTGGCGTAGAAACGCTTTCGCGCGGCCTGCAGGCGCTCGCGGATCTTCACGGAGACGGGGGTGCCCTCGTCCTCGGCCTGCGCTTCCACGGGGCGCAGCTTGGTGTCGATCTTGGTCAGCATGGGCGCATCCTATCAGTGAATGAATTCCCGGCCTTGCAGGCTGGAATGTAGGCGAGCACTTGCTCTGTTGCTATCAATCTTGTAGCGAAAAGTCGGTCACCAGGGGCAGGTGGTCCGACATGCGCGACCACACCGGGCCGCGCGGCACGGAGCATTCCACCGGCTTGAGGTGGCGTGCGTAGATGAAGTCCAGCTGGGTCAGCGGCAGGCGCGAAGGGTAGGTCAGCGTGCGCGGGCCGCGCAGGTCGCTGGAGTCGCGCAGGCCCATGGCGTTCATGGCATAGCGCATGCGCGCGCCCCAGTCGTTGAAGTCGCCGGCCACCACGAGACGCTCGCCGGCCGGAATCTCCCGCTCGATGAAGTCGCCCAGCTGCGCCACCTGGCGCACGCGGCTGCCCTTGATCAGGCCCAGGTGCACGACGATGGCATGCAGCGGCGCGCCGTCCACGTCGATCACTGCATGCAGGAGGCCGCGCTGCTCGAAGCGATGGTCGGAGATGTCGCGATGCGTCTTCTTGAGCACCGGCCAGCGGGTCAGCAAGGCGTTGCCGTGCTCGCCATGCCGCGTGTAGGCATTGGTCTCATAGACCGCGGTATAGCCTTCGGGCGCCAGGAAATCGGCCTGCGGCATTTCCGGCCAGCGCGCAAAGCGCTGGGCTGCCTTGCGGTTTGTCTTGCGCACTTCCTGCAGGCAGACGATGTCGGCATCGAGCTGCTCGACCGCGTGGCCCAGGTTGTGGATCTCCAGCCGGCTCGCCAGGCCGAGGCCCTGCACACCCTTGTGGATGTTGTACGTGGCGACGCGCAAATTGCCTTCAGGGCTCATTTCAGAAATTGTGGCAGTAGAAGGATGGCTTCGGCATTGGAGGGCGAAAAACAGGCGTCGGCGGCCTGCCGGAAAGGCAGCCATTGCCAGGCGTCGTGTTCACGCGCATCCAGCACCGGCTGGATGGGTTCAGGTACGCACAACCCGAACAGATGCTCCGTGTTGCGAAGCACGCCCGGCGCATAGCGCCAACGCCATTGCGGATAGATGGCGTACACGTTGGCAAGTTTCCAGTCCGCGAGATTCGCGGCCAGCGGCGTTCCGGGCCTGCAGTCGATGCCGGTCTCCTCGTGCACTTCGCGTGCCGCCGTTTGCGCCAGCGGCTCATCCGGCGTGTCCTTGCTGCCGGTGACCGATTGCCAGAAGTCCTGGGCATCGGCGCGGCGGATCAGCAGCACGTCCAGCGCCGGCGTGTGGATCACGACCAGCACCGACTCGGGGATCTTGTGGGGCTTTGCGGCTTCCATGGCAGCGCGGCCCCCATCCGCATGGGATGAGGGCCGCGATCTAGTACAAGGACAGATCCTCAGGCCGCCGTGGCGCTCGTATTGCGCAGGCGGATGTGCAGCTCGCGCAGCTGCTTCTCGTCGACCGGGCTGGGCGCCTGGGTGAGCAGGTCCTGTGCGCGCTGGGTCTTGGGGAAGGCGATCACGTCGCGGATCGACTCGGCGCCGGTCATCAGCATGACCAGGCGGTCCAGGCCGATGGCAATGCCACCGTGCGGCGGCGCTCCGTACTGCAGCGCGTCCAGCAGGAAGCCGAACTTGGCCTGCGCGTCTTCGGCGTTGATCTTCAGGGCGCGGAACACTTTGCTCTGCACTTCCTCGCGGTGGATACGCACCGAACCGCCGCCCATCTCGATGCCGTTGAGCACCATGTCGTAGGCCTTGGCGATGCACTTCTCGGGGGCCGTGTCCATCAGGTCTTCATGGCCATCCTTGGGCGCGGTGAAGGGATGGTGCACGGCCGACCAGCGCTGGCCTTCCTCGTCGTATTCGAACATCGGGAAGTCGACCACCCACAGCGGCGCCCAGCGGTCGTCGACCAGGCTGTTCTTCTTGCCGAAGGCGCTGTGGCCGATCTTCACGCGCAGCGCGCCGATGGCATCGTTGACCACCTTGGCCTTGTCGGCGCCGAAGAACAGGATGTCGCCGTTGCGCGCGCCGGTGCGGGCCATGATCTCGGCCAGCGCAGCGTCGTCCAGGTTCTTCACGATCGGGCTTTGCAGGCCTTCGCGGCCGGCCGTCACGTCGTTCACCTTGATGTAGGCCAGGCCCTTGGCGCCGTAGATCTTGACGAACTCGGTATAGGCATCGATCTCGCTGCGCGGCATGCCGCCCTCGGCTGCGCCGCCACCGGGCACGCGCAGGGCCACCACACGGCCGCCCTGCATGTTGGCCGCGCCGGCAAACACCTTGAATTCGACATTGCGCATGACTTCGGTGAGCTCGGTGAACTCGAGCTTGACGCGCAGGTCCGGCTTGTCCGAGCCGTACTTGAACATGGCGTCGCCATAGGTCATGGTCGGGAACTCCGGCAGCTCGATGTCCGCCGCGGCGCGGAACACCTTGCGGATCATGCCTTCGAACATCTCGCGGATCTCTTCCTCGGCCAGGAAGGAGGTCTCGATATCGATCTGGGTGAATTCGGGCTGGCGGTCGGCGCGCAGGTCCTCGTCGCGGAAGCACTTGACGATCTGGTAGTAGCGATCGAAGCCTGAGACCATCAAGAGTTGCTTGAACAGCTGCGGCGACTGCGGCAGCGCGAAGAAGCTGCCGTCGTGCACCCGGCTGGGCACCAGGTAGTCGCGCGCGCCTTCGGGCGTGGACTTGCCCAGCATGGGCGTCTCGATGTCGACAAAGCCGTTGGCATCGAGGAACTTGCGCACTTCCATCGTCACCTTGTAGCGCGTCATCAGGTTGCGCTGCATCACCGGGCGGCGCAGGTCCAGCACGCGGTGCGTGAGGCGGGTGGTTTCGCTCAGGTTGTCGTCGTCCAGCAGGAAGGGCGGCGTGACCGAGGGGTTGAGCACCTTCAGCTCGTGGCACAGCACTTCGATCTTGCCGCTCTTGAGCTGCTCGTTGACCGTGCCTTCGGGGCGCGCGCGCACCAGGCCGGTGATCTGGATGCAGAACTCGTTGCGCAGGCTTTCGGCCGCGGCGAAGGTGGCGGCGCGATCCGGGTCGCACACCACCTGCACGTAGCCTTCGCGGTCGCGCAGGTCGATGAAGATGACGCCGCCGTGATCGCGCCGGCGGTTGACCCAGCCGCACAGGGTGACGGTTTGGCCCAGCAGGGCATCGGTCACGAGACCGCAGTAGTGTGAACGCATGGCCATGGCTGATTGCCGGCGCCTTTGTGCGGCGCCTACTCCTCTATCTGATGTTCTGTCGGTTAAGCGGTGGCGATCGAGGCGGGGCCGCCTGGCACGACCACCCCCATCGACACGATGTACTTGAGCGCCTCGTCGACGCTCATCTTGAGTTCGATGCAGTCGCTGCGCTTGAGCATCACGAAATAGCCGCCGGTGGGGTTCGGCGTGGTCGGCACGTAGACGCCCAGGTAGTCATCGTGCAGGTAGTTGAGCACGTCGCCACCCGGCGTGCCGGTGACGAAGGCGATGGTCCAGGCGCCGGGGCGCGGCCATTCGACCAGCACCGCCGTGCGAAAGGCGTTGCCGCTCTCGGAGAAAAGGGTGTCGGAAACCTGCTTGACGCTGGAATAGATGGAGCGCACGACCGGGATGCGCCGCACCACCGCGTCGCCCCAGCCCAGGAGGCGCTTGCCGATGAAATTGCTGGCGACGGCACCCACGATCAGCAGGATCGCCAGCGTGAACAGCACGCCCAGGCCGCGCACGCGATGTTGAACCAGCCACAGTTGCCACTGCGAAGGCAGCAGCCAAAGGGTCTGGTCCAGCGTGCCGATGATCCAGTCGAGCACCCACAGCGTGATCGCCAGGGGCACGATGACCAGCAGGCCGGAGAACAGCCATTTGCGCAGCGCGAGCATGGTGCCGTGCATTTCCTTCTCAGCTGGCCGCGGCAGGCGCCGGGGGAGCGGCAGGCGCAGCAGCCGGAGCTGGCGCCGGAGCCGGCGCGGCGGCGCCGGCGGCGGAGGCCGCAGGCGCGTCGGCGGAGGTCGGAGCACTCTTGCTGTCGCTGCTGGCCTTGCTGCCGCCACCGTCGCGGAAATCGGTGACGTACCAGCCCGAACCCTTCAACTGGAAGCCGGCCGCCGTCAGCTGCTTGCTGAACGCGGCGGCGCCGCACGCCGGGCAAACGCTCAGGGGCGCATCGGACATTTTCTGCAGCACGTCCTTGGCGTGGCCACAGGCGCTGCACTTGTAGGCGTAGATAGGCATGGAATTGGGGGCAAGAAGGCGCTGGCGAGAAAGGCCAGCAAAGCCTTCAATTATAAGGGCGGCCTCCCCTGTCCGCCCTGCTCTTGGGCGGACAGCCTCTAGCTGGCGGCGATGGGGCGGTGGGCGGTGCGCACGTTGACCACCCACTGCGGGGCCAGCGAGCCCCCCACCATGCCGACCATGGAGGCCAGCAATCCGGCCAGCTGCGCCGGGAAGGCCTCGCCCCAGGGCATGGCCAGCCCGGCGACCCAGGTGCCGATGCCCAGCACGATGGCGGCGATGGCGCCCTGGGTGGTGGCGCGCTGCCAATAAAGGCCGAACACCAGTGGCACGAAGGCGCCCACGAGCGGCACCTGGTAGGCGCCGGACACCAGTTCGTAGATCGGCGTGCCCTGCATGCGGATGGCGTAGGCCAGCACCGCCGCACTGAACACCAGCACCGTGATGCGCATGGTGCGCAGGTTCGACTTGTCGGAGCCGGCCGGGCGGAACTGGCGCCAGATGTTCTCGGTGAAGGTCACGCTGGGTGCCAGCAAGGTGGCCGATGCGGTCGACTTGATGGCCGACAGCAGCGCGCCGAAGAACAGCACCTGCATCACGAAGGGCATCTTCTCCAGCACCAGGGTGGGCAGCACGCGCTGGGGGTCGTCCTTGAGCAGCTCGGCCGTCTGCTCCGGCATGATGAGCAAGGCACTGGCCACCAGGAACATCGGCACGGAAGCGAACAGGATGTAGGCCACGCCGCCGATCACCGGCCCGCGGGTCGAGGACTTGACGCTGTCGGCCGACATCACGCGCTGGAACACGTCCTGCTGCGGAATGGAGCCCAGCATCATCGTGACCGCCGCCGCCAGGAAGAAGATCATGTCCTTGAAGTTGGGCTCGGGCCAGAAGCGGAACAGGTCCTTGCTGGCGGCGAAGGCGATCACCTTGTCGGCGCCGCCGGCCATGTTGCCGGCGAACACGGCAATCACCGCCAGGCCCACAACCAGGATGATCATCTGGATGAAGTCGGTGACGGCCACCGACCACATGCCGCCGAACAGGGTGTAGGCCAGGATCGAGACCACGCCGATGACCATGCCCACGGGAATGCTCACCACGCCGCCCGACAGCACGTTGAACACCAGGCCGAGGGCCGTGACCTGGGCCGAGACCCAGCCCAGATAGCTCAGCATGATGATCAGCGAGCAGGCCACTTCCACGGCGCGGCCGTAGCGCTCGCGGTAGTAGTCGCTGATGGTCAGCAGGGTCATGCGATAGAGCTTGCCGGCGAAGAACAGGCCCACCAGGATCAGGCAGGTGCCGGCACCGAAGGGGTCTTCCACCACGCTGCCCAGCCCGCCCTCGATGAACTTGGCCGGAATGCCCAGCACCGTCTCCGAGCCGAACCACGTCGCGAAGGTGGTGGTGACGATCATGTACAGCGGCAGATGCCGGCCGGCAATGGCGAAGTCGGACGTGTTCTTCACCCTGCGCGCGGCCCAGAGACCGATCGCGATGGTGAACAGCAAATAGACGATGACCAGGCTCAGCAGCACGAATATCTCCTCGATTCCCTCTTGTGGTCAGAACAGTCGCACGCGCATCAGCACCTGCATCGCGATCAAACCCAATACAAATCCCATGCCACCGTAAATGATGGCCTGCAGCAGTTTGTTGGTTCGCTTTTGAGCCGCCAGCAACTCCATCAGTTCACGTCGGTGATCGGCCGGCGGGCGCTCCAGGTAGTCGTGCATCAGGCGCGGCAGTTGCGGCAGCAGCTTGGCCAGGCGCGGCGCTTCGGCCCGCAGCTGCTGCAGGAGCTTTTTCGGACCCAGCTGGTCCAGCATCCACTTCTCGAGGAAGGGCTTGGCGGTGGCCCAGAGGTCGAGGTCCGGGTCGAGCTGGCGGCCCAGACCTTCGATGTTGAGCAGTGTCTTTTGCAACAACACCAACTGCGGCTGGATCTCGACATGAAAGCGCCGCGAGGTCTGGAACAGGCGCATCAGCACCATGCCCAGCGAGATCTCTTTCAACGGCCGGTCGAAGTAGGGCTCGCACACCGTTCGGATCGCCGCCTCCAGCTCGTCGACGCGCGTGCCCGAAGGCACCCAGCCGCTTTCCAGGTGCAGTTCGGCCACCCGCTTGTAGTCGCGCCGGAAGAAGGCGGCGAAGTTCTGCGCCAGGTATTCCTTGTCGACCTCGGTGAGCGTGCCGATGATGCCGAAGTCCAGCGCGATGTAGCGCCCGAAGGTGGCCGGGTCCAGGCTCACCTGGATGTTGCCCGGGTGCATGTCGGCATGGAAGAAGCCGTCGCGAAACACCTGGGTGAAGAAGATGGTGACGCCGTCGCGCGCCAGCTTGGGAATGTCGACGCCGGTCGCACGCAGGCGGTCGAGCTGGGCGATGGGCACGCCGTTCATGCGCTCCATCACGATCACCTCGGGATGGCAGAAGTCCCAGATCATCTCGGGGATCAGCACCAGCTCGAGCTTGTGCATGTTGCGGCGCAGCTGCGCGGCGTTGGCCGCCTCGCGCACCAGGTCGAGCTCATCGTGCAGGTACTTGTCGAACTCGGCCACCACCTCGCGCGGCTTCAGGCGCTTGCCGTCGGGCGACAGCTTTTCGACCCAGCCAGCCATCAGGGCCATCAGCGCCAGGTCCTTGTCGATCACCGTGCGCATGCCGGGGCGCAGCACCTTCACCGCCACCTCGCGCACCCTGCCCTCGGCCGTGCGCAAGGTGGCGAAGTGCACCTGCGCGATGGAGGCGCTGGCGATCGGCACCTCGTCGAACTGCTCGAAGATCTCGGCCACCGGCCGATGGAAGGCGCGCTCGATGGTGGCCATGGCCACCTTGGAATCGAAAGGCGGCACCCGGTCCTGCAGCCAGGCCAGTTCGTCGGCGATGTCGGCCGGCAGCAGGTCGCGCCGGGTGGACAGCACCTGGCCGAACTTGACGAAGATGGGGCCCAGGCGCTCGAGCGCCTCGCGCAGGCGCTGGCCGCGCGGCGCATCGAGCTTGCGGCCGAAGGAAACGACGCGCGCCAGCGCGTGCAGCCAGGGCTTCTGGAAGCTGGTGAGGACGAGCTCGTCCAGGCCGTAGCGCAGCGCAATCAGCACGATGAACGCGCCGCGGTAAAAACGGCTCATTCGGCGTTTGACTTTGCAGCAGGGCCGGTGCGGGCCTTGTCGATGAACTGGCGCAAGGCGCCCACCACCTTGCGCGCGGCGTTGCCGACGGCATTTGCCGGCACGTCGCCGATCAGGCGGGCGAGGTCGTCTTCCACGTCCCAGCGCACATGGTCGACCAGCCAGTTGACCTCGGCCGCCAGTTGCACGTCGCCCACGATGCGCACGGCCGGCTTGTCGCCCAGCAGCGCCGACTGCGCCAGCTCGAGCGGGTTTTCCTGGCTGACGCTGAGCGTGAGGTCGGGCATCGCGCCTTCGGGGGCCAGGTCCAGCAGGCCGGCCGGCGTGGCCACCAGGCGAACCTGGATGGAGCGCCAGCGCACCTCCACCACCTGCCCCTGCTGGCGCTTCAGGCGCGCCTGGGCCTCGGGCTCCTGCTGCAGGACGTGGTTGAGAAAGAGCACCGCGCGGTGCTGGATTTCATGGATGGCCCAGGCCGGGGGCTGGAGCCGGCTCGACGCCTTGTCGAAGAGCTCGCCAAGAAAAGCAAATGGGGACGATGGTGTGGCCATGGTCCCCATTATCCCGCGTACACAGGCCTGCTCGGCCCGTGCATGCTGGTTTCGAGTCGGTCCGTTGCAGGCCGGCCGCGTCTCGTTTTACTGCAGCGCCTGCACGCCCGCCACCAGCCAGCCGCTGCTGCCGTTGACCGGCTTGGTCATGTTCCAGACCTCGCGGAAGGGGCTCGGACCGGCCGAGGCGTCTTCACGGATCATGCCGGAGAACTCCACGCTGGCCATGTAGGCATCGGGCAGCTCCTCGATGCCCAGCAGCTTGGCGTCGAGCATCACCACCTCGGTCTTGTTGGGCTGGCCACCGGTATGCGTCTCGCGCTCAGCCAATTGGCTGCGGATCTCGCCGACCATGCTGTCGGTCATCATCGAACGCAGCGTGGGGATGTCGCTCTTGTCCCATGCATCCTGCAGCGCGACGAAGTTGCGCTTGGCTGCGCCGAGGAAGCCGTCGACATCGAAGCCGGCCGGGATGCCCCAGGACTGCGAACCTGCCAGGGCCGCACCGATCATGCTGCCCCCCGAAGACAGGGCGGCCGAGCCGTGCTGGCCATGGGCCGGTTCCGCAGGCG
The DNA here is from genome assembly GCF_052871435.1 of Variovorax sp. LARHSF232. NCBI lineage: Bacteria > Pseudomonadati > Pseudomonadota > Betaproteobacteria > Burkholderiales > Comamonadaceae > Variovorax > Variovorax sp. LARHSF232. Next base: position 213,562 of record NZ_JBIXJS010000007.1, on the reverse strand, counting down.
TGGCATCGAAGGCGGCATGCTGGCGCTCCCAGGGGCGCGCCGAAGCATCGTTGCCGACGTTGTTGGGGCTGTACTGCAGCGGCGCCGTGGCGGTGGCCGGGCCACCCGCGCCCTGGAAGGCATAGCCGCCCTGGCGCGCCGAGCCCTTGGCCTTGGAGCGGGCGCTGAACATGCGCCACGCGACGAACGCGGCCATTGCCACCAGCAGGATCAAGAGGAAGTTGCCGAAAGCCGCGCCGAGGCCCAGCGAATTCGCCAGCCAGGCCAAGCCCAGGCCGGCAGCCAGGCCGCCGAGCATCGCGCCCCAAGGACGCTTGGGCGCCGTAGCCGGTGCCGCGGTGCCCGGCTTGGCAGCCGTTGCCGGGGCTGCCGACTGCGTGGGTGCGCTGTTCGTCGCCGTGTTGCCGGGTGCGGCCGGCGCAGCATCACGCTGCGTCACGTTGCTGGACTGGCGCCCCATCGACTTGCCGCCGCCCATGCGCGCGGCATCCGCGTGGATACTCGTCAGGGCGAAGGCACAAGCCATCAGGATCGGCAGGATCTTCTTCATGGGCGTCTCCTCGAACGTCACTACAAAAACACTCAACACTTGATTCCAACATGCAGGGCAGCGACGCCCCCCGTCATGTTGTGATAGTCCACATGCCCGAAACCGCCCTCTTTCATGAGGGTCTTGAGTTCTTCCTGGGCGGGATGCATACGGATCGATTCGGCCAGGTAGCGGTAGCTGGCGTCGTCGCCGGCCACCAGCTTGCCCAGGCGCGGCAGTACTTGGAACGAATACCAGTCGTAGGCCTTGGCCAGCGGCTTGGCCACCTTGGAAAACTCGAGCACCAGGAGCTTGCCGCCGGGCTTGAGCACGCGGTTCATTTCCTTGAGCGCCAGGTCCTTGTGCGTCATGTTGCGCAGGCCGAAGGCCACGCTCACCACGTCGAAATGGTCGTCGGGAAAAGGCAGCTGCTCGGCGTCGCAGACCAGCGTGGGCAGCGCCACGCCGGCATCGAGCAGGCGGTCGCGGCCGGTGCGCAGCATGGCTTCGTTGATGTCGGTGTGGACCACCTGGCCCGACTCGCCCACCTTGCGCGCGAAGGCCAGCGACAAGTCACCCGTGCCGCCCGCGATGTCGAGCACACGCGCGCCTTCGCGCAGGTTGGCCACCATCACGGTGTAGGCCTTCCAGGCGCGATGCATGCCAGCCGACATCAGGTCGTTCATGACGTCGTAGCGCGAGGCCACGGAATCGAAGACGCCGCGCACGCGGCGCGCCTTGTCCTTTTCGTCGACCTGCTCGAAACCGAAATGCGTGCTGCTCATGCACGCCATGTTAGGCCGGAAGCCTTCATTGCAAGTCGACGACCCCGCACTCTCGGCGGGCATTTGTCGTTTTCCAGTGCCTGCCCGGCCGCCCGAAGGGCACTGAGCGCCCCCTCGGGGGGCAGCGATACACGAAGTGATGAGCGTGGGGGCAGTTCATTTCAGTGGCTTGCGCAGGCGTGCCCGCCGCCCTTTTCGGGCATGGGAGCATCGCGCTCAACGCCGGCGGCGGCCAGGCGCGCCTCGTACTCGGCCCACAGTTCCTGCTCCTTGGCACCCAGTTCGTAGAGCAGGTCCCAGGAGTAGATGCCGGTGTCGTGGCCGTCACTGAAGGTGGGCTGCACCGCGTAGTTGCCCACCGGCTGCAGGTCGACGATCTGCACCTCACGCTTGCCGGTCTGCAGCACCTCCTGGCCCGGCCCGTGGCCCTGCACTTCGGCCGAGGGCGAATAGATGCGCATCAGCTCGAACGGGATCCGAAAGCTGGCGCCGTCGGAAAAGCCGATCTCGAGCACGCGCGACTGGCCATGCAGGGTGATCGATTGGGGCGTCGGTGCGCCGGATTGCAGTCCTGCCATCTTTAGAAACTCCTGAGTCCCTCGATCATGCGCGCTTCCAGCGCCGGCAGCTTGCCGGCCACCTCAGCCTCGCGCGCCGGGTCGCGCTCGCGCTGCGCGCCGGCCCACACGGGGCTGGGGAAATGGCTGTCCCAGTCGAAACGGGCGATCACGTGCCAATGCAGATGCGGCACCACGTTGCCGAGCGTCGCCAGGTTGATCTTGGTCGGCGCGAGCACGTCGCGCAGGCTTTGCTCGATGGCCGTCACGGCTTCCATGCAGATTGCGCGGTCGTCTCTCGAAAGCTCGGAGAACTCGCGCACATGCTCGCGCCACACCAGCCGGTAGAAGGCCGGGAAGCCCACCTCTGCAGCGCAGATCACGCGAAACTGCCTGGCCTCGTAGACCAGCCGCCCGCCCGCGTCTTCGCACAGCGGGCAGCCCGCGACCCGCTGTGGCAGCGCGGGCGTCATACCAGCACCCGCTCGATGCCGCCCTGGTTGGCTGCCGCCACGTACTGCGGCATCCATTCCTCGCCCAGGAGTTGGCGCGCCATCTCGACCACGATGTAGTCGGCTTCCAGAAGGCCGTTGTTCAGATCATTGCCATAGCGCGACAGGCCCTGCAGGCAGCTCGGGCAGCTGGTGAGGATCTTGACGTTGTCGCTGGCACCCACGGCGCCCGCCGCCCGCAGCGCCGCCTCACCCTTCTTCAGCTCCTCTTCCTTGCGGAAGCGAATCTGGGTCGAGATGTCGGGCCGGCTCACCCCCAGCGTGCCCGATTCGCCGCAGCAGCGATCGCTCTTGAGCACATTGCCGCCCACCAGCGCCTTCACCGTCTTCATCGGATCCTGCTGCTTCATCGGGCTGTGGCAGGGGTCGTGATAGAGGTAGCCGGCGCCGGCGGCCCCATTTGCCGATTGCGCCAGGGTGATGCCCTTCTCGAGCAGGTACTCGTGGATGTCGACGATGCGGCAGCCCGGGAAGATCTTGTCGAACTGGTAGCCCTGCAATTGGTCGTAGCAGGTGCCGCAGCTCACCACCACGGTCTTGATGTCCAGGTAGTTCAGCGTGTTGGCCACGCGGTGGAACAGCACCCGGTTGTCGGTGATCATCTTCTCGGCCTTGTCGAACTGGCCGCTGCCGCGCTGCGGGTAGCCACAGCACAGGTAGCCCGGCGGCAGCACGGTCTGCACGCCGGCATGCCACAGCATGGCCTGCGTGGCCAGTCCCACTTGCGAGAAGAGGCGCTCCGAGCCGCAACCGGGGAAATAGAACACCGCCTCGGTCTCCGAACTGGTGGCCTTGGGGTCGCGGATGATCGGAACGTAGTCGGCGTCCTCGATGTCCAACAGCGCCCGCGCCGTCTTCTTGGGCAGGCCACCGGGCATCTTCTTGTTGATGAAGTGGATGACCTGTTCCTTCAACGGCGCCGGCCCCAGCGTGGCCGGCGGGGCCGAGGTCTGCTTCTTCGCCAGCCCGCGCAGCAGGTCATTGGCCAGGCGCTGCGCCTTGAAGCCGACATCCACCATGCCGGTGCGCATGGCCTTGATGGTCTGCGGGTTGGTCGCGTTGAGGAAGAACATGGCAGCCGCATTGCCGGGCCGGAAGCTCTTTTGCCCCATCTTGCGCAAGAGGTTGCGCATGTTCATCGACACGTCGCCGAAGTCGATCTTCACCGGGCAGGGGCTCAGGCACTTGTGGCACACGGTGCAGTGGTCCGCCACGTCCTCGAACTCTTCCCAGTGCTTGATGCTGATGCCGCGGCGCGTCTGCTCTTCGTACAAAAAGGCCTCGACCAGCAGCGAGGTCGCCAGGATCTTGTTGCGCGGGCTATAGAGCAGGTTGGCACGCGGCACGTGGGTGGCGCACACGGGCTTGCACTTGCCGCAGCGCAGGCAGTCCTTGACGCTGTCGGCAATGGCGCCGATGTCGCTCTGCTGCATGATCAGCGACTCGTGCCCCATCAACCCGAAGCTGGGCGTGTAGGCGTTGGTCAGGTCGGCATGCAGCGCCTGGGCGCCTTGACCCGGCATGCGCAAGAGCTTGCCCTTGTTGAAGCGGCCTTCAGGGTCGACGCGGCGCTTGTAATCGGTGAAAGGCGCGAGCTCCTCGTCCGACAAAAATTCCAGCTTGGTGATGCCGATGCCGTGCTCGCCCGAGATCACGCCGTCCAGGCTGCGCGCCAGCACCATGATGCGGACCACCGCGGCATGCGCGGTCTGCAGCATCTCGTAGTTGTCGCTGTTGACCGGAATGTTGGTGTGCACATTGCCGTCGCCGGCATGCATGTGCAGCGCCACCCAGACACGGCCCTTGAGAACGCGCTGGTGGATCGCGTTGCACTCGGTCAGGATCGGCGCGAACTCGGCGCCGGAGAAAATCTGCTGCAGCGGGGCGCGGATCTGCGTCTTCCAGCTCGCGCGCAAGGAATGGTCCTGCAGGTGCGGGAACAGCGCGTCGATGTCGCGCAGCCAGCCGGCCCAGCGCGCCCGCACTTCCTGCACCAGCGCCACCGCCTGCGCCACCCGGTCTTCCAGCAGTTCGGCCGAGGGGATGTCGTTGGCGTCGTCGCTCTTGCCCAGCGGCAGGTTGCCGCGGGTAAAGAAGGCCTCCAGCTCATCGGCCAGGGCCAGCTTGTTCGCCAGGCTCAGCTCGATGTTGATGCGCTCGATGCCGTCCGAATACTCTGCCATGCGCGGCAGCGGGATCACCACGTCCTCGTTGATCTTGAAGGCGTTGGTGTGGCGGCTGATGGCGGCGGTGCGCTTGCGGTCCAGCCAGAACTTCTTGCGCGCTTCCGGGCTGATGGCGATGAAGCCCTCGCCGCTGCGCGAATTGGCGATGCGCACCACCTCGGAGGTGGCGCGCGCCACTGCGTCGGCATCGTCGCCGGCGATGTCGCCGAACAGCACCATCTTGGGCAGGCCGCCGTGCTTCTTGGACTTGGTGGCATAGCCCACCGCCTTCAGGTAGCGGTCGTCCAGGTGCTCCAGGCCCGCCAAGAGAACGCCGGAGCGCTTCTGCTCGGCGAACATGAAATCCTTGATCTCGACGATGCTGGGCACTGCGTCCTTGGCATTGCCGAAGAACTCCAGGCAGACGGTGCGCGTGTGCCCCGGCATGCGGTGCACCACCCAGCGGCAGCTGGTGATGAGGCCGTCGCAGCCTTCCTTCTGGATGCCCGGCAGGCCCGACAGGAACTTGTCGGTCACGTCCTTGCCCAGGCCCTCCTTGCGGAAGGTGCGGCCGGGGATCTCCAGGCGCTCGCTGCGCAGCCGGGTCTTGCCGTCGGCAGCGAAATACTGCAGGTCGAACACCGCGCTTTCGGCGTCGTGGATCTTGCCGAGGTTGTGGCCGACGCGGGTGACTTCCAGCCACTCGGCCTGCGGCGTCACCATGCGCCAGGAGGCCAGGTTGTCCAGCGCCGTGCCCCACAGCACGGCCTTCTTGCCGCCCGCGTTCATGGCCACATTGCCGCCCACGCAGGAGGCTTCGGCCGAGGTCGGGTCGACCGCGAAGACGAAGCCGGCACGCTCGGCTGCATCGGCCACGCGCTGGGTGACCACGCCCGCCTCGGTGTGGATGGTCGGCACCGGTGCCTCGAGGCCCGGCAACGAGACCAGCTCGACCTCGGTCATCGCCTCCAGCTTCTCGGTATTGATGACCGCGCTGTTCCAGGTCAGCGGAATGGCGCCGCCGGTATAGCCGGTGCCGCCTCCTCGCGGAATGATGGTCAGGCCCAGCTCGATGCAGGTCCTGACCAGCTGCGCCATCTCGGCCTCGGTGTCGGGCGTGAGCACGACAAAGGGGTATTCGACCCGCCAGTCGGTGGCGTCGGTGACGTGCGAGACGCGCGAGAGCCCGTCGAACTTGATGTTGTCCTTGGCCGTGACCTTGCGCAGCGCCCGCGTGGCCTTGCGGCGCAAGGCGGCAACGTCGCGGAACATGGCGTCGAAGGCGTCGATGGCCTGCGACACCAGGCCGCTGAGCTCGCCCACCAGCGCATCGCGTTGCGGGTCGACGTCCGGCGTGCGGCGCTTCTGCACCTCGCTCATGCGGTGATGCAGGGCATCCACCAGCTGGCCGCGCCGGCGGGGGTTGTCGAGCAGGTCGTCGACCAGGTAGGGATTGCGCTGCACCACCCAGATGTCGCCCAGCACCTCGTAGAGCATGCGCGCCGATCGGCCGGTGCGGCGCTCGGCGCGCAGGACTTGCAACAGGGACCAGCCACGGTCGCCGAGCAGGCGGATGACGATCTCGCGATCGGAGAAGCTGGTGTAGTTGTACGGGATCTCGCGAAGTCGCACGGGCTCTTCGGCCTGCGACAACAACGCGGTCAACGCGGTCGGAGCATTCATCGGGATGGGGCCTCGGCTGGGCGCTGCGCGCCCATGAACCAGGGCCGGTGATTTTAAGGCAGCGCCCTCAGGGTCTGCCCGGAGACTCAAAAGAGCACGCGGCTGCGGATGGTGCCGGGCACCTGCGCCAGCTTCTGCTGGGCCAGTTCGGAGTATTCGGCGTCGATGTCGGTCACCACGTAGCCGATCTTCTCGTTGGTCTGCAGGTACTGCGAGCAGATGTTGATGTTGTTCTCGGCAAAGACCCGGTTGATGTCCGACAGAACGCCCGGCACGTTGCGGTGGATGTGCAGCAATCGATGCTTGCCCGGGTGCGCCGGCAGCGCCACCTCGGGGAAGTTGACCGAGGAGGTCGAGGTGCCGTTGTCGCTGTACTTCACCAGCTTCTGCGCCACCTCCAGCCCGATGTTGGCCTGCGCCTCCATGGTGGAGCCGCCGATGTGCGGCGTCAGGATCACGTTGTCCAGCCCGCGCAGCGACGACTGGAATTCGTCCTTGTTGCTGCGCGGCTCGACCGGGAAGACGTCGATGGCGGCGCCCAGCAGCTTCTTGTCCCTGAGCGCCTGGGCCAGAGGATCGATCTCCACCACCGTGCCGCGCGAGGCGTTGATGAGGATGGCGCCCGGCTTCATGGCTGCGATTTCCTTGGCGCCGATCATCCACTGGGTGGCCTGGGTCTCGGGCACATGCAGGCTGACGATGTCGCTTTGGCCCAGCAAGTCGTGCAGTTCACGCACCTGGCGCGCATTGCCCAAGGGCAGCTTGGTCACCACGTCGTAGAACGCGACCTGCATGCCAAGCGCCTCGGCCAGCACCGACAGCTGGGCGCCGATCGAGCCGTAGCCCACGATGCCCAGGGTCTTGCCCCGGATCTCGAAGGCGTTCTCGGCCGACTTGAGCCAGCCGCCGCGATGCGCCACCGCGCTCTTCTCGGGCACGCCGCGCAAGAGCAGGATGGCCTCGGCCAGCACCAGTTCGGCCACCGAGCGCGTGTTGGAGTACGGCGCGTTGAACACCGCCACACCGTGCTCGCGCGCCGCATCCAGATCGATCTGGTTGGTGCCGATGCAAAAGGCGCCCACCGCCACCAGCTTGCCGGCGGCCGCGAACACATCGGCCGTGAGCTGGGTGCGCGAGCGGATGCCCAGGAAGTGCACGTCGGCGATCTTCTTCTTGAGCTCCTCTTCCGGCAGGGCGCCAGGCAGGGCCTCGACCTGGGTGTAGCCCTGCTCGTGCAGCAGCGCCACCGCCGAGGGATGGATGCCTTCCAGCAGCAGGATTCGGATCTTGGATTTATCCAGCGAAGTGCGTGCCGTCGTCGTCATGGCCGATCCACCTTTTCAACGCCGTTGCGAAAAAGGGTTTCCCCGCTTTCTTGGATATGACAGAAATGTGACAAACGCTGACTCCGCTATGTAACAAGAGCGTCATAGCCTAGTTGATTCACTATTTACCCTGTGAGGAGAGTTCTTTATGCGTTTGAAGACCCTTGCGTCGTGCGCCGCACTTGCCGCCACGCTGGTCACGCCCGTCCATGCCCAGACCGAGATCCAGTGGTGGCACGCCATGAGCGGCCCGTTGGGCGAATGGGTCAACGACCTGGCCAAGCAGTACAACGAAAGCCAGAAGGAATACAAGGTCGTGCCCACGTACAAGGGCAGCTATGACGAGTCGATGACCGCCGCGATCGCCGCCTTCCGGGCCGGCAACGCCCCCGACATCCTGCAGGTGTTCGAAGTGGGCACCGCCACCATGATGGCCTCCAAGGGCGCCATCAAGCCGGTGGGCGAGGTCATGACCACGGGCGGCGCCAAGTTCGACCCAAGCGTCTACATCCCCGCCGTGGCCGGCTACTACACCGCGCCCAACGGCCAGATGCTGAGCTTTCCCTTCAACAGCTCGACGACCATCTTCTATTACAACAAGGACGCCTTCAAGGCGGCTGGCCTCGATCCGAACAAGGCGCCTGCCACCTGGCCCGAGGTGATGGCGGCCGCCGACAAGCTCAAGGCCAGCGGCCACAAGTGCCCCTTCACCACCAGCTGGATCAGCTGGACGCAGCTGGAGAGCTTCTCGACCTGGCACAACACCCTGTTCGCCACCGAGAACAACGGCTTCGGCGGCACCAAGGCGCGCCTGGCGGTCGACTCGCCGCTGCACCTGCGCCACTTCGAGAACCTGGCCAAGATGGCCAAGGACGGCACCTTCGTCTACAAGGGCCGCGCCAACAAGGCCGACGCCTCCTTCCCGGCCGGCGAGTGCGCCATGATGACCGGCTCGTCCGGCCTGTATGCGCGCGTGGCCAAGGACGCCAAGTTCGCCTACGGCATCTCGGCCCTGCCCTACTACCCCGACGTGAAGGGCGCGCCGCAGAACACCGTGATCGGCGGCGCCAGCCTGTGGGTGATGGCCGGCAAACCGGCCGAGCACTACAAGGGCGTGGCCAGCTTCTTCAATTTCCTGTCCGACACGAAGGTGCAGTCCGAGAGCCACAAGCGCACCGGCTACCTGCCCATCACGATGGCGGCCTACAAGCTGACCGAGGCCTCGGGCTTCTACCAGAAGAACCCGGGCACCGACGTCGCGGTGACGCAGATGATCCGCAAGACCACCGACAAGTCGCGTGGCATCCGCCTGGGCAATTTCGTGCAGGTGCGCACCATCGTCGACGAGGAGACCGAGGAAATCTGGTCGGGCAAGAAGACCGCCAAGCAGGCGCTGGACGCAGCGGTCAAGCGCAGCAACGAGCAGTTGGAGCGCTTCCAGAAAGCCAACAAGAGCTGAAGCCCTTGCTCGCTTTCAGCGTCATGTGGCACCCCTCCCCGCCAGGCGGGGTGGGTGCCTGCCGATGAGGGTGGCGCCGCAGTAGACTCGCACGCCCGCCTGATCTGATGTCGAGGCGGGCGTTTCGTTTTTTGAGAAGTTCTGAGGGGATATGGAGAAACGCGTTCTTTTTCGGTCGGCCTGGCTGCCCTGGCTGCTGATCGCACCGCAGATGGCGGTGATCGTGGTGTTCTTCTTCTGGCCGGCCAGCCAGGCCCTGCTGCAATCGGTGCAACAGGAGGACGCGTTCGGTATCGCCACCGTCTTCGTCGGGCTGGAGAACTTCAAGACGCTGTTCGAGGACGATGCCTACCTCGACAGCTTCAAGGTCACGGCATTCTTCTCGGCCCTGGTGGCCGTCACGGGCATCGCGATCTCGCTGATGCTGGCGGTGTTCGCCGACCGCGTGCTGCGCGGCGACCTCTTCTACAAAACCTTCCTGATCATTCCCTATGCGGTGGCACCGGCCATCGTGGGCGTGCTGTGGCTGTTCATGCTGTCGCCGGGCATCGGCGTGCTGGCCTGGTGGCTCGGCGAAGCCGGCATCGACTGGAACCACCGCATCAACTCCGGCCAGGCGCTAACGTTGATCGTGGTGGCCGCGATCTGGAAGCAAATCTCCTACAACTTCCTGTTCTTCCTGGCCGGCCTGCAGGCCATTCCCAAGGCCTTGATCGAGGCCGCCGCCATCGACGGCGCGGGGCCGCTGCGGCGCTTCTTCTCGATACAGTTTCCCCTGCTGTCGCCCACCACCTTCTTCCTCTTGGTGATGAATATGGTGTACGCCTTCTTCGACACCTTCGCCATCGTGCACGCCACCACCGAGGGCGGCCCGGGACGGGACACGTCCATCCTGGTCTACAAGGTGTGGCACGACGGCTTCGTGGGGCTCGACCTGGGCGGCTCGGCCGCACAGTCGGTGGTGCTGATGGCGATCGTCATCGGCCTCACCGTGGTCCAGTTCCGCTACGTCGAGAAGAAGGTCCAGTACTAAAGAGAAAAGAATGGTTGAACGACGCCCCGGACTCACCTTCCTCACCCATGCCGTGCTGCTGTTCGGCATCGTGCTGGTGGTCTTTCCCCTCTACCTGGCCTTCGTGGCCTCCACCCACACGCGCGACGCCATCCTCGAGGTGCCGATGCCGCTGCTGCCGGGCTCGCAGCTGGTCGAGAACTACACCGGCGCGCTGATGGGCACCCAGACCCAGGGCGCGCAGGTGGCGGTGGGCCGCATGATGTGGGTCAGCCTGGTCACGGCGCTGGTGATCGCCATCGGCAAGATCGCCATCTCGCTCTTGTCGGCCTTCGCCATCGTCTACTTCCGCTTCCCGTTCAAGAAGCTCGTGTTCTGGATGATCTTCGTCACGCTGATGCTGCCGGTGGAGGTGCGCATCCTGCCCACCTACAAGGTGCTGTCCAACCTGAACATGCTCAACACCTATGCCGGGCTGACGGTGCCGCTGATCGCCTCGGCCACCGCCACCTTCCTGTTCCGGCAGTTCTTCCTGTCCGTGCCGGACGAATTGGTGGAGGCCGCGCGCATCGACGGCGCCGGGCCGATGCGCTTTTTCAAGGACATCCTGGTGCCGCTGTCGCAGACATCGATCGCGGCGCTGTTCGTGATCCAGTTCATCTACGGCTGGAACCAGTACCTGTGGCCCCTGCTGGCCACCACCACCGAGGACATGTACCCGGTGGTGATCGGCATCAAGCGCATGATCGCCAGCGGCGACGCTGCGGTGGACTGGAACATCGTCATGGCCACCGCGGTGCTGGCGTTGATTCCGCCGGCCATCGTGGTGATGCTGATGCAAAAGTGGTTCGTCAAGGGCCTCGTGGACACCGAAAAATAAAGAACATGGCAGCCATCTCCTTTCGCAACGTCATCAAGCGCTACGGCAAAGGCGCAAAAGCCAACCAGGTGATCCACGGCGTCTCGGCCGAGATCGAAACGGGCGAGTTCGTCGTCATCGTCGGGCCCTCGGGCTGCGGCAAGTCCACCCTGCTGCGCATGGTGGCCGGGCTGGAAGAAATCAGCGCCGGCGAAATCTCCATCGGCGATCGCGTGGTGAACGATATCGAGCCGGCGCAGCGCGACATCGCCATGGTGTTCCAGAACTACGCGCTGTATCCGCACATGCGGGTGTTCGACAACATGGCCTACGGCCTCAAGATTGCCGGGCTGCCCAGGGACGAGATCAAGAAGCGGGTGGACAACGCCGCCCGCATCCTGGAGTTGGGCCATCTGCTGGACAGAAAGCCACGCGAGCTGTCGGGCGGGCAGCGCCAGCGCGTGGCCATGGGCCGCGCCATCGTGCGCCAGCCGCTAGTCTTCCTGTTCGACGAGCCGCTGTCCAACCTGGACGCCAAGCTGCGCGCCCAGACCCGCCTGGAAATCCAGAAGCTGCACCGCGAGCTGGGCATCACCTCGCTCTTCGTCACCCACGACCAGGTCGAGGCGATGACGCTGGCGCAGCGCATCATCGTGATGAATGCCGGCGTGATGGACCAGTTCGGCACGCCCGAAGAGGTGTATTTGCGCCCCGCCACCACCTTCGTCGCCAGCTTCATGGGCTCGCCGCCGATGAACCTCTTGCGCCATGCGCCGGGCGTGCGTCCCGGCGCGGTGCTGGGCATCCGGCCCGAGCACCTGAGCTTCTCCGACGATGGCTGGCTGGTGCGCATCGAGCAGATCGAGATGCTGGGCGCCGAGCGCCTGATCCACGCCCGCATCGGCGACGAGCAGTTGGTGATGCGCGCAGACGAAGGCGTTGCCGTGCCGGAGCTCGGCAGCTCGGTGCGCGTGGCAGCGCGGCAGGACCGCCTCCATTGGTTCGACGCCGGCTCCGGCAAGCGCCTTTCGGACGCATGAACAACACCCGCCCGTCCGGAGGGACGAAAGCCCCCTCGGGGGGCAGCGAGCCACACGCAGTGGGCGAGCGTGGGGGCGGCATGTCGGCGAAGCCCAGGGCGCAGCCCTGGGCCTACCCGCGCTGGATCGCCCACCGCGGCGCCGGCAAGCTGGCACCCGAGAACACGCTGGCCGCCTTCCGCCTGGGCGCGCAGCACGGCTATCGCATGTTCGAATGCGATGCCAAGCTGAGTGCCGACGGCGTGCCCTTCCTGCTGCACGACGCGACACTTCAGCGCACCACCAGCGGCCAAGGTGTGGCCGGCGATCTGGCCTGGTCCGTCCTGTCGCAGCTCGACGCGGGCGCCTGGCATTCGCGCTCGCATGCCGGCGAAGCGCTGCCGACGCTGGAAAATCTCGCGCGCTTCTGCCTGGCCAACGACTACTTCCTCAACATCGAGATCAAGCCCACGCCAGGTGCCGAGCGCCGCACCGGCGAAGTGGTGGCACATGAAGCCGCCCGCCTGTGGGCAGGCCGTGCGGTTCCGCCTTTGCTCACTTCCTTTCAGCCCGATGCGCTGGCCGGTGCCATGCATGCCGCACCGGCGCTGCCCCGTGGCCTGCTGCTCGACAGCCTGCGCGAGGGCTGGTTCGAAACCGCGCAAGCGCTGGGTTGCGCCGCCATCGTCTGCAACTTTTCCCTGTGGAACGAAGAGCTGGTGCGCCGCGTGCACGCCGCCGGCATGCGTGCCCTGAGCTATACCGTCAACGACGAATGGGCCGCGCAATGGCTTTTTGCGCTGGGCACCGACGGCATCATCACCGACCGGGTCGACCTGTTCAGCCCGGCGAACTAGGGTAGTGCGCCCGCGCCGGGCGCTCCTGCCTATGATTGGCCCGATGACCTGGATCACCCGATTCGCGCTCGCGCTGTGGGCCGCGCTGTTGTTCACCGGCGCGGCGCTGGCGCAAGACGCATCGAGCCCCGCGCCGCCGCCGGAAGTCACGATGGCAACCCTGCGCGCTCAGCTCGAGCAGATGCCCGCCAGCGCCGACACCGAAGACGACGTCCAGCGCCTGAACGAACTGACCAGCCAGATCACCACGCAGGCCGAACGCTTCGTCGCCTCGCGCACCACGCAACTGAGCGATCTCAACGCGCGGCTGGGCGAACTGGGGCCGGAGCCCACCTCCGGCAGCGAGGCGACCGACGTCACGCGCCAGCGGACCAGCCTGCAGAAGGAGCGCAACGCCATCGATGCGGACATCCGGCTGGCCAAGCTGCTGGCGGTCAATGCGCAGCAGCAGCGCAGCGAATTGCTGGCGCAGCGCCGCGCGGTGTTCGAGGCGCAGCTGTTCGAGCGCTCGGACTCGCCGCTGTCCGCCGCCTTCTGGCACAAGGCCCGGGCGCGCTGGGAAGCCGATCAGATCCGGCTGGGTGACCTGTACGACGACATCCGGCAGGGGCTGGACACCGGCCTCACCAGCACCTCCTTCTACCGCGCCGCGCTTGGCGCCTTGGGCGGCCTGGCGATCATCATCGTCGGCCTCTGGCTCGGCGAAAGCGGCCTGGCCGCGCTGGCCGCGCGCACCTTCCCGGTCGGCCGCTTGCGGCGTTCTCTGCTGGCGCTGCTGACGGTGCTGGGCTACGTGTTCATCGTCGGCCTGGCGGCGACCGTCGCCTGGCAATCGGTGGAAGACGCCCGCAACTGGAGCACCCAGAGCGTGCGCCTGGCCGAAGCGACGGTGCGCTTCGCCATGTTCCTGGCATTCGTCATCGGACTGGGGCGCGCCCTGCTGGCCAACCGGCGCTCCTCCTGGCGCCTGCCGCCGATCTCGGACGCAATGGCCAGGCAGCTGACGCCGATGCCCTGGCTGGTGGCGGTGGTGGCCATGGTGGCCTGGCTCCCCATCACGCTCAACGACGTGATGGGCGAGCCGCTCAACAGCGTGCTGTCCAACCTGGTGCCCACCGCCACCTTCTTCGTGGCGGCCCTGGTCGGCATGTACCTGCTGCGCCCCCCTTCACGCGGCGCGCCGGCGGCCGAAGGCGCGCCGCCCGACGCCGCAGCTGAACGGCCGATGTGGGTCGGCCTGCTCATCGGGCTGGTCGTGGTGCTGCTGGTTGCACTGGTGCTGCTGGTGCTCGTCGGCTACCTGGCTTTTGCCCGGGTGCTGGCGGCTCAGGCCACCTGGGCCGGCATCGTGATCACTGCGGCCTATCTGCTGTTCAAGTTCGCCAACGACCTCTGGATGGCCCTTTTGTCTTCGCGCAGCGCCTTCGGCCAGCGCCTGCAAAAGGCCTTGGGTATCGCCCCGCAGGTGCTGGATCAGCTGGCGGTGCTGCTGTCGGCGGTGAGCCGGGTGGCCGTTTTCTTCTACATGCTGATCGCCTTCGTGGCGCCGCTGGGCAGCAGCCCCGGCCAGCTGCTGCAGCGCAGCGGCAAGATCGGCACCAGCCTGAAGGTGGGCGAGTTCGAGATCGTGCCGGGCGCCATCTTCAGCGCGATCGCGGTGCTGGTGATCGGCCTGATCGTGCTGCGCCTGCTCAAGCGCTGGCTGGAGAACAGCTACCTGCCCAACACCAAGCTGGAGACGGGCATGCGCAGCTCGCTCACCACGCTGCTGGGCTACGTGGGCGTGATCGTGGTGGTGGCTTTCACCCTGTCGGCCCTGGGCATCGGCGTCAACCGCATTGCCTGGGTGGCCAGCGCGCTGTCGGTGGGCATCGGCTTCGGCCTGCAGGCGATCGTGCAAAACTTCATCTCCGGCCTGATCCTGCTGGCCGAGCGGCCGGTGAAGGTGGGCGACTGGGTGGTGCTGGGCACCTCCGAAGGCGACGTGCGGCGCATCAACGTGCGCGCTACCGAAATCCAGCTGTGGGACCGTTCCACCCTGATAGTGCCCAACTCCGAGTTCATCACCAAGACGGTTCGCAACATGACCCTGGCCAATGCCGAGGGCCGGGTGCTGATCCGCCTGCCGATGCCGCTCACCACCAACGCGCAGCAGGTACGCGACCTGATGCTCGCCGCCTGCGACGAACACGAGGCGGTATTGGAAACACCGGCACCCAGCGTGACCCTGGACGCGGTGGAAAACGGCCTGCTGATGTTCCTGGCGATTGCCTATGTGCCCAATCCGCGCATGGCGGGCGGGGTGCGCAGCGACCTGCTCTTCACCATCCTGGACCGCCTGCAGGCAGCCCAGCTGCCGATGGTGGCCGTCTACGCACCGCCACCGGGCACGGCGGGTGCCGTGCTGGCGCCGCCCGCGCCGCCACCCGCTCCGCTCACTTCCTGAGGCCGCCGCCCACGAGCCACTGCACGGTGCCGCAGACCACGACCAGGGCGACATAGGTGGCCATCATGGCGTCGCGGCCGAAGTAGATGAGGCCGCCGGCCAGCACCGCCAGACCAGCTGCGAAGTTGACGGCGAACTGCACCCACAGGGACATGGCGGCAGACTTGCCCAGCATCAGCCGCCCGCCCAGCGCCAGCATCAGCGCCAGGAAGAAGGCGGGCGCGGCGAAGTTGGCCAGATGGTCGATCAGGGCGAGCGGGGACATGGGAGAAAGCGGAAATTCAGGGCCATTGACGGGGTGCAAGTCCCCCAGGGCGCCAAATTTTATAATCCAGGAATGGCAGTCTGGGCCCTGGGCTTGAATCACACGACCGCGCCGCTCGATCTGCGCGGTCGTTTTGCGTTCGCCCTCGATCAACTGACCCCCACCCTGCACAGCCTGCGCAGCTCCTTCGGGGCCAGCCGCCATCCGGATGTGGAGGCGGCCATCATCTCCACCTGCAACCGCACCGAGATCTACTGCGCGGCCGACCACGCCGCTCTCGACCACACGGTAGGCTGGCTGGCCGAGAGCGGCGGCGTCGCCCCGGCCCTGCTGCGCTCGCACGCCTACACGCTGGAAAACGACCAGGCCGCGCGCCACGCCTTCCGGGTGGCCAGCGGGCTCGACTCGATGGTGCTGGGCGAGGCCCAGATCCTGGGCCAGATGAAGGACGCGGTGCGCGCCGCCGAGAGCGCCGGCGCGCTGGGCAGCACGCTCAACCAGCTGTTCCAGCGCTCCTTCGCGGTGGCCAAGGAAGTTCGCACCGCCACCGAGATCGGCGCCCATTCCATCAGCATGGCCGCCGCCTCGGTGCGCTTGGCCAGCCAGCTCTTCGAAGACCTCCAGCAGACGCGCGTGCTCTTCGTGGGTGCCGGCGAAATGATCGACCTGGCGGCCACCCACTTTGCCGCCCGCAGTCCCAAGTCGATGGTGATCGCCAACCGCACCCTGGAGCGCGGCGAGAAGCTGGCCTCGCGCTTTGGCGGCGAGGCCATGCGCCTGGCCGACCTGCCGGGCCGGCTGGCCGAATTCGACATCGTCATCAGCTGCACCGCCAGCACGCTGCCGCTGATCGGCCTGGGCGCGGTGGAACGGGCGCTCAAGCAGCGCAAGCACCGCCCGATGTTCATGGTCGACCTGGCGGTGCCGCGCGACATCGAGCCCGAGGTGAAGGCGCTGTCGGACGTGTATCTCTACACCGTGGACGACCTGGCCCAGGTCGTGCAGCAGGGCCAGGCCCAGCGCCAGGCCGCGGTGGCGCAGGCCGAGGTCATCATCGACGCCGGCGTGCAAAGCTTCATGCACTGGCTGGGCCAGCGCGGCACGGTGCCGCTGATCCAGCAGCTCAACGCCCAGACCGACGCCTGGCGCGCCGCCGAGATGGCCCGTGCGAAAAAGCTCCTGGCCAAGGGCGAGGACGTCGACGCCGTGCTGGAAGCCATGTCGCGCGGCCTGACGCAGAAGATGCTGCACGGCGCCATGGCCGAGCTGCATGCCGGCGATGCCGCCGCGCGCGAGCAGACGGCGCAGACCATCGCGCGCCTGTTCCTGCGCAAAGAGCGTTAGCGACGCTCTCCCCAGAGCGGGGCCACCGGGCCATTCCATTCGCCAGCCCGAACGCTCCGCCGCTCTGGTCTCTTGCCAAACAAGGACCGCCTCCTCCCATTCGCCGCTTCGCTCCCGTGAAAACCTTTCTCCGCCAACAACTCGACCGCTACCTGCAACGCCTGGAAGAGCTGGACTTCCTGCTCTCGCGCGAGGACATCATGGCCGACATGAGCCAGTACCGCGTGCTGTCGCGCGAGCATGCGCAGGTGACGCAGGTGGCCGGTCGCTACCAGCGCTACAAGCAGCTCGAGTCCGACCTGGCCGGCGCCCGCGAGATGCTGGAAGACCCTGACATGGCCGAGATGGCGCGCGAGGAAATCGCCAGCGGCGAAGCCGAAGTGCGCAAGCTCGAGGACGAGCTGCAGCGCCTGTTGCTGCCCCAGGACCCGGACAACGCGCGCAACGCCTTCCTGGAAATTCGCGCCGGCACCGGCGGCGACGAGTCGGCCCTGTTCGCCGGCGATCTGTTTCGCATGTACACCCGCTACGCCGAGCGTGCCGGCTGGCGCTGCGAAATCGTCAGCGAGAGCGAAGGCGAGCTGGGCGGCTACAAGGAAGTGGTGCTGCGCATCGTGGGCGACAACGTGTTCGGGGCTCTGCGTTTCGAATCGGGCGGCCACCGCGTGCAGCGCGTGCCGGCCACCGAGACCCAGGGCCGCATCCACACCAGCGCCTGCACGGTGGCGGTGCTGGCCGAACCGGACGAAGCCCAGGCGGTGCAGATCAACCCGGCCGACCTGCGCATCGACACCTACCGCGCCAGCGGCGCCGGCGGCCAGCACATCAACAAGACCGATTCGGCGGTGCGCATCACCCACATTCCGACCGGCATCGTGGCCGAATGCCAGGACGACCGCAGCCAGCACCGCAACAAGGCCAAGGCGCTGCAGGTGCTGTCGGCCCGCATCCAGGAAAAGGAGCGCAGCGAGCGCGCCGCCAAGGACGCCGCCCTGCGCAAGGGCCTGATCGGCAGCGGCGATCGCTCCGACCGCATCCGCACCTACAACTTCCCGCAGGGGCGTCTGACCGACCACCGGATCAACCTCACCCTCTACAAGCTGCAGTTCATCATGGACGGCGATCTGGACGAAGTGCTGGGCGCTTTGAAGGCGGCGCACGAGGCCGAGCAGCTGGCGGAATTGGAAGCGGCGGGGGCATGACCGTGGAAGCCGGCACCATCGCCCAGGCGCTCTCGGCCGCCGCGGCATTGGGCGCCTCGCGGCTGGATGCGCAGTTGCTGCTCCTGCACGCGCTGGGCCGCGGCGGCGACGAGCGCGCCTGGCTGCTGGCCCACGACAGCGACCCGCTGGCGCCCGAGGCGGCGGCCGCTTTCGAGCGCCATCTCGTGCGGCGGCTGGCCGGCGAGCCGGTGGCCTACCTGACCGGCGAGAAGGAATTCCACGGCCTGTCGCTCCAGGTGGACGCCCGCGTGCTGGTGCCGCGCCCGGACACAGAGACGCTGGTCGACTGGGCCATCGAGCGCTTGGCCGGCCTGCACGAAGTGCGGGTGATCGACCTGGGCACCGGCAGCGGCGCCATCGCACTGGCGCTGCAGAAGGCGCGACCGGACCTGCAGATCCATGCCGTCGATGCGAGCCAGGACGCCCTGGAAGTGGCCCGCGCCAACGCCGAGCGGCTTGGGCTGCCAGTGCGCTTTGCCCATGGCGACTGGCTGGAAGGCGCCGGTACCGGCTACGGCCTGATCGTCTCCAACCCGCCCTACATTCCCACGCAGGATCCGCACCTGCCGGCCCTGGCGCACGAACCCCTGGCGGCCCTGGCCGCCGGCGCCGACGGCCTGGACGACATCCGCCGCATCATCGAGGCCGCCCCGGCGCACCTGGATGACGACGGCTGGCTGCTGCTGGAGCACGGCCACGACCAGGCGGTGCAAGTGCGCGGGCTGCTGGCCGCGCGTGGATTTGCGCAGGTACAAAGCCGCAAGGACCTTGCCGGCATCGAGCGCTGTTCCGGCGGCCTTTGGCGTGCGGTGAAATAATCAACTCAACGAGTACTTTGTCAGGAGCCCCCATGAGCGACGCCCAACAACGCATTGACGACCTGGTCAAGCAGAACGAAATCCTTCTCTTCATGAAGGGAAGCGCCAGCTTCCCGATGTGCGGCTTTTCCGGCCGCGCCATCCAGATCCTGAAGGCCTGCGGCGTCGACCCCAAGTCGCTGAAGACCGTGAACGTGCTGGAAGACGACGGCATCCGCCAGGGCATCAAGGACTACAGCAACTGGCCCACCATTCCGCAGCTGTACGTGCGCGGCGAATTCGTCGGCGGCTCGGACATCATGATGGAGATGTATGAGTCGGGCGAGCTGCAGCAGGTGCTGTCCGCCCCCCCGGCCCACTGACGGACGCCCCGCCATGGCGCACCACCATCCGCACCCCACCGACTGGAAACACGACGGCGTGCGGGTGGTCCCCGCCAATCAGTTGGATAGCAACACGGCGCAGACCCCAGGCATGAACCGGGCTGCCGCCATCAACTTCGCGCGCGTCGGGGCGCAGAAGCTCTGGGCCGGCACGGTCACCATCCATGCCGACGCCAAGACCGGCGCCCATCACCACGGGCACCTGGAGTCGGTGATTTACGTGGTGCGCGGGCGCGCCCGCATGCGCTGGGGCGACAAGCTCGAGTACACCGCCGAGGCCGGGCCGGGTGACTTCATCTACGTGCCGCCCTATGTGCCGCACCAGGAAATCAACGCCAGCAGCACCGAAGCCCTGGAGTGCGTGCTGTGCCGCAGCGATGGCGAAGCGGTGGCCATCAACCTGGACATCGAGCCGGCGGAGAAGCCTGACACCGTGCTCTGGGTCGACCCCACGCATCCCACCGGCGGGGTTTGAGGAGCCTCCCGGCGCTTCGCTCCGTGTAATTCGCCACCTCCCGAGGAGGGGACCTCACCTGCGGCCCGGCAAAGCCGGTTCCGCGGTGTGGGGCTGACGCTACAAGCCGAAGTTTGCGCGCATGGCATCTGGGCACGGCTTATGCTGTGCTCGAAGCGTTCGAAACGGAGGTATCCATGGATTCCCGCAGTCTCGTTCCCTCGGTTCCCAGCCTGGCCCTGCCCATCGCCCACATGCGCAGCGTGTTCCAGCCGCAGGACGTCGAGCGCCGCCTCGCCAAGTTGCCCGAACGCGAGCACGAACACTTGCGCAGCACCTACGAACGCATGCTGGAGCGCGGCCCGGAGCGCTTCCAGGTCAAGCCCAGCGGCATTCCGGAAATGGCCTCGCTCTACGCCCAGTTGCCC
This sequence comes from Variovorax sp. LARHSF232, assembly GCF_052871435.1. NCBI lineage: Bacteria > Pseudomonadati > Pseudomonadota > Betaproteobacteria > Burkholderiales > Comamonadaceae > Variovorax > Variovorax sp. LARHSF232. Next base: position 193,439 of record NZ_JBIXJS010000007.1, on the reverse strand, counting down.
AATTTCAGCGAGGTGCTCGACGACGTGCGGCGCCACGTCGCCCTGGCGCAGGACAGCCGCGACGGCCTGGAGGTGACGCCCATGCTGCTGCTGGGCCCGCCCGGCATCGGCAAGACCCACTTCGCACGCAAGCTGGCCGAGCTCTTGGGCACCGGCATGTCGCTGGTGCCGATGAACTCCATGACCGCCGGCTGGCTGCTGTCCGGTGCCTCTTCGCAATGGAAGGGCTCCAAGCCGGGCAAGGTATTCGAGGCCCTGGTCGACGGCCAGTACGCCAACCCGGTGATCGTGGTCGACGAGATCGACAAGGCCGGCGCCGATGCCCAGTACGACCCGCTGGGCGCTCTGTACAACCTGCTGGAGCACGACACCGCCCAGTCCTTCGTCGACGAATTCGCCGAGGTGGCGATCGACGCCAGCCAGGTGATCTGGATCACCACCGCCAACGACGAGCGCGCCATTCCCGAGCCGATCCGCAACCGCATGAACGTGTTCGAGATCGACGCGCCCTCGCCCGAGGCGGCGCGCCAGATCGCGCGCAACCTCTACGCCTCGATCCGCGCCGAGCACGACTGGGGCCGGCTGCTGGCGCCCGAGCTGGCGGACGACGTGATCGAGCTGTTGTCCGGCCTGGCGCCGCGCGACATGCGGCGCGCCCTGATGACCGGCTTCGGCAATGCAAGGCTGGCCCAGCGCGACCAGGTGCGGGTGGAAGACCTGCCGCGCGTCGGCGCGACGGGGCGAGGCAAGATCGGCTTCGTCCAGTAGCGCCACCGGGCCATGGCACCATGTGGGTCTGAAGACCCGACATGACCCTGACCGAGAGCCTGCTGATCATTGCCACGCTGATTGCCATCAGCGCCTTTTTCTCCCTTGCCGAAATCTGCCTGGCGGCCTCGCGCCGCCTGCGTTTGCGACAGTTGGCGGATGACGGCGACGCCCGCGCCGAGAAGGTGCTGCAGCTGCAGGAACAACCCGGCCACTACTTCACGGTGGTGCAGATCGGGCTCAACGCGGTCGCCATCCTGGGCGGCGTGGTGGGCGAAGGCGCCTTCAGCCCCTTCTTCGCCGGCCTGTACGAGAACTGGCTCAGCCCCGAGGGGGCGCAGCGGGCCGCCTTCCTGAGCTCTTTCATCATCATCATCTCGGTCTTCCTGATCTTTGCCGACCTCTTTCCCAAGCGCCTGGGAATGAACGAGCCGGAGCAGCTGGCGATGCGCCTGGTGGGGCCGATGCAGTTCCTCATCACCACCTTCAAGCCGCTGGTGTGGCTGTTCACGCGTGGCACCGACCTCTTGTTCAAGCTCTTGGGCATGCCGACCCGGCGCGAGGAGACCATCACCTCAGCCGACATCCTGGCCATGACCGAAGCCGGCCTGCGCGCCGGCGTGCTGGCCGAGCGCGAGCAGCAGGTGATCGCCAACGTGTTCGAGCTGGACACGCGGCAGGTCAGCAGCGTGATGACGCCGCGCGAGCGCGTGATCTGGTTCAACAAGGACGAGCCCGAGACCGTGCTGCGCGCACGCATCGTGGCCGAGCCCTTCTCGGCCTACCCGGTGTGCGACCGCGACATCGACCACGTGCTGGGCTATGTGGACGCCAAGGACATGTTCCAGCGTGTGCTGAGCGGCCAGCCGCTGTCCTTCGACCAGGGCCTGGCGCTCAACAAGGCGCTGGTGGTGCCCGACCGCATCTCGCTGACCGAGGTGCTGGAACAGTTCCGCCAGGCGCTCGAAGACTTTGCCATCGTGGTCAACGAATACAGCCTGGTGGTGGGCGTCATCACCCTCAACGACGTGATGAGCACGGTGATGGGCGACCTGGTGCCGCCTTCGGACGAGGAGCAGCAGATCGTGCGGCGCGACGAGAACTCGTGGCTGATCGACGGTGTCACGCCGATCCAGGACGTGCAGCGCGCCCTCGACATCGGCGAGCTGCCGCACGAGGACGAATACGAGACCCTGGCCGGCTTTCTCATGACCATGCTGCGCCGCGTGCCCAAGCGCACCGACAGCGTCAGCTGGGCCGGCTTCAAGTTCGAGGTGATGGACGTGGACAGCCACCGCATCGACCAGGTCATGGTCACGCGCGACGCCGCACGGGCGCCGGAGGCCAGCGCAGCCGGCTGAGCCTTGTTCAGGCCGAGCGCTTGGCAGGCACCACGCGGGCGCAGGCGTCGTCTGCCACCGCGCCGCGCCGTGCCATGCGCGCAGCCCAGGCGCTCACCGCCATGGCGGCCAGCAGCATCACGAAGCCAGCCAGATGGAGGCTGCTCATGCCATCGTGCGCGATCATCCAGCCGCCGATCGCGGTGCCGATGGCCTGGCCGGCATACATGGCCGACGTGTTGAGAGCTACCGAGCCCCCCGCCAGTGCCGGCGCCAGCGACACCAGCCGTGCCTGCTGCGCCGAGTTGGCCGAGAAGCAGCCGAGCGCCCAGGGCACCATCACCATGGCGGCCAGCAGCAGCGTCACGCCCAGCGGCCAGGCCAGCAGGCTGAGTGCGATCGCGCCCATGGCGATCATCACACCCCGCGGCGCGCCCAGGCGGTCGACATAGCGCGACATGAGCACGTTGCCCAAAAGGCCGAAGGCGCCGAAGCACATGAACAGTGCGCTGAGCTCATGCACGCTCGCGCCCAACGTGTAGCGGAAGAAGGGGGCGAAGTAGGCAAATACCACGAACTGCCCAGCCGAGTAGAGCAGCGTCACCCCGACGCACAGCATCAGGGCCGGCATGCGAAAGGCCGTGCCCCAGCTGGCCAGCGAGAATCGCGGCGGCCGCACGTCGTGCGGCATGGCCAGCCACACCCACGCCGCGCTCGCCAGCGACAGGAGTGCCACCAGGCCGTAGGCGCCCTGCCAGCCCAGCATGCCGCTCAGCCATGCGTTCAAAGGCATGCCCATCACCGAGGCCAGCGACCAGCCGAGGAAGACAAAGGTGATGGCGCGGCCGCGCAGCTGTGCCGGCATCAGGTGGCCCGCGCAAGCGGCCGCCTGCGGCGTGAACACGGCAGCGGGAATCACTGCCAGCACCCGAAGCGCGAGCAGCCAGCCAAAGTCAGTGACGAACGCGCAGGCGGCATGCAGCAGGCCATACCAGACCATGGACAGCGCCAGCAGCTTGCGCCGGTCGAAAGGCGCGACCACGGCGGCCAGGGAAGGCGCGCCCAGACACACGACCAGCGCCGCCACCGAGATCAGGTAGCCGGCTACCGGCACCGGCACCTGGAAGAAGGTGCTGATCTCGTTGAGCGTGGCACTGGCCACCATCACGCCGGTACCAATGGCGAAGTTGCCGGCCAGCAAGGCCCAGAGCATGGAAGGCATCAAGACTTGGGATTGGAGGGAGGAATGCGGCCGGCCGCATGTGTGCGGCGTCGCGGAGCCATTCAATATAGCGAGGCCGGCCCCTGCCCGACAAACGATGTTTTGGAATGTCTTTCATGCATGACGCGCATGCGAACGCCACGCCGTGCCCTGTCAATCCGGCCGGTCGACGAAGGTCCAGTTGCGCTGGTTGGCGAACACCGCGTTCGGATAGGGCGACTGCCCGCGGCTGCCGTTGTAGCGGCCCAAGGTCAGGAACAGGTCGCCGCGCTCGCGGTCCAGGTAGTGGCGCAGGATCACGCAGCCGAAGCGCAGGTTGGTCTGCATGTGAAACAGCTTGGACGGATCACTATCGCCGATCACGCGGGTCCAGAAGGGCATCACCTGCATGTAGCCGCGCGCCCCGGCGCTGGACACGGCGAACTTGCGGAAGTTGCTTTCCACTTGCACCAGACCCAGCACCAGGCTCACGTCCAGCCCGGAACGCCGGCTCTCATACCAGATGGTCTGCAGGAATTCCTTGCGCGTGCTCCAGTCGGGTATGCGCTTCTTCAGGCGCTCGCTCATGTTGCCGAGCCAGCGTAGGTAGGCCAGGCGCGAGTCGGTGTTCTTGAACTCGGGGATCGGCGGCGCGCTGTTGTGGATGGCCGAGCTCAGCGCGGTGCGCACCGAGTCGATCAACGGCTCTTCGATCTGCGCACCGGCCAGGGCAACGCGCGGCAAGCCCAGCAATAGCGCACCGGCCGCGACGCCGGTGGCGCCGCCCAGGCATTGGCGGCGCGACAGTGTCATTGGTCCCCCACGCTTGCCACTGCGTGTGCTGCGCTGCCCCCCGAGGGGGCCCGAGCTTGCTTGGGGCGGCCCGGCGCGGCGCTCATGCCGCCAGTTTGCCCTGCAGGAAGGCGCCGACTTCATTCACCGGCACCTTGCTGGCCGCCGTGTCACGGCGGTGCTGGTATTCGAATTGGCCTTCCTTGATGCCGCGGTCGGAGATCACCACGCGATGCGGCACGCCGATCAGCTCCCAGTCGGCAAACATGGCGCCGGGGCGCTCGCCGCGGTCGTCCAGGATGACGTCGACCCCGGCGGCCAGCAGCTCGTCATAGAGCTTTCCAGCGGCCGCCTTCACGTCTTCGCTGCGGTCCATGCCGATCGGGCACAGCACCACGGTGAAGGGCGCGATGGCGTCCGGCCAGATGATGCCGCGCTCGTCATTGTTCTGCTCGATGGCCGCGGCCGGCAGGCGGGTGATGCCGATGCCGTAGCAACCCATTTCCAGGAACTGCGGCTTGCCGGCTTCGTCCAGGAAGGTGGCGTTCATGGCCCTGCTGTACTTGGTGCCCAGCACGAACACGTGACCCACTTCGATGCCGCGCTCGATGGCCAGCTGGCCCTTGCCGTCGGGCGAGGCGTCGCCCGCCACCACATTGCGGATGTCGGCCACCAAGTCGGGCTCGGGCAGGTCGCGGCTCCAGTTGATGCCGGTGGTGTGGAAGTCCACCTCGTTGGAGCCGCTGATCCAGTCGGCCATCACCGCCACATCGCGGTCGACCACCAGCTTGACCGGCTTCTTCAGACCCAACGGGCCCAGGTAGCCGGGCTTGCAGCCGAAGTGCTCCTCGATCTCGGGCAGGGTGGCAAAGCGGAAGCCCGCATCCAGGCCCGGCAGCTTGCCGACCTTGATCTCGTTCATGTCGTGGTCGCCGCGCAGCATCAGCAGCCAGACCTGGGAGCCGATGACATCGCCGGCCTCGTTGGTCTTGTCGGTGGCCAGCACCAGCGACTTGACCGTGGTCGACAACGGCACGCCCAGCAGCTCTGCCACCTCTTCGCAGGTGGCCTTGCCGGGTGTCGGCGTCTTGGTCGCGGTCTGGCTCGGGGCCGGACGGGGGCCGGTCGGGGCCAGCGCCTCGGCCTTCTCCATGTTGGCGGCGTAATCGCTTTCCGGACAGTAGACGATGGCGTCTTCGCCGGTGGCGGCGATCACCTGGAATTCTTCGCTCAGGTCGCCACCAATGGCGCCGCTGTCTGCGCGCACGGCACGGTAGCGCAGGCCGAAGCGGTCGAAGATGCGGCGGTAGGCCTGCGACATCGCGTCGTAGCTGAGCTTGGCGGCTTCCAGGTCGCGGTCGAAGCTGTAGGCGTCCTTCATGGTGAACTCGCGCCCGCGCATCAGGCCGAAGCGGGGACGCCGCTCATCGCGGAACTTGGTCTGGATCTGATAGAAGTTGCGCGGCAGCTGCTTGTAGCTGCGGATTTCCTGGCGCGCGATGTCGGTCACCACCTCTTCGCTGGTGGGCTGCACCACGTAGTCGCGCTCATGCCGGTCCTGGATACGCAGGAGCTCGGGGCCCATCTTGTCGAAGCGGCCGCTCTCTTGCCACAGCTCGGCCGGCTGCACGACCGGCATGGCGAGCTCCACCGCGCCGGCACGGTTCATCTCTTCGCGCACGATGGCCTCGACCTTGCGAATGACGCGCAGGCCCATGGGCATGTAGGTGTAGATACCGGCGCCCAGCTTCTTGATCATGCCGGCGCGCATCATGAGCCGGTGGCTTGCCACCTCCGCGTCGGCCGGAGCTTCCTTCAGGGTGGAGACAAAGAAACGGGAAGCTTTCATCGATGGGCGCTCAGCAAAAATACGGGAAAACTAGGATGCCCCAAGGCCGGGGCCCGAGAACCGGTCCACTTGCCGAGCGCAACCCGGCATGCATAATCGACTCAGTTCAAAAATTGGGGTTCGATTATGCTCGACCGAGACGGCTTCAGGCCCAACGTCGGCATCATCCTGCTCAACCAGCGCAATCAGGTTTTCTGGGGCAAGCGCATCCGCACCCATTCATGGCAGTTCCCGCAAGGCGGCATCGACCGCGGCGAAAGTCCCGAGCAGGCCATGTTCCGGGAGCTGCATGAAGAAATCGGCCTTCAGCCGGAGCATGTGCGCATCGTGGCCCGTACCCGCGACTGGTTGCGCTACGAGGTGCCGGATCGGTTCATTCGCCGCGACGCACGCGGCCACTACAAAGGCCAAAAGCAGATCTGGTATCTGCTCCAACTCACTGGCCACGACTGGGACCTCAACCTTCGCGCGACCGACCATCCGGAGTTCGACGCTTGGCGTTGGCACGACTACTGGGTGCCGCTGGACGTCGTCGTCGAGTTCAAGCGCGGCGTCTATGAGATGGCGCTGACTGAACTCGCCCGCTACCTGCCCCGGCAGGATTTCCGCAACCGCTTTCTGCGTGGCAACGTGCGCGGCCGCGAGTTCGATCGTCATCCCACCGGCGGTGGCCACGAGCCGATCTTCGAGCTGCCGCCCGGCGCCACCTTCGACCCCGATCCCAATGTTCCTCCTCCTCCGACCGATGGTGCAGCAATCGCGCCCAATCAGCTTCACGCGCCGCGCTAGCCGGCGCCTGTCGGCGCCACTGCTCGTCCTGGCCCTGGGCTGGGTCTCGCAAGTCGCATCAGCCCAGGTCTTCGCCAGTCCAGACTGGAAGGAATCGCCCGTTCCGCCGGCGCCGGCGTTCGACGCCCGCCGCATGATCGAGATCGACATGCCGCGCATGCTCGACCTGAAATACGGCGTCGACCCCAAGACCATCGCCACCACGGGCGACGGCGTGGTGCGCTTCGTGATCATCGCCAAGAGCACCGGCCCCGGTGCCGCCATGAACGCCTCTTACGACGGCGTGCGTTGCGCGACCGGCGAGACCAAGACCTACGCGCGCCACAGCGGCGATGCCTGGCACGAGGTCGAGAATCCGGAGTGGAAGTCGCTGGAACAGGCGAGGACGCGCTACAACCTGGCGCTGGCCCGGCAGGCGATCTGCCGCAGCGGCGCGCCGCGCGCCACGGTCGACGAAATGGTGCGCGAGCTGCGCAAGCCGCAGTACTACTGAACCCTCGGGCTCAGCCTGCGGCAACCATCAGGATCATGTTGTCGCGGTGCACCATCTCCGGCTCCGCCACGTAGCCGAGCAGGCGCTCGAATTCGCTGGAGGGCTTGCGGCACAAGAGGCGCGCCTCGGCGCTCGAGTAGTTGGCCAGCCCGCGCGCCAGCTCGATGCCGTCGGGGTCGCGCACCGCGATCACGTCGCCGCGCGAGAACTCGCCCTCCACCGCCGTCATGCCGATCGGCAGCAGGCTCTTGCCCTCGCCGCGCAGCTTGGCCGCCGCGCCGGCGTCCACGCCGACGGCACCGCGCAATTGCAGGTGGTCGGCCATCCAACGCTTGCGCGCCTGGTGCTTGGGTGTCTGCGCCACCAGCAGGGTGCCAATGGCCTCGCCCTTGGACAGGCGCACCAGCGCGTCCGGCTCACGCCCCCAGGCGATCACGGTGGAGGCACCTGAGCCTGCCGCCCGCTTGGCCGCCAGGATCTTGGTGATCATGCCGCCACGCCCGAGGCTGCTGCCGGCGCCGCCGGCCATGGTTTCCAGCGCCGGATCGCCGGCAATGGCCTCATGCACGAACTGCGCGGCCGGATCCTTGCGCGGATCGGCGGTGTACAGACCCTTCTGGTCGGTGAGGATCACCAGCGCATCGGCTTCCACCAGGTTGGCCACCAGCGCGCCCAGCGTGTCGTTGTCGCCGAACTTGATCTCGTCGTTGACGACCGTGTCGTTCTCGTTGATCACCGACACCACGTTCAGGCTCAGCAAGGTCAGCAAGGTGGAGCGGGCATTGAGATAGCGCTCGCGGTCGGCCAGGTCGGCGTGGGTGAGCAGCACCTGGGCGCTGCCCAGGCCGTTCTCGCGCAGCTTGGTCTCGTACATCTGAGCCAGGCCCATCTGGCCGACGGCGGCGGCGGCCTGCAGCTCATGTACCTCGTGCGGACGGGTGCGCCAGCCCAGGCGCTTCATGCCTTCGGCAATCGCGCCGCTGGACACCATCACCACCTCGCGGCCGTCGCGCGCCAGCATCGCCAGTTGGCGGCACCATTCGCCGATCGCCGCTTCATCCAGCCCGCGGCCCTCGTTGGTGACCAGGCTGGAGCCAACCTTGACGACGATGCGACGCGCGTCGCGCAACACGGTGGAACCAGGCTTGGCAGCGGTCATCTTCGACAGGAAGAAAAAAAGAGGCGGACGGTTGAGACGAAATTCAGGTCGGATCCACGAAGCGCGGATCGATCTCGACGGGCGGCTGCTCGGCGATCTGCTGCGCCTTGACCTGCAGGTAGACGGCCTGGACCAGGTGCTCGCAGCCCTCGCGCGTCAGGGCGGAGATCTCGAACACCGGCCCCTTGAACTTGAGGCGCTTCACGAAATCCTTGACGCGCGCGGCACGTTCGTCGACCGGAATCATGTCCAGCTTGTTGAGCACCAGCCAGCGCGGCTTTTCGTAGAGCTGGGCGTCGTACTTCTTGAGTTCGCCCACGATGGCCTTGGCCTGCGCAACCGGATCGACGCCCTCGTCGAAGGGCGCGAGGTCGACCACGTGCAGCAACAGCCGCGTGCGCTGAAGGTGGCGCAGGAACAGGTGGCCCAGGCCGGCGCCTTCGGCGGCGCCTTCGATCAGCCCCGGCAGGTCGGCCACCACGAAGCTCTGCTCCGGTCCGACGCGCACCACGCCGAGGTTGGGATGCAAGGTGGTGAAGGGATAGTCGGCGATGCGCGGGCGCGCATTCGAGATGGCGGAGATCAAGGTGGACTTGCCCGCGTTGGGCATGCCCAGCAGACCGACATCGGCCAGCACCTTGAGCTCGAGCTTGAGGCTGCGCTTTTCGCCAGGCCAGCCGGGCGTCTTCTGCCGCGGCGCGCGGTTGATGGCGCTCTTGAAGCGCATGTTGCCGAAGCCCCCGTCGCCACCCTTGGCGATGGTGATCACCTCGCCGGGCACGAGCAGTTCGAACAGCACCTCGCCGGTCTCGGCGTCCGCGATGATGGTGCCCACCGGCATTTTCAGCGTGATGTCGTCGCCGGCGGCGCCGAACATGTCGGAACCCATGCCGTGCTCGCCGCGCTTGGCTTCGTGCCGGCGCGAGTAGCGGAAGTCGACCAGCGTGTTGAGGTTTGGGTCGGCCACGGCAAACACATGGCCGCCGCGTCCGCCGTCTCCCCCGTTGGGGCCGCCGAATTCCTTGTACTTCTCATGACGGAACGACACGCAGCCGTTGCCGCCATCGCCGGCGGCGATGTCGATGAAGGCTTCGTCAACGAACTTCATGGGTTATCCAGTTTACAAATAAGAAAGCCCCGCCAGGCGGGGCTTCATGAGCAGGTCGAAGTGACCGGCTTTTAGGCCGCCGGCGTCACGGTGACCGTGTGCTTGTTCAGCGAACCCTTGGTGCTGAACGACACGTGGCCCTCGACCAGCGCGAACAGGGTGTGGTCCTTGCCCACGCCGACATTGGTGCCGGGGTGGAACTGCGTGCCACGCTGGCGCACGATGATCGAGCCTGCGCTGATCAGTTCGCCGCCGAAGCGCTTCACGCCAAGCATCTTGGGCTTGGAATCGCGCCCATTTCGCGTAGAGCCGCCGCCTTTTTTCTGTGCCATGGAATCCGCTCCTTAGCCGGCGATCGCGCCGATTTGCAGCTCGGTGAACTGCTGGCGATGGCCTTGACGTTTCTGATAGTGCTTACGACGGCGCATCTTGAAGATGCGAACCTTGTCGTGCTTGCCATGCGACAGCACCGTGGCCGTCACCGTTGCGCCGGACACCAGGGGCGTGCCGACCTTGATTTCACTGCCGTTGCCGACAGCCAGAACCTGGTCGATCACGATTTCCTGGCCAACGTCCGCAGCAATCTGTTCTACTTTAATTTTTTCGCCGGAAGCAACGCGATACTGCTTGCCACCGGTTTTTATGACCGCGTACATGTTTAACCTCTAGGAATGCGGGCCCTGTATTTGCCATGCCGGCAAAGCGGACCCAATCGCAGCTTCGCGGACGGATTTCCACGAAGCCCAATATTCTAGCACGCCACGCGATCAAGTGCACCACCCAGAAGGGGATGGACGGCCCGTGCCGTCCGGGGGCACAGGCCCGCTCCCTATAATCGCGGGCTTTGGCGGGCACCGTCCGCCCTCGCCATCCCACCTTCTCCTGGCGTCCGGCCCCTCCGATTTGTCAGTCTCCGCTGCTAACACCACCGCGTCCGTGCTCGGCCTCATTGCCGATGACATGGTCGAAGTCGACCGAGTCATCGCCGATCGCCTGAACACAGGCGTGCCGCTCGTCAGCGAGGTCTCGCGCTACATCATCTCGGCCGGCGGCAAACGCCTGCGGCCCGCCCTGCTGCTGCTCATGAGCGGCGCGCTGCAATACAAGGGCACGCAGCACTACAACCTGGCGGCGGTGATCGAGTTCATCCACACCGCAACCTTGTTGCACGACGACGTGGTGGACGAATCCACCCTGCGCCGCGGCCGCCCCACTGCCAACGAATCCTTCGGCAATCCGGCCAGCGTGCTGGTGGGCGATTTCTTGTATTCGCGCTCCTTCCAGATGATGCTGGACGCGCACGACATGCGGGTGATGGAGATCCTGGCGGAGGCCACCAACATCATCGCGGAAGGCGAAGTACTGCAGCTCATGAACATGCACGACGCCAGCCTCGACGAGGCCGCGTACCTGCGCGTCATCCGCTCCAAGACTGCCAAGCTCTTCGAGGCCAGCACACGGCTCGCCGCGGTGCTCGCGAAGGCGCCGCCCGAACTCGAGGAGGCCTGCGCCACCTATGGCCAGGCCCTGGGCACCGCGTTCCAGGTGATCGACGACGTGCTCGACTACGCCGGCGACGCGAACGAGACCGGCAAGAACCTGGGCGACGACCTGCGCGAAGGCAAGACCACCTTGCCGCTGATCCTGGCAATGCAGCGCGGTACGCCGGAACAACGCGCACTGATCAAGACGGCCATCGAGGCCGGCGATACCGAGCAGCTGCCGCAGATCGTGGCGATCGTGCGGCAGACCGGCGCACTGGATGCAACGCGCGCGGCCGCAGCGGTCGAGGCGCAACGCGCAATTGATGCACTTCATGCGCTTCCGCGCAATCCGCACGCTGAAGGTTTGCTACAATTGGCGGCTCAGCTAACTGAGCGACGCGCCTGAAGTCAAAAGCGATAGGGCGCTTTCTCAATTTCTGCACTTCGGGGTGTAGCTTAGCCTGGTAGAGCGCTACGTTCGGGACGTAGAGGCCGGAGGTTCGAATCCTCTCACCCCGACCACACAAGTAAAAAAGCCCGACTCCTTGCGGAGTCGGGCTTTTTCTTTTGTCGCTTCGCTTTATCGGCCTGTCGCGCAGGCCGATTCATGGTGCTTAGCGGCTGGGCTTGAAAGCGCGCTTGGGTGCGTGGCCATCGCGCGGCGCAAAGCTGCGGGCGCCATTGCCGCCGCCGCCGTTACCACCGCCGTTGCCGCGCTGGTTGTTGCTGTCGCCCCAGCCCGACTTGCGTCCGTAGCCGCCCTCTTCGCGCGCGCCGCCGCCGAAGCCGCCGCCACCGCTACGCGCAGGAGCACCGCCGCCGAAGCCGCCGCCAAAGCTGCGCGCGGGACGGTCGCCCTGTCCGCCGCCAAAGCCGCCACCGTTGCCGCCGCCATTGCCAAAGCGCTGGCCACCGCCGCCGCCACCGAACTTGCGGTCACGCGAGGGATGCTCACGGCCTTCGCGGCCGCGGCCACCGCCGAAGTCGCCCTGCGGACGTGCGCTCGGGAAGCGCTGCTGCGGCTCCAGGCCGGGAATGACTTCCGACTTGAACTGCTGGCGGCTGTAGGCCTCGATGTCGAAGATCTTGCGGCGGTCGCGGATCTCGGCAAAGGTCACGGCGATGCCGTCGCGGCCGGCACGGCCGGTGCGGCCGATGCGGTGCGTGTAGTCCTCGGCCTTCATCGGCAGGCCGAAGTTGAAGACGTGGGTGATGGTGGGCACGTCGATGCCGCGCGCCGCCACGTCGGTGGCCACCAGGATCTGCACCTGGCCCTGGCGCAGCGCCATCAGGCGGCGATTGCGCAGGCCCTGGCTCAGGGCGCCGTGCAGCGCGACGGCGCTGAAGCCGTCCTGCTGCAGGTCATTGGCCAAGCCGTCGCATTCGACCTGCGTGCTGGCGAACACGATCGCCTGGTTGATGGTGGTGTCGCGCAGCCAGTGGTCGAGCATCTTGCGCTTGTGCTGCGTGTTGTCGGCCCAGAACAGCACCTGCTTGATGTTGGCGTGCTTCTCTTGCGGCGAGTCGATCTGCAGCCGCTGGGGCTGGCGCATCACGCGCGCGGCCAGTTGCTGGATGCGCGGCGCGAAGGTGGCGCTGAACATCATGGTCTGCTTGCGCTGAATGGTCAGCTGGTTGACTTCGGCCAGGTCGTCGGAAAAGCCCAGGTCGAGCATGCGGTCGGCTTCGTCGACCACCAGGAATTGCACTTCGTCGAGCTTGATCTGCATCGAACGCTGCAGGTCGAGCAGACGGCCCGGGGTGGCAACCACCAGATTGGCATTTTGCAGGCGTGCGATCTGCAGCTGGTAGGGCATGCCGCCCACCACGCTGGCGATGCGCAGGCCGCGGCAATGCTGCACCAGGCCGATGGCGTCGTGCGCCACCTGCTGGGCCAGCTCGCGCGTGGGGCACAGGATCAGGGCGCCGGGAACGGCGGCCTTGAAATTGCGCGTGTTGGTCGGATCCTTGCGCTTGGCCTTCTTGGGCGCGGCTTCGCCACGCGCCTCAGCTTCGGCAGCCAGGCGCTGGAATTCGGCGCGCTCGGCCTCCTCGGCAGCGGCCTGCTGCTGGATCAGCGTGTGCAGCACGGGCAGCAGGAAGGCCGCGGTCTTGCCGCTGCCGGTCTGGCTCGAGACCATCAGGTCGACGAAGCCGGCGCCTTCGGTGCCCATGGCCAGCGGAATGGCCTTTTCCTGCACGGCGGTGGGCTGGCTGAAGCCGAGTTCTTCGACGGCGGACACCAGTTGCGGTGCCAGGCCCAGGCGCACGAAGCCGTTGGGCAGCTTGGGTGCGGGCGCGGCGTCGAGCGCCTCCAGCACGGGCGCGTCGGTGCCGGGCGTGGCGATGAATTCGGAAGAAGAAGATTGCGCGGGCACGAAATCGCCCTGCGCTTCAAAAGCGTCGGTCATGAAAAGCTAACTTTCTTGCACGCAAAGCAAGGGCCGTGGGCACTTGCCGCGTGGGATGGTTAAAAACATCAACCATCCAACGACATTCAGCCCGGCTGTGCACCCTTTCGAGAAGGTGCTCGGGCTGCGGCCCATTCAAAGGGGCACGCTGTGCAAGATAGGGAGATGCGAGAAATTCGCGGTTGCCAGCCACCTGGTGAAATGCGAAGCCCGCAATTATCGCATGGCCTGGGGGTTTTTACCTAATCCTGGAGCCGCAGGAAGGTTTCCCGGTAGTGCGCCAGTTCTTCGATGGACTCGTGCACGTCGGCCAGCGCCGTGTGCGCCTGCTGCTTCTTAAAGGCGTTGTAGGCCGCCGGCTTCCAGCGCTTGGCGAGTTCCTTGAGCGTGCTGACGTCCAGGTTGCGATAGTGAAAGTAAGCCTCCAGCTTGGGCATGTACTTCACCAGAAAGCGCCGGTCCTGCCCGATGGTGTTGCCGCACATGGGCGAGCCGTTCTTCGGGATGTAGCGGGCGATGAACTCGAGCAGTTGCCGCTCGGCAGCAGCCTCGTCCAGCGTGGAGGCCTTGACCTTCTCGATCAGGCCGCTGCGGCCGTGGGTGCCCTTGTTCCAGGCGTCCATGCCGTCGAGCACGGCGTCGCTCTGGTGGATGACCAGTACCGGGCCGTCGATGCGCGGCGTGAGGTCGGGGCCGGTGACGACCACGGCAATCTCCAGCAGCCGCTCCTTTTCGGGGTCGAGCCCGCTCATTTCGCAGTCCAGCCAGACCAGGTTCTGGTCGCTCTTCTTCAGCGTGGCGGGAGGCTGTTCCGTGGGCGCGGCGACGGTCGGGTCAATGAATTCTGGCATCGGTCGATTGTCACCGATGGCCTAAACTGCGCGCCGCATGTCCGCATCCTTGATCCTTACCTACGCCTTCGCCACCGCCCTGGTGGCCGGCCTCCTGCTGAAGTTCTGGCTGGCCACGCGCCAGGTGCGCCACGTGGCCCGGCATCGCGATGCGGTGCCGGCCGCCTTCGCCCAGACCATCGCCTTGGCCGCGCACCAGAAGGCGGCCGACTACACGATCGCCAAGAGCCGCTTCGGCATCGTCGAGATGGCCTGGTCGACCGCCCTGCTGCTGGGCTGGACCCTGCTGGGCGGCCTGGATCTGCTCAACCGGCAGCTCGCCGGCTGGCTCGGCGGCGGCATGGTGCAGCAACTGGCGTTGTTGGCGGCTTTCAGCGTTATTGGCGGCCTGCTCGAGCTGCCCTTCTCGCTCTGGCAAACCTTCCGCCTGGAAGAGCGCTTCGGCTTCAACAAGATGAGCTTGCGTCTGTGGATCGCCGACGCGATCAAGGGCGCTGCGCTGGGCGCGCTGATTGGCCTGCCCCTGGCGGCACTGATCCTCTGGCTGATGGGCGCGGCCGGCACGCGCTGGTGGCTTTGGGCCTGGGCCGTGTGGGTCGGCTTCAATCTCACGCTGATGCTGATCTACCCGACCTTCATCGCGCCGCTGTTCAACAAATTCAAGCCGCTCGACGACGCCACCCTGAAGGCGCGCGTCACCGCGCTGATGAAGCGCTGCGGCTTTGCCGCCAAAGGCCTGTTCGTGATGGACGGCAGCCGGCGCAGCGCCCATGCAAACGCCTACTTCACCGGCTTTGGCTCGAGCAAGCGCGTGGTGTTCTACGACACGCTGCTGCGCCAGCTCAGCGCCGGCGAGGTCGAGGCCGTGCTGGCCCACGAGCTCGGCCATTTCAAGCACCGCCACGTGCTAAAGCGCATGGTCGCCATGTTCGCGATGAGCCTCGCTGGCTTCGCCCTGCTGGGCTGGCTGTCGTCGCAAGCCTGGTTCTACACCGGGCTGGGCGTGCAGCCGAACATGAGCGCGCCCAACGACGCGCTCGCCCTGCTCCTGTTCATGCTGGCGGTGCCGGTGTTCGGCGTGTTCATCGCGCCGGTGGCGGCCATGCTGTCGCGCAAGCACGAGTTCGAAGCCGATGCCTACGCGGTTGCGCAGACCAGCGGCACCGACCTGTCAAATGCGCTGCTCAAGCTCTACCAGGACAACGCGTCCACGCTCACGCCGGACCCGGTCTTCGTCAAGTTCTACTACTCCCACCCACCCGCCTCCGAGCGCCTCGCGCGCATGGCGGTGGCATGAATTTTTCCCTGCAAGAGACAGCCATGAGCACCAGCATGTTCCAACCCAAGGTGTGGCAAGGCCAGGCCCGCCGAGCCCTCAGCGGCACCGAAACCGTCTCCGCACTGGCCCGGCTCGACGGCTGGCAGTTGGCGGGCGACGGCGCCAATGTGGCGATCGAGAAGACCTTCCGCTTCGCCAACTACTTCGAAACCATCGCATTCATGAATGCGGTGGCCATGGTGGCGCACGTGCAAGACCACCACCCCGACCTGTCGGTGCACTACAACCGCTGCGTGGTGCGCTTCAACACGCACGACGTGGGCGGCATCTCCGCCACCGACATCGACTGCGCCGCGCGCGTCGACGCCGTCCTGGCCTCCTGAGGCCGGCGGACATATGCATCCAAACAAGGCACGTGCGCATGGCGCGGCCCGCTAAGGCCGGCAACGCCAGGGCGGCGGCCTTGCAGCCGGGCCTGGTCGTGGCCAGCCACGGGCGCCATTGCCTGGTCGAGAAGTCCGACGGCAAGCGGCTGATCTGCCACCCGCGCGGCAAGAAGAGCCAGGCCGTGGTGGGCGACCGCGTCTTGTGGCAGGCGAGCGAGGACGAAGGCACGGTCGAGCAGGTCGAGCCCAGGCGCAACCTGTTCTACCGGCAGGACGAGATCCGCACCAAGTCCTTTGCGGCCAACCTCGACCATGTGCTGATCCTGATCGCCGCCGAGCCCGAGTTCTCCGAGCACCAGCTGGCGCGCGCGCTCATCGCGGCGCAGGCCGAGGGCATCACGCCCATCATCGCCCTGAACAAGAGTGACCTGGTCGCGCCCTTCGAGCGCGCCTGGGCCCGGCTTGCGCCCTATCGGCGCATGCACCACGGGGTGCTGCCGCTGTCGCTCACCGCGTCGGGCGAAATCGACAAGGCCACGCTGCAAAAGCGCCTCGCCGGCAAGACGACGCTGGTGCTGGGTCCTTCGGGCGCCGGCAAGAGCACCCTGATCAACCTGCTGGTGCCCGGCGCCGCGGCGCAAACCGGCGAAATCTCGCAGGCGCTCAACTCGGGCCGCCACACCACCACCAGCACCACTTGGTACTGGGTCGACCGCGATGCCGGCACCGCCTTGATCGATTCGCCCGGCTTCCAGGAATTCGGCCTTCACCATATCGAGCCCATGCAACTGGCCCGGCTGATGCCGGACATTGCCGAACACGCGAACGACTGCAAGTTCTATAACTGCACCCATCTGCATGAACCCGGGTGCGGCGTGATCGCCCATGTACAAACAGCGGCGCAGCCGGGCGCCATCGAAGCCTCGCGCTACCGCATCTACGGAGAATTGTTCGACGAGCTGAGCCAACGGCGCTACCCATGAAGGTGCTGCTCTACTCCCACGTCTTCCTGCCTTCGACCGGCGGCGTCGAGACCGTTTCACGAACGCTGGCGGAAGGGCTCGTCCAGCGCGGTGTCGAATGCGTCCTGGTGACGAGCACGCCAAAAGGTACCGAAGGCGTCGAATTTCCCTTCGAGGTCGTCCGCCGACCCACGGCGGCGCGCGTGCGCGCGTTGATCAACTGGGCCGATGTGGTGCTGTTCAACGGCGCCAGCCTCGCGCTTCAGCCCTGGCTGATCCTCTCGCGCAAGCCCTTCATCTGGGTGCACGTGGGCTACCAGGTCTCCTGCATCGACGGACTGGGCTGGGTCGACGGCCAGGCGGCGCCAGTGACGCCCTGGGCATCCCTGCGCTTCCATGCGCGCCAGGACGGTGTGGTGCGCGGATCGCTGCGCGGGCTCAAGCTGATGGTCCGGCGCGCGGTGGCCCGCCACCTGGTAGATCGGCATGTCGCCATCACGCAGTGGATGGCCAAGGCACAGCCGCTGCCGCGCCAGGTCCAGATCTACAACCCTTTTCCCATCGATCGATTTCGCGACGCGGCGCCGGCGAACCAGGCGGAATTCGACTTCGTCTATCTTGGCCGCATGGTGTCCGAGAAAGGCGTGGACACGCTGATCCAGGCCTTTGCCCGCGTCGTCGCGCAAGCGCCCAAGAGACCCCGCCTGCTCCTCATCGGCGACGGCGACCGCCTGCCGCAGATGCAGCAGCTGGCCCGATCGCTTGGCTTGGATGGCGACGTCCATTTCGCCGGCCGCCAAAGCGGCAGCTCGCTGGTGGAATGGGTGGGCAAGGGCGCCGTCGGCATCGTGCCCTCCGCCTGGCAGGAGCCGATGGGCGGCGTGGCGGTCGAACTGATGGCCGCCGGCCGCGGCCTCATCGTGTCCGAGCAAGGAGGGCTGGCGGAATGCGCCGGCGATGCCGGACTGCGCTTTCCCAACGGCGATGCGCAGGGGCTGGCCAATTGCATGCTGCGCCTGCTGGCAGAGCCGCAGCTGCGCCAAATGCTGGGGCAGCGTGCCTTGCAGCGCGCGGCCCTGTTCGCGCCCGAGCGCTTTGTCGATCAGTACATCGACTTGCTGCGCGCGACGGTCGGCTGCGTCTAGGCTGCGTCTAGTCAGGCGGCCCGCAGCGCGTCGGCCAGCGCGGCAAGCAGCGCCGCGCACTGGTCGCGCGTGCCCACGCTGATGCGCAGGAACTGCTCGATGCGGGGCTGCCGGAAATAGCGCACCAGCACTGCGCGCTGGCGCAGCAAGGCCGCCAACTCCCCGGCGTCGCGCTTGGGATGGCGCGCGAACACGAAGTTGGCCTGCGACGGCAGCACCTCGAAGCCCAGGTCTTCCAGCGCCAGCACCATGCCTTCGCGGGTGTCGATCACGGCAGCGCGGGTCTTGGCGAACCAGGCTTCGTCGTCCAATGCGGCGATGGCACCGGCCTGCGCCAGGCGGCCAAGTGGGTAGGAGTTGAAGCTGTTCTTGACCCGCGTGAGCGCCTCGATCAGATGCGCCTGCCCGCAGGCGAAGCCGACGCGCAGGCCGGCCAGCGATCGCGATTTGGACAGCGTCTGCACCACCAGCAGATTCGGAAAGCGCGCGATCAGCGGCAAGGCGCTGTGGCCACCGAAATCGACGTAGGCCTCGTCGACCAACACCACGCGGTGCGGACAGGCCAGCAACAGTTGCTCGATATCGGACAAGGGCAGGCCGATGCCCGTGGGCGCATTCGGATTGGCCAGCACGATGCCGCCGCAGCCTTCGCCTGCCCGGGCGGCCAGGGCAGCCACATCGATACGCAAGCCCTCGTCGACCGGGTGCAAGACCGTTTGGATGTCGTAGAGCTGCGCGTAGACGCGATAGAAGCTGTAGGTGATGTCCGGCATCAGCAGCGGCTCGCGCTGCTGGAAGAAGGCGAAGAAGGCGTGCGCCAGCACCTCGTCCGAGCCATTGCCGGCGAAGACCTGTTCCGGCGTCAGGCCATGCCGGCGCGCAACGGCCTCGCGCAGCGCCAGCGACTCCGGATCGGGATACAAGGCCAGCGAGTCGCCAGCGGCTTGCAGGATCGCGTCCAGCACAGCCGGCGACGGCGGATAGGGGTTCTCGTTGGTGTTGAGCTTGACCAGGCCGGCGATGCGCGGCTGCTCCCCGGGCACATAGGGCTGCAGCGCGCGGACGCGCGGGCTCCAGAACTCTTCGGGTCGCAGCGGCATCAGCCCAGCAGGCGCGCCAGGGTCAGCAGCGCCAGCAACACCAGCCACATCACGACCGAGCGCCAGACCAGCCCCACCACGCTGCGCAGATGGGCCGGCTCGGGCTCGCGGCCCGGCGTGCTGCCGCTGTCGGGCGGCAGGCCACCGATCACCGACTCACCGGCCTGCGCGCTTTGCAGGGGATCGAGCACGGCCTCGCTGCGCAGCGCACCGCCGCCCAGGCGCACGTTCACCGCGCCCGAGGTCGCGGCCAGGATCACGCCGTCGTTCTGGTTGGGAAAGCGGTCGGCGTCGTTGCGCCAGCAGTCGATGGCTTCCTCGAAGCTGCCCACCACGGCAAAGCCCAGCGCCGTGATGCGTGCCGGCAGCCAGTCGATGGCTGCCCAGGCACGCTGCGAAGCGGCCTGCACGTGGCTGCTGGCCGGCTGCAGGGTGTTGGCGCTCTTGTGGGCCCAGTAGCGCGCCACGAATTCGCTCATGCGGTAGAAGACCGCGCCCGCCGGCCCCAGGCCGATGGCCGCCAGGATGGAGAACCAGGCCAGCACGCCAAAGACATGCCGATGCGCGGCGATCACCGAATGCTCGATCACATGCCGCACGATCTCGCTGCGCGGCAGGTTGGCCGCATCGATATGTTGCCAGTGCGCCAGCAGCGAGCGCGCCAGCGGCTCGTCGCCCTCTTCCAGCGCGTCGCGGATGCCGGTGAAGTGGTGGCTGAACTGGCGAAAGCCCAGGGTGACGTACAAGAGCGCGATGTTCCAGAGCACTGCAAAAGGCAGTCCCAGGGTCAGCACCAGCAGCCAGTGCACGCCCAGCGCGGCGAAGGTCGGCACCAGCACCGCCAGGCTCCAGGCGACCCAGCCGTGCTGCGGCTTGCCAGCGTCGAAGTTGCGGCTGATCCAGCGCGTCCAATCGAGCACGCCTGCGTACACCGGGTTGTGATAACCCAGCGGACGCACCTGTTCGATCAGCAAGGCGCACAGGATGGCAAAAAAGCTCATGCGCTCAATGATAGCGACAGGCATGAAGTGCCCTCGGTCCGCGCTAAGCGCTCAAGTAGCGATAGAAATTGCGCAGCATGCCCGCCGTGGCACCCCAGACGAAGCGCTCGTGCAGTCCGTCCTGGTAGGGCATGGAAAACCACTGGCGCGCGTTCAAGCCCTCGCCCACCATGGCATGGCGGCGGTGGTGCGCCGGGTTCATGAGGAAATCGAGCGGAACTTCGAAGGCATCGGCCACTTCGTAGGGATTGAGCGTGAGCTCGAAGCCGGGCCGCACCAGCGCCACCACCGGCGTCACGACGAAGGAAGTGATGGTGGTGTAGGTGGGCAGGCTGCCAAGCACCTCGATGTAGTCGGCCGACAGGCCCACCTCTTCCCAAGCCTCGCGCAGGGCAGCAGCGGCGATGTTGGGATCGGTCGGGTCCACGCGCCCGCCCGGGAAGGCCACCTGGCCCGAGTGCGTGCTCATTTTGGACGAGCGCTCGGTCAGCAACACCGTGGGCCGCTCGCGCTGCACGATGGGAACCAGCACCGCGGCCTGCGCCGGCACGCGCCCGTCCAGCTTGGGCTCCCGCCGCACTTCGGGCGTCCACTTCGGGGGATTGGCAAAGCGCGCGCGCAGCGCCTGCGCCGTCAGGCGGTCCGCCGCCACCGCGGGCAAGTCGCTGTCGATCGCGACCACGGGCACGCCATGCGGATCGAAGGCGCGCAGCGAGACCGCGTTGATCGGTTCGACCGGGCTGGCGGAGGCGGGAGGAAGGGGAACGCTCAAGTTGTGGTTCTTGTCGATGAAGGATTGATTAAGGCAGAAAAGCAAAAAGCCGCCATGTCGGCGGCTTTTTTCGTGCGAGGGCTGTGCCTGCTGCGAAGCGGAAATTACTTCGCGGCGGTCGGCGCCTTGCCCGGCAGCTTTTCCTTGATGCGGGCCGAACGGCCGCTGCGATCGCGCAGGTAGTAAAGCTTGGCGCGGCGCACATCGCCGCGGCGCTTGACTTCGATGCCGGCGATCAGAGGGCTGTAGGTCTGGAAGGTACGCTCCACGCCTTCGCCACTGGAGATCTTGCGCACCGTGAAGCCGCTGTTCAGGCCGCGATTGCGCTTGGCAATCACCACGCCTTCGTAGGCCTGCACGCGCTTGCGGTTGCCTTCGACGACGTTGACGCTGACGATGACCGTGTCACCGGGGGCAAATTCAGGGATCTTGCGGCCAAGGCGCGCAATTTCTTCCTGCTCGAGAGTCTGGATGAGGTTCATTCTTTCCTGCCGTTCGATCGTGACCGCGCTGCGCTAAAGGCGGCATTGCATCTGCGTTGCCGCGGCCGGCCAGAGGATCGGGGAGCCAAAGATTATAGCTTTTTTTTGAGCGCCGCTTCATCCAGCTTGGACAGGCGGCCTGCGGCGCGCGCGACGACCACCAGTTCGGGGCGCCTGGCCTGCGAGATGGCCAGCCGCTGGTCGCGCCGCCAACGTTCGATCTGAGCATGGTTGCCGGACATCAGCGGCGCCGGCACCACCTGGCCGTTCCACACTTCGGGGCGGGTGTAGTGCGGGCAATCGAGCAGGCCGTCCAGGGCCGGGTTGAAGCTGTCCTGCACATGGCTGGCCTCGTCGCCCAGCACGCCGGGCTGCAGGCGCGCAACGGCATCGAGCAGCGCCATGGCGGCAATCTCGCCCCCGGAGAGCACGAAGTCGCCCAGGCTCAGCTGGTGCGTGACCCGCGTGTCGATGAAGCGCTGGTCGATGCCCTCGTAGCGACCGCACACCAGCACGGCGCCGCTGCTGACGGACCATTGCTCGATCACTTCATGGCGCAAGGTCTCGCCGATAGGCGAAAACAGCAGCACCGGCGCCGCATCGCCGCCGCGGGCGGCTTGCGCCGCATCGAGGCAAGCCGATAGCGGCTCGGCCATCATCACCATGCCGGGGCCGCCGCCAAAGGGCCGGTCGTCCACGCGGCGGTAGTTGCCTTCGGCAAAGTCGCGCGGGTTCCACAGCACCACCTCGACCTGCCTGGACTCGAAGGCACGGCGGGTCACACCGATTTCGAAGAAGGGCTTGAAGAGCTCGGGAAAGAGCGTCAGGACGTCGAAGCGCATGGCGGCGCTTAGTAGTCCGCCTGCCAGTCGACCAGGATGGTGCGGCCGGCCAGGTCGACCTTGTCGACGAAGGCGCTGACGAAGGGAATCATCCGCTCGACCGGCTTGGCGCCCTCGCCTTCCTGCGGCTGCTCGAGCACCAGCGTGGTCTGCGGGCCGGTGGCCAGCAGTTCGCGCACGGCGCCCAGGACCACGCCCTCGCGGTTGACGACCGAAAGGCCGATCAGGTCGACCCAGTAGTACTCGTCATCACCGACGGAAGGAAAGCTCGAACGCGGCACGAACACGCGGGCGCCGCGCAGCGCCTCGGCGGCGTTACGGTCGGGCACCTCGGGCGACGAGGCGACGATGCAGTCGGAATGTTCCTTGGCCTCGCTGATCGGGAGGCGGAACGCAGCGCTGGCATCGGCAGCCGCACCGGGCGGCTTCAAGAACCAGCGCTTGGAAGAAAAAAGCGCCTCGGGTTGGGCGCTGTGGGGCAAGACCTTGAACCAGCCCTTGATGCCCCATGCATCGGCGATGCGCCCGACTTCGATCGCATCCGCCGGCAGTTCGGCGACTTCGAGCGCGGGCAGCATGGCCGTGGCCAAAGCTTAGGCGGCGGCCTTAGGGGCTGCAGCGGCGGCTTGCTTGATCAGGCGAACGACCGTGGGCGAAGCTTGGGCGCCAACGCTCTTCCAGTAGGCCAGGCGGTCCTGGGCAATGCGGATGCTTTCTTCGTTTTCCTTGGCGGCGGGGTTGTAGAAACCCAGACGCTCGATGAAGCGGCCGTCGCGACGCACGCGCTTGTCGGCAACGACGATGTTGAAGAACGGACGGCCCTTGGAGCCGCCGCGGGAGAGTCGAATGACGACCATGATTTATCCTTCGGGTGGAGCTGGCGGTGCAAAAGTCCGCCGGCTTTTTTCCTTCAGCGTTGAGACACGCGACATGGCCACCCGGCCAGCGACACGCTGAAAAGCCTACGATTATAGCCCGAGCGCGCAATTTCATGCCCCCTTTCACCATCCGAGCCAGTCGCGACGCTGACGTCGACGCCATTTCCGCCATCTACGCCCACCATGTGCTGCACGGCACCGGCACCTTCGAGACCGAGCCGCCCAGCGCCGCGGACATGGCCGCGCGCCGTGCCGACGTGCTGGCCAAGAACCTGCCCTACCTGGTGGCCGAACGCGACGACGAGCTCTTGGGTTTTGCCTACTGCAACTGGTTCAAGCCGCGTCCGGCCTACCGCTTCTCGGCAGAAGATTCGATCTACATCGCCGACGCGGCACGCGGCCAGGGCGTGGGTGCCCAGTTGCTGGCCGCCCTCGAGCAGGCCGCCGAAGCTGTCGGCGTGCGCAAGCTGATCGCCGTGATCGGCGACTCGGCCAACGTCGGCTCGGTCAGCGTGCACCGCAAGCAGGGCTTCAGCCACGTGGGCGTCATCAAGGACTGCGGCTGGAAGTTCGGCGAGTGGCGCGACATCGTGCTGATGGAAAAAGTCATCGGCGCCGGCAGCACCACCCGCCCCGAATGAAGAGCAAGACCGTCGCGGCCTGGCTGGCCTTCCTGGGCGGCCCGCTGGGCCTGCACCGCTTCTACCTGCGCGGTTTCGGCGACATGCTGGGCTGGCTGCTGCCGGTCCCCACGGCCCTCGGGCTATACGGCATCGAACGCGCCCGCCAGCTCGGCCTGGACGACGGCCTGAGCTGGCTGCTGATCCCGATGCTGGGCTTCACCATCGCCGGATGCGCCCTCACGGCCATCGTCTACGGCCTGATGGCGCCGGAAAAATGGAATGCCCGCTACAACCCGCAGGCGCCGGCCGATGCACCGGCCGGCCGCACCGGCTGGCTGACCGTCGGCGCGGTGGTGATCTCGCTCTTCGTGGGCGCCAGCGTGTTGATGGCCAGCATCGCCTTCAGCTTCCAGCGCTACTTCGAGCACCAGGTCGAGGAAGGCCGCAGGATTTCGCAGTGAGGGCCCGGCGGGCTTCCCTCAGAACAACTGCAAGCTGACCCAGTACGCAACCGCCGCCACGAAGGCCGAGGCAGGAATGGTGAAGATCCAGGCCCAGACGATGTTGCCCGCCACGCCCCAGCGCACCGCGCTCGCGCGCTGAGCGGCGCCCACACCGACGATGGCGCCGGTGATGGTGTGGGTTGTCGATACCGGAATGCCCAGCGCGGTGGCCAGGAACAGGGTCAGCGCTCCGCCGGTCTCGGCGCAAAAGCCCCCCACCGGCTTGAGCTTGGTGATCTTCTGGCCCATCGTTTTGACGATACGCCAGCCGCCGAACATGGTGCCCAGGGCAATCGCCGTATAGCAGCTCACGATGGTCCAGGCGGGCGGCGCCGCCTCGCCGGCCGCGGCATGACCGGTGGCGATCAGCAGCATCCAGATGATGCCGATGGTCTTTTGCGCGTCGTTGCCGCCGTGGCCCAGGCTGTAGGCGCCGGCCGAAACCAGCTGAAGGCGGCGAAACCACCGGTCCACGCGCGACGGGGTGGAAAGGCGGAACACCCAGGCAACCGCCACCATCATCAGCGCGCCCAGCAGAAAGCCCAGCAGCGGCGAAACGAAGATGAAGGCCACCGTCTTCAGGATGCCAGCGCCCAGCAGCGCGCCGGAGCCGGCCTTGGCCATCACCGAACCCACGATGCCGCCGATCAGCGCATGCGAGGAGCTGCTGGGAATGCCGTAGTACCAGGTCACCAGGTTCCAGGTGATGGCGCCGATCAGGGCGCCGAACACCACGTGCACGTCGACGATGCCCGGCTCGACGATGCCCTTGCCCACGGTGGCGGCCACGCTCAGGTGGAACACCCCGATCGCGATCAGGTTGAAGAAGGCCGCGAACAACACCGCATGCGCCGGCTTGAGCACGCCGGTGGAAACCACCGTGGCAATGGAATTGGCCGCGTCATGGAAGCCGTTCATGAAGTCGAAGGCCAGCGCAAGGCCCACGAGCAGGATCACCAACCAGAGGCTGGCCTGGACGGTCGTCATGGCACGCCGCTCAGGAGTTTTCGAGGACGATGCCCTCGATCACGTTGGCGACGTCCTCGCACTTGTCCGTGATGGTCTCGAGCAGCTCGTAGATGGCCTTGAGCTTGATCACTTCGCGCACGTCCGGCTCTTCGCGGAACAGCTTGCTCATCGCGCTGCGCATGACGCGGTCGGCGTCGGACTCGAGCCGGTCGATCTCCTCGCAGGCCTTGAGCGTGGCTTCCGCGGTGGCCGGGTCGGTGATCTTGCCCAGGTACTTGACGGCATCCTTCACGCGCTCGCAGGACTTCACGCTGAGCGTGGTCAGGCGGGTAATCTCTTCCGTCATGTGGCGCACGTCGTACAGCGCCATGGTTTCGGCCGAATCCTGGATCAGGTCGGCCACGTCGTCCATCGTGTTGATCAGCTTGTGGATCTGCTCGCGGTCGATCGGGGTGATGAAGGTCTTGTGCAGCAGGCGGTTGACGTCATGCGTCACGCGATCGGCGGCGCGCTCGGCGTTGTCCACGTCGCGGTTGTATTGCTCGCGCAGGTGCAGGTCGTTGTAGTTGGCCACCAGTTGCTCGAAGGCGCGGCCGGCCTCAACGATGCGCTCGGCATGCTGGTTGAACATTTCGAAAAAATTGCCCTCGCGGGGCAGCAGCTTGCCGAACATGGCGTGGATCCCTTGGGGAAGTTGTTTTATGTCAGTTTGATGACACGCACGGAACCCGCGAGTGTAATTGCCCCGTATAAACCCGGATCGGCCGTCCGTCGGGCCGGTCGATCGACGCTTGCGCGGCGGTCAGAGCCGCTGAATGGCCTGGCTGGCGACTGCGGCCAGTTGCTCGGGCGAAACCCGATCGGGCGCGATCTCTGCCAGCGGCACCAGCACGAAGGCGCGCTGGTGCATGCGCGGATGCGGCAGGGTCAGGGTGGGCGCATCCATCACCTGGTCGCCACAGCTCAGCAGGTCGAGATCAAGGGTGCGCGGTGCGTTGCGGTAGGGCCGCTCGCGCCCGGCCCGCGTTTCGATGGCCTGCAGTTCGGCCAGCAGGGCCAGGGGTTCGAGGCCGGTTTCCAGCGCCACCACGGCATTGATGAAATCGGGCCCGCTGGCGTCCACCGGCGCGGTGCGATAGAGCGAAGATTGCGCCGCCACACGGCTTTGCGGCAAGGCGTTCAGCGCCTCGATGGCGTTGCGGACCGTCTGCCGCGCGTCGCCCAGGTTGGCGCCGATCGCGACATAGGCCGTCGTGCTCATTCCGCGCTCGCAGCGCCGCCGTCTTGCGCGCCGCCGCCGGTGCGCGGCTTGCGGCGGCGCCTGCGCTTGCGCGGCGCGCTTGCTTCGCCGCCCTCTTCGCCGGCGGGCGCGTCGGCAGCCGGAAAGGAAGCGGCTGCCTCGGCCGCCTCGGCCGCCTCGACCGGCTCGCGCTTCGGTGCGCGGGTGTGGACGCGGCGGCCCTTCTGGTGTTGCTCTTCACGGACCTGGTCCAAGAGGTCTTGCCTGCGCAGGTCGTCGGCGGTGCTGAATTCCTGCCACCACTCGGCAATCGCCTCGCTGACCTCGCCCACGTCGGCGCGCAGGCGCATGAAGTCGAAGGCGGCACGGAAACGCGCCTGCTCGACCAGGCTGTAGGGCGTGGCACCGCTGCGCTTGTCGAAGCGCGGCTGCATCATCCAGATCTCGCGCATGTCGGCCGCCAGCTTGCCGCGGCCCGAGACGTCGCCGATGCGCGCGTTGAACACGTCGTCGATCGCGTCCTGCAGGGCGGGGAACGGCGGCTGGCCGCGCTGGCCGTGGCGGCCCTCCATGCGCTGGGCCCAGCCATCGCGCACATCCTTCCACAGCACGCAGGCCAAAAGGAAGCTGGGCGCCACCGGCTTGCCCTCGCCGACGCGGCGATCCGTGTCCTGCAGCGCCGCCTTGACGAAAGGCAGGTCGGCCCGTTCCACCACCACGTCCAGCAGCGGGTAGATGCCGCGCTCCAGCCCCAGCGTGCGCAGTTGCGCCACGGTGGCCAGCGAATGGCCGGTCTGCAAGAGCTTGAGCATCTCGTCGAACAGCCGGCTTTGCGGCACGTCGGCCAGCAGCTGGCTCATTTCCACCAGCGGAGCGGCGGTCTTGGCTTCCAGCTTGAAGCCCAGCGCGGCCAGCTTGGCGGAGAAGCGGATGGCGCGAATGATGCGCACCGGGTCTTCGCGGTAGCGCGTGGCCGGGTCGCCGATCATGCGCAGCACCAGCTTCCTGGCGTCTTTCAGGCCGTTGTGATAGTCCACCACGATCTGGTTGGCCGGGTCGTAGTACATGGCGTTGACGGTGAAGTCGCGGCGCGCGGCGTCCTCGTCCTGCGGGCCCCAGACGTTGTCGCGCAGCACTCGGCCGCTGGCATCCACTGCATGCTTCATGGCGGCCAGCTCGCCCTTGCTGGTGCGCTCGTTGCCCGAGACCTGCTCGGCGGCGGCGTTGTCCATGTAGGCGCGGAAGGTCGAGACCTCGATTACCTCGTGCTCGCGCCCGCGGCCATACACCACGTGCACGATGCGAAAGCGCCGGCCGATGATGAAAGCGCGCCGGAACAGCGCCTTGACCTGCTCAGGCGTGGCATTGGTCGCCACGTCGAAGTCCTTGGGCCGCAGGCCCAGGAGCAGGTCGCGCACGGCGCCGCCCACCACGTAGGCCTCGTAGCCGGCGTCTTGCAGCGTGGTCACGACATTCCTGGCGCGCTCATCCACCAGCGCCGGGTCGATGCCGTGCACGCTGGCGTCATGCGCCTGGCGCTTGCCGAAGCGCGTCTTGGCGCCGGCGCCGTTGGATTTGCCCAGCAGCTTGTCGATGAATTTCTTGATCATTGAATTTATTTCTTGGAAGGCCCTTTTTCGGGCCTTCATTCATTTTCGAGCATGGCTCGGATGAGCGGGATGGTGATGGCGCGTTGCGTCTGCAGCGCGAAGCCGTCGAGCTGGACCAGCAATTCCATCAGGCTGCCCAGATCGCGGCTGAATCGGTGCAGCATGTAGTTGAGCACGTCGTCGGTGAGCATCAGGCCACGCGCATCCGCCGCCTGGCGCAGCACCGCACGGCGCTCCTCCTCGGTCAGCACCTGCAGGGCAAACACATGGCCCCAGCCCAGGCGGGTGCGCAGGTCCTCTCGCAATGGCAGGTCGGCCGGCGGCAGGCTGCCGGCGGCCATCACGCCGCGCTGCAGGCTTTGGGCGTTGACGAACCAGTTGAAGGCAGCGTGCTGCTGCACCGCACTGTAACGGTCGACGTCGTCCATCACCACTGCCACCCAGTCTTCGTCGAATTCGGGCGGTTCGTGCAGATCGGCATGCAGCCAGCCGACCCGCGCACCCTGCGCGGACAACGCCGCGCCCACGCCGCCCAGCAGGTGCGACTTGCCGCTGCCGCTCTCGCCCCACAGGTAGGTGGGGACGGGCGAGTGAAGGGTGGCGTGTCCGGTGCCGCCCAGCCAAAGCTGGAGGTGGCGCAAGGCCGCTTCGTTGGGTCCCGCGAAGTAGCCTTCGAGCGTCGGACCCGTCGTCAAGCCGATGTCGAGCGCGAGCTGCTTCATGCGAAAGGGGTTCCTGGATGGCCCGGGTGTGCTGCCCCAGGCCCTTAAAATCGTGCGGAATTCTATCGGCCCGGCTTTGGACGCCGCCGCGCAAGGCCACACAGGGTCCGATTTCCTTCTTCCCAATTCCCCTCCTTCACGCCATGACTTCCGCCTCTTCCACCCCGCTCAGCTACAAGGATGCCGGCGTCGACATCGACGCGGGAGACGCCCTGGTCGACCGCATCAAGCCCTTGGCCAAGAAGACCATGCGCGAGGGCGTGCTGGCCGGCATCGGCGGCTTCGGCGCGCTGTTCGAGGTGCCCAAGCGCTACAAGGAGCCGGTGCTCGTGAGCGGCACCGACGGCGTGGGCACCAAGCTCAAGCTGGCCTTCGAATGGAACATGCACGACACGGTGGGCATCGACCTGGTGGCCATGAGCGTGAACGACGTGCTGGTGCAGGGCGCCGAGCCGCTCTTCTTCCTCGATTATTTCGCTTGCGGCAAGCTGGACGTGGACACCGCCGCCGCCGTGGTCGGCGGCATCGCGCGCGGCTGCGAACTCAGCGGCTGCGCCCTGATCGGCGGCGAGACCGCCGAAATGCCCGGCATGTACCCGGCCGGCGAATACGACCTGGCGGGCTTTGCGGTCGGCGCGGTCGAGAAGTCCAAGATCCTCACCGGCGCGAGCGTGAAGGCGGGCGACGTGGTGCTGGGCCTGGCCTCCAGCGGCGTGCATTCCAACGGCTTCAGCCTAGTGCGCAAGGTGATCGAGCGCGCCCAACAATCCGGTAGCGAGCTGCCCGCCAAGCTCGACGGCAAGCCCTTTCGCGAAGCAGTGATGGAACCCACCCACCTGTACGTGAAGCCTGTGCTGGAGGCGCTGGGCAAGCACCCGATCAAGGCGCTGGCCCACATCACCGGCGGCGGCCTCTTGGAGAACATTCCGCGCGTGCTGCCCGAAGGCACTGCCGCGCACCTGAAGAAGGGCAGCTGGCCGCAAACCGAGCTTTTCGCCTGGCTGCAGAAGGTGGCCGGCATCGACGACATCGAGATGAATCGCACCTTCAACAACGGCATCGGCATGGTGGTGGTGATCGACGCCGCCCATGCCAAGGCCTGCGCCGACACCCTGCGCGCCGCCGGCGAAAGCGTGCATGAGATCGGCGTCATCGCCGAGCGCGGCCAGGGCGCCGCCGTCGTCGTCGCCTGAGCGGCAAGCGCCGGCACCACCGCGATGGAGAACCCGCCCGCGTTCCCGCTGACAACGCGCGAGCGCGCGTTCTCGCGCCCCGTGCTGATGGCCAGCTACGCGCTGATGGCCAGTGCCCTGCTGGTGTGCATGACGGCGCACCTGCTGACCGGCCTGCTGGCCGTGTGCATCGGCTTTCTCGCGGTGCGCTGGCTCTCGCGCTGGATCCTGGCCGGCCTGCTGCGCATCTGCGCGCACCGCGTGGCGCCTGCGCGCCTGGGCCTTCTGGCCGACACGCTGGCGGTGACGCTGTTGCTGCTTTCGCCCATCGCCATCCTGACCGGCACGCTGTCGCAGTCGCGCGAGGTGATGCTCTACGCACCTGCCCAATACCGCGAGTTGCTGGACTACACCGCGCGCACGGTGTTGGAGCTGCGCTCCAAGCTGCCGACCGACATCGCCGTCTACCTGCCCGACGGCACGGCCGACCTGCAGCGCCTGGTGGCCAAGTACCTGAGCGCGCAAGCCGGCTCCCTGGCGCTGGCCGGCCGCTCCTGGCTCAATGCCCTGCTGTTCGCCTACGTCGGCCTGATCGTGGGCGGGCTGGCCGCCGTCAGCCACCGGGCCGTGGCCTCCGGGCCGCTGACGCAGGCGCTGCGCGAACGCACCGGGCTGTTCGGCGAGGCCTTCCGCCAGATCGTGGCGGCGCAGTTCTGGATCGCCACCTTCAACACCGCGCTGACAGCCGTCTTCCTGCTCTTCGTGCTGCCGATGTGGAACCTGCACCTGCCCTACACGCCGGCGCTGATCACACTGACCTTCCTGGCCGGGCTGGTGCCCATCGTCGGCAACCTGGTGTGCAACGGCGTGATCACGGTAGTGGGCCTGTCGGTGTCGCCGCTGACGGGCCTGGCCTGCCTGGCCTTCCTGATCCTGATCCACAAGGCCGAATACCTCATCAATGCCAAGGTGGTCGGTCGCCGCACGCAGATGGCGGTGTGGGAACTGCTGGCCGTCATGTTTGCGGCCGAGGCCGTGTTCGGCCCCGCCGGACTGGTGGCGGCGCCGCTCTTCTACGCCTACCTCAAGAAAGAACTGCAGGCCGCCCAGCTGGTCTGATGTCCTGATTTGATCGGTTCTGGTCCGACGGTGCGTGGCGCCTTGACCTGCATTCCCTGGAGAATTGGCGTACCGTCCCACTTTTTCTCACGAGGATGCAAGCCATGAAGAGCTGTCTGATTGTGATCGACGCGCAGGAGTCCTTCCGCCAGCGCCCCTTTTTCACCGAGCGCGACCTGCCCGCCTACCTGGCGGCGCAGAACGCGCTGATCGAAGGCGCCAAGGCGGCCGGCGTGCCGATCGTGCGGGTCTTCCACGTCGACGGCCCCGCCGTTGCCAGCAACCCCTTCGCGATGGAATCGGGCCACGTGCGGCCGCTGGAAGGCCTGGCGCCTTTCGAGGCCGACGCCACCTTCCACAAGCGGCGCCACAGCGCGCTGGTGGGCACCGGCCTGGACGTGTGGTTGACGCAGAAGGGCATCGGCCGGCTGATCATCAGCGGCATTCGCACCGAGCAATGTTGCGAAACCACGGCACGCCATGCCTCCGACCTGGGCTGGTCGATCGACTACGTCACCGATGCCACCCTCACCTTCGACATGAAGCAGCCCGACGGCAATCCCTTGTCGGCCCAGGACATCAAGGCACGCACCGCCACCGTGCTCGCCGGCCGCTTCGCGACCATTGCCACGGCGGACCAGGCGCTTGCGCGCGTCGCGGCACCGGTCGCGGCATGAGCGCTTCCGGGAAAGGCACCTTGTGCGTGCTGATCCTGGCCTTCGACGGTGTCGAGGCGCTGGATTTCGCCGGCCCCTTCGAGGTCTTCACCACGGCCAGCCGCATGCACGCGCGCCGGCATCCGCAGGCGCCGGCGCTGTTCGAGGTGCAGTCGGTGGGCGAAGCGCAGCGGGTGCAGGCCCGCGCCGGCCTGAGGCTGCTGGCGGACCTGGACCTCGATCGGGCGGTGCAGGCCGATCTGCTGATCGTGCCGGGCGGCGTGGTCGACGCACCGTTGGCAAGCCCCGCCACCCTGGCCTGGATCGCAGCGCAGGCGCGGGGCGCGCGCATCACCGCCTCGGTGTGCACCGGCGCCTTCCTGCTGGCCAGCAGCGGCGTGCTGCAGGGCAACGAGCGCGTCACCACCCACTGGGAAGACGTGGCCGAATTGCGCGAGCGCTTTCCCGGCCTCGAGGTGGTGGACGATGTGCGCTGGGTCGACAACGGATGCACCGTCACCTCCGCCGGCATCAGCGCCGGCATCGACATGAGCCTGCACCTGGTGGAACGCCTGGCCGGACGCGAACTGGCGCTCGCTACCGCACGCCAGATGGACTTTGCATGGACCCCGAATCCGAGCGCCCCATCCGCGTAGTCTTTGCCCTGCTGGACCACAGCCTGGTGCTGGATTGGGCCGGTCCGGCCGAGGCGCTGCGCATTGCCAACCAGGCTCTGCGCGCCCGCGGCCAGCGCGAGCGCTTCGCGATCGAGTTCGCCAGTCCCTATCCGGATTCCGTCACCTCGGTCGGCGTGCGGCTGTGCGGCTTGCAGCCGCTGCCGACGCGTTGGGACGGGCCCGCCTGGGTAGTGCTGGTCGGACAGCCGGGCCGCTCCATCTCGGTAGAAAGCGATGGCGCGCGGCAGCTCATCCACTGGCTGCGCGGCCTGCGCTTCGAGGCCGGCCGGCTCGAGCTGCTGACCATCTGTGCCGGCGCCCTGCTGGCGGCACACGCCGGCGTGCTGAGCGGGCGGCGCGCCACCACGCATCACCATCATCTGCAGGAGCTGCGCGAAGCCGATGCACGCTGCGAGATCGTGGCCAACCGGGTCTTCGTGCGCGATCCGCCCGTCTACAGCAGCGCCGGGGTCACCACCGGCATCGACCTGGTGCTGCATCGAATCGGCGAACTCTGCGGCGCGGCGCTGGCCGCCCAGGTGGCGCAGACCATGGTGGTGGCACAGCGGCGCGGGCCGCATGACCCCGAGCTGTCACCCTTCCTGGCCCACCGCCACCACCTGCATGCGACCTTGCACCGGGTGCAGGACGCGGTGAGCGAAAGGCCGCAGCACGACTGGAGCGTGCCGCGCATGGCCAAGGTGGCGCACACCTCGCCGCGCCACCTGACACGCCTCTTTGTCGAGCATGCCGGCGTAGCGCCTCTGACCTACCTGCGCCGCCTGCGCCTGGCCAGCGCGCAGCTGGCATTGCAATCCGGCGCCAGCGTCACACGCGCCGCCGAGCTGTCGGGCTTTGGCTCCGACACGCAATTGCGGCGCGCCTGGCACCAGTTCGGGCTGGAGGGCTCGCCTTCGGCTGCA
Organism: Variovorax sp. LARHSF232; assembly: GCF_052871435.1. Taxonomy (NCBI): domain Bacteria; kingdom Pseudomonadati; phylum Pseudomonadota; class Betaproteobacteria; order Burkholderiales; family Comamonadaceae; genus Variovorax; species Variovorax sp. LARHSF232. The sequence continues at coordinate 160,133 of NZ_JBIXJS010000007.1, read as the reverse complement.
GTGCAACGGCTAGTACGCTAGAGGTATCCGCAAAAGCGCAGCACGTGGCCATCGGGCTCGCGCAGGGCAAATTCGCGCAGGCCCCAGGGCTGCGATGCCAGCGGCTCGACGATGTCCACGCCGCGCTTCACGTAGGCCGCGTGCAGGCCGTCCACGTCATGGCCGACGTGGATCACGATCTCGCCCTTCCACGACTGGCCGCTGGCCGGCGCGGCGCCGCACTGCCACAGCCGCAGGTAGACCGGATCGCCATGGCGGCGCTCGGCGCCTTTTTTCACCCGTGCATAGCTGGGCGGCTCGCCGGCGATGAAGTCGATCTCGAAGCCCAGCACGTCGCGAAAATAGCGGGCCGCGCGCGTCACGTCGGCCACCGGCAGCACCGGCTGCACGCCATGGAACTGGTGCAGCGTGCCCAGGTCGGGCGCAGTCATGGGGCGAGGCCTTCGGTTCAGCCGGCGGCGCGGCGCAAGGTGGCGCAGCGTTCGGCGATCACGTCGATGTCGAGCGCGTCCTCGGCGTGCGCCAGGTAGATCTCCAGGTCGCGCACCGCCAGCGCATTGTTGCCCTGGCCGGCATGCGCCAGGCCGCGGTCGCGGTACTCGCCCCAGGCTTCGGGCAGCAGCACGACCAGGCGGTCTTGCACCGCGATGGCGCGCTGCCAGTCTTCCTGCGTGTGGTGGATTTCCTTCAGGTTGCGCAGCATGCGCGCAATGATCTCGCGCGGCGTCGCGGGCTGCAGGTACAGGCCGAGCGGCACGTCGAACTCACCCACCAGGCCGCTGCTGCGCTTGTAGGGTTCCAGCCGCTCGCTGAGTTCTTCGCGCGAGAGCGAGCGGCCGGTGAAGGGATCGATCACCACCTGCCCCTTGGGCATCGTGACCTTGAGCATGAAGTGCCCCGGAAAGCCCACGCCGCGCGCATGCAGATGCAGACCCTGCGCCAGTTCCAGCCACAGCACCGCCAACGAAATGGGAATGCCGCGGCGCGTGCGCAGCACCGCGTTCAGGTAGCTGTTGTCGGGGTCGTAGTAGTCGTTGACGTTGCCGCCGAAACTCAGGTCATGAAAGAAGAACTGGTTGAGGGCACGCAGGCGTTGCAGCGGCGCCGCATCGGCCGGCAAGCGGCGGCGCAGGCGGGCCAGCAATTGATCGACGTCGCCCAGCACCTGTTGCACGTCGAGCTCGGGATATTCATCCTGCGCCAGGCTGGCGACGGCCTCCAGCAACGGAAATTGCTCGTCGCTTTGAACCAGCGTGCCGAAATATTCGAGGGCGGTCGGTGCCGTGATGCTCAGGGACATGTGTCTTTGTAGTGGACGCCTCGGGGGGCGTCAAGGCGAGTGCACTGTCCCGCAAATAACTGCGCATGAAATCGCGCCTTTCGCGTCATGGCGGCGTTGCAAATCCTCGCGATACCTACGGGTATCGCTGCGGTCAGCGCACTAGTGGCGCAACAGCTTGCGCAACTTCATGCCGCTGGCCAGCAGCACGCCGAAATACACGGCGCCGGCGCCGGCCATCAACGCCGCCAGCAGGCCGATGCGGCGCAGCGGATCGGCCCGCATGGCCACCCAATCGAAGTGATGCGCGCCCCAATAAAGCAGGCCGCCCAGGGCCGCCGTTGCCAGCAGCACGCGCAGGATGAACAAGGGCCAGCCGGCCACCGGCTTGTAGGTGCCCGCGCGCAGCAGGCCCACCAGCAGCCACAGCGAATTGACCAGCGCACCGATGCCTATCGACAGGGTCAGCGCCGCATGCTTCAGGTGCGGCACCAGGAAGAAGTTCAGCACCTGGGTGAAGATCAGCACGCCGACGGCAATGCGCATCGGCGTGCGCATGTCGTGCCGCGCGTAATAGCCCGGCGCCAGCACCTTGATCGCCACGATACCCAGGAGGCCCACGCCATAGCCCACCAGCGCGGCGCTGGTGCGCGCCACGTCGCTGCCTTCGTACAGGCCGTAGTGGAACAGCACCGCCACCAGCGGCCCGGAAAACACCAGCAGCGCCATCGCGCAGGGCAGCGACAGCAGCAGCACCAGCCGCAGGCCCCAATCGAGCATGGACGAATAGCGCACCTCGTCGCCCGCCGCCCGCGCGCCCGCCAGTTGCGGCATCAGCACCACGCCCAGCGCCACGCCCAACAGCGCAGTGGGAAATTCCATCAGGCGGTCGGCATTGGTCACCCAGGTCACACTGCCGGGCGCCAGATGCGAGGCGATCTGCGTGTTGATGAGCAGAGAGATCTGCGCCACGCTCACGCCCAGCAGCGCCGGCAGCATCAGCCGCACCACCTTGCGCGTGGTTTCGTCACGCCAGGCGGTGCGCAAGGCCCCCCAGCTGGCGCCGATGTTGGGCAGAAGGCCCAGCCGTCGCAACGATGGCAGCTGCAGCGTCAGCTGCAGCGCGCCGCCCACCATCACGCCCACGCACTGGGCATAGATGGGCTCGATGCCGCGGCTCTTGAACCAGGGCGCGCCCAGCACGATCGAGCCGATCAGGCACAGGTTCAGCAGCACCGGCGAGGCTGCCGGCACCGCGAAGCGCTTCCACGTGTTGAGGATGCCGCCGGCCAGCGCCACCAGGGACATGAAGCCGATGTAAGGGAACATCCAGCGCGTCATGACCACGGCAGCGTCGAAGCCGTTGCCCGTCTGCTTCAGGCCGCTGGCCATGGCCAGTACCAGGATCGGCGCCGCCACCACGCCGGCGATGCACAGCAGCACCAGCGCCCAGGTCAGCAGGGTGGCGACATGGTCGATCAGCTCGCGGGCGCCAGTTTCGCCCCGCTCTGCCTTGCGCGCCGCCAGCACCGGCACGAAGGCCTGGCTGAAGGCGCCCTCGCCAAATACCCGACGAAAGAGATTGGGAATACGAAAGGCGACGTTGAAAGCGTCGGTCAGGGCGCTGACGCCGAACACCGAGGCCATCAGCACGTCCCGCACGAGACCGGTGATGCGCGAGGCGAGGGTCAGGAGGGAAACGGTGGAGGCGGATTTGAAAAGCGACACCAGCCAAGTGTATGTGTTGGAAACCGCCCAACGCCCGCGGCGCCAGCTTCGCCTATAATAGAGGGCTTTGCTGCAACATCCTCAGACACTTAAGGATATAAACCATGGCATCGTCCAAGCCCAAGAAAAAGAACCCGCGCCTCGCGTCGGGCCGCAAGCGCGTCCGTCAGGACGTCAAGATCAACGCCGCGAACACCTCGCTGCGCTCCAAATACCGCACCGCCGTGAAGAACGTCGAGAAGGCTGTCGCCGCTGGCGACAAGACCAAGGCGACTGAACTCTTCGCCAAGGCCCAGAGCATCGTCGACATCGTCGCCGACAAGGGTATCTTCCACAAGAACAAGGCTGCTCGCGACAAGAGCCGCCTGTCGGCCAAGGTCAAGGCCCTGGCCACCGCCGCCGCCTGAGGCCCATCAGGCAACACCCAGCCCGGACCGACCACCGGTCCGCCGTTTGATCGGGGTGCGCTGCAGCAAAGATGAGAAACCGCCTTCGGGCGGTTTTTTCATGGGCGCTCGTTCTTGCCGCCCACGGCGTGATGCCGCTCAATGCGCTGCACCGAGCCCGCAGCGCTTGAGGTGATCGCGCCAGCTCATGAGCCGGCCCAGTTCGCCGGTGGGCACGGCCTGCAGCAAGGCATGCAGCACGTGCAGATAGCTTGATTGCGCCAAGCGGATCATGAGCCGCACGCGGGGCGCGTCATCCTCGCTGGTGGAACATCGTTCGTGCAGCAGCACACGGCAGCGCACCACGCCGGCGCCCGGACAGCGCGCAATCGCGCGGCGCACTTGCTGCGCATCGGCGCAGCTCACCGTCACGTCGAGAACATGAAATGAGGCGGCGCCGTCGTTGTTCTTGTTCTTGCGAACCGACGCGGTCTTCGTGACCACGGCGTGGTCACAGTAAGCGGCATAAGCCATCAATGACACCCAAATCCAGACAGGAGGCTTGCAGTCTGGGCAGGTGCGCATAAAAGCGGTGCAAAAAATGATGGAGCAGGCGGAAACGCGCGTCGTGCAAGGCGCGCTGTCCCGCGCACAGCGACCGAATCTTTATTCGCGGCGCGCGGTTCTTTACGAACTTTTGATGCCCGCCCTCCTAGGCTTGGTGCTTCCTCAACAACAAAGATCCTCGCCCCTCATGAACCGAGTTCTCGCCAAGGCGCTGGCCGCTTTTTCACTCGCAGCGCTTCCTCTCCTTGCCAGCGCCCAGCTGAGCGGCAACGCCGCCCTCACCACCAACTACAAGTTCCGCGGCCAGGACCAGGACACCTTGGGCAGCAACGGCAACTTCAAGACCAGCGCCGTCAAGCCGGCCATCCAGGGCGGCTTCGACTATGCCCACGAGAGCGGCTTTTATCTCGGCAACTGGAACTCCAGCGTCAACTGGATGACTGGCAACAGCATCGAGATGGACGTCTACGGCGGCTACAAGTTCAAGGGCGGCGGCATCGACTGGGACGTGGGCACCCTGGGCTACATCTACCCCGGCGCCACCGCCGGCAACACCTGGGAAATCTATGGCGCCGCCACCTATGCCAACGACGCTTTCGGCGCCTTCACCGTGAAGTACTCGCACACCGTCTCGGACGACTACTTCAACTACGCCGGCAACAAGAGCGGCTCGGGCCTGAAGGGCAGCAACACGGGCTACCTGAACCTGGGCTACGCGAAGGCGATCGCCTCCAAGCTGACCCTGAAGGCCGCGGTGGGCTACACCAACATGTCCTCGGACATCGAGGGCCTGGGCTACGAGAGCTACGTGGACTACAGCCTGGGCCTGTCCTACGACTTCGGCGGCGGGCTGGCGCTGGCCGGCTACGTGCAAGGCGCCAACAAGGGCAGCGCCTACGAAGTGACGGGGGCCGACGGCAAGACCCTGTCCCCGAACAAGGCCCGCTTCATCGTGGCCCTGACCAAGACGCTCTAGAAAGAAAAAAGCTGACCGCCCCTTGCGAGGCCGGTCAGCTCACGTTTTAAGGAACGGCCGATCAGCCGAGTTCGCCCTTGACTTTGTCGAGCGCGGTCTGGGCGCACTGCTCGTCCAGATGACCGCCCGGCGCGCCGCCGACGCCAACGGCGCCGATCACCTCGTTGCCAGCCTTGATCGGCAATCCGCCGCCCAGCAGCAAAAAGCCCGGGATGTCGCCCAGCGTGGCGGCACCGGGGTTCTTCTGCGAGTTCTCCAGCATGGTCTTGGTTGGTGCCTTGGCCGAGGCCGAGGTGAAGGCCTTGCGCTCGCTCGCTGCGATGGTGTGCGGGCCGGCATTGTCGGCACGCTGGACAGCACGCACCACGCCGGCACGGTCGACCACGGTGGCAGCCACGGCGTAGCCGTTGGCGGCGCAAGCGGCCACGGTGGCGGTGGCGATCTGGTTGGCCAGCTCGAGCGAAATGTTCTTCTCGGCGCGCACGGCGCCGGTCTGGGCTTGGGCGCCGAGGGCGGCGAGGACCAGGGCGGCGCTGACAGCCAGGCGGGAGCGAATGGACATGTGCTTATCTCCAGGGTTCACAAGAACAAAGAAACGAGGCGGAGGCACTCGCCGCCGCTCATCGCATTGTTGAAAACGCGCGCCGCGCGGTCCATTCGTAGCGCTACGCGCTGCGCTCCGTAGTTCTACGGTGCGCCCTCGCCGTCGTCCGCGCCGTCGACCACCAGGTCGGCGTAGTGCCGGATCAGCTGCGCCAGCGAAGCGCATTCCAGCTTGGCGAAGATGTTGGCGCGGTGGCTTTCCACGGTGCGCGGCGACAGGCCGAGCACGCGCGCGATCTCCTTGTTGGACAAGCCCCGTACGATATGCGCCAGCACCTCGCGCTCGCGCTCCGACAACTGCGCAAAACGCCCGCGGGCGGCCTGATCGACCCGGCCGCGCTCACGCGAGCGTACGTGGCGGCGCACCGCCTGGCGCAGGGCCTCCAAGAGCTCTTCGTCGTCCACCGGCTTTTCCAGGAACTCGGCGGCGCCGGACTTGAAGGCGCGCCGGCACATCTCCACCGTGGCATGGCCGGTGAGCATCAGGATCGGCTGGTCCACGCCTTCGGCCACCAGCGTCTCGAGCACCGCCAGGCCGCTGATGCCGGGCATGCGCACGTCCAGCACGATGGCGCCGATGCTGCCGCGGTCGAACTCGGCGACGAAGCGCTGCGCGTCGCCCCAGGTCTGCACGCGCAGGCCGATGGTGCCGATCAGGAGGGCCAGGCTGTCGCGCACGGCCGCGTCGTCGTCGATCAGGTGGATCAGCGGCGATTGATGCGAGGCAGGCAGTTCGTTCATGCGACTTCTCTTTTGCGGCTATTGGACACGCGGCAGGCGCAGGGTGAAGCAGGCGCCGTGGCCGTCCTTGCCCATCGCCGCGCCGAGCGAGCCACCCATCTCTTGCGCCAGGGTCTCGCACAGGCTCAGGCCCAAGCCCAATCCATGCTCGCGGGTACTGAAGAAAGGCTCGAAGATGCGCGGCAACAGCTCGGGCGCAATGCCGGGGCCGTTGTCGCAAACCTCGATTCGGCAGTGACGCGCGTCCGCGGCGCCATACGACAGTTCGATGCGCCGCGTGCCCGGTGCTTGCTGTGCCTGGGCCTGCATCGCGTTGAGCAGCAGGTTGTGCACGATCTGCTCCAGCGCCACCGGGTCGCCGCTGGCGCGCAGCCCCTGGGGACCGCTGCCGGAAAGGCGCACCTCGACGCCGTGGCGCGCCAGCTCGGGCTCCAGCAGGTTCAGCGCACGCCGCAGCACCCCGTGCAGGTCGAGCGCCTGGCCGCGGTTGTCACTGGCGGGGCGCTCGATCGCGCGGCGCAGGCGGCCCACGACGTCGGAAGCGCGCCGCGCCTGTTCGGCCGCCTGGCCCATGGCGCTGCGCGCAGTCGCCAGTTCGTCCGGCCCCGCCTCTTCATCCAGCAGGCGGCGCGCAGCCTGGGTGTTGGCCAGCACCGCCGTCAACGGCTGATTCAACTCGTGCGCCATGCCGGCCGCCAACTCGCCCAGGGCATTGAGGCGCGCCACCTGGGCAAAGCGGACGCGCTCCTCGGCGCGGCGGCGCTCGGTGCGCTGGCTCTGCAGCCAGCGGGCGCTGGCGAGCAGCAGGCCCACGCCCAGCATCCAGGCGAGCATCCAGCCCCAGGGCAGTTCGGACAGCAGCACCGAGCGCTCTGCCGCCACGTCGAAATCCTGGCTGGCCGAGGCCAGGTGCTTGTGAAATTCGAAGCGCCAGGGTCCCTGCGCCTTCGCGCCGGGCTGCACCACGTAGTGCTGGCCAGCCAGCTGCAAGGTCAAGCGCACCGGGCTGGCCTTGGGGTCCATCGGCCAGTCGGCCCAGGGCACGGTGCGCGCCAGGTCGATGTCGAGGGCATAGCTCACCGGCTGCGCTGCCATCACCAGCCAGTAGCGGCCGGCGGCCAAATCCACCGGGCCCAGTTGCGCACGCTGCGCCTGGCGCGATTGCGCCTCGGCCGCCGCCAGCCGCGCATCGGGCCAGGCCGCGTCGGCATCGCGCCGCGCCACCCGCAGGATCGAGGGATAGACGGCCGACAGGCGCTGCTCGGCGCCGCTGCGGTCGTCGGCGTTGCCCAGCAGGGCGAGGGTGGCGAGCACGGCGTCGTACTGCACCACCTGCTGGCTGAGAAGCCGGTGGGTGATGCGCGCCTGCGTGTCGAAGTCGTCCTGCAACTGGCGCAGGCCGTCGCGGGCGATCCAGGCAGCGCCGGCGGCGCTCAGCACCAGCCAGGCGAGCAGCCAGATCGAGAGCGTGCCCCAACGAGTTTTCATCGGGGGCGATTGTGCTGCGTCCGGCAAGTGGCGCCGGCGGGAGGGCTCAGCGCGCGGGTTTGTCCGCCGGCTTGGGCGCGTCCGGGACCAGGCAGGCCTCGGCCACCTGCAGGTCGTTGTCGCGGGCGAAATTCAGGACGAAATCCCAGGCCATGGGCTCATAGTCGCGCAGCTCCCGATTCACCACCACGCACTTGATGCCGTTGATGACCATCGGCACGCACCAGGGCGAATAGTTGAGGTGGCTGCCCGGCTGCGCCCCGCCCGGCCGGAAGGAGCACATCACGCCCGCCAATCGCTCAGCCCAATCGCTGGGCCGGAAGGTGCGGCCGTCGCGGGTGATGCCCTGGATGAAGATTTCTTTGGCGGTGGGAGAGACCATGTGTGCGAAGACGTGCTGCAATGCTGCAGCGCACAAGGATTCTACCTTTCGAGACACCTGCGCCGTCACTTGGGGGACATTGCTGTGATGCGCAATCCTCAAGGAACGCGTCATGACCGGCGCCTAGAATTTGCCCTTCTTTCTTCCTGTCCACCTCCCCCATCCGGAGAACCGCATGAGCGCCAACGCCCAGCCCACCTCGCCCCACGTCATGAACACCTACGGCCGCCTGCCGATTGCCTTGTCGCATGGCCAGGGCTGCCGCGTGTGGGACACGAACGGCAAGGCCTACCTGGACGGTCTGGGCGGCATCGCCGTCAACACGCTGGGCCACAACCACCCGGAACTGGTGCCTGCCCTGCAGGACCAGATCAGCAAGCTGATCCACAGCTCCAACTACTACCACGTGCCGGGGCAGGAACAGCTGGCCACCAAGCTGACCGAGCTGTCGGGCCTGACCAATGCCTTCTTCTGCTGCACCGGCCTGGAGGCCAACGAAGCGGCGCTGAAGCTGGCGCGCAAGTTCGGGCATGACAAGGGTATCGAGCGCCCCGAGATCGTGGTCTACGAAGCCGCCTTTCATGGCCGCTCCATCGCTACCCTGTCGGCCACCGGCAACCCCAAGGTGCAGGCCGGCTTCGGCCCGCTGGTGGAAGGCTTCATCCGCGTTCCGCTGAACGACATCGAGGCCTTGAAGAAGGCCACCGAAGGCAACCCCAACGTGGTGGCCGTGTTCTTCGAGACCATCCAGGGCGAAGGCGGCATCAACCCGATGCGCCTGGAATACCTCAAGCAGGTGCGTGCGCTTTGCGACGAGCGCGACTGGCTCCTGATGATCGACGAGGTGCAGTGCGGCATGGGCCGCACCGGCAAGTGGTTTGCCCACCAGTGGGCCGGTATCAAGCCGGACGTGATGCCGCTGGCCAAGGGCCTGGGCTCGGGCGTGCCGATCGGCGCGGTGGTGGCCGGCCCCAAGGCCGCCAACATCTTCGGTCCCGGCAACCACGGCACCACTTTCGGCGGCAATCCGCTGGCCATGCGCGCGGGCATCGAGACCATCCGCATCATGGAAGAGCACAAGCTGCTGGAGAATGCCGACAAGGTGGGCACGCACCTCAAGACCGCCCTTGCCCGCGAGCTGGCCGACGTGGACGGCGTGAAGGAAGTGCGTGGGCAGGGCCTGATGCTGGGCATCGAGCTGGACCGCCCCTGCGGCGTGATCCTGCAGCGCGCCTGCGATGCCGGCCTGCTGCTCAGTGTGACGGCCGACAGCGTGATCCGCCTGGTGCCGCCGCTGATCCTCTCGCAGGCCGAGGCCGACGAGATCGTGGCCATCCTGGTGCCTATCGTGAAAGGCTTTCTTGCGGAAGAATCGAAGGCATGAGCACCGCCGCCGCCACCGCCATTCGCCACTATCTTCATTTCGCCGATTTCACGGCGGACGAGTACGAGCACCTGTTCGCACGCGCCGCGCTCATCAAGAAGAAGTTCAAGGCCTACGAGAGGCACCAGCCACTGGTGGACCGCACCATGGCGATGATCTTCGAAAAGGCCAGCACGCGCACCCGCGTGAGCTTCGAGGCCGGCATGTACCAGATGGGCGGCAGCGTGGTGCACCTGACCACCGGCGACAGCCAGCTGGGCCGCGCGGAGCCGATCGACGACAGCGCCAAGGTCATCAGCCGCATGGTCGACCTGGTGATGATCCGCACCTTCGAACAGACCAAGATCGAGGCCTTTGCCGCGCATTCGCGCGTGCCAGTCATCAACGGCCTGACCAACGAGTTCCATCCCTGCCAGATCCTGGCGGACATCTTCACCTACATCGAGCACCGCGGCTCGATCAAGGGCAAGACGGTGGCCTGGGTCGGCGACGGCAACAACATGGCCAACACCTGGCTGCAGGCCGCCGAGATCCTGGGCTTCACTGTGCATGTGAGCACGCCCACCGGCTACGAGGTCGACCAGTCGGTGGCCGGCATTCGTTCGGGCGACAGCTACAAGGTCTTCCAGGACCCGATGGAAGCCTGCCGCGGCGCCGACCTGGTCACCACCGACGTCTGGACCAGCATGGGCTACGAGGCCGAGAACGAGGCGCGCCGCAAGGCCTTTGCCGACTGGTGCGTGGACGAAGAGATGATGCGCGTCGCCCAGCCCGACGCCCTCTTCATGCATTGCTTGCCCGCGCACCGCGGCGAGGAGGTGCAGGCCGAAGTGATCGACGGCCCGCAGTCGGTGGTGTGGGACGAGGCGGAGAACCGCATGCATGTGCAGAAGGCGCTTATGGAGTTCCTGCTCCTGGGACGGCTCTAAACAAGCCGCCCTTGGGCCTTCTCAAGCAAATGTGGCTCTGCCACTTTGCTTGATCCCCCCGCGGGGGGCGGGCCGGGCTGGCCCGGCCCTGGGGGCTCAGAAGGCCCAGGCGCCCAGCTGGTAGTAGTCGAAGCCGCTGCTGCGCCCGCCCAGGCAGCCCGCCAGGAAGTCCTCGGTCTTGCGGTACATGGCGAGGTTGTTGGTCCACTTCTGATTGCCATGGCCGTCGTCCTGGAAGCTGACGAACTCGACCTGCTTGCCGGCGTCGCGTAGTGCCGTCACCATGCGCTCCGATTGGTCGAACCTCACGCGCGGGTCGTTCACGCCATGCATGATGAGCAGCGGTGCGCGCACCTTGCCGACATGATTGATGGGCGACTTGGCGTCCATGATCTTCCGCTGGGCCGGATCGGCCGGATCACCCACGTAGCGCTTCCACCAGGGCAGCCCCAGCGTCCAGTACGCGGGCGCATTCTCGATCAGTCGCGACAGGTCGGACATGCCCACCGCATCCACCGCACAGGCGAAAGTGTCGGGCGTCATCGTGGCACCCACCAGCGCCGAATACCCGCCGTAGCTCGCGCCATAGATGGCCACGCGCGCCGGGTCGGCCACGCCCTGCGCCACGGCCCAGCGCACGCCGTCGATCAGGTCGTCGTGCATCCTGCCCGCGAACTCGCCCACGGCCTTTTCCATGAAGGCGCGGCCGTAGCCGCTGGAACCGCGGTAGTTGACCTGCAGCACCGCATAGCCACGGTTGGCGAGGAACTGCTGCACGCTGCGGTTGGTGCCCTGGTAGGTCCACAGATCGCGCGCCCAGGGGCCGCCATGAACCAGCAACACCATCGGCAGCGCGCGTGCCTGAACACCCCGCGGCAGCGTGAGATAGCCATGGATCTGCAGGCCGTCGCGCGCCGCGTAGGCGATCGGCCGCGTCGACGCCAGCGATGAGGCAAGGCCGCTGATGCTGTTCTCGCCGAGCAGTTCCGGCGCCTTCGACGCGCCGGCGAGCAGGTAGTACTTCCAGCCCCGGTCGGTGCCGACGCTCACGGTCATGGTCTGCTCATCGTCGGACTTGCTGGTCACGTGGACCGCGGCGGGCTCGCCGCCCGCAAGGGGTTCGAGCCGCGCCGCCAACGCAGCATCGAAGTACCGGGCGCGCGGATAGGCCGGCATCGAATAGGCCGCGAGCGGCATGTTGCCGTGGCGGTTCATTAGAACCTGCTCGATGTCGACCTCGGGCTCTTGGTGGACCACCTCCTCGGCACCCGATTCGAGATCGATGCGCACCAGGGCCTCCTTGTCGCGCCCGCGGCCCGAGACCGCCCACGCGGTGTTCGTGCCAGGCACGAAGTCGGCGATCCACCAGTTCTCGTCCTTCTGCCAGCGCAGCGTGGTGCGCCATGCGGCGCCATCGGGCACCTGCAGGTAGCGGTCATCCCCCTCCTGCACCGAGCGTGCGCGCAGGCGCCCATCGCGATCCACCGACCAACTCGTGACGTTGCCCGGGTTCTTTGCAAGCAAGGTGCGCGAGCCGGTGGCGGGGTCGATCCGGTAGAGGTCGAACACCTTCTTGTCGCGCGCGTTCGAGTACACGACCACCTCGGCGCCGTTGTCGATGCGCCGCTGAATGCGCGAACGCGAGCCCTTAAACGGTGTCAGGTCGACTGGCTGCGCATCGGCGCGCGCTGTGTCGACGGCGAACACGTGCGTGTCCTCGTCGCCGGTGCGATCCACGGTGAGGAACAGAAAGCGGCCGTCGCCCGACCAGACGATGGCTTGCGCGCGCATCGGGATCGCCCATGTCTCGCCGCTGGCCAGCTTCTTCACCCACACGGCCGGCTTCAGGCCGCTGACGCCTTTCCAGGCGAGCGATACGCCATCGGGCGACACACGGTATTGGCTCGTGCCCTCGATGTTGGCGACGAACTCGCGCACCGGAATCAAGGGCGGCAGCGCCTGGCTTTGCAGCGCCGGATGCGTGGGCGCGACGCTGCAGCCGCCGAGGTGGGCCGCCGACAAGGCAAGGAACAGAACCATCAGCAATCGCATGGAGCCTCCATCTGAAGCGCCGATTCTGCTGGGCCGAACCTTGGGCAATGCCAAAAAGGAGGTGCGTCTTTGGCTGCGCCCAAGACTTCGCCGCCAGAATCGGGCGCCATGCACATCCTGCTCATCGAAGACGACCTGGACCTCGGCCGCGCGCTGCAGGCCGCGCTCAAGGTCGAGGGCCTGACCAGCGAATGGCGGCGCCGCGCCGCCGACGCACTGATTCGCATCGACGACGCTTCGATCGATTGTGTGTTGCTGGACCTCACCCTGCCCGACGGCAGCGGATTCGACCTGCTGACCCGCTGGCGCAAGGGCGGCACACGGACACCCATCATCGTGATCACCGCACGCTCGGCCCTCGAAGACCGCTTGAGCGGTCTGGACGGCGGCGCCGACGACTTCGTGATCAAGCCTTTCGCCACGGCGGAGCTGATGTCGCGCATCCATGCGGTACTGCGGCGCAGTGCCCGCCAGGCGAGCGACGAATGGCGCCTGGGCGACCTGGTGATCGAGCCGCGCCGCCACCTGGCGCGCCTGGACGGGCAAGCACTGCCCTTGTCGCAACGCGAGTTTCAGCTGCTGGTCGAACTGGCGCGCGAACCCGGTGCGGTGGTGGCCAAGGGCACGTTGTCCGAACGGCTCGAGCCCTTGGGCGAGCCGCTGGACTTTGCAGCCATCGAGGTCCACGTGTCGAATCTGCGCCGCAAGATTGGCAGCGAGCGCATCCGCACCGTGCGCGGCGTGGGCTACCAGCTGAACGCATGAACGCATCACGATGGTTGGAACGGGCCCTGGAGCCCTCGCTGGTGCGCCGCAGCGTCTGGGCGGTGCTGCTGGCCTTCTTCCTGGTGTGGGCGGCCCTGCTGAGCTACCTGTACCTGGACCGCGTGCGCATCCGCACGCAAGACCCCGGCCTGCCGAAGTTCGCTGCCGCCATGGAAGCGGCGCTGGCGCATGTTCACTCCGAGGCAGAAGGGGCTGCCTTCGCCGCAGCCACCGCCACCTGGATGAACATCCGCCGGCAGGGCAACGAGCGTGTGCCAGGCGCGCTGGAGTTCGAACTGCTCGACACCGCCTCCGGACGCCGCGTCTATGCGACGCCGGGCCTGTGGGCCGACGCCCTGCCCGCGCCGGCGGCGCCGGTGCAGGCGCTCGAACTTCAAGGCACGCACTACCTGCTGACGCAGGCACGCACGCCCCAATGGACCTTGCGCATCGCCGAACCCCTGCGCAGCGACGCCGCTTTCCTGAGCTACAACGCGCGCTTCCTGCTGCCCTACCTGCTGATCGCGCTGCCCATCGTCCTGCTGGCCATCTGGCTGCCCATCCTGCGCGGCCTGCGCCCCCTGCAGGAACTGGCCACGCGCATCGGCGCGCGTGACGCGAGCGACCTGCGGCCGGTCGGCTTTGACGCAAAGCATCGCGAGCTCAAGCCGCTGGTGGCAGCGTTGGACGACCTGCTGGCACGGCTGCGCCACAAGCTCGAGCGCGAACGCGCCTTCGTGCAGGACGCGGCGCACGAGATCCGCACGCCGCTGGCGGTGATCAATGCCCAGGCGCACGTGCTGGCCCATGCCGACAACGCCGCCGAGCGCGTGCAAGCCGAGACGCAGCTGGACCAGGCGATCGCCCGCACCTCGCACATGGCGCAGCAGTTGCTCGACCTCGCGGCGCTGGACCAGGACGGCGCTGCGCACACCCGCCATCTGGACGTGGCGCACTGGTTGCGCGGGGCGTTGGCGCCATTGGCGCAAAGCGCGTTTGCCAAGGACATGGAACTCTCGCTGGAAGCACCGGAACAACTGGCGTGGAAGGTCGAGGTCGCGGCCCTGGGTTCGGTCGTCAACAACCTCGTGGACAACGCCCTTCGCTATGGCCGGCAGGGCGGCACGGTGGCTGTTGCCTTGCATGAGGCGGGCGGCGAGCTGCATGTGCGCGTCCAGGACGACGGACCTGGCATTGCCCAGGCACTGCACGCGAAAATCTTCGAGCGCTTCTACCGCGGTGCCGACCACGAAGCACGTGGCTCGGGACTGGGGTTGGCGATCGTCCGGCAGGCTGCCCTGCGCATGGGCGGCGGGGTCGAGATCGGCGAAGGCCTGGACGGACGCGGTGTAGGCTTCGTGGTCCGAATTCCCAGCAGCGTCTGAAGCCCCGTCATGCACCCCTCCCCCTGCCAGCAATGCGGCGCCTGCTGCGCCAGCTTTCGCGTCGACTTCAGCGTCTTCGAACTGGATGAGCAAGGCGGCCCCGTGCCTTCCGGCCTGGCGGTGGACGTGAACGACACGATCGCACGCATGCGCGGCACCGACCATGCGCGGCCGCGCTGCGCCGCACTGGTGGGGCAGATCGGCACCCAGGTCTCCTGCGGCATTTACGAGTGGCGGCCCAACCCTTGCCATGAACTGGAAGCCGGCAGCGATGCCTGCGAACGGGCACGTGCCCGACACGGTCTACTGCCGCTGGCACGCTGATATTTTTTGATTCATTTGCGTTGGAAATAACCGACACCACGGTTATTCGCGCAGCGCTACCTTCAGCGCCATGGAATCTTCAACTCCCCGCCTGTGGGACATCTCGCCGCCCGTGCACGAGGGCGCGCCGGTTTTCCCAGGCGACACGCCCTACCGCCAGCGCTGGGCCGCGACCATCGCGCCGGGCTGCCCGGTCAATGTCAGCGAGATCACGCTCTCGCCGCACGTCGGCGCGCATGCCGATGCGCCGCTGCATTACGACGCCGACGGTGCCACCATCGGCGCGGTCGAGCTGACGCCCTTCCTGGGGCGTTGCCGCGTCATCCACGCCATCGACTGCGGGCCGCTGGTCGAGTGGCGCCACATCGAGCACGCCCTGCAGCACGACCTGCCGCCGCGCGTGCTGGTGCGCACCTATCGCCGCATGCCTATAGAGCGCTGGGATCCGCAGCTCTCGGCCTATGCGCCCGGCACCATCGAGCGCCTGGCCGACCTGGGCGTGACGCTGGTGGGCATCGACACCGCCAGCATCGATCCGGCCGACAGCAAGCGCCTGGACAGCCATCAGGTGATCCGCCAGCGCGGCCTGCGCGTGCTGGAGAACCTGGTGCTGGACGACGTGCCCGAGGGCGACTACGAACTCATCGCGCTGCCGCTGAAGCTGGTCAGCGCCGACGCCTCTCCCGTGCGTGCCGTGCTGCGCGAACTGATCTCCTAGAAGAAACTGCTGATGAAACTCGAAGACTGCAAGCGCCTCGATGCGCAAGACCCCTTGGGCGCCCTGCGCGATCAATTCCTCTTGCCCGAGGGCGTGATCTACCTGGACGGAAATTCGCTGGGCGTGCTGCCGAAGACCGCCCCCGCGCGCGTGGCCGAGGTGGTGGCCAAGGAATGGGGCGAAGGCCTGATCCGCTCCTGGAACAGCGCCGGCTGGTTCGACCTGCCGCAGCGCCTGGGCGACATGGTCGGGCGCCTCGTCGGCGCGGCGCCCGGCGAAGTGGTGTGCACCGACAGCACCTCGATCAACCTCTACAAGGTGCTGTTCGCCGCCATGGCCCAGGCCAAGGCGACGGATGCGAAACGGCGCGTGGTGCTGAGCGAGCGCAGCAACTTCCCGACCGACCTGTACATCGCCGAATCGCTGTGCCGCGAGCACGGCATGCAGCTGCGGCTGATCGACAACGAAAGCGAGCTGCCCGCCGCCATCACGCAAGACGTGGCGGTGCTGATGCTCACCCATGTGAACTACCGCACCGGCGCCATGCACGACATGGCGCAGCTGACGGCCGCGGCCCATGCGGCCGGCGCGCTGACGGTGTGGGACCTGGCGCACAGCGCCGGCGCGGTACCGGTGGCACTGAACGAAAGCAACGCCGACTTCGCCATCGGCTGCGGCTACAAGTACCTCAACGGCGGCCCCGGCGCGCCCGCCTTTGCCTGGGTCCACACGCGCCACGCAGGGCAGTTCATGCAGCCGCTGTCGGGCTGGTGGGGCCATGCCGCGCCGTTCGAATTCACGCCGCACTATCGGCCGGCCCCGGGCGTCGCGCGCTACCTGTGCGGTACACAACCGATCGTCAGCCTGGCAGCGCTGGAGTGCGGGCTGGACACCGTGCTTGCCGCCGAGCCCCACGGCGGCATGGCGGCGCTGCGTGCCAAGTCGCTGGCGCTCACCGATGCCTTCATCACGCTGGTGGAAGAGCGCTGCCCCGGCCGCTTCCAGCTGATCACGCCGCGCGAGCATGACCGGCGCGGCTCGCAGGTCTGCCTGGCCATGCAGCAGCAGGAGACGCCGACCCAGGCTTACGCCATCGTGCAAGCCTTGATCGCGCGCGGCGTGATCGGCGACTACCGCGCCGGCGACTCGCCCGAGGAAGCGCCGGGCCGCTCCCAAGCTTCCGAGCGCCCCTCGGGGGCCGGCCCCGGCTTGGCGGGGCCCGGGGGCCGGCGCTATCCAGACATCCTGCGCTTCGGCTTCACGCCGCTGTACCTGAGCTTCGAGGACGTGTGGAATTCGGTGGAGCACATCGTGCAGGTGCTGGAGCGCGAAGAATGGAAGCGCCCCGAATTCAATGCCAAGAACGCAGTGACCTGAGCAGCGCCATGAGTACCACCGAAAAAATCGTGCAGGACGAAAAAGCCCAACTGGACTTCAGCCAGTCCATGAGCTATGGCGACTACCTGCACCTGGACGAGGTGCTGAACGCCCAGCACCCGCTCTCGCCCGCGCACGACGAGATGCTCTTCATCATCCAGCACCAGACCAGCGAACTGTGGATGAAGCTGATGCTGCACGAGCTGGGCGGCGCCACGGCCTGCATCGCGGCCGACCGCCTGCCCGATGCCTTCAAGATGCTGGCGCGGGTGAGCCGCATCATGGAACAGCTGGTGAGCGCATGGACGGTGCTCTCGACCATGACGCCGCCCGAATACACCGCGATGCGCCCCTACCTGGCCAACTCCAGCGGTTTTCAGAGCGCGCAGTACCGTTGCATCGAGTTCGCACTGGGCAACAAGAACGCCGCCATGCTCAAGCCCCACGCGCACCGGCCCGAGCTGCTGGCGCAGGTGGAGGCGGCTTACCGCGCGCCCTCGCTTTATGACGAAGCGCTTCGCCTCCTGGCGCGCCAGGGCCTGCCGGTGCCGGCCGATCGCCTGGCGCGCGATTGGACGGAGCCCTATACCGCCAGCGATGGCGTTGAAGCGGCCTGGCTGATCGTCTACCGCGATCCGCACGCGCACTGGGACCTCTACCAGCTGGGCGAAAAACTCACGGACATCGAGGATGCCTTCCGGCTCTGGCGCTTCCGCCACGTGACCAGCGTGGAGCGCGTGATCGGGTTCAAACGTGGCACTGGCGGCACGGGCGGCGTAAGCTATCTGCGCAAGATGCTCGACGTGGTGCTCTTTCCGGAGATCTGGAAGCTGCGCACCGATTTGTAGTAGCCGACGCCCAGAAACAAGGGAGGCCTGGATGGACGACTTCTTCTCCGCCGACGAACGCATGCAACTGCGCGCACACGGCATCGTGATCTTTGCCGGCCGCGTGATCTTCGACGCGCGCGCACCCATCACCGACCAGCAGCTGTCCGCCATCGAGGCGGCCTGCATCGGCCCGGTGCCGCCCTCCCTGCTGGCGCTGTGGCGCGAGACCGCGGGCGGCGCACTCGACTACGATCTCTCGGTGCGCATGAACGGCAGCGAGGAGCCCGTTCATTGGGCCGAGCTGTTCGGCTACGGCCCCGAGGGCTTTCTCGACCTGCCGGGCTGGATCGCCCACGAGCGCGAGCACGGCGCCGGCACCGACACGCAGGGCAAGGGCTGGGCGCCGAAGCTGGCCGCCCTGCCCTTCGGCGGCTTCGAGGACAGCGACCGGATCTATGCCGTGACCGAACCCGGCGCGCAGTTCGGCCACATCCTGGCCTGGAAGCAGGGCCTGCCGGAGGCCTGGCCGCATGCCATGCACCAGGACGGCCTGGCCACCGTGGCCACCGACCTGGAAGGCGCCCTGGCCGCGCTGCACCTGGCCGAAGACCCGCTGGCGCCGGCCGGCGACTATTTCACCGGCCAGGCGCTGCTGGACTACCTGGACGAGCGGCACGGCGATCACGGCCTGGACCTGGACCTGGCCGACAAGCTGATCGCCTACTACCGCCGCGCCCTGATCGACTGGCGCACGCCGCTGACCGAAGGCCGGCTCGCGCAGGAGGCACCGCTGGCCGCGCAGATCGCGCAGCGCCACGCCATCGCCACCGACGATGCCGGGCTCATCAACGAACTGGCGGCCGCCGGCCTGCGCTTCGAGGCCCCCCTGCACGGCAGCGCCCTGCCCACCGACCTGGCGCTGTCGCACGGTGCCTACGCGGCGGCGGCGGCGCTGGTCGAGGCCGATGCGCCATTGAGTCCCGACGCGCTGGACAACATCGAAGGCGCGATCTCGCCCGAGCTCACGCAGGAGCTGCTGGCCCGTGGGGCCCAGCCCAGCATGCATGCCATGGCCCAGTGCGTGGCCGCCGGTGCGCCGGCGGCGGCGCGGGTCATCGCCAAGGCCTACGAGAAGGCGCACGACGACCTGCCGCAGGCTTTCGAATCGGCACGTGGCGCCTTGCTGGAACAGCTGCAGGCCGCGCTGGCCGAAGCCAGCAGCGCCGGCCTGTCGCAGGAACTCGGCGCCGAGGGGCTGGCCGAGCGCATCCGGCACTTGCAGAGCTTCTCGCTCTAAGCGCCCGCCCTCAGCCCTCGTAGAGCCAGGGGTTGTCGAGCAGGTGCGCGCCAAGCACGCGCAGGGCTGCGTCGCGCGCCAGGCGGCGCGCACCGCTGGCATGGAACATCTCGCCATTGCGCTGTGCCCTGGCCTGCACCCGCGCATTGCGCTGCCAGCGGGCGGCGGCGTAGCGGCTGAAGGCGGCAGGCAGTTCTGCGGCGCTGCCTCCGGCCACGCGTTCGGCCAGCGCCACCGCGTCTTCGATCGCCATGCCGGCGCCCTGCGCCAGGTAGGGCAGCATCGGATGCGCCGCATCGCCCAGCAGGGCCACGCGGCCGCGCACCATCTCGTCGGGGCCGGCCAGCGGCGGCCGGTCGTTGAGTTGCCAGGCGCGCCAGTACGGCATGGCTTCGATGAGCGGACGCACGCCGCCGCAGCGCTCGCCGATGGCGGCCAGCAGCGCCGCCAGGTCGGCCTGCTGGTCCCAGTCGGCAGGATCCTGCTTTTGCGCGGCCGCGCCGCCGGGCTGCACTTCGGCAATCACCACCAGATTGAGCCAGTCGCCGCCGCGCACCGGATAGGCCACGGCGTGCAGGCGCTCGCCCAGCCAGACCTGCACGTCGGTGCGGCGCAGGCCGGCGGGCAGCATCTCCATGGGCGCCAGCGCGCGCCACGCGGTGTGGCCGGTGGCGCGCGGCGGCTGTGCCTCTTCGACCACGCGCGAACGCACCAGGCTCCACAGGCCGTCGGCGCCGACCAGGCCATCGCCCTCCCAGGCACGCAGCTGGTCGCCGCCCAGGCACACGGTCTCGCCGCGCGCCGCCACCTGGATGATGCGCACGCCGGTGCAGAGCTCGACCCTGGGCGCGCACGCGCGCGCCGCTTCCAGCAACACGGAATGCAAGTCCGCGCGATGCATGCACAGATAGGGACCGTCGTACTTGCGTTCGATGGAATCGGCCAGCGGCATGCGCGCCAACAGGCTGCCATCCTGCGCGTCGCGCACCGCCACGGCCGGGGGACGCGCCGCCAGCCGCAGGGCCGGTTCCAGCAGGTCCAGCGCCTTCAGGCGCCGCGTGACATTGGGGCCAAGCTGGACGCCGGCGCCGATCTCGCCGAAGGCGTGCGCCTGCTCCAGCACCTCCACGCTCTGGCCACGGCGGGCCAAGGCAACGGCGGCCGCAAGTCCGCCAATGCCGCCGCCGGCAACGAGGATGCGCGCCGGCATCTCAGCGGACGCGGGTGAGGGGAACCTCGATCGGCCCGGCCTTGGCCTGGGTCTTTTTTTCGTCGCCGCCGGCGCAGGCTGGCGAGCAACTGTCGCAGGCGCCGCATCCGGATTTCTTGGCCAGCGATGCGGCCAGTTGCTCGGCGCGCGCCTCGTCCACCAGGCCGGCGCGCTGCCCGCCGGCGGCCAGCCTGGCAGCCAGGCTGCGGCGCCAGGGCGCGGGCATCCAGCGCCAGGCCAGGTAAAGCGCCGCCAAGGCGACGATGAGTGCGACGATGACTTCTTGAACCATGACGATGGTCAGCCGGCCCCCAGGGCCAATGCAATGCGGTAGGTGACGAAGCACGCAATATAGGCCAGGGCGAACAGATAGCCCGCCATGATCCACACGTAGCGCCACGAATTCGTCTCGCGCTTCACCGCCGCCAGGGTCGAGATGCACTGCGGCGCAAACACGTACCAGACCAGCAGCGACAAGGCGGTGGCCAGGCTCCAGCTTTGCATGATGAGCGGCTGCAGCTGGTTGGCCACGTCGTCGCCGGTGGCCGACAGCGCGTAGACGGTGCCGAGCGCGCCCACCGCCACCTCGCGCGCCGCCAGGCCCGGCACCAGCGCGATCGAGATCTGCCAGTTGAAGCCGATGGGCGAGAAGATGTGCTCCAGGCCGCGCCCGATCATGCCGGCCAGGCTGTACTGGATGGCCGGGCCGGTGGCGCCTTCAGGCGGCGCCGGAAAGGTGGAAAGGAACCACAAGAGGATCATCAAGGTGAGGATGATCGTGCCCACGCGACGGATGAAGATCCAGGCCCGCTCGTACAGGCCCAGCGCCAGGTTGCGCAGGCTGGGCCAGCGGTAGGCGGGCAGCTCCATCATCAGCGGCGAATGGACGGCGGCGCCGCGCCAGCGCTTCATGACCCAGGCCACCGCCATCGCCGAGACGATGCCGAACACGTACAGGGCGAACAGCACCAGGCCCTGCAGGTTGAACACCCCGCCCACGGTCTTCTCGGGAATGAAGGCGGCGATCAGCAGCGCATAGACCGGCAGGCGCGCCGAGCAGGTCATGAGCGGCGCGATCATGATGGTCACCAGCCGGTCGCGCCAGTGGCTGATGGTGCGGGTGGCCATCACGCCCGGAATGGCGCAGGCAAAGCTGGACAAGAGCGGAATGAAGGAGCGGCCCGACAGGCCCACGGTGCCCATCACCCGGTCCAGGAGGAAAGCCGCGCGCGGCAGGTAGCCGGAATCTTCCAGCGCCAGGATGAACAGGAACAGGATCAGAATCTGCGGCAGGAAGACGATCACGCCGCCGGCGCCGGCGATCACCCCGTCCACCAGCAAGCTTTGCAGCATCCCCTCGGGCACCACCGCCTTGACCAGTTCGCCCACGGCGGCAGTGCCCTGCTCGATCAGGCCCATGGGCACTTCGGCCCAGCTGAACACCGCCTGGAACATCAGGAACAGCGCCGCGGCCAGCACCAGCATGCCCCACAGCGGATGCAGCACCACGCGGTCGATCTTGTCGCTGGTGTCCAGGCTGCCCACCGGCTCGCGCACCGCCACCGCCAGGATGCGGCGCACCTCGCGCTGGGTGTCCAGCACATCCTCGAAGGCAGGCGCCTTCCAGGCGGCCGGCTTGCCGGCAGCCACCGGCACGTCGATGGCCGCCAGCAGCCCCTTGGCGCCGTCGGCACTGACGCCCACCGTCTCGACCACCGGCACGCCCAGTTCGCGCGAAAGCTTCTCGGTATCGACCTGGATGCCCTGGCGGCGCGCCATGTCGCTCATGTTGAGTGCCACCAGCATCGGCAGGCCCAGCGCGCGGGCTTCCAGCACCAGGCGCAGGTTCAGGCGCAGGTTGGTGGCGTCGGTGACGCACACCAGCAGATCGGGCAGCGCTTCGTCGCTCTTGCCCGTGACCACGTCGCGCGTCACCGCCTCGTCGGCGGAGAGCGCATTCAGGCTGTAGGCGCCGGGCAGGTCCAGCACGAAGACACGGCGGCCGGAGGGCGTCTTCAAGAGACCCTCCTTGCGCTCCACGGTCACGCCCGCATAGTTGGCCACCTTCTGGCGGCTGCCGGTCAAGAGGTTGAACAGGGCCGTCTTGCCGCAGTTCGGGTTGCCCAGCAGGGCCACGCGCGCCGGCACTTGCAGGGTGCTCGTTGTTGCCTCAGCCATGCTTGGCAGCTCCCGGCACGACGCGAATCAGCGCGGCCTCGTGGCGGCGCAGCGCAAACGTGGTGTGGCCCAGACGCACCGCCAGCGGCTCGCGCCCCGGCACGCCACTGGCGACGATGCGCACCGTCTCGCCCGGCACGAAGCCGATCTCCGTGAGGCGCAGCGCCAGTTCGCGGTCTTCGGCGTCCTCGGGCCGCTGCACGTCCAGCACGGTGGCCCACTGTTGGCTGGGAAGTTGGTCAAGGCCCAAGGCGGCCGCTGCTACACCGTTCAAAGTCGTCACCCGAAAGGCCCCTGTTTTCAAAAATGAGAATTATTCTCGAAAACTCGGCCGGCGGGCGACTCAGGGCCAAAACCACCCCTTCATATGCCTTTCTGGCGGGTCCGGGAGGCGGCCATGGCGAATGGAGGCGGCTGCTTGCACCTCTAGCCAGTTCCCGCGCTCGGGGGCGCTGCCTACACTTTTTGTGAGCAGATTCAAGGAGGCAGCGCGATGGCACGAAACATCCTGGCATCGGTAGGACTGGGCGGCGCCAATCGCGCCGACGACGTGGTGACGGTGCAGTCCATGCTGAACTGTGTGCCGCTGGGCAGCGGCGGGCCAACGCCTGCACTGGACACCGACGGCAAGTGCGGCCCGCTGACGGTAGGCGCCATCCGCAACTTCCAGTTCGCCCAGTTCAAGTCATCAGACGGCCGGGTGGACGTGGGGCAACGCACCATCGAGCGGCTGCAGAGCTTCGACACCGGCCCGGGCCAAGGCGCCACGCCGGTGCCCGGAGGCATCGTGTTGCCGCAGATCGTGACGCCGCCTGGGTATCTGCCGCCCAAGTCGGATGTGCCGCCCAATCCCTCGATCGACATCCCGGCCGGACTGTCGCCGCTGCGCCGCAAGATCCTGGAGATCGGCATGGGCGAGGCCTTGCCCGAGCCGGCCGTGACCGACCTGAAGACCCTGCAGGATGGCGGCCAGACGGTGCGCGCCGGCTGGAAGCGGCTCAAGCAGTACTTCGATGAGGGCGTGGAAGGCTGGAGCGAGCAGAAGTGGAAGGACAAGGCCACCTACGACGGCGTGCGCATTCCGGGCCGGCGAATTCCGCAACCCGGCACTTCCGGCGTGAGCTGGTGCGGCAT
This sequence comes from Variovorax sp. LARHSF232, assembly GCF_052871435.1. NCBI lineage: Bacteria > Pseudomonadati > Pseudomonadota > Betaproteobacteria > Burkholderiales > Comamonadaceae > Variovorax > Variovorax sp. LARHSF232. The sequence continues at coordinate 136,400 of NZ_JBIXJS010000007.1, read as the reverse complement.
CTTCGCCACCTGGGTCGCGCGATCGGCGGGCATCGAGACCCAATGGCGCATGGGCCTCGGCCCCAGCGGCCTGAAGCTGCACTACGCGCGCGACTGCAAGCCGGGCGATATCGCCGTGATGGCGAAGAACGTGCACCACTTCATCATCGCCGGGCCGATTTCCGACACCGTCCTCACCATCAACGGCAATTCGGACAACCAGAGCATCCAGGTGAAGCCGCGGCCGTTGAGCAGCGTGGTGTACTTCTACAGCGTCGAGGACTGAACTTCAGGCCGCAAGAAGTTGCCGCAGCACGAAGGGCAGGATGCCGCCGTGCTGGTAGTAGTCCACCTCGATCGGCGTGTCGATGCGCAGGCGCACCTTCACCTCTTGCGCGCTGCCGTCGGCGCGGTGGATCACCAGCTTGACGTCCATCTGCGGCTTGAGCTCGCCGCCGACGACCACGTCGATCTTCTCGTCACCCTTGAGCTTGAGCGATTCCCACGAATCGCTGCCCAGGAACTGGAGCGGCAGCACGCCCATGCCCACCAGGTTGGCGCGGTGGATGCGCTCGAAGCTGCGTGCCACCACCGCCTTGATGCCCAGGAGCTGCGTGCCCTTGGCCGCCCAGTCGCGCGATGAGCCGGTACCGTATTCCTCGCCGCCGAAGATCACCGTGGGCACGCCGGCCGCCATGTATTTTTGCGCCGCGTCGTAGATGAACATCTTCTCGCCGCCGGGCTGGTAGAGCGTGACGCCGCCCTCCTCCCGCGTGGCGTTGGCATCCGGCGGGATCATCAGGTTCTTGATGCGCACGTTCGCAAAGGTGCCGCGCATCATCACCTCGTGGTTGCCGCGGCGCGAGCCGTAGCTGTTGAAGTCGGCCTTGCTCACGCCGTGCTCCTTGAGCCAGCGGCCGGCGGGCGAGCTTTCCTTGATGGAGCCGGCCGGCGAGATGTGGTCGGTGGTGATCGAGTCGCCGAACAGCGCCATGATGCGCGCGCCCTGGATGCCGGGGTCCGAGGCCGTCGGCTGCAGCTTGAAGCCGTCGAAGAAGGGCGGCTGGGCGATGTAGGTGGACTTGGGCCAGTCGTAGACCTGGCCGGTGGTGCCCTGGATGCTGGTCCACAGCTTGCCCGGCTCGTCCTTGATCTTCTCGTAGTTCTGGCGGAAGGCCTTGGCGTTCATGGCGAGAAGCAGGTTCTCGTCGATCTCCTTCGCGCTCGGCCAGATGTCGCCCAGGTACACGTCCTTGCCGCCCTTGCCCTTGCCCACCGGCTGCGTCATCAGGTCGACCATCACGTTGCCGGCAATCGCGTAGGCCACCACCAGCGGTGGCGAGGCCAGGAAGTTGGCCTTCAGGTTCGGGTGGATGCGCGCCTCGAAATTGCGGTTGCCCGACAGCACCGCCGCGCACACCAGGTCGTTTCGGGTGATGGCTTCGTTGATCTCCGGTGCCAGGTCGCCGGCATTGCCGATGCAGGTGGTGCAGCCGTAGCCGGCGAGGTAGAAGCCCAGCTTCTCAAGATAGGGCAAGAGGCCGGCCTTCTCCAGGTACTCGGTGACGATGCGCGAGCCCGGCGCCAGCGAGGTCTTCACGTGCGGCTTCACCTTGAGCCCCGCCTGCACCGCCTTCTTGGCCAAGAGGCCCGCCGCCAGCAGCACGCTGGGGTTGGAAGTGTTGGTGCAGGAGGTGATGGCGGCGATCAGCACGTCGCCATTGCCGATGCTCACCTGGCTGGCCGCCACCGCCGGGGCCGAAGCCGCGATGTGGGCTGCCGCATGCGTCGGGCGATTGGCTTCCATCTCCACCACCGGCGCCGGTGCGCCGGGTGCGGCCTCGGGTGCCTCGTCCTCGCCGGCCTGGCCAGTGGCGGGCAGCGGGTGGCGCAGGTGCAGCTTGTCGGCCGGCTGGTTGAAGCCGTTGGCCTCGTTCGGCTTGCTGTAGAGCTCGGAGAATTGAGTCGAGAGCTTGCCCAGGTCGATGCGGTCCTGCGGGCGCTTGGGGCCAGCCAGGCTGGGCGTGACGGTGCCCAGGTCCAGCTTGACGGTCTTGGTGAAGTTGAGTTCGCCGGGGGCCGGCATGCCGAACAGGCCCTGCGCCTTGTAGTAGGCCTCGAAGCGCTCGATCTCGCCGTCCTTGCGGCCAGTGCCTCTGAAGTAGTCCAGCGTCTTGTCGTCGACCGGGAAGAAGCCCATGGTGGCGCCGTACTCGGGCGCCATGTTGCCGATGGTGGCGCGGTCCGGAACCGGGATGGAGGCGGCACCCGGGCCGAAGAACTCGACGAACTTGCCCACCACCTTCTCGGCGCGCAGGATGTTGGTGACGTACAGCACCAGGTCGGTGGCAGTAACGCCTTCGCGCAGTTGGCCGCTGAGCTCGAAACCCACCACATCGGGCGTCAGCATGTACACCGGTTGGCCCAGCATGGCGGCCTCGGCCTCGATACCGCCCACGCCCCAGCCCACCACGCCGATGCCGTTGATCATGGTCGTGTGGCTGTCGGTGCCCACCAGCGAGTCGGGGTAGTAGACCGGCGCTTTCGAGTCGTCATTCGGGTTCTTGTAGACGCCGCGCGCGAAGTACTCCAGGTTGACCTGGTGCACGATGCCAAAGCCCGGCGGCACCACGCCGAAGGTGTCGAAGGCCTGCATGCCCCACTTCATGAACTGGTAGCGCTCGTGGTTGCGCTGGAACTCCAGCTTCATGTTCAGATCCAGCGCCTTGGGCGTGCCGTAGTGGTCGACCATCACCGAGTGGTCCACCACCAGGTCGACCGGCACCAGCGGCTCGATGGTCTTGGGCGACTTGCCCAATTGCTTGGCCACGCTGCGCATGGCGGCCAGGTCGGCCAACAGTGGCACGCCGGTGAAGTCCTGCAGCACCACCCGGGTCACGACGAAGGGGATCTCGTCCACCCGCTCGGCGTTGGGCTGCCAGTTGGCCAGGGCTTCGACGTGCGCGGGCAGCACTTTCTGCCCGTCGCAATTGCGCAGCACCGACTCCAGCACGATGCGGATCGAGACCGGCAGCCTGTTGACGTTGGGGTACTTCCTGGCGAGCTCGGGCAGCGAGTAGAAGCTGCCCACCTTGCCCGATTGGGTCTTGAAGGTCTTGCGCGTAGCGGCGAAGGCGTGTGCCGAATCCGGGGTCATGTGCAACTCCTTGTTCCTTGTTGATACGTGGGGGCTGAACCTGTCACTTGAAGATAGCAGGGATCGTTGAAAGGACGCTGTCAGCATGCGTGCTGCCGGCATGACCTGTGAGGTCATGTCGCCGATGACGCCCAAGACATTAGTATCCGCGCCATGAACCCGCAAGCCGCTTCGACGCCGACCGCTGCCGACCCCTTTGGCAGGCATCTGCGCCACTGGCGCCAGCAGCGCCGCCTGAGCCAGCTCGACCTGGCGCAGGAGGCCGACATCTCCACCCGCCACTTGAGTTATGTGGAAACCGGCCGCGCCGCGCCCAGCCGCGAGATGGTGCTGCGCCTGGCCGAACGGCTGGAAGTGCCGCTGCGCGAGCGCAATGCCCTCTTGGTGGCGGCGGGCTATGCACCGATGTACCGCCAACGCTCGCTGGACGATCCGGCGCTCTCGGCGGCGCGGCGCGCGGTGGATCTGGTGCTCAAGGGTCATGAACCCTTCCCGGCGCTGGCGGTGGACCGCCACTGGCACCTGGTGGCGGCCAATGCGGTGGTGCCGCTGTTGATGGCGGGGGCTTCGCCCGAACTCCTGAAGCCGCCCGTCAATGTGCTGCGCCTGAGTCTGCACCCGCAAGGCCTGGCGCCGCGCATCGCCAACCTGGCGCAGTGGCGCGAGCACTTGTTGGAGCGCCTGGCCCAGCAGATTGCGGCGACCGGGGACAGCGTGCTGTCCGCCTTGCGCAGCGAACTGGCCGCCTACCCCATCGATCACCCGGGCCAGCAGGGGCCCGTCGCCGGCAGTGAACTGGCCGGCGTGGTCGTGCCTTTTCAGCTGATGACGCCGCAAGGGGTACTGAGCTTCATCAGCACCACTACCATCTTCGGCACGCCGGTGGATGTGACTCTGCAGGAGCTGGCGGTGGAGTCCTTCTTCCCGGCCGATGCCCGGACGGCCGAAGCCCTGTCGACCTTGCGAGGCTGACCGGTCAGCGGCGCGCGGGCCGGCCGGCGCGCTGAACCTCAGCCGCCCGACGGCTTGCCCGTTCGCTCGTCGTCGATCGCCTTCTGCACCGCCTTGTAGAAATCCTCGCGGCTTGCGCTGGCAACCCGGTCCACCGCCCCGCCGGCCCAGTTGGCGTTGGAGGCGATGACCAGATCGCGCTTCGGATCGATGAAGATGCCCTGGCCGAAGATGCCGCGTGCGGCAAAGCTGCCGTCGTCGTAGGTCCACCACTGGTAGCCGTAGCCGCGGCCCGGCTGCCCGATCGGCATGCGGCTGGTGGTGGCCTGGGCCAGCCAGCCATCGGGCACCATGGGTGACCCGCCGCTGGCGGCGCCATCCAGGATGAAGCGGCCGAAGCGAGCCATGTCGCGCGTGGCGGCCTGGATGCAGCAGCCGCTGATCTCCTGGCCGGTGCGGCTCAGGAGCCAGGTCGCCTGTTGCTCCATGCCGGCCGGCACCCAGATCTTTTCCGAAAGGTAGGTGGCCAGCGGCTTGCCTGTGGCGCGTGCGACCAGCACGCCCACCAGGTTGGTCTCGCCGGTGCTGTAGTTCCAGCGCGTACCGGGCGGCGCCACGCGCGGCAGCTTGCGCAGGTAGCTCACCAGCGAATCGACGCCCTCCTCGGGCTGGTGGTTGTTGAAGCGCGCCACGTCCGACTGCGGGTCGGCGTAGTCCTCGTTCCAGCCCACGCCCGAGCTCATGGTCAGCAGCTGGCGGATGCTGACATCGTCATAGGCCGAGCCTTTCATCTCCCGGATGTAGTCGCTGACCTTGTCGTCCAGGCTGCGGATGTGGCCGTCGCGCACGGCCGCCCCCAACAGCGTGGAGGTGATGGACTTGGCGACGGAGAAGCTGGTCCATCGGCCCTCGCGCTCGAAGCCCAGGCCGTAGCGTTCCAGGCGCAGCTTGCCGCCTTGCAGGATCAGCAGCGCCGCGCTGCGCTGCCCTGCCATGTACGCATCGAGGTCCAGCGGCAGGGCCAGCGGCGGACCGGGTGGCAGCGGTGAGGTCGTGGCGCCCGCAGCCACCACGCGCGCCTTGGCCAGCACGGGCAGGCGGTCCAGCGCGCGAAAGGCGGCGTCACGCTGCGGCTGGCTCCAGAACAGCAGGTCGCGGTTGGTCGGCAGCGTGGCCAACAGTCCGCGCGTTTCCTTGTCCAGGCTGGCCCAGCCCGCGGTGCCAGCAACGGCCAGCACTGCCACAGCGCCCAGGATGATCTTGCGAAATTTCATGTTCTCGTCCCTCGTCGGATGTGTCAGCGCATTGGACAGGACAGCGGCGGTGCAGCGCATCCGTTGCGCACCCGATGGCGCAGGCAAAAAAAGACCCGCCGAAGCGGGTCTCTTGCTGCGTCGGCAGAGGATCAGGCCGAAACCGTCGCCGCTGCCCGCGTGAACTCTTCGATCTTGTCGAAGTTCAGGTACTTGTAGATCTGGTCGCCGTTGGCGTTGAGCACGCCCATGTCGGCCATGTACTCTGCCTTGCTCGGGATCTTGCCCAGCTTGGAGCAGATCGAGGCCAGCTCGGCGCTGCCCAAGTACACGTTGGTGTTCTTGCCCAGGCGGTTCGGGAAGTTGCGGGTGCTGGTGGACATCACCGTCGCGCCTTCGCGCACCTGCGCCTGGTTGCCCATGCATAGCGAGCAGCCCGGCATTTCGGTGCGGGCACCGGCGTTGCCGAACACGCCGTAGTGGCCTTCTTCGGTCAGCTGGTGCGCGTCCATCTTGGTCGGCGGTGCGATCCACAGCTTGACCGGGATGTCGCGCTTGCCTTCCAACAGCTTCGAAGCGGCACGGAAGTGGCCGATGTTGGTCATGCACGAGCCGATGAACACTTCGTCGATCTTGGCGCCGGCCACTTCGCTGAGCGTCTTCACGTCGTCCGGGTCGTTCGGGCAGGCGACGATGGGCTCGTGCACGTCGGCCAGGTCGATCTCGATCACGGCTGCGTATTCGGCGTCGGCGTCGGGCTGCAGCAGCTGCGGGTCTTTCAGCCAGGCTTCCTGTGCAGCGATGCGGCGTGCGAGCGTGCGGGCGTCGGCATAGCCTTCGGCGATCATCCACTTCATCAGCGTGATGTTGCTGTTGATGTATTCGGCGATCGGCTCCTTGTTCAGGTGCACGGTGCAGCCGGCGGCCGAGCGTTCGGCCGAAGCGTCACTCAGCTCGAAAGCCTGTTCGACCTTCAGATCCGGCAGGCCTTCGATTTCCAGGATGCGGCCGGAGAAGATGTTCTTCTTGCCCTTCTTCTCGACCGTCAGCAGGCCGGCCTTGATGGCGTACAGCGGAATGGCGTTGACCAGGTCGCGCAAGGTGACGCCGGGCTGCATCTTGCCCTTGAAACGCACCAGCACCGACTCGGGCATGTCCAGCGGCATCACGCCGGTGGCTGCCGCGAAAGCCACCAGGCCGGAACCGGCCGGGAAGCTGATGCCGATCGGAAAGCGGGTGTGGCTGTCGCCGCCCGTGCCCACGGTGTCGGGGGTCAGCAGGCGGTTGAGCCAGCTGTGGATCACGCCGTCGCCCGGACGCAGCGAGATGCCGCCGCGGGTGCTGATGAAGTCCGGCAGCTCGTGGTGCATCTTCACGTCGACCTTCTTCGGATAGGCCGCCGTGTGGCAGAACGATTGCATGACCAGGTCGGCCGAGAAGCCCAGGCAGGCCAGGTCCTTCAGCTCGTCGCGGGTCATCGGGCCGGTGGTGTCCTGCGAGCCGACCGAGGTCATCTTGGGTTCGCAGTAGGTGCCCGGGCGCACGCCTTCGCCTTCCGGCAGGCCGCAGGCGCGGCCGACCATCTTCTGGGCCAGCGAGAAGCCCTTGGTGCTGGCGGCCGGGCTTTGCGGCAGGCGGAACAGTGTGGATGCGGGCAGCCCCAGCGCTTCGCGCGCCTTGGCCGTCAGGCCGCGACCGATGATCAGCGGAATGCGGCCGCCGGCGCGCACTTCATCGAACAGCACGTCGCTCTTGACCTGGAATTGCGCGATGACTTGGCCGTCCTTCAGGGCCTTGCCTTCATAGGGGCGCAGCTCGATGGTGTCGCCCATGTTCATCTGGTTGACGTCCAGCTCGATCGGCAGCGAACCGGCGTCTTCCATGGTGTTGTAGAAGATCGGGGCGATCTTGGTGCCCAGGCAGATGCCGCCGAACTTCTTGTTGGGAATGAAGGGGATGTCTTCGCCCGTCCACCACAGCACGCTGTTGGTGGCGGACTTGCGGGATGACCCGGTGCCGACCACGTCACCCACGTAGGCCACGGGCAGGCCGCGTGCCACCAGCTCCTGGATGAACTTGACGGGGCCGCGCTTGCCGTCTTCTTCCGGCGTGAAGGGGGCGCCATCGCGCTTGTTCTTCAGCATCGCCAGCGCATGCATCGGGATGTCGGGACGAGTGGTGGCGTCGGGCGCGGGGGAGAGGTCGTCGGTGTTGGTCTCGCCAGGCACCTTGAACACGGTGAAGGTGATGCTCTTGGGCACTTCCGGGCGGCTGGTGAACCACTCGGCATCGGCCCAGCTCTGCAGCACGGCCTTGGCGTTGGCATTGCCCTTGTCGGCCAGTTCCTTGACGTCATGGAACTGGTCGAACATCAAGAGCGTCTTCTTCAGGCCCTCGGCCGCCACGGCGCCGACTTCGGCGTCGCCCAGCAGATCGATCATCGGGCCGATGTTGTAGCCGCCCAGCATGGTGCCCAAGAGCTCGGTGGCGCGGGCACGCGAGAGCACCGCGCACTTTTCGCTGCCGTGCGCCACGGCGGCCAGGTAGCTGGCCTTGACCTTGGCGGCGTCGTCCACGCCGGCCGGCACGCGGTACGTCAGCAGGTCCAGCAGGAACTCGCCTTCCTTGGCGTCGGCCGGCTTCTTCAGGAGCTCGATCAGCTCGCTGGTCTGCTGGGCCGTCAGGGGCAGCGGCGGGATGCCCAGCGCGGCGCGCTCGGCAACGTGGGCACGGTAGGCTTGCAACATTCTTCTTTCTCTCTCTGGGGTTTCTGATTTCTGGCGGCCTATGCAAGAAAAGCGGGCCGCCCTCGCCGTGGGGTCTTCTGCTTTGCTTATTTGGCCGGTGCGTCGGCGCCTTCGAACAGGCTCTTGGGCGGGTTCTTCTTCATTTCTTCTTGCACCGCCACCTGGGCCGCTGCCTGGCACTCGTCGGCCAGGCGCTCACCCTTCTTCTGGCTCATCAGCATGGACTTGTTGCCCAGTTGCAGCCACATGGCTTCGGCGCGCGGATCTTCCAGGCGGATGGCGCCGGTGCGGCTGTTGACCGGGTGCATGCGGAAACGGGTCTTGCCATGCGTCACGTTGAAGAAGCCCGGCTTGGCCGCATCGGCTTCGATGTTGACGCTGGCACCCAGCTCGCACTTGATGGTGCCGGTGTGCACGAACTTGGCGGCGTTCAGGTCTTCGGGCGTGAGCACGATGTTGGTGTCATCGGAAATCGGCTTGGCCTCTTCGAGTTCCTTGATGATGGGCTTGGGCACCACTTTCTGCGTGACGCGCTTGCCCGTCGTCGGCGCCTTGTACTTGGCGGCCGGCTTGGCCGCGTCGCTGGTCTGGGCCGTTGCGGCGAAGGGCAGAGCCAGGGCCAGGGCGGCAACGAGGAGGATCTTTTTCATGTGTGGGCTTTCCTTGAGAACGGATGGGGACGATCAAAATGATGCTGAAGCTTGGGCCGCGGCAAACCAGGCGCGGGCCTCGGGCGGCAAGGCACGGCCGGTTGCGTGGGCACGCTCCAGCACCTGCCAGTAGAGCCTATAACTGGCGCGGTCATGTAACACGCCTTGAAAACTGACGGGGGCCCAATGGGCCTGCTGTGCGGCCTCGATCAAGCGCACCGCGGCCTCGATTTGCCGCTCGCTGGGCGCAAACGCATCCAGGATCGGGCGGATCTGGTTGGGGTGGATGCTCCACATGCGCGTGTAGCCGAACTCGTTGGCGGCGCGGCGCGCGGCGGCGCGCATCGCATCCACGTCGCTGAATTCGGTGACCACGCAGTGCGAGGGCACCTTGCCGTGCGCATGCGCCGCCGAGGCGATCTCGAGCTTGGCGCGTACCACCAGCGGATGGCTGAACTGGCCGCCGGCCGCCATGCCTTCGGCGGGAATCGCGCCGGCATGGGCCGACACGAAATCCATCAGGCCGAAGCTGAGCGACTGCACCCGCGGATGCGCGGCGATCTCGAAAGCGTTGTGCACCGCCAGCGGCGACTCGATCAGCACCTGCAGCGGCAATGTGCTGGCGCCGGCCGCATCGAGCGCAGCGCACGCGCGCGTCACGTCAGCCACCGACTCGACCTTGGGCAGCATGATGTGGCACAGGCGCTGGCCGGCACGGCCGGCAACGGTCGCGACGTCGGCGCCAAAAGACGGGTGGTCGACCGGATGCACCCGCACCGCCACCCGCATGCCGGGAGCGGCCGCCAGGGCCAGCTCGGTCACCAATTGCGCATGCTCGGCTTCGCCGCCCACCGGGGCGCCGTCTTCGCAATCGAGCGTGACGTCGAACACGCAGGCGCCAAACTCCTGCGCCATCTCGGCCTGCAGCGCCAGGCTCTTTTTCATGCGCGCCTCGACGCCGCTGTAGTGGTCGCACACCGGCAGCGACACGGCGCCGGCCTGTGCGCCCAGCAGCACCTGGCGGGGATGGAGGGACGATGCGGTGCTCATTGGATACCTTCGCCCTGGCGGGCTGCGGTGCGAGCGCCTTCGGGCGGCCGGACGGCGCTCATTGCCTTGCGGGTGGCCACAATGAAAAGACGCGGGAATGCGAGCAGCCGCTGGCCGTCGGCGCGCGCCGGATAGGCGGCGTCGATGCGGCGCTCGTACTCGGCCAGATAGCGCTCCCGCAATTCAGGCGAGAGCGGATCGATGAAGGGACGCAGGCCGGTGGAACGCACCCAGTCGACGATGGCGCGCGGCGACGCCATCGGATGCTGGTAGGCGGTGCGCCAGATGTCGACCTGCGCGGCCAGCGGCGACAGCAGGTCGTAGTAGCCGCCCAGCCCGAGCAGCTCGGTGCGCAGCTTGTCGTAGTCCCCGATCGCGGCGGCAAAGTCGGGCTCGGCCGCCACTTCGCGCATCAGGCGGTGCGTGGGCTCGGCCCGGTTGTCCGGCATCTGGATGGCCAGCACGCCGCCGGGCGCCAGCGCATTCAGCAGGCGCGGCAGCAGCGTTTCGTGATCGGGCACCCATTGAAGCGCCGCGTTGGCGTAGATCAGGTCAGGCGCTTGGCTGGGCTGCCAGCTGGCGATGTCGCTCAGTTGAAAGCGCAGTGTTGGAAATCGGGCCTCAGGGAGGCGTTCGCGCGCCGATTCGATCATTGACGGCGAGTTGTCCGTGCCGACGACGGCAGCGGACGGAAAGCGTTCGACCAGCAGCTCGGTCGAATTGCCCGGGCCGCAGCCCAGGTCGATGGCCAGGCCGGCCGAGTGGAGCGCCACGCGCGCGAGCAGGTCGCGTGCGGGGCGGGTGCGCTCGTCCTCGAAGCGGGCGTAGAGCGCGGGGTTCCAGTCAGCCATGGGCCCGAGGCAAATTACAGCAGGTGCTTGACGCCGTCTTGTTCGCCTTGCAGCTCGGCCAGCGTCTTGTTGATGCGCTCCTGGCTGAACTCGTCGATGGCCAGGCCTTCGACGATCTTGTATTCGCCGTTTTCGGTGGTGACCGGGAAGCCGAAGATCACTTCCTTCGGAATGCCGTATTCGCCGTTGGAAGGCACGCCCATGGTGACCCACTTGCCCTTGGAGCCCAGGGCCCAGTCGCGCATGTGGTCGATGGCGGCGTTGGCAGCCGAGGCAGCCGACGACAGGCCGCGCGCTTCGATGATGGCGGCGCCGCGCTTGCCCACGGTAGGCAGGAAGGTGTCGGCGTTCCAGACCTGGTCGTTGATCATGTCCTTGACGCTCGCACCGCCGATGGTGGCGAAGCGGTAGTCGGCGTACATCGTGGGCGAGTGGTTGCCCCAGACGGTGAGCTTCTCGATGTCGCCCACGGCCTTGCCGACCTTGGCTGCGATCTGGCTGGCAGCGCGGTTGTGGTCCAAGCGCAGCATGGCGGTGAAGTTCTTGGCGGGCAGGCTGGGCGCGCTCTTCATCGCGATGTAGGCGTTGGTGTTGGCCGGGTTGCCGACCACCAGCACCTTGACGTTGCGGCTGGCGACCTTGTCCAGCGCCTTGCCCTGGGCCGTGAAGATCTGGGCGTTGGCGGCCAGCAGGTCGGCGCGCTCCATGCCGGGGCCACGCGGGCGGGCACCCACCAGGAGGGCGTAGTCGGCGTCCTTGAAGGCCACTTCCGGGTCACCGGTGGGGATCACGCCGGCCAGCAGCGGGAAGGCGCAATCTTCCAGTTCCATGATCACGCCCTTGAGCGCCTTCTGGGCCTTCTCGTCGGGGATCTCGAGCAGTTGCAGGATCACGGGCTGGTCTTTGCCGAGCATTTCCCCGGATGCAATGCGGAACAACAGGGCGTAACCGATTTGGCCTGCGGCGCCGGTGACGGCAACGCGAACGGGCTTCTTGCTCATGGGAGGACTCCAGGATGGTGATGAAAATGAGGGCGCAAGAGGCGGCGGACGGCGCGTCGCGCGCGTGGTCCGCGGGCACGGCGCCCCGGTCGAGAAACGGCCACGATTCTATGCCGATTCGAGCCCGGGATGGCGCATGTCTTATGTCTTATATAAGATACGAGCTGTTGCATCGCCCCGATGCGGCGCAGCCACGCCATGACCACCAACTCCAGCACAACCGCCGACCACCTGGCGCCCGCCTTCAGTCCGCTTTATCAGCAGATCAAGACGCTGATCCTGCGCAGCCTGCAGGCCGGCGAATGGAAGCCGGGCGAGCCCATTCCCAGCGAGATCGAGCTGGCGGCGCGCTTCGGGGTGAGCCAGGGCACCATGCGCAAGGCGATCGACGAGCTGGCGGCCGAGAACCTGGTGGTGCGCCGCCAGGGCAAGGGCACCTTCGTCGCCACCCATGCCGAGCAGCACGTGCAGTACCGCTTTCTGAAGCTGGTGCCCGACAGCGGCGACATTGCGGCCGAAGGGCCCGCGGTGCGCACCATCGTTGACTGCAAGCGCCAGCGCGCTGCCGCCGACGTGGCGCGCGCCCTTGCCTTGCGCACCGGCGACGCGGTGCTGCAGGTGCGGCGCGTGCTGGCCTATCGCGGCGTGCCCACCATCCTGGAAGACCTGTGGCTGCCGGGCGTGCCCTTCAAGGGACTCACCGCCGAACGCCTGGCGCAGTGGCACGGCCCGATGTACGCCATGTTCGAAACCGAGTTCGGCGTGCGCATGGTGCGCGCCGAAGAAAAGATTCGCGCCGTGCTGCCTGACGATGAACAGGCCGCGCTGCTGCAGGTGAACACCGCGACGCCCTTGCTGAGCGTGGAGCGCCTGGCCCACACCTATCACGACACGCCGATGGAGCTGCGCCGCGGCCTGTACCGCACCGACACGCACCACTACCGCAACGAGCTGGGCTGATGAATCCTGGTGCAGTCTTGTCGGCCATGTCGCGCCCGAGCGCCCTGACCGATGGTGCATTGCAATAGAATTTTGGGTTGTTTGCTTCTTTGCACCGAAGAACAAGCCGCCCCCCAAAGAAAGCCACGAAAGTCCCCATGACAGAGCTTGCAACACCACGGCCACCGCGCCGCGAATTTCGCAACATCAATGCCTTCACCGATCTGACCACCTACCGGCTGCCGCCGGCGGGCATCGTGTCGATCCTGCACCGCGTGAGTGGCATTCTGATGTTCCTTCTGCTGCCGTTCATCATCTGGATGTTCGACAGCTCGGTCTCCTCCGAGATCTCGTTTGCCAAGTTCAAGGCCGTTTTCAACAACGGCTTTTCTTTCGTCCCGGGCTTCCTGGTCAAGCTGGTGGCGCTGGCCCTGATCTGGGCCTACCTGCACCATTTCATCGCCGGCGTCCGCCACCTGTGGATGGACGTGAGCCATGCCGCGGTGACCAAGGAATTCGGCAACAGCTCCGCCATCGTGACCCTCGCCCTGAGCGTCCTGCTGACGGTGGTGCTGGGCCTCAAGCTCTTCGGCGCCTACTGAGAAGAAGGAACAACAACATGGCAGTGAACTACGGCTCCAAGCGCATCGTCGTCGGCGCGCACTACGGTCTGCGCGACTGGCTCAGCCAGCGCGTCACCGGCGCCCTGATGGCGCTCTTCACCATCATCCTGTTGGCACAGGTGATCTTCTCCAAGGGCCCGATCGGCTACGACAAGTGGGCGGGCATCTTCGCCTCGCAATGGATGAAGGTCCTCACCTTCGCGGTGATCGCCTCGCTTCTCTATCACGTGTGGGTCGGCATGCGCGATGTCTGGATGGACTACGTCCAGCCCGTCGGCATCCGCCTGGCCCTGCAAATCTTCACCATCGTCTGGCTTGTCGGTTGCGCGGGTTGGGCCATTCAAGTGCTCTGGAGAGTCTGAACCTCATGTCCTACACCAAAGACCAAATCACGACGCGCAAGTTCGACGTCGTCATCATCGGCGCCGGCGGCTCCGGCATGCGCGCCTCGCTGCAGCTGGCGCGCGCCGGCCTCAACGTGGCCGTGCTGTCCAAAGTCTTCCCGACCCGCTCGCACACCGTGGCGGCGCAGGGCGGCGTGGGCGCCTCGCTCGGCAACATGAGCGAGGACAACTGGCACTACCACTTCTACGACACGATCAAGGGTTCCGACTGGCTCGGCGACCAGGACGCGATCGAATTCATGTGCCGCGAAGCACCCAAGGTGGTGTATGAGCTCGAGCACTTCGGCATGCCGTTTGACCGCAACCCGGACGGCACCATCTACCAGCGCCCATTCGGCGGCCACACCGCCAACTACGGCGAAAAGCCGGTGCAGCGCGCCTGCGCCGCGGCCGACCGCACCGGCCACGCGATGCTGCACACGCTCTACCAGAAGAACGTGGAAGCGCGCACCCAGTTCTTCGTCGAGTGGATGGCGCTCGACCTGATCCGCGACGCCGAGGGCGACGTGGTGGGCGTCACCGCGCTCGAGATGGAAACCGGCGACCTGCACATCCTGCAGGCCAAGACCGTGCTCTTGGCCACCGGCGGCGCCGGCCGCATCTTTGCCGCATCGACCAACGCCTTCATCAACACCGGCGACGGCCTGGGCATGGCGGCGCGCGCCGGCATCCCGCTGCAGGACATGGAGTTCTGGCAGTTCCACCCCACTGGCGTGGCCGGCGCGGGCGTGCTGCTGACCGAAGGCTGCCGCGGCGAAGGCGCCATCTTGCTCAACAGCAACGGCGAGCGCTTCATGGAGCGCTATGCGCCCACCCTGAAGGACCTGGCGCCGCGCGACTTCGTCTCGCGCTCGATGGACCAGGAAATCAAGGAAGGCCGCGGCTGCGGTCCCAACAAGGACTACGTGCTGCTCAAGCTCGACCACCTGGGAGCAGAGACCATCCACAAGCGCCTGCCCTCGGTGTATGAGATCGGCGTCAACTTCGCCAACGTCGACATCACCAAGGAGCCGATCCCGGTGGTGCCCACCATCCACTACCAGATGGGCGGCATTCCCACCAACATCAACGGCCAGGTCGTGGTGCAAAAGGGCGAAGAGAACAGCGCCGTCATCAACGGCCTGTACGCGGTGGGCGAATGCTCGTGCGTGAGCGTGCACGGCGCCAACCGCCTGGGCACCAACTCGCTGCTCGACCTTCTGGTGTTCGGCCGCGCGGCCGGCAACCACATCGTGCAGTTCAACGACAAGAACCGCGAGCACAAGCCGCTGCCGACGGATGCGGCAGACCGCACGCTGGAGCGCCTGAACCAACTCGAGAAGTCGACCGACGGTCTGTACGCCCAGGACGTGGCCAACGAGATCCGCGCCACCATGCAGCAGCACGCCGCCGTGTTTCGCAAGCAGGCCTCGATGGACGAAGGCGTGCAAAAGATCGCCGCCGTGCGCGAGAAGGTCAAGGCCGTCACGCTCAAGGACAAGTCGCGCGTGTTCAACACCGCCCGCATCGAGGCGCTGGAAGTCGACAACCTGATCGAAGTGGCGCAGGCCACCATGGTGTCGGCAGCAGCCCGCAAGGAATGCCGCGGCGCCCACACGGTGGAAGACTACGAGCGTCCGGCGGACGATCCGGTCGCGCCGCTGGGCCGCGACGACGCCAACTGGATGAAGCACACGCTGTGGTACAGCGCGGACAACCGCCTCTCGTACAAGCCGGTGAAGATGCAGCCCCTGACGGTCGAGTCGGTGCCTCCCAAGGTCCGCACGTTCTAAGAGAAGACACAACAAGGTTTCACGATGAAGCGCACATTCCAGATCTACCGCTACGACCCGGACAAGGACGCCAAGCCCTACATGCAGACCATCGAGATCGAACTCGACGGCCACGAGCGCATGCTGCTGGACGCCCTGATGAAGCTCAAGGCACAAGATCCTTCGCTGTCGTTCCGCCGCTCCTGCCGCGAAGGCGTCTGCGGCTCGGACGCGATGAACATCAACGGCAAGAACGGCCTGGCTTGCCTGACCAACATGAACACGCTCAAGGGCACGGTCGTGTTGAAGCCGTTGCCGGGCCTGCCCGTGATCCGCGACCTGATCGTGGACATGACGCAGTTCTTCAAGCAGTACAACTCGATCAAGCCCTACCTGCAGAACGACACGGTGCCGCCCGAGAAGGAGCGCCTTCAGTCGCCCGAAGAGCGCGAAGAGCTCAACGGCCTGTACGAGTGCATCCTGTGCGCCAGTTGCTCCACCAGCTGCCCCAGCTTCTGGTGGAACCCGGACAAGTTCGTCGGCCCCGCCGGCCTGCTGCAGGCCTACCGCTTCATCGCCGACAGCCGCGATGAAGCCACCGCCGAGCGCCTGGACAACCTGGAAGACCCGTACCGCCTGTTCCGCTGCCACACCATCATGAACTGCGTGGATGTGTGCCCGAAGGGCCTGAACCCGACCCAGGCCATCGGCAAGATCAAGGAATTGATGGTCCGCCGGGCCATCTAAGCAGCAACCGCAAGCCCATCATGCAAGCCGCTGCCGCAGCACCGAACGACCAGCCGATCGACGAACGCACGTTGAGCCGGCTGAAATGGCGCTGCCGGCGCGGCCTGCTCGAAAACGACCTGTTCATCGCCCGATTCTTCGAGCGACATGAAGCCGCCCTCACCATGGGGCAGGCACAGGCACTGGAGACACTGATGGATCTGTCGGACAACGACCTGCTCGACCTCCTGCTGCGCAGAAAGGAGCCCGAGCCAGCACTGGCCGGGGCCGGCGTGGCCGAACTCCTGCAGCTCATGCGCATCTGACCGGGCCGATCACGCACGACGCCGCCTTTTCTTCGCTTCCTCCAGTACATCTCCTTCAGAAAGACCAGCCATGAAAGCCTCCGATACCAAGGCCACCCTGTCGTTCAGCAACGGCGGGCAGCCCGTCGACCTGCCGATCTACAAGGGTACGTTGGGCCCGGATGTCATCGACATTCGCAAGCTCTATGCCCAGACCGGCATGTTCACCTACGACCCGGGCTTCATGTCGACCGCGTCCTGCGAATCCGCCATCACCTACATCGACGGCGACAAGGGCGAACTGCTGTACCGCGGCTACCCCATCGAACAGCTGGCCACCAACTGCGACTTCCTGGAAACCTGCCACCTGCTGCTGTACGGCGAGCTGCCCAACGCCGGGCAGAAGGCCAAGTTCACCGACACCGTGACGCACCACACGATGGTCAACGAACAGATGCAGTTCTTCCTGCGGGGCTTCCGCCGCGACGCGCACCCGATGGCCATCATGACCGGCCTGGTGGGCGCCCTGTCGGCCTTCTATCACGACAGCACCGACATCACCAATCCGAAGCACCGCGAGATCGCCGCCGTGCGCCTGATCGCCAAGATGCCGACGCTGGTGGCCATGGCCTACAAGTACACCGTCGGCCAGCCCTACATGTACCCGAGGAATGACCTGAGCTATGCCGGCAATTTCCTGCACATGATGTTCGCCACGCCGTGCGAGGAGTACAAGGTGAGCCCGGTGCTCGAGCGCGCGCTCGACCGCATCTTCATCCTGCACGCCGACCACGAGCAGAACGCCTCCACCTCCACCGTGCGCCTGTGCGGTTCCTCGGGCACCAACCCCTTCGCCGCCATCGCGGCGGGCGTGGCCTGCCTCTGGGGCCCGGCCCACGGCGGCGCCAACGAGGCGGCGCTGAACATGCTCTACGACATCCAGAAGGCGGGCGGCGTCGACAAGATCGGCGAGTTCATCAAGCAGGTCAAGGACAAGAACTCCAACGTCAAGCTGATGGGCTTCGGCCACCGCGTCTACAAGAACTACGACCCGCGCGCCAAGCTCATGCAGGAAACCTGCCGCGAAGTGCTGGGCGAACTGGGCCTGGAAAACGACCCGCTGTTCAAGCTGGCCATGGCCCTGGAAAAGATCGCACTGGAAGACGAGTACTTCGTCTCGCGCAAGCTCTACCCGAACGTGGACTTCTACTCGGGCATCGTGCAGCGCGCCATCGGCATCCCGGTGCCGCTGTTCACCGCGATCTTCGCGCTGGCCCGCACGGTGGGCTGGATCGCCCAGCTCAACGAGATGATCGGCGACCCGGACTACAAGATCGGCCGCCCGCGCCAGCTGTTCGAAGGCTCGCCCAAACGCGACGTCAAGCCGATCAGCGCACGCTGATACGGCCCCCACGGGCGCGTCCTGCGCCCGCATCCAGGAAAGCTGCCTTCGGGCAGCTTTTCTGCGTTTTGGCTGACAGGACGGCAAAGGTCCGGCGCGTACTTTTGCAGCAGAGGGATCTCCCTCGCTTTCAACCCTGACGAAGGAGTCTTGCCATGAAGAAGATTGCCGCCTTTCTCGCCATTGCCTTCACCCTGTCCATCCCGCTGGCAGGCTGCAACACCATGAAGGGTGCCGGCCAGGATATCCAGCAAGGCGGCCAGAAGCTGGAGGACAGCGCCGAAAAGAAGCGCTGAGGCAGCGCCCAATCATCGCTGCACGGCATCCTGGTCATCGCGGATCGCGATGGCGAATGCCATATTTCAGTAGCAAAATGGCGGAATGCATCGTGAAATGCGATGCCCTCCGCCCATGTCGCTCCCAGACCGCAACTTTGTCCGCCGTGTCGACCTGACTTCGCTCCAGCTCTTCGTGGCGGTGTGCGAGCTGGGCAGCATCGGCCGCGCGGCCGAGCGCGAATTCATCGCCGCCTCGGCCATCAGCAAGCGCCTGTCGGACCTCGAGGCCGCTCTTCACACGCCCCTGCTCTATCGCCATACGCGCGGTGTCGACCTGACGCCAGCCGGCGAAAGCCTGCTGCACCACGCCCGCACGGTGCTCTACAGCCTGGAGAAGATGCAGGGCGAGCTTTCCGAGTATGCCGATGGCGTGCGCGGCCATGTGCGGGTGCATGCCAACATCTCGGCCATCGTGCAGTACCTGCCAGAAGACCTGGGCGTCTTCACGCGCGAGCACGAGGCCATCAAGATCGACCTGGAAGAACACCTCAGCAGCGAGGTGCTGCGCGCGGTGCAGGAAGGCGCCGCCGACCTGGGCATCTGCCACGCGAGCGACGGCGCGCACGAACTGCAGAGCCTGCCCTACCGCAAGGACCGGCTGGCGCTCGTCGTGCCGGCCGGCCACGCGCTGGCCAAGCACGATTCGATCGACTTCATCTCCACGCTGGACTACGACCACGTCGGCCTGCACACCAACAGTTCGATCTACGTCGCGATGCACCAGGCAGCCACCGACGCCGGACGCAGCATCAAGCTGCGCATCCACGTCACCGGGCTGGACGCCATGTGCCGCATGATCGAGAACGGGCTGGGCATCGGCGTCATGCCGCTGCGGGCCTTCGAGCTGATGCGAGGCGGCATCGGCCGCGGCCTGTTGAGCATTGCCCTGGATGACCCCTGGGCCGAGCGCGAGATCCGCCTGGTGGCGCGTGACTTTTCCACCCTTCCTGTGGCTGCGCGTTCCCTGGTCGCGCACCTCCACGCCAGCACCGACGCGACGCAGCAGGTGCGGGCCGCCTGAATCACTTCACCCGAACAAAAGCATTCCCCACGAAAGACCACCATGGCACGCACGCTCTACGACAAGCTCTGGGACGAACACGTCGTCCACACCGAGGAAGACGGCACCTCCATCCTCTACATCGACCGCCACCTGGTGCATGAGGTGACCAGCCCGCAAGCCTTCGAGGGCCTGCGCGAGGCCGGCCGCAAGCTCTGGCGCATCAGCTCGGTGGTGGCCACCGCCGACCACAACACGCCGACCACGAACTGGGAGCTGGGCTACGACGGCATTTCCGATCCCGTCAGCAAGGAGCAGATCACCACCCTGGACCACAACATCCAGGAGTTCGGCGCCGCCGCCTTCTTCCCCTTTCTCAGCAAGCGCCAGGGCATCGTGCACGTGATCGGGCCCGAGTCGGGCGCCACCCTGCCGGGCATGACCGTGGTGTGCGGCGACTCGCACACCTCCACTCACGGCGCCTTCGGCGCGCTGGCGCACGGCATCGGCACCAGCGAGGTCGAGCACGTGATGGCCACGCAGACCTTGCTGGCCAAGAAGGCCAAGAACCTCTTGGTGAAGGTGGAAGGCAAGCTGCCGCTGGGCTGCACCGCCAAGGACATCGTGCTGGCCATCATCGGCCGCATCGGCACTGCCGGCGGCACCGGCTACACCATCGAGTTCGCCGGCTCGGCCATCCGCGACCTGACGATGGAAGGCCGCATGACGGTGTGCAACATGGCGATCGAGGCTGGCGCCCGCGCCGGCCTGGTGGCGGTGGACGACAAGACCACCAGCTACGTCAAGGGCCGCCCGCTGGCGCCCACCGGCGTCGAATGGGACCAGGCGGTGGCCTATTGGCGCACCCTGCAGTCGGACCCGGGCGCGCACTTCGACAGCGTGGTCGAGCTCGACGCCACGCAGATCAAGCCGCAAGTCACCTGGGGCACCTCGCCCGAGATGGTGGTGCCGATCGACGGGCGCGTGCCCGATCCGGACCGCGAGAAAGATGCGAGCAAGCGCCACGCCATCGAAAGCGCGCTCAAGTACATGGGCCTGGAGCCCAACAAGGCGATGAACGACATCTTCATCGACAAGGTGTTCATCGGCTCGTGCACCAACAGCCGCATCGAAGACATGCGCGAGGCCGCCGCCGTGGTCAAGCGCCTGGGCCAGAAGGTGGCCAAGAACGTCAAGCTGGCGATGGTGGTGCCAGGCTCCGGACTGGTGAAGGAGCAGGCCGAGCGTGAAGGCCTGGATGCGATCTTCAAGGCCGCCGGCTTCGAATGGCGCGAGCCCGGCTGCTCGATGTGCCTGGCCATGAACGCCGACCGGCTGGAGCCGGGCGAGCGTTGCGCCTCCACCAGCAACCGCAACTTCGAAGGCCGCCAGGGCGCCGGTGGCCGCACCCACCTCGTGAGCCCGGCGATGGCCGCCGCTGCGGCCGTGCACGGCCACTTTGTCGACGTCCGTCAATTTTCCTAAGACTTTGCGGGACAGACCAAGAATTGCGAAGCAATTTTGCTCTGTCCTCTCAACTGACTAGATTGAGAAACACCATGCAGAAATTCAGCGTGCACAAGGGCCTCGTGGCCCCCATGGACCGCGAGAACGTCGACACCGACGCGATCATTCCCAAGCAGTTCCTGAAGTCGATCAAGAAGACGGGCTTCGGCCCCAACCTGTTCGACGAGTGGCGCTACCTGGACCGCGGCGAGCCCGGCCAGGACCCGGCCAGCCGCAAGCCCAACCCGGACTTCGTTTTGAACCAGCCGCGCTACCAGGGCGCATCGGTCCTGATCGCTCGCAAGAACTTCGGCTGCGGGTCCTCGCGCGAGCACGCCCCCTGGGCGCTCGACCAGTACGGCTTTCGCGCCGTGATCGCGCCCAGCTTTGCCGACATCTTCTTCAACAACTGCTTCAAGAACGGCCTGCTGCCGATCGTGCTGCCCGAGGCGCAGGTGGCGCAGCTCTTCGACGAGGTCTTCGCCTTCCCGGGCTATCAGCTGACCGTCGACCTGGAGCGCCAGGTGATCGTCAAGCCCGACGGCAGCGAGCTCGCCTTCGACGTGCAGGCCTTTCGCAAGTATTGCCTGCTCAACGGCCTGGACGACATCGGCCTGACCTTGCGCCACAAGGACAAGATCCAGGCCTTCGAAGCGGCACGCCTGGCCAGCAAGCCCTGGCTGTCGCACCAGATGGTTGCCTGAGCGCCACCACCCCAACCACTCGCAAAAGCTCACTCATGAAAATCGCAGTTCTCCCCGGTGATGGCATCGGTACTGAAATCGTCGAACAGGCCCTGCGCGTGCTCGACGTGCTCGACCTGAAGTTCGAGAAAGAAACCGCCCTGGTCGGCGGCGCCGCCTACGAGGCGCACGGCCATCCACTGCCCGATTCGACGCTCAAGCTCGCCAAGGAAGCCGACGCCGTGCTGTTCGGCGCGGTGGGCGACTGGAAGTACGACAAGCTCGACCGCCCGCTGCGTCCCGAGCAGGCCATCCTGGGCCTGCGCAAGAACCTGGGCCTGTTTGCCAACTTCCGCCCCGCCATCTGCTACGAGCAACTGGTGGGCGCATCGAGCCTCAAGCCCGAGCTGATCGCGGGCCTGGACATCCTCATCATCCGCGAGCTGACCGGCGACATCTACTTCGGCCAGCCGCGCGGCCGCCGCACGGCGGTGGACGGCCACTTCCCGGGCGCCGAGGAAGCCTTCGACACCATGCGCTACTCGCGCCCCGAGGTCGAGCGCATCGCACGGGTCGCCTTCGAGGCCGCCCGCAAGCGCAACAAGCGCGTGACCAGCGTCGACAAGGCCAACGTGCTGGAGACCTTCCAGTTCTGGAAGGACATCGTGACCGAGGTGCACAAGGACTACCCGGACGTCGAGCTCGATCACATGTACGTCGACAACGCCGCCATGCAACTGGTGAAGGCGCCCAAGAAGTTCGATGTGATCGTCACCGGCAACATGTTCGGCGACATCCTGTCGGATGAGGCGGCGATGCTCACCGGCTCCATCGGCATGCTGCCCTCGGCTTCGCTCAATTCGAGCAACCAGGGCCTTTACGAGCCCAGCCACGGCAGCGCGCCCGACATTGCCGGCAAGGGGGTTGCCAACCCATTGGCTACAATCCTGTCTGCAGCCATGATGCTTCGTTTTTCCCTGAACCAGCCCGAGTCCGCCGACCGTATCGAGTCAGCGGTTCAGCACGTGCTCGCCCAGGGTCTGCGTACGGCGGACATCTGGGCCGAGGGCACGAAGCGCGTCGGAACCCGCGAAATGGGCGATGCCGTGGTTGCGGCCATCACCAAAAAGACGATTACCGGCTGACACGTAGCCCGATTCGTCACGCCCCTCCCGGCTCGACGAGCCGGGCGCAAAGAGAAACCTGATTCTTTTTTCTTTAGAGGGCTTTAGCGAAATGGCGAATGCACAACAACCCCTGGTCGGCCTGGTAGGCTGGCGCGGCATGGTCGGCTCGGTCCTGATGGACCGCATGCAGGCCGAAGGCGACTTCGGGCTCATCGAGCCGATGTTCTTCTCCACGTCGAACAAGGGCGGCCAGGCGCCGGCACAGGCGAAGAACGAAACCCGCCTGCAGGACGCGATGGACATCGCGCAGTTGGCCAAGTGCGACATCATCATCACCTGCCAGGGCGGCGACTACACCGGCGAGGTGTTCCCCAAGCTGCGCGCCGCCGGCTGGAAGGGCCACTGGATCGACGCGGCCTCCACCCTGCGCATGGAGGATGACGCGGTCATCGTGCTCGACCCGGTCAACCTGCCCGTCATTCAGAACGCGCTGGCCAAGGGCGGCCGCAACTGGATCGGCGGCAACTGCACCGTGAGCTGCATGCTGATGGGCGTGGGCGCGCTCTACAAGGCTGGCCTGGTCGAGTGGATGACCTCCATGACCTACCAGGCGGCCTCGGGCGGCGGTGCCCAGCACATGCGCGAGCTGCTCACCCAGTTCGGCACCCTCAACGCCGAGGTGCGCGACCTTCTGCACGACCCGAAGTCGGCCATCCTCGAAATCGACCGCAAGATCCTGGCCAAGCAGCAGAACCTGTCGGCCCAGGAAACCGCCAACTTCGGCGTGCCGCTGGGCGGCTCGCTGATCCCCTGGATCGACAAGGACCTGGGCGATGGCATGTCCAAGGAAGAGTGGAAGGGCGGCGCCGAGACCAACAAGATCCTGGGCCAAGGTGCAAGCTTCGGCACCGCCGAGACGCCGGTCGATGGCTTTTGCGTGCGCATCGGCGCCATGCGCTGCCACAGCCAGGCCCTGACCTTCAAGCTCAAGAAGGATGTGCCGCTGGCCGACATCGAAGCCCTGATCGCCGCCGACAACGAGTGGGTCAAGGTCGTGCCCAACACCCGTGAAGCTTCGGTCAAGGACCTGACGCCGGTGGCTGTGACGGGCACCATGACCATCCCGGTCGGGCGCCTGCGCAAGCTGGCGATGGGTCCGGACTACCTGGGCGCCTTCACCGTGGGCGACCAGCTTCTTTGGGGCGCCGCCGAGCCGCTGCGCCGCATGCTCCGAATCCTGTTGGAAGCCTGATGCCGGCAGCGGACGCCAATTCGGCGGCCGTCGTTGCAGGCTTGCAACGACCAGGGTGCGACGAAGGTCGTACTCTCTCGGTTAACAAGCCTTGCCGCCTTGTCAGCTGCGGGGTGAGGTGTTAACGTCCACTTACACTTTTGGGCAGAGCTGCCCCTATCAGCATGACAAGACTTTCGTTGCCTGCCGCCCCTGGTGCGGCGACCCGTGCGATTTCGAAAAAACCTGGTCGTTGTCAGCTGACTGTTCTGGGCGCAGCCGTGGCGCTGCTGGCCTTGAGCACCGATGCCAGCGCGCTGGCCCTGGGCAAGCTGAACGTGCGCTCCGCCTTGGGCGAGCCGCTTCGTGCCGAGATCGAAGTCACTGAAATCACGGCTGCAGAGGCCGACGGCCTTCGCATCAACATCGCCTCGCCGGCCGCCTTTGGCGCCGCCGGCGTGACCTACAACCCGGCGCTGGGCGACGTGCGCGTCAACCTGCAGCGCCGCGCCGATGGCCGCTACATCATCAGCCTGAACGGCAATCGTTCGATGAACGATCCCTTCATCGACCTGCTGATGGAAGCCAACTGGAGCGCCGGCCGCGTGGTGCGCGACTACACGGTGCTGCTCGATCCACCCAGCAGCCCGAAGTCGCAGGTTGCCATTGCGCCGACCGCGCCGCAGGTGAGTTCGGCGCCGGCGCCGCGTGCCAGCACCCGTGCGGCGCGCGCCGCCGCGGCCCCGGCGGCCACCCAGGCCGCGCCGGTCGCTCCGGTGGAAGCAGCGCCTGCCGCGCCCAGCCGCCCGCGTGCCGCTGCTCCGGCGGCGGCCCCCGCCGAAGCGCAGGTGCGCACCGGCAGCGGCGAGGAGCAGCAGGTCACGGTGAAGGCCGGCGACACCGCCGGCAAGATTGCCAGCGCCCACAAGCCGGCCGATGTCTCGCTCGACCAGATGCTGGTGGCCATGCTGCGCGCCAATCCCAGCGCCTTCATCGGCGGCAACATCAACCGGATCAAGGCCGGGGCCGTGCTCAACGTGCCCGGCGCATCGCAGGCCGGCTCGGTGCCCGCCGACGAGGCACGCCGTACCGTCACGGCCCAGAGCCAGAATTTCAACCAGTACCGCCGCCGCCTGGCGGAAAACGCGCCCGCATCGCGCGTGGACAGCGCCGACCGGCAGGCCGCAGGCAAGCTGCAGGCCAATGTGGAAGACCGCAATGCCGCCGCTGCTTCGCCCGACAAGCTGACCATCACCCAAGGCAGCGCCGGCAGCGCCAAGGCCGCCGACGAGAAGCTGGTGAAGAGCCGCCAGGCCGCGGACGACAGCTCCCGTGTGGCCGAGCTGTCGAAGAACCTGAACGATCTGAGCAAGCTGCAGGCTGCCAGCGGCGCTGGCGCCGCGGCCCCGGGCAGTGCGCCTGCCGCGGCCGCGCCGGCCGCCGCTCCTGGCATCGCCGTGCCGGCACCCGCCGGCGTCGCGCCGTCGGCCACGGCACCGGCCCCGACCGCATCTGCACCCGCCACGCCCGCTGTGACTCCCGCCGCTGCTGGCGCCGCGCCGGCAGCCGCTGCACCGGGCGCGCCCACGACGCCCGGCGCCGCCGGGACGCCCCCCGGCGCTCCCGCAACCGCCCCCGGCACATTGGCTCCCGGTGCGGACGCAAGCGCCGCAGCACCGGTGGTCGGCGCTACCCCGGCGGCCCCTGGCGCCACGCCCGAGGGCACGCCCGCTCCTGAGACCGCTGCACCTGTCACGCCGCCGCCGGCTGCCGCCGCACCGGCCAAGCCCAAGGTCGCCGCTGCGCCGCCTCCTCCGCCCAAAGGCTTCTTCGAGGAATTGCTCGAGAACCCGCTGGTGCTCGGCGGCGCCGGCCTGCTGGCCCTGCTGGCCGGCTGGCTGGCCTACCGCGTGACCCGCCGCCGGCGCGCCAATGCCGGCGAGAGCATCTTCCTGGAAAGCCGCATTCCCAAGGACTCCTTCTTCGGATCGAGCGGCGGCGAATCGGTGGACACCAAGAACCAGAGCCTGTCGGCCAGCTCCTCGCTGTCCTACTCGCCCAGCCAGCTGGACGCCGGCGATGTCGACCCGGTCGCCGAGGCCGACGTCTACCTGGCCTACGGCCGCGACCTGCAGGCCGAGGAAATCCTGCGCGAGGCGCTTCGCATCAACCCCGAGCGCAGCGCCATCCACCTGAAGCTCCTCGAAATCCACGCCAAGCGTCGCGATCTGCGCGCCTACGAGGCCCTGGCCTCGGACGTGCACAAGCTGACGGGCGGCACCGGCACCGAATGGGCACGCGTGGTCGAACTCGGCCGCGACCTGGATCCGGGCAACCCCTTGTACCAGCCCGCCGGCGCGTCGGCGGCCAGCCCGGCACCGGCGCCCGTCGCCGCACCGGTGGCGGTCGCGCCCGTGGCACCGGTGGCGGCGCCCGCGCCGGCGGTGCCGGCCCCGGCCTTCATGCCTTCGGTTGCACCGCTGGACTTCGACCTCGAACTCGACAAGCCCGCCAAGCCGGTCAAGCCGACGGTGGCCAAGCCTGCCTCGGCCCCCATCAGCGCCAGCCTGCCGCCGGTGGCCGCGCCGATCGCTGCAGCCGCTTCCCTGGCCGGCCTGAATGGCGCAGGCCGCCGCATCACCGATCTCGAGAACGATTTCGACACCGCCCCCGCTGCCCTGGAGCCGACGCCTCGCCGCACACCGCGCCTGGGCGACGACGAAGAGCACACCCAGCCAGCCACCCTGCGCGCCGGTCTGCCGGGCGATTCGGGCTATGTCGAATTCGAGATGAGCACCCGTGGCGGCCCGCTCGGCACCAGCACCTCGCCGGCCCGACTGGAGCCGGCCTTCGAAGACAGCGGCGAGAACCCGCACACCGTGAAGCTGACCCTGGCGCGCGAGCTGCACGCCCTGGGCGACGCCGAAGGTGCGCGTTCGCTGGTGGAAGAAGTGGCGGCCGAAAGCTCCGGCGACATGCGCGCGCAGGCGCAGCAGCTGCTCGGCCAGTTGCGCTGATCGGGGTCTTCGCTTGGGGGTTCACCGGTGAGGCTGGCCCTCGGCGTTCGCTACAACGGCAGGGCCTACGACGGCTGGCAGAGCCAGCCATCGGGCAAGACGGTGCAAGACAAGCTGGAGGCCGCCTTGGCGGCCTTCGCCGTTCAGCCGATCTCCACCCTGTGTGCCGGGCGCACCGACTCCGGCGTGCACGGCCTGATGCAGGTGGTGCACTTCGACACGGAGGTCGAACGCACGCCCTTCTCCTGGGTGCGCGGCACCAATCGCTTTTTGCCGGAAGACATCGCGGTGCAATGGGCGCATCCGGTCCCCAAGGCCTTCCATTGCCGCGCCAGTGCCCTGACGCGGCGCTACCTGTACGTGCTGTCGCAGTCGCCCGTGCGGCCCAGCCTGGAGGCGGGCCGCGTCGGCTGGACGATGTACCCGCTGGACGGCGATGCCATGCGCGCCGCGGCGCAGATCCTGCTCGGACAGCACGACTTCAGCTCCTTTCGCGCCTCGGCCTGCCAGGCCCTGTCGCCGGTGAAGGACATGCGGCGCATCGAGATCGAGCGCGACGGCCAGGGCGAACGCTGCCGCTGGTACTTCGAGTTCGAGGCCGACGCCTTCCTGCACCACATGATCCGCAACATCATGGGCTGCCTGGTGCGGGTCGGACAGGGCCAGGCCAAGCCGGAATGGATGCGCGAAGTGCTGCAGGCGCGAAGCCGCATCGCCGCGGCACCCACCTTCTCGCCGGCCGGCCTTTACTTCCTGGGCCCGCAATACGGGCCCGAGTGGGGTCTCCCGCCCGAGGTCACCTTGGGCGGCGCCGCCGCTGCGTATCATGGGCCGCCATGAGCGTTGCCCCTCTTGCCCCTCTTCCTAGCGGCTCCCGTACGCGAATCAAGATCTGCGGCCTGACCCGCGAAGAGGATGTGGATGCGGCCGTCCAGGCCGGCGCCGACGCGGTCGGCTTCGTGTGCTATGCCAAGAGCCCGCGCGCCGTGACGCCCGAGCGGGCGGCGCAACTGGCCTCGCGCCTGCCGCCCTTCGTCACGCCGGTGCTGCTGTTCGTCAATGAAGACGCCGCCGCCGCCACCCGCGCCCTGAGCGCCATTGCCGGCGCCATGGCTCAGTTCCACGGCGACGAAACGCCCGCCCAGTGCCTGGCCGGCAGCGGCAACGGCGCCCATCGCTTCCTGCGCGCGGCCCGGATTCCGCTGGGCCCGGCCGGGATCGACTTCGACCTCGTAAAATACGCGCAGGATTTCTCAAACGCCCAGGCCATATTGCTCGACGCCCATGTCGAAGGCTATGGCGGAGGCGGCAAGGCATTCGATTGGTCACTCCTTCCACACGTCGCAAACGCTCACCTCGTCTTGTCTGGTGGGTTGACGCCTGCCAACGTCGGCGATGGCATCCGCGTGCTGCGGCCGCGCTGCAAGTCGCTGGCCGTTGACGTGAGTTCCGGCGTGGAAGCCCGAAAGGGCATCAAGGACGCCGGCAAGATCCGCGAATTCGTGGCCGCCGTGCGCGCGGCCGACGCCTTCGCCTCCTAGTTTGCGCTGGCAGCCCGCCCTCCCCTCGTTGGGACTTGAGGCCGGCCTGCCGGCATCCATCGAGGCTTTTGAAACCATGTTCGACTACCAGCAACCCGACGCCAGCGGCCATTTCGGCATCTATGGCGGCACCTTTGCCAGCGAGACGCTGACGCACGCCATCAACGAGCTGCAGAGCGCCTACGTCCGCTATAAAAACGACCCGGACTTTCTCGCCGAATTCCGCTACGAGCTGGCGCATTTCGTCGGCCGTCCCTCGCCCATCTACCACGCAGCCCGAAGCAGCCGCGAGATGGGTGGCGCGCAGATCTACCTGAAGCGCGAAGACCTCAACCATACCGGCGCCCACAAGATCAACAACGTGATCGGCCAGGCGATGCTGACACGCCGCATGGGCAAGCCGCGCGTCATCGCCGAGACCGGCGCCGGGCAGCACGGCGTGGCCACCGCCACCATTTGCGCGCGCTACGGCCTGGAGTGCGTGGTCTACATGGGGGCCGCGGACGTCAAGCGCCAGAGCCCCAACGTCTACCGCATGAACCTGCTCGGCGCCACCGTGGTGCCGGTGGAATCGGGCAGTCGCACCCTGAAGGACGCGCTGAACGAGGCCATGCGCGACTGGGTCACCAACGTGGAAGACACCTTCTACATCATCGGCACAGTGGCCGGCCCGCACCCCTACCCGGCCATGGTGCGCGATTTCCAGAAGGTGATCGGCGAGGAATGCATCCAGCAGATGCCGGGCATGCTGGCCCAGCAGGGCATCACCGGAGAGGCGCAAGGCAAGCAGCCCGACGTGGTGGTGGCCTGCGTGGGCGGCGGCAGCAATGCCATGGGCATCTTCTATCCCTACATCCCCTTCGAATCGACCCGCCTGATCGGCGTGGAAGCCGCAGGCGAAGGCCTGGACAGCGGCAAGCATTCCGCCTCGATCCTGCGCGGCAGCCCGGGCGTGCTGCATGGCAACCGCACCTACCTGCTGCAGGACGACAACGGCCAGATCACCGAGACGCACAGCATCAGCGCCGGCCTGGACTACCCCGGCGTGGGCCCGGAGCATGCCTATCTGGCCGACATCGGACGCGCCGAGTACGTGGGCGTGACCGACAAGGAAGCGCTGGAGGCCTTCCACTACCTGTGCCGCACCGAAGGCATCATCCCGGCGCTGGAATCCAGCCACGCGGTGGCGCATGCGCTCAAGCTGGCCAAGACCATGCGTCCCGACCAATCCATTCTCGTGAACCTCTCGGGTCGCGGCGACAAGGACATCGGCACCGTGGCCGACCTGTCGGGGGTCGATTTCTATGACCGGCCGTCCATGCGCGGCCTGTCGGTCAAGGGAGGCAAATAATGAACTACCCTCACGCTCGTCACTTCGTGTACTCGCTGCCCCCCGAGGGGGCGCGCGCCTCCCTAGAGGCGGCTCGTCGGGAGGCGCCATGAGCCGCACGACTGCCACTTTCGCCAAGCTGAAGGCCGAGGGCCGCCGGGCACTGATTCCCTACGTCACCGCCGGCTTCCCCTATGCCGACATCACGCCCGAACTGATGCACGGCATGGTCGCCTCCGGCGCCGACGTGATCGAGCTGGGCGTGCCCTTCTCCGACCCGATGGCCGACGGCCCGGTGATCCAGAAGGCCGGCGAAGCCGCGCTGGCGCTGGGCATCGGCATGACGCAGGTGCTGGCCATGGTGCGCGTCTTCCGCGAAAAGGACGACAGCACGCCGGTGGTGCTGATGGGCTATGCCAATCCGGTCGAGCGCTACGAGCAGAAGCACGGCCAGGGCGCCTTCATTCGCGACGCAGCGGCTGCCGGCGTCGACGGCCTCCTGGTGGTGGACTACCCGCCGGAAGAATGCGAAGGCTTTGCAGAAGCGCTGCGCGCCCAGGGCATCGACCTCATCTTCCTGTTGGCTCCGACCAGCACCCCCGAGCGCATGGCCCAGGTGGCGCGCATCGCGTCGGGCTACGTCTACTACGTCTCGCTCAAGGGCGTGACCGGCGCCGGCCACCTGGACACCGAAGCCGTCGGCCAGATGCTGCCGCGCATCCGCGAGCATGTGAAGATTCCGGTCGGCGTGGGCTTCGGGATCCGCGATGCCCGCACGGCCCAAGCCATCGGCAGCGCTGCCGACGCCGTGGTCATCGGCAGCAAGATCATCCAGCTGATCGAAGACCAGCCGCGCGAGCAGGTCGTGCCGCGGGTCAGCGAATTCCTTTCCGGCATCCGCGAGGCGCTCGACGCCCTGCCGGCCGCCACCCCCAAGAACGCCGCAGGGCGCTGAACAGGCCCTAGGGCAAAATACCGCCCGCACCCACCAGGAGTGACCGCATGAGCTGGTTAGAAAAACTGCTTCCCCCCAAGATCGCCCAGACCGACCCGAGCGAGCGTCGCCAGATGCCCGAAGGCCTCTGGATCAAGTGCCCGAGCTGCGAAACGGTGCTCTACAAGACCGACCTGGAACACAACCAGAACGTCTGCCCGAGCTGCGCGCACCACCACCGCATCGGCGCCCGCGCCCGCCTCGACGGTTTCCTCGACCCCGAGGGCCGCTACGAGGTCGGCCAGGAAGTGCTGCCGGTCGACGCCCTCAAGTTCAAGGACAGCCGCAAGTACCCCGAACGGCTGAAGGAAGCGCTGGAGAACACCGGCGAGACCGACGCCCTGGTGGTGATGGGCGGCGCCATCCACAGCATCAACGCGGTGGTGGCCTGCTTCGAGTTCGAGTTCATGGGCGGCAGCATGGGCAGCGTGGTGGGCGAGCGCTTCGTGCGCGGCGTCGAGACCGCCATCGAGCAGAAGGTGCCCTTCATCTGCTTCACCGCCACCGGCGGCGCGCGCATGCAGGAAGGCCTGCTCTCGCTGATGCAGATGGCCAAGACCAACGCGGCCCTGACGCGCCTGGCCAAGAAGGGCCTGCCCTACATCAGCGTGCTGACCGACCCGACCATGGGCGGCGTGAGCGCCGGCTTCGCCTTCATGGGCGACGTGGTGATCGCCGAGCCCAAGGCGCTGATCGGCTTTGCCGGTCCGCGCGTGATCGAGTCGACCGTGCGCGTGACCTTGCCCGAAGGCTTCCAGCGCGCCGAGTTCCTGCAGACCAAGGGCGCCATCGACTTCATCTGCGACCGCCGCGAACTGCGCAAGACCATCGCCGACACGCTGGCCATGCTGCTGCGCCAGCCCGCCGACGCAGTGATCTGAGTTAGCGTCCGAGGGCGTACGCCCAGCCCAGGGCGTCGCCCAGGACGATGGCGACGATCTGCAAGAGCACGATCACGACCAGCGGCGACAGGTCGACGCCACCCACCAGCGGAATGAGCTTGCGCACCGGCCGCACCAGCGGCTCGGCCAGCCGCGCCACCAGGTCCTGCAGCATCGACGAAGCGGTGTGGATCCACGACAGGATGGCGTAGACGATCAAGAGCGCCGTCAGGCCCGACACCGTCAGCTGCATCAAGCCCACCAGCGACAGGATCGGCAGCACGCTGTAGCGGCCGCCTGCGCCGATCAACAGGAACAGCAGCAGGAACTTGGCCATCACCAGCAGCCAGGCGGCGATCAGGCTGGCCAGGTCCCAGCGCCGGAATGGCGGCACGATGCGGCGCAGCGGCAGCACGAGCCAGTCGGTGATCGCAAACACGAAGCGCCCCAGCGGATTGCCGAAGGGCACGCGGTGGTATTGCATGTACAGCCGCAGCAGGCAGGCGCCCCCGAACAGGCCGGCGATCACATCGAGAAGAAACGAGGGAATCTGGTAGAGCATGGCGCGCCGCGTGGAAAGGGAGTGCGATGATAGCCAGCCCGGACCGATTCATGACCTCCAGCGCTCTCACCACCCTCCCCCTTTTTCCTCTGGGCAGCGTTCTCTATCCCGGCGGCGTGCTGCCGCTGCGCATCTTCGAAACGCGCTACCTCGCGATGGTGGGCCAGGCACACAAGACCGGCTCGCCCTTCGGCGTGGTGGCCCTGACCCAGGGCGCCGAGGTGCGCGTGGCTGGCGCGCCGGCCGAGCGCTTTGCCACCGTCGGCACCTTGGCCGAGATTCGTCACTTCGAGGCGCCGCAGCCGGCACTCTTGATGATCGAATGCGCAGGCACGCGGCGCTTTCGCATCCACACGAGCGCCCAACAGAAGAACGGCCTGTGGATCGCGCAGGTCGAATGGCTGGCCGATGACGTGGACCTGGCCGTGCCCCAGGACCTGGCCCATGTGTCGCAAGCTCTGCGCCGCTTGGTCGACACCCTGGAAGAACGGCGCCATGCCGAAGGCAAGGACGACATGCGCTTGCCCGTCGCGCAGCCCTGGCGCTTCGACGATTGCGGCTGGGTCGCCAACCGCTGGTGCGAGCTGCTGCCCATGCAAACCGAACTCAGGCAGCGCCTGATGGCGCTGGACAGCCCGCTGATGCGTTTGGAGCTGGTGGCCGATCTGTTGCAGCGCCACGGCATCGCCTGACAGAGCCTCCCGGCTTTTCACTTCGCTTCGCTGCGTGTAATTCGCCACCTCCCGGGGAGGGGACCTCACCTGCGGCCCGGCGAAGCCGGATCCGCGGTGCGGGACTGGAATCGCGAGATCTCCGCCGCGACTAAAATAGCCGGCTTCGCGCCGCCCGACGGGCACTCCAATTCATTCGCGCGCGCCCCCACGCCGCTGCCCTCTTCCATGACCCAGCCCATGCCCACTACCGCCGCACCCGCGACCGACGACAACCAGCTGATCGCCGAGCGCCGCGAGAAACTGAAGGCCTTGCGCAGCGCTCAGGCCGAAGGCAAGGGCGTCGCCTTTCCCAACGACTTCAAGCCTGCCAATCGGGCGGCCGAGTTGCTGGCGGCCCACAGCGGCACCGAAGCCGAAGCGCTGGAAGCGCAGAACGTCGCCGTCAGCGTGGCCGGCCGCATGATGCTCAAGCGCGTCATGGGCAAGGCCAGCTTCGCCACCTTGCAGGACGCCACCGGCCGCATCCAGCTCTACATCACGCGCGACGCCATCGGCGAAGAGGCCTACGCGCAGTTCAAGCACCTGGACCTGGGCGACATCCTGGGCGCGCACGGCACCCTGATGAAGACCAAGACCGGCGAGCTGTCGATCAAGGTCGCGCAGCTGCGCCTCTTGACCAAGAGCCTGCGCCCGCTGCCTGACAAGTTCCACGGCATGGCCGACCAGGAGCAGAAGTACCGCCAGCGCTACGTCGACCTGATCACCGACGAATCGGCGCGCGCGCGCTTCACCGCCCGCAGCCGAGCTGTTTCGGCGCTGCGCGAGTTCATGGTGGGCCACGACTTCCTCGAGGTCGAGACGCCCATGCTGCATCCGATCCCGGGCGGCGCCAACGCCAAGCCCTTCAAGACGCACCACAACGCGCTCGACCAGGAAATGTTCCTGCGCATCGCGCCCGAGCTGTACCTCAAGCGCCTGATCGTCGGCGGCTTCGAGCGCGTGTTCGAGATCAACCGGAGCTACCGCAACGAGGGCATCTCGGTGCGGCACAACCCCGAGTTCACCATGATGGAGTTCTACGCGGCCTACTGGAATTACCGCGACCTGATGGACTTCACCGAGAACCTGATCCGCAACATCGCGCAGAAGGCCGTCGGCACCTTGCAACTCGAGTACCAGGGCAAGCCGGTGGACCTGATCCAGCCCTTCGAGCGCCTGACGATCCGCGAAGCGATCCGCAAGCACACCGAGGCCGGCGAGCACGTGGACGACGCCGACTGGCTGCGCAATGCCCTGCGCAAGCTGGGCCTGACCGAAGAGAAGAACCGCCTGGCCGGCCGCAGCCTGGCCAGCCTGCAGGTGCTGTACTTCGAGGAAACGGTGGAAGAAAAGCTCTGGCAGCCCACCTTCATCATGGAGCACCCGACGGAAATCTCGCCACTGGCGCGCGCCAACGATGACCGTCCGGAAGTCACCGAGCGCTTCGAGCTCTACATCACCGGCCGCGAGTTCGGCAACGGCTTCTCCGAGCTCAACGATGCCGAGGACCAGGCCGCGCGCTTCAACGCGCAGGTCGACGCCAAGGACAGCGGCGATGACGAAGCCATGTTCTACGACCACGACTTCGTGCGCGCGCTGGAATACGGCATGCCGCCCACCGGCGGCTGCGGCATCGGCATCGATCGGCTGATGATGCTGTTGACCGATTCGCCCAGCATCCGCGACGTCATCCTGTTCCCCGCGCTGCGCCGCGAATCCTGATGCACGAAGCGATGCCCGCGATCGGCATCGACTTCGGCACCTCGAACTCCGCCATTGCGTGCGCGCCCCAGGGCGCGGGCGCCGCGCGGCTGCTGGCGGTCGAAGGCGAGCACCAAACCCTGCCCACGGCGGTGTTCTTCAACGCCGAGGACCGCAGCACGCATTTCGGCCGCGACGCCATCGCGCACTACCTGGCAGGTACCGAAGGGCGCCTGATGCGCTCGCTCAAGAGCCTGCTCGGCAGTTCGCTGATGCAGGAGTCCACGGCGGTCTACGACGGTTTCGTCAGCTTTCACGACATCGTTGCGCGCTTCCTGCATGAGCTCGGGTCTCGGGCAGCGACGACGCTCGGCGAGCGGCCGCAGCGCGTCGTGATCGGGCGCCCGGTGCACTTCGTCGACGACGACGCCAAGCGCGACCGCCAGGCCGAAGACAGCCTTCGCGGCGCGGCGCGGTCGGCGGGCTTTCGCGACATTGCCTTCCAGCTCGAACCGATTGCCGCAGCATTCGACTACGAACAGCGCGTCGCCCGTGAATCGCTGGTGCTGATCGTCGACATCGGCGGCGGCACCTCGGACTTCACGGTCGTGCGCCTGGGCCCGTCGCGCATGACGCGGGCCGAGCGCACCGACGACATCCTGGCCACGAGCGGCGTGCACATCGGCGGCACCGATTTCGACCAGCGCCTCAATCTCGAGTGCGTGATGCCGATGCTCGGCTTCAGGCATGCCGGACCGCAGGGCCGCGAGGTGCCGAACCGCGTCTTCTTCGACCTGTCGACCTGGCATCTGATCCACTGGGCGCAAGCACCCCAGGCCATCGGCCAGGCGCAGCTGCTGCGCGACAACTACACCGACCGTCGCCTGCATGAACGACTGATGCGGGTGCTCAGGGAGCGCCTGGGCCATCACATCGCCAACGAAGTCGAAGGCGCCAAGATTCGCGCCTCGATCAGCGGTGAGCCGGTCGCCATCGACCTTTCCTTTGTCGATGGCGCGCTGAACGCGACGCTGACGCCCACGGACATGCGCCAGCAGCTGGCCGAGCAACTCGACGCCGTGATCGCCTGCGCACACGCCTGCGTCAAGCGCGCCGGCCTGACCAGCCACATGCTCGATGCCATCTACCTGACGGGCGGCTCGTCAGCCTTGCAGCCCTTCCAGCAGGCCCTGCGCCGCAGCTTTGCCGGCGTGCAGGTGATCGAAGGCGATCTGTTCGGCGGCGTGGCCGCCGGCCTTGCCTATGCCGCGCGCGTCGCGCAGCGCGCCGACGCATGAAGTACCTCGCAGGTTACGCCCCGGCGCTGCTGGCCCAGGTGCAGCAACGCATCGACGAAGGCAAGCTGGGCGACTTGCTGCGCGCCCGCTATCCGGAGGCGCACGAGGTGCGCACCGACCGCGCGCTCTACGACTACGCGAGCGCGCTCAAGGCGCAGTTCATGCGCAAGGCCGAGCCCCTGTCCAAGGTGGCGTATGACAACAAGCTGCACGTGGTGGGCCATGCGCTGGGCACCCATACGATGATCTCGCGCGCCCAGGGCGGCAAGCTCAAGGCCAAGCGCGAGATCCGCATCGCCAGCGTCATGCGCGAGGTGCCGCCCGAATGGCTGCGCATGATCGTGGTGCACGAGCTGGCCCATATGAAGGAACGGGCGCACGACAAGGCTTTCTATGCGCTGTGCACCCACATGGAACCGGCCTACCACCAGTACGAGTTCGACCTGCGGCTTTACCTCACGCACCTGGACCTGGGCGGCGAGGCCTTGTGGTCCGCCTCGGGCGCGTCAACCTAGGCAGCAGCTTCCAGGCGACGCAAGGCGTCCAGGTAGCGGCGCGAACCGGTCAGGGCGTCCCAGGCCGGCGCCGCGCCCGCCGGCAGCAGCGCCATCCGGCGGCCGGCACTCTCGGGGTCGGGTGACCAGCGGCCGGTGCGCAGCGCCGCGGCCACGCCTTCGCGCATTTCATCCAGGCCGGCCGCCTTTTCGCCCACGCTCTGGTTGCACAGCATGGCCAGATCGCAGCCGGCCTGCAGGGCGGCCAGCGCCGCATCGGCGAAGCTGAGCAGACGCTCGTCGATGTAGCGGCCGGCCTCCATGCTGAGGTCGTCGCTGAAGATGGCGCCGGCGAAGCCCAGACGGCCGCGCAGCACGTCCTTGAGCCAGCGCGCAGAGAAGCCGGCCGGACGGGCGTCGACCTTGGGATAGATCACATGCGCCGGCATCACCGCGGCCAGACTCGGGCTGAGCCACTCAAAGGGACGGCCGTCCTCCGCCAGGATGGTCTTGAGGCTGCGCCGGTCGACCGGAACGGCCACGTGCGAATCCGCCTTCACGAAGCCGTGGCCGGGAAAGTGCTTGCCGCAGTTGCCCATGCCGGCTTGCAACATGCCGTGCATCACGCTCTTGGCCAGCAGGGCCACCACGCGCGGATCGCGGTGAAA
Source organism: Variovorax sp. LARHSF232 (assembly GCF_052871435.1). Classification (NCBI taxonomy): domain Bacteria; kingdom Pseudomonadati; phylum Pseudomonadota; class Betaproteobacteria; order Burkholderiales; family Comamonadaceae; genus Variovorax; species Variovorax sp. LARHSF232. Next base: position 99,527 of record NZ_JBIXJS010000007.1, on the reverse strand, counting down.
GCTGCGGTCGCCGATCACGCTGCTCTCCCCCCAGTCGAGATCGAGCACCGGCGCAAAGCTGAAGTCGATGCCGCAAGCGCGCAGCTCGCTGGCCATCACGTAGCCCGCGCTGCTGGCCAGCTGCGTGGCCTGCATGGCGTCCCGCATCCATAGCCGGCCCAGTTGGCCCATGGCGGGCAGGCGGGTGAAGCCGTCGCTGCGAAAGCGCTGCACGCGGCCGCCTTCGTGGTCGACGCAGATCAGCATGTCGGGCCGCAAGGACTTGATCTCCCGATTGAGCGCGCTCAACTGCGCGCGGCTTTGCCAATTGCGGGTGAAGTGGATCAGGCCACCCACCAGGGGATCGGCCAGGCGGCGGCGGTCATCGGCCGTCAGCTCCGTGCCGGCGACGTCGATGATGAGCGGCGCGTGCGCAGTTTCTGTCTTCTTTTTCATGGGTTGGCAGGAGGTGGCAGGCCGCGCTCGACGACCACGAAGCTGGCGGCGTAGTCGCTTTCATCGGTGACGGTCACGTGAGCCGTGAGGCCCTGGGCCTCGAACCAGTCCTTCAATGCGCCATGCAACACGATCTGCGGCTGGCCGCTGGGCAGGTTGGTGATCTCGCACAGGCGCCAGCTCATGGGCATGCGCATGCCCTTGCCGATCGCCTTGCTGAAGGCCTCCTTGGCCGAGAAGCGGGTGGCCAGGTAACGCACGCCGCGCTTGGGCCAGCGGGCGCTGCGGGCGCGCCAGACGGCAAGCTCGGCGTCACCCAGCACCTTGGTGGCAAAGCGCTCGCCTTGCCGCTCCAGGGTGGCCGTGATGCGGCGGATGTCGCAGATGTCGGTGCCGATGCCGTAGATCACCGTGCTTCGCTGATGCAGCGCAGGTAGTCGCGGGTGGTGGCGGCGTAGCCCTGCTCGAGCGCGTCGGCAATGAAGGCATGGCCGATCGAGACCTCGCGCACCTCGGGCACCGCGCGCAGAAACTGGGCCAGGTTGTCGCGACTGAGGTCGTGGCCGGCATTGACCTCCAGGCCTGCCGCCTGCGCGGCCTTGGCCGCCTCCACGTAGAGCTGCAGCACCGCATCGGCGCGCGAGGTGCCGCGCGAGGCGGCGTAGCCCTCGGTGTAGAGCTCGACCCGATCGGCGCCGACGGCCTTGGCGGCGGCCATCATGTCCGGATCGGGGTCCATGAACAGGCTCACTCGCACGCGCAGCGCCTTGGCCTCGGCGATCAGAGGGCGCAGCCGCTCGGCATCGTCCGGAAAGCTCCAGCCGTGGTCGCTGGTGAACTGGTCGTGGCTGTCGGGCACGAAGGTGGCCTGGTGCGGGCGCAGTTCGCGCACGTAATCCATCAGGTTGTGAAAGGGATTGCCTTCGATATTGAACTCGGCCTTGGGCCAGTCCTTGGCCAGCAGTTCCGACAGCTCGCGCACGTCCTGCCCGCGAATGTGCCGCTCGTCCGGCCGCGGATGCACTGTGATGCCGTGCGCGCCGGCGTCCAGGCAGACGGCGGCGGCAAAAAGCACGCTGGGAATGCCCAGGTGGCGCGTGTTGCGCACCAAGGCGACCTTGTTGAGATTGACCGACAGGGCAGTGGAGGTGGGGCTCATAGGGCTTGCAGATCTCTCATCAGTTGCCGGGTGCGCAAGGTGCCGACGCCGCAATGGTAGTTGAGCAGCACGCGCAGCTGGTTGCGCAGCGCGCTGTTGCCGCCGGGCGCCAGGCCGGCGATGCGGCGCAAGGTGGCGGTGAACGGCACGCGCTCGTCCAGGGCCGACTGCAGGCTCTGCCAGTCGGCGCCGGACAGGGAGGCCTCCTCGCCCTCCGCCTGGCGCAGTCCGGCCTCGGCCACCAGGGCGTAGGCGAGCGACTCCTTCAGCGGCCCCAGCGTCAGGGTCTGGGCATCGAGGCTGGGCAGCAGGCCGATCTCACGCAGGAGGATCAGCTCGAAGGCGCGCAGCGCAGCCGACTGCGCCGCGCTCTGCGCTGTCGCATGTTCGCCCGCCAGCACCTCCACCGCGCCCGCATAGGCGTCGAACAGCGCCGGGTGCGGATCGTCGCGCGCCAGAAGGCGCATCAGCAATTCGTTGAGGTAGTAGCCCGACAGAAGCGCGTCGCCGGTGGGCATGACATGGCCGCCCATCCATTCGGCTGCCTTCAGCGTGCGGATCTCGGTGTCGCCGCCGAAGTTGAGCTGCAGCGGCTGCAGCGGCAGCAGCACCGGCCGGAAGTTGGAGCTGGGCCGCTTGGCGCCCTTGGCCACCAGCGCAATGCGGCCGTGGTGCCGGGTGAAGGTCTCCAGGATCAGGCTGGACTCGCTCCAGTCGTAGCGGTGCAGGACGTACGCCGGCTCGTGCGAGACGCGATGGGTGGCCACCTGACGCTGCTCTGCCGCCGGCTTACTCGTAGCCGAAGGACTTGACCCGCGCCTCGTCGTCCGCCCAGCCCGAGCGCACCTTCACCCACAGCTCGATGAAAACCTTGGCGTCCATCAGCTTTTCCAGCTCCTGGCGCGTCTCGGTGCCGATGCGCTTGATGCGCTCGCCCTTGTCGCCGATCACCATGGCCTTGTGGCCGTCGCGCTCGACCACGATGGTGGCGGCGATCTTCAACAAGCGCTTCTGGCCCTTCTTCTGCGGCGGCTCTTCCTCGAACTTGTCGATGACGACGGTGGAGGTGTAGGGCAGCTCGTCGCCGGTCAGGCGGAAGAGCTTCTCGCGCACCGTCTCGCTGGCCAGGAACTTCTCGCTGCGGTCGGTCAGCTCGTCGGCGTCGTACCACCAGTCCTGCTCGGGCAGGTATTTTTCGCAGATGCCCAGCAGGCGCTCGATGTCCTTGGCATTTTTGGCCGACATCGGCACGAACTCGGCAAAGTCGTGCTCCGTCTGCATCTGGGCCAGCCAGGGTGCGATGTCGCCGCGCCGGTGCACGTTGTCCAGCTTGTTGGCGATGAGGAGCGTGGGAATCTGCTTGCCCAGGAGCTTCAGCACGCGGGCGTCGGCCGGGGTGAAGCTGCCGGCCTCGACCACGAACAGGATCAGGTCGACGTCCGCCACCGCGCCCAGCACGGTCTTGTTGAGCGAGCGGTTCAGTGCATTGGCATGGCGCGTCTGGAAGCCCGGCGTATCGACGAAGACGTATTGCGTGCCGCCGCTGCCATCGGGCTGCGCCACCGTGCGCATGCCGGTGATGCGGTGGCGCGTGGTCTGCGCCTTGCGCGAGGTGATGCTGATCTTCTGGCCCACCAGTGCGTTCAGCAAGGTGGACTTGCCCACGTTGGGCTTGCCGACGATGGCGACCAGGCCGCAGCGGCGGCCGGCCACGGCCGGTGCGCCGCCCTCGCCTGCGGCGCCGGGTGCTGCGCCCGCTGGCGGCTGCGTATCTTGGGATTCCTGGTTCATTTGCTTCTCTGGTTGCGCGCCTTCAGGCGGATCAGCATGGCGGCGGCGGCGGCCTGTTCGCCGGCCCGGCGCGAGCCGCCGATGCCGCGCTCGGTCCAGCCGAACTCGGCCACCTCGCACTCGACCTCGAAGGTCTGCTTGTGCGCGGCTCCAAGTGTGGCTGCCACGCGGTAGACGGGCAACTTCATTTTGTGTCCCTGCAGCCATTCCTGCAGTTCGGTTTTCGGGTCCTTGGCGGCGGCGTCCATGCGAGGGGTGATCTCGACTGACTCGTACAGCCGATGCACCAGCGCCTCGGCCGCCACGAAGCCGGCATCGAGGTAGACGGCACCGATCACGGCCTCCAACGCATCGGCCAGGATGGAGGGTCGGTTCGGCCCGCCCGAGCGGGCCTCGCCCTCGCCCAGGCGCAGCAGCGGCGACAGGGCCAGCTTGATCGCCAATTGATGCAGCGTGTCCTGCTTGACCAGGTTGGCGCGCACGCGCGAGAGATCGCCTTCGGGCAGCTCGGCCAGGCGGCGGTAGAGCAGGTGCGAGACGGCCAGGTTGAGCACCGAGTCGCCCAGAAATTCCAGGCGCTCGTTGTGGTCGGCCGAGAAGCTGCGGTGCGTCAGCGCGCGCTGCAGCAGGCGCGGATCCGCAAAGCTGTGTTGTAGGCGCGCTTGCAGCGCGGCAATTCCGCTTTCCGACACAGCCGATCCATGCGCGCCGAGCCTCAGCTCGACTGGCCCTTGTATTTCAGCAGCAGGTAAGCGGGGCCGAACAGATGGATCTCGCGGTCGTAGGCGAACGAGACGACGACCTTGTCGCCGACCTTCTGGACGTCGAGGTCCTTGCCGCTGACGGACTGGAAGTCGTCGATGGCCTGCGCACGGTCGAAGATCGCGCGCACCTCAGGCACCGTGGTGCCGTCTTTCGCCTTGTTCACGGCCTTGGTGATGGCCTGGTACTCGATCAGCGTCGGAATGACCTGCGCCACCACGATACCCACGCAGCCCACCACTGCGGCCACGAACAAAAGGCCGACGAACGAAATGCCGCGCTGCCCCGACGGGCGGCCCCACCGCTTAACCCTCATGACTATCCTCGTCTTATTGAACGCTTATTGGAATGAACCGATGCGTTTGAAATTGCCGAAGTTCATCCAGATGAAAAACGCCTTGCCGACGATGTTCTGGTCTGGAACGAAGCCCCAATAGCGCGAGTCCAGCGAGTTGTCGCGGTTGTCACCCATCACAAAATAATGGCCCGCGGGCACTTTGCAAACCACGCCTTCAATACTGTAACGGCAATTGTCACGATTCGGGAACTCGGCGATCTCCACCTCGGACAAACCGGCGCGGCGGCTATCGTCATTCAGCAGTTTGTGTTCTTTTCCGCTCAGGTCTTCGCTGTATTGCTTGAGGTAGCGCATGCTCTCCTCGTCGAAATACTCGGGCACCGAAGTCTTGGGCACCGGCTTGCCATTGATGGTGATCTGCTTGTTGAGATAAGCCACCTCATCGCCCGGCACGCCGACCACCCGCTTGATGTAATCCATGCTGGGCTTGGGCGGATAGCGAAACACCATGACGTCGCCGCGCGCCGGCGGCGTGCCGTCGGTGAGCTTGGTATTGATCACCGGCAGGCGAAAACCGTAGGTGTACTTGTTCACCAGGATCAGGTCGCCCGTCAGCAGGGTCGGCATCATCGAGCCGGAGGGGATCTTGAATGGCTCCACCAGGAAGGAGCGCAGCAGAAAGACCGCCAGGATCACCGGGAACAGGCCAGCCGTCCAATCGAGCCACCAGGGCTGCATCAACAGGCGCTCGCGCGCCTTGCCGTCTTCGCGGTCGACCTGGGTGATGCCCTGCTTGGTCAGCTCTTCACGCCGCTGCGCCAGCGAAGCATCGAGCGCCTGCGCCGCCTGCGCGCGGCGCGGTAGAAAATAGAAGCGTTCGGTCAGCCAGTAGATGCCCGTCACCGTGGTGGCCAGGAATAGCAGCAGCGAGAAGTTGCCTTCGACCGCGCCGAAATACCAGGCGCCGATATAGCCGGCAAAAGCGGCGAGGATGAGGGAGGTGAGAAAAGGCATTCTTTTTAGTCTTCGACTTGCAGGATCGCGAGGAACGCTTCTTGCGGGACCTCGACCGAGCCGATCTGCTTCATGCGTTTCTTGCCCGCCTTCTGCTTTTCAAGAAGCTTCTTTTTGCGGGTGATATCGCCGCCGTAGCACTTGGCGAGCACGTTCTTGCGCAGCGCCTTGATTGTCTCACGCGCAATGATGTTGGCCCCGATGGCGGCCTGGATCGCCACGTCGTACATCTGGCGCGAAATGATCTCGCGCATCTTGCTCACCACCGCCCGGCCGCGGAATTGCGACTGGCTGCGGTGCACGATGATCGACAGCGCGTCGACCTTGTCGCCGTTGAGCAGGATGTCGACTTTGACCACGTCCGAGGCGCGATATTCCTTGAACTCGTAGTCCATCGAGGCGTAGCCGCGGCTCACCGATTTGAGCTTGTCGAAGAAGTCCAGCACGATCTCGCCCAGCGGCATCTCGTAGGTCAGCATGACCTGGCGGCCGTGGTAGGCCATGTTGATCTGGACGCCGCGCTTCTGGTTGGCCAAGGTCATCACCGAGCCCACGTATTCCTGCGGCATGTACAGGTGGACGGTGACGATCGGTTCGCGAATCTCGGCCATGCGGCCGACATCGGGCATCTTGGAAGGGTTCTCCACCATGATCACCTCGCCGTCGCTCTTGACGACCTGGTAGACCACACTGGGCGCGGTGGTGATGAGGTCCTGGTCGAACTCGCGCTCCAGGCGCTCCTGCACGATTTCCATGTGCAAAAGGCCCAGGAAGCCGCAGCGGAAACCGAAGCCCAGCGCCTGGCTGACTTCCGGCTCGTAGTGCAGCGAGGCATCGTTGAGCTTGAGCTTTTCCAGCGCGTCGCGCAGCGCGTCGTACTCGCTGGCCTCGGTCGGGTACAGACCGGCGAACACCTGCGGCTGGATTTCCTTGAAGCCCGGCAGCGGCTCGGTGGCAGTGAAGGCGGCGCCGCCGCTGCCACCCTTGATCAGGGTGACGGTGTCGCCCACCTTGGCGGCCTGCAGCTCCTTGATGCCGGCGATGATGTAGCCCACCTCGCCCGCCTCCAGCGAGTCGCGTGACTCGTTGGCTGGCGTGAAGACGCCCAGGTTGTCGGCGTTGTAGTTGGCACCAGTGGCCATCATCTTGATGCGCTCGCCCTTGGCCAGGCGGCCATCGACCACGCGCACCAGCATCACGACGCCGACGTAGGCGTCGAACCAGCTGTCGATGATCATGGCGCGCAACGCGCCTTCGGGGTTGCCGCGCGGCGCCGGCACCTTGGCGACAACCGCTTCCAGAATTTCCTCGATGCCCAGGCCGGTCTTGGCCGAGCATGGAATCGCATCGCCTGCATCGATGCCGATCACATCTTCGATCTCGGCCTTCGCGTTGTCGGGATCGGCCTGCGGCAGATCCATCTTGTTGAGCACCGGCAGCACTTCAACGCCGAGGTCGAGCGCGGTGTAGCAGTTGGCCACCGTCTGCGCTTCCACACCCTGGCTCGCATCGACCACGAGCAATGCGCCTTCGCATGCGGAGAGCGAGCGCGACACTTCATACGAGAAGTCGACGTGGCCCGGCGTGTCGATCAGATTGAGGTTGTAGACCTTGCCGTCGCGCGCCTTGTAGTGCAGCGCAGCGGTCTGCGCCTTGATGGTTATCCCACGCTCCTTCTCGATGTCCATCGAGTCGAGCACTTGCGCCTCCATCTCGCGGTCCGCGAGCCCGCCGCAGCGCTGGATCAGGCGATCGGCAAGCGTCGACTTGCCGTGGTCGATGTGCGCAATGATCGAAAAATTTCTGATGTGATTCATCAACGGGGACGCTTAAGTACTTGAATTGGCTCGTGCACGCCGCTTGCGGGCAAGAAAAAAGGGCGCGTCCTCTAGGAGACGCGCCCTGAACCAACAAGCAATGGCAACTGCAGTAGTTGGAGCTTCATTGTAGGCAAAAAGGGGGGCGCGTACAGCCGAGGGAACCGGCCAAAAGGCTCGTTGCAGGTCAGCAACATGAAACTTATAAACAGCTTATCAACAAAACCTGTGCAGCATGCTTGGGACAACTTGTGGGCGATCTGTGGAGCGCCGGTGGACTGTCACAAGACATCCCGCATCGTGAACAAGCATGTTTGCCTTATGCGCCGGACCTGCCAGAGAGCCCTCGTATTCTACCAAATTGGGTTGTTAGCTTTTGGATAAGTTAGTGTGCGCAAACTAATTTATTGCTGGATGGAGGCGTCGAATATTTTTGAAAGCGTCTGCATTTGGCCAAAAAAAGGCCCCAAACCCGACTAGCGGCTGGGGCCACTTGACGCACCGGCGTCCGATCAGCGAGAGGGCCGCAGCAACGCGTACTGCGCCCAATCGCCGCGCCGAAAGAGCATGCTGATGGGCTTGGACTTGTCGGCCTTGGCCAATGCGCTGTCGAACTCCTTCAGGCTGGAGATCTCGGTGTTGCCCACGGCAAGAATCACGTCGCCCTCGCGCAGTCCGGCGCGGGCGGCGGCTTCGGTAGCGGACTCGACCTTCACACCACCCTTGAGCTTGAGTTCGCGCTTTTGAGCTTCGCTCAGTTCACTCACCGCCAGCCCGAGGGAACGAGCCGCCACCGAAGAAGAGGACTTCGCAGCGGGCTCCTCGCGCTCGGCCGCCACCTTGGCCGGCTTGTCGGGCTCGATCTCGGCGATGGTCACGCTCAAGTCGCGCGTGGCGCCGCGGCGGAACACGGTGACGGTGCTGCGCGTGCCCGGCTTGGTATTGCCCACCAGGCGGGGCAAGTCGCTGGGCCGCTCGATGGGCTTGCCGTCGAACTTGGTGATGATGTCGCCCGCCTCGATGCCGGCCTTCTCGCCCGGCGAGCCGGCTTCCACGCTGCGCACCAGCGCGCCGGCGGCCTTGCCCAGGCCGATCGATTCGGCCACGTCCTTGGTCACCTGGTCGATCTGCACGCCGATACGTCCGCGCGAGACGCGGCCATTGGAGCGCAACTGGTCGCTGACGCGCACCGCCTCGTCGATCGGAATCGAGAAGGAGATGCCCATGAAGCCGCCCGAGCGCGAATAGATCTGACTGTTGATGCCCACCACCTCGCCACGCATGTTGATCAGCGGTCCGCCCGAGTTGCCCGGATTGATGGCCACGTCGGTCTGGATGAAAGGCAGGTAGTCGCCGGTGTCGCGCTGCTTGGCGCTGACGATGCCGGCGGTGACGGTGTTCTCCAGGCCGAAAGGCGAGCCGATGGCCATCACCCACTCGCCCACGCGCAGGCGGGAGATGTCGCCGACCTTCACCGCCGGCAAACCGGTGGCGTCGATCTTCACCACCGCCACGTCGGTGCGCTTGTCGGCGCCGATGATCTTGGCCTTGAACTCGCGCTTGTCGGTCAGGGTGACCAGCACTTCGGAGGCGTCTTCCACCACGTGCGCATTGGTCATCACGTAGCCGTCGGCGGTCAGGATGAAACCGGAGCCGACGCCGCGCGGACGCTCTTCTTCCTGCGGTTGGGGACGATTGGGACGCGGCGAGCGCGGAGCGCCCGGCATCGGTTGGCCGAAGAAGCGCCGGAAGAACTCCTGCATCTCCTCGTCCATTTCGGGACTGCCGCGCTGGCTCACCCGCTCGATGGTCCGGATGTTGACCACCGATGGGCCGACCTGGTCCACCAACTCGGTGAAATCGGGCAGCGCGCGCGATGGCGATTGCGCCAGCGCCGGCGTGGCCGGCATGAAGCCCAATGTCGCGCCAAGCGCCAGCGCACCGGCCATGGCGTAGCTACGAAGATTTTTTCCCTCGGCTTTGAACAGCATCATCATCGATTGGCTCTCACTAGACAAAGAAAGAAAGAAACAAGGAAGCGCGTGTTTCAGCGCGGCACCCGTGCCAGGCTTTGCGCAAAGGCGTCCAGCGTGCGGGGCGGGACTTCGCCGACCGCCGTCAGCCACCAGTCGCCGGAAGGATCCGCCAGGCGTCGGGTAAGCGTATAGGTGGCGCCAAGGGCCATCAAGCCCTCGCGGGCATCGCGCTTGGCGTCATAGGGTTCGAGGAACAGCGAGACCGTCGCCAGCCCGTCGGTGAACGTCCATTGCAGGGTGCGCTCGGCGCTCGAAGCCGCGCCCATGGCGCGCCGGTAGCAACTGGTCGACTTGAAGCCTGGCACCGGGCTCTTGAGCATCCAGCCTTCGGCCTGCGGCGTGGTGCGTTCGATCTGCGACTTCTCCATGCGGTAACCGGCGGTGTTGCCCATCAACTGGGCCAGCGCCTGCACCTTGACCGGCGCATCGAGCTGAAGCTCGGAGAATGCCGATTGCTCCACCACCCGGCCATCGCTATCGACGGTCTGCAGCTTGGTGAGCAGCCCGGAGTTCTTTTCGGTCCAGACGCGATAACCGAAGCGCAGGTTGTCGCGCGGCATCAGCTGGATCACGTCGGTGTCGAAGCCGGCCACCCGCCCCTTGCCGACGACCTTGACGGTGTAGAAGTCGGCAACGGCGGAATCCGGCGCGCCCAGCAGATTGGGGAAGAGATCCAGGTTTTCGCGCTTCTCGCTCTTGACCACGCGCTGGTCGGGCAGAAAGGTCAGCACCTGCTCGTTGCGCCGGAAGGTGGTGCGCGGCGGGCCAGACAACACGTCGACCCGCTCGATCTGAAGGTCGCCTTCGCAGGCATGCCAGATGCGGGCGCTCGACAGGTTGCCTGCCGCCACCGTGACCACGAAGGTGCCCACATAGGAATGGCGGCGCGCGGCGCCGTGCATGCGCTTGAGCCAGTCCACCACGCCGAGCTGCGGGGTTTCATCCGAGGCCGTAGCGCTGCGCGCCGCGATGTTGGCCGAGGGACCGCCCACCGCGGTCTGCGCCGTCGCGAATTGGGCCATGCAAAGCGCCGCCAAGGCGGGCACGAAGACCTGCATGGGATGTCGCGTCGGAATCGTCATTGCGTCTTGGAGCTGCGCATGACTCAGCGCGACTGGCCCTCGAAGGTGGCATTGCGCAGGAAGCCCGAAGGCATGTGCGAGCCGCCGCCGGCTTGCTGGTGCGCTTCCAGCAGCGCATCCAGGCGCGGATCACGCAGCATCAGTTGCGGCTGCTGCCGTTCGCCGATGAGCACGCGCGTGGTCGTCGTCGGGCTCTCGCCTGCTGGCTGAATGGACGATGCCAGCACGGGCACGTTGCCGGCGCCTTGCACCCCTTGTGCCAACTGCGCACCTGCCGGCGCCTGCAGCGGACCACCAACCCAGTTCCAGCCGACGGCGGCTGCTAGCGCAAGCGATGCGACGCCGGCCACCAGCTTCCAGCGGAAGATAGGCTCGTTCGCTGCCTCGGCCTGCGGGGCAGCCTCGACGGCGGGCGCCGCGGCCACGGCCGGCTTGACGCCTTCCGATGCCAGGCGTTCACGCAATCCGGCGAGGAAGGCCGAGGAATCACGGCATACCGTGTGCCGGCCGGAGCGCAGCACCTCGCCAACCACGTGATAGGTGTTCCATGTGCCGCGCAGTTCATCCTGGCCGCACACTTGCTCGACGGTCCGGGCGAAGTCTTCGCCGCGCAATTGGCCGTCCAGAAGCGCCGAAACCTGTTCGCGCAACTTGTCGGAGTCGTTCATCTCGTTCACCTGCTTTCAACCTACCAGCGCTTCCCGGACTGGTTGTCCAGAAGCGGTTTGACCCGGGCCGAAATGGCTTCGCGCGCCCGAAAGATGCGCGAGCGCACCGTGCCGATCGGGCAATTCATGACCTCGGCAATCTCTTCGTAACTCAAGCCTTCGATTTCCCGCAGGGTCACTGCCTGCCGCAGTTCGGCGGGCAGCGCCTCCATGGCGGCGTTCACCGCGGCCGCGATTTCCTTGGCCGCAAGAATGGTGTCGGGGCTCTCGTCCGTCGTTGGTTCGTTTCCGGGCCTGTAAGTTTCATCGTCGTCCTCGCTGGCGCGCAGGGCGGCCTCGGACACGGTCGGATCACGCTTCATGTCCACCAGCGCCTTCTTGGCGGTGTTGACGGCGATGCGATAAAGCCAGGTATAGAACTGCGCCTCGCCCCGAAACTGGTGCAGCGCACGGTAGGCGCGGATGAAGGTTTCCTGGGCGATGTCCTCGACCAGGTCGACGTCGCGCACCATGCGGCCGATCAGGCGCTCGATGCGCCGCTGGTACTTCAGCACCAGCAGCTCATAGGCCTTGTCGTCGCCGGCGACCGTACGCTGGACGAGCTGGAGGTCGGCATCGGCCGAGTTGATGGGTGGCGCTGGTGGCGGCGTGGCGGGCGTCGTCATGGCTGGGCCGCCCCCTCATGAGGTGCGGCGATCGATTCCGTCGCGTGCAACGCGCGCCGCAGGTCCAGCCAGCGCGAAGGCCAGCTTGCGCGTTCCAGCCAGAGCCAGGCGGCAGCCCGCCCAGGTTCGTACAGGCGCACCAGCATCAGCGCCTGAAAGTCCAGATGAATCGACACGCGCGCCGCGCTCAGTGGCTTGCTACCCGCGCACGACCAATGCTGACCATCCCATTGCAACTCGGCGCCCTCGCCCAGATGGGCTGCACGCCAGGCGGCATTGCCAGCCACCAGAAGCGTGAGCGCCAGCAGCGCCGTCCGCCAGCCCGCGCCGCTGAACTGGAGGCACCAGGCGGCCAGCCCGGCCGCCCCCAGGCACCAGATTCCCAGCAGCAACCCGCGCGCCATACGCGAGCGCCCCACCGGATAACTCACCGATGGGGCGCTGTGCATGGAGGAAGGTTCGAACTCAAGCGCGCTTGAACACCAGCGTGCCGTTGGTGCCCCCGAACCCGAAGTTGTTCTTGACCGCGACGTCGATCTTCAGATCGCGCGCCTGGTTGGCGCAGTAGTCGAGATCGCACTCCGGATCCTGGTTGAAGATGTTGATGGTCGGCGGGCTCTTCTGGTGATGAACCGCCAGCACCGTGAACACCGACTCGATGCCGCCGGCGCCGCCCAGCAGGTGGCCGGTCATCGACTTGGTCGAGTTCACCACCATCTTCTTGGCCTGGTCGCCGAAGGCCAGCTTGATGGCGTTGGTCTCGTTCACGTCGCCCAGCGGCGTGGAGGTGCCGTGTGCATTGACGTAGTTGACCTGGTCGGCATTGACGCCGGCGTTGGCCAGCGCGTTGACCATCGAGCGGCGCGGGCCGTCGACGTCAGGCGCCGTCATGTGATAGGCGTCGCCCGACATGCCGAAGCCCGCGATCTCGGCGTAGATCTTGGCGCCGCGGGCCTTGGCGTGCTCGTATTCCTCGACCACCATGACGCCGGCGCCTTCGCCCAGCACGAAGCCGTCGCGGTCCTTGTCCCAGGGGCGCGAAGCCGTCTTGGGATCGTCGTTGCGGGTGCTCAATGCACGCGCCGCGGCGAAGCCGCCGATGCCCAGGGGCGACACGGTGGATTCGGCGCCGCCGGCAATCATCACGTCGGCATCGCCATACTCAATCATGCGGGCTGCCATGCCGATGGCATGCAGTCCGGTGGTGCAGGCGGTGACCACTGCGACGTTCGGCCCCTTGAAGCCGAACTTGATCGACACGTGGCCCGAGATCATGTTGATGATCGAGGCCGGCACGAAGAATGGCGAGACGCGGCGCGGACCGCGGTTCACCAGTTCGGTGTGCGTCTGCTCGATCATCGGCAGTCCGCCGATGCCCGAGCCGATGTTGCAGCCGATGCGAACCGCCTGCTCCGGCGTCAGCGCGTCGCCGGTGGGCAGCCCGCTGTCTTGCACCGCCTGAACGGCCGCGGCCAAGCCGAGATGGATGAAGCGGTCCATGTGACGCGCTTCCTTCTCGGGGATGTATTGGGTGATGTCAAAACCCTTGACCTCGCCGGCAAAGCGGCAGGCGAAGGCACTGGCATCGAAACTCTTGATCGTGTCGATGCCCGACTGACCGGCCAGCAAGTTGGCCCAGGCTTCCGTGACGGAATTTCCGACTGGAGCCAGGCAACCGAGCCCGGTCACGACGACGCGGCGTTTGGTCATGCCGGCAAACCTTTCTGGGAAGAGTGAATCCGCTCTGGCGGCGCGTCACCCAGAAGGCCCGCGCGCCACTGAACAGAGTTCAGCGCGGCCGATCAGGCCTTTTGGTTCTTGGTGGCGTAGTCGACGGCGTTTTGCACCGTGGTGATCTTCTCGGCGTCTTCGTCCGGGATCTCGATGCCGAATTCGTCTTCGAGCGCCATCACCAGTTCGACCGTGTCCAGAGAGTCCGCGCCGAGGTCGGCCACGAAAGCCTTTTCGTTGGTGACTTGGGACTCTTCGACGCCGAGTTGCTCGGCGATGATTTTCTTGACACGTGCTTCGATATCGCTCATTTGGTTCCCTCTGAGGGTTGTAAGTAACTTGTGGATTTTAGCTGGCCGGGCCTTGGTATTTGCCCGACCTGCCGCTTGGAGAAACTGATGCCTGGCTAATGCTGGGCTGAGGCCTACATGTACATGCCACCGTTGACGTGCATCTCCTGCCCCGTCACGTAGCCTGCCTGCGGCGACGCCAGGTAGGCCACCGCGTGCGCAATGTCGGCCGGCTTGCCCAGATGCCCCAGCGGAATCTGCGAAAGCAGCGCCTGCTGTTGGACCTCTGGCAACGCTGCCGTCATGTCGGTGGCAATGAAGCCGGGCGCGACGCAGTTGACCGTGATGTTACGGCTGCCGAGCTCGCGCGCCAATGCGCGCGTCATGCCGGCGACACCGGCCTTGGCTGCCGCGTAGTTGGCCTGCCCCGGATTGCCGGAGGCACCGACCACGCTGGTGATGCTGATGATGCGGCCGTAACGCTGCTTCATCATCGGGCGAATCACGGCACGCGACAGGCGGAACACCGCCTTCAGATTGGTGTCGAGCACCGCGTCCCAGTCTTCGTCCTTCAGGCGCATGGCCAGGGTGTCGCGCGTGATGCCGGCGTTGTTCACCAGCACCTGCAGGCTGCCATGCTCCTTGACGATGGCATCGACCAGGGCGTCGGTGGCTGCGGCATCGTTGACGTTGAGCACGCGCCCTTCACCACCGTGGGCCGACAGCGCGGCCGTGATGGACGCGGCGCCCTCGGCCGTGGTGCCGGTGCCGATCACCTTGAGTCCGCGCTGCGCCAGTTCGAGCGCGATGGCCGCGCCGATGCCGCGCGTGGCGCCGGTCACCAGGGCCACCTGGCCTTCGAATGCAATGGAATCGCTCATGATGGTGTTCAGGCCAGCTGTTGTTTCACATCGGCCAGCGAGGCCGGATCGAAGATCGCACCCGCGGCGAGATCCGGCGCGATGCGCTTGGCCATGCCGGCCAGCACCTTGCCGGGACCGCACTCGATCACCGCCGCGACGCCGCGCGCCTGCAGGGCCTGCACCGTCTCGACCCAGCGCACCGGGCCGGCGGCCTGGCGCACCAGCGCGTCGCGAATGCGGGCCGGGTCAGTCGGGGCGGCCACGTCGATGTTGTTCACCACCGGGATCTGCGGCGCGGCGAATTCGATGTCGGCCAGCTTGGCGCGCAGCGCATCGGCCGCGGGCTTCATCAGGCTGGAATGGAAAGGCGCCGACACCGGCAGCGGCAGCGCACGCTTGGCGCCGCTCGCCTTGAGCATTTCGCAAGCCTTCTCGACGGCGGCCTTGCTGCCGGCGATCACGGTCTGCATGGGGTCGTTGAAATTGACGGCTTCCACCACTTCGCCAGAACCGGCGGCAAAGGTGGCGCCCGCTTCGCCACAACCGGCGATGACCTTGGCGGCGTCCATGCCCAGAATGGCGGCCATGGCACCGGCGCCGACCGGCACCGCCTGTTGCATGGCCTGGGCGCGAAAGCGCACCAACGGCGCGGCCTGCGACAGGCTCAGCACGCCGGACGCCACCAGCGCCGAGTACTCGCCCAGCGAATGACCGGCGAGCACAGCCGGCTTGGCGCCGCCCTCGGACAGCCAGGCGCGCCAGGCGGCAATGGCCGCCACCAGCATCACCGGTTGCGTGTTGGTGGTGAGCGCCAGGGCTTCCTTGGGGCCTTCGCGAATCAGCTTGGCGACGTCTTCGCCCAGAGCTTCAGAAGCCTCGGCCAGGGTTTCGCGCACGGCCGGATGATCGCCCCAGGCGTCCAGCATGCCGACGGCCTGCGACCCTTGGCCGGGGAATACAAAGGCAAATGATTTCATGGTTGTGGTGTCTCCTGCAGCGGCGACCGACCCGCCACAGAGGGCGGGTGGGGCCTCGCGCACTACATGTTCAATAGCACGGCGCCCCAGGTGAAGCCGCCGCCCACGCCTTCCAGCATGACGGTATCGCCCTTCTTCACCTTGCCGCTGCGCACCGCATCGTCGAGCGCGAGCGGAATGGATGCCGCCGAGGTGTTGCCATGCTCGTGCACCGTGACGATCAGCTTCTCGCGCGGCAGCTTCAACTTCTTCGCGGTGCCTTCCATGATGCGGATGTTGGCCTGATGCGGGATCAGCCAGTCGATGTCGGCATCGACCTTGCCGGCCTTGGCCAGCGTGGCGCGCGCCGCTTCTTCCAGCACACGCACGGCCAGCTTGAAGACGGCTTGACCGTCCATGTGCAGCAAGGGCTTGCCCAGGACCTGGCCACCCGACACGTGACCCGGCACGCACAGGATGTCGGCGTGCTTGCCATCGGCATGCAGGTCGCTGGCCAGGATGCCGGGAGTTTCGCTGGCTTCCAGCACCACGGCGCCGGCGCCATCGCCAAACAGCACGCAGGTGGTGCGATCGTTGAAATCAAGGATGCGGGAGAAGACTTCAGCGCCCACCACCAGCGCGCACTTGGCGCTGCCGGTGCGGATCATCGCGTCAGCCACGGTGAGGGCATAGACGAATCCACTGCACACCGCCTGCACGTCGAAGGCGGGGCACCCGGCGATGCCCAGCTTGTTCTGCAGGATGGCCGCCGAGGACGGGAAGACCATGTCCGGCGTCGAGGTAGCGACGATGATCAGATCGACCTCGCTGGCCTTGCGGCCAGCCGATTCGAGCGCATGCCTGGCGGCCTCGAAGCCCAGATCACTGCTGGTGACGTCGGGGGCGGCAAAGTGGCGGGCGCGGATCCCGGTCCGCTCAATGATCCATTGGTCGGAGGTCTCGATGCCACGCTGCGCGAGTTCGCGCGCGAGATCGTCGTTGGTCACCCGGCGCGGCGGCAGGTAGCTGCCCGTTCCGGTAATTCTTGAATATGAGGCCATCAGACTTGAAGTGCCGCCGGTTCAGCCGGCGCCGCGGACTCTTTACGCGCAAGAAGCGGTGCGGCGTGCGCGATGCGGGCTCGAACGCGGTCGAGCAGATTGTTGCGAGCGGCATCATAAGCGCGATCCAATGCGTACCCGAAAGCCATCTCGTCAGCAGAACCATGGCTTTTGAACACCAGGCCACGCAGACCCAACAGCGCCGCGCCGTTGTAGCGACGATGATCCAGGCGGTTCTTGAATGACTTTAGAACCGGATAGGCAATGATCGCGGCAATTTTGGTGAAAATGCTGCGCGAAAACTCAAAACGAATGAAGTCACCGATCATCGACGCGACCCCCTCGCTGGCCTTCAGGGCCACGTTTCCGACGAAGCCGTCGCACACCACGATGTCGGTCGTACCCTTGAAAATGTCGTTGCCCTCGACATTGCCATAAAAGTTCAAATCCTGCGAATTAGCCGCCGTTCGGAGCAGTTGCGATGCTTTTTTAATCGCTTCGCTGCCCTTGATGGCTTCTTCACCGATGTTGAGCAAGCCGACCGACGGCGACTCGTTCCCGGTCAGGGCCGAGACCAGGGCGGAGCCCAGAACGGCGAACTGCAACAGGTCTTCCGCATCGCAGTCGACGTTGGCGCCCAGGTCCAGCACAGTGGTGGCACCACCCTTGACATTGGGCAGTTGCGGCGCAATGGCCGGGCGGTCGATGCCGTCCAGGGTCTTGAGCAGGTAGCGCGCAATGGCCATCAGCGCACCGGTATTGCCGGCCGACACCGCGGCTTGGGCAGCGCCCTCCTTGACCTGCGCGATGGCCACGCGCATGGAGGAGTCCTTCTTCTTGCGCAGGGCAACCTCGATGGGGTCGTCCATGCCCACCACCTCGCTGGCCGGCACGATGCGGGCCCGCGGATGGAAAAAACCAGCCAACACCGCAGGCGCGCCGACGAGCAACAACGAGGCCTGCTCGTGGCGCTCCAGGAATGCCTTGCACGCCGGCAACGTGATCGACGGGCCGTGGTCGCCCCCCATGCAGTCGACGGCCAGTGTGACCGCGGGCAAGGGAGCAGAAGCGAATTCGGAAGGCGTAGCCATCAAAACAAAGGCCCGACGCTACAGCAGAAGTAGCCTCGGGCCTGCGCCTGGGGATATCAGATCAGGCTTCGTTCTTGGTCTTGAGCACCTTGCGGCCGCGATAGAAGCCGTTCGGGCTGATGTGGTGACGCAGGTGCGTCTCGCCGGTGGTGGGTTCGACGGCGATGCCGGGCACGCCCAGGGCATTGTGCGAACGGTGCATGCCACGCTTGGAGGGCGACTTCTTGTTTTGCTGGACGGCCATGATGGCTCCTGGAATTCGGTTGGTTGGTGGGGCGTTCTTGCAGCACAACCTCTAGCTATCTAGCCCAGGCCGCCTGCCTATCCCGATCTTCTTGCCAGTCAAGCCCTTGAAGCCCTTGGTCGAGCTCTTGTAGCCATAACTGAACACGGGTACGCGCGAAGCCCATGATTATAGCGCAGCTTGCCCAAGATGCGCCAGCCCCTATTCCGGCTTGCCGGAGCGCAGCTTGGCCAGCGCGGCGAACGGGTTGGCGCGCTTGTCTTGGGCGGCCTCGAAATCAGGGTCCGCCACCGACAAGGGAACGTCCTGCGGGCACACCTCATGGCGCGGCGTGATGGGGAGCGCCATCAGCAACTCATCTTCGATCAGGCCATGCAGGTCGAAATCGCGGCTCACGACCAGCACGTCTTCCTCGGATTCTTCGTCCAGCGCAGCCGCCGCGTCCTCGTCGGGCGCGAAGCGAAACCAGCGATCGACCTCGATGCGGGTCTGCACCGGCGCGAGGCAACGCTGGCACACCAGCGGCAAGGTAGCGCTGGCGCTCAAGTGCAACCAGGGTTCGGCGCGGCCGGCGGCGTCATGGCGCTCTTCGCCCACAGCCTCCCAGGCAATGACGCCGCTCGAAGTCGGCTCCACCGCTTCCGCGGCCAGCCGGCCGTATCGGTTCAAGGCGTCCGCGGCCGAGAGGCGGACGCCGGCCTCGGCAAACCCGGCCACGTCCAGGCGCTCGGGTGCAAATTCTCTCTTCATGCGCCCAGTCTAATCCGCCGGGCTGCCGGCATCCCAGACAATCGGCTCCATGCAAAAAAGGACTGTGATCTTGGCTTCCACCTCGCGCTACCGGCGCGAGCTGATGAAGCGCCTGTACCTGCCCTTCGAAGTCCAGTCGCCCGAGGTCGACGAGACAGCGCTGGATGGCGAATCGCCCCAGGTGCTGGCCGAGCGACTGGCACTGGCCAAGGCCGAGGCCGTGGCCGAGCGCTTTCCCGAGGCGGTGGTGATCGGCTCCGACCAGGTGGCGGACCTGCAAGGCCACGCCCTGGGCAAACCGGGCACCCATGCGCGCGCGGTCGAGCAACTGCGCCGCATGAGCGGCCAGACGCTGATCTTCCAGACAGCGGTGGCGGTGGTGTGCCGCGCCACGGGCTTCTCGCAGCGCGACATTGCACCGGTGCGCGTCGTGTTCCGAAATCTGAGCGATGCCGCCATCGAGGCTTATCTGCGCGCCGAGCAACCGTACGACTGCGCCGGCAGCGCCAAGAGCGAGGGCCTGGGCATCGCTCTGCTCGAGGCAATCGACAGCGACGACCCCACGGCTCTGGTTGGCCTGCCCTTGATTCGAACCTGCAGGATGCTGCGGGCCGCCGGAGTGGACCTGTTGTGACCCGGCAGCACGGCACCCTCTACCTCGTTCCGGCACCGTTGGATTTCGGCTGCGAGACGCAGGCGCCCGTCGAAGACGTCGTGCCGCTGGGCACGCTGCGCGTTGCCGCCGGCCTCACGCACTGGATCTGCGAAAACGCCAAGACCGCGCGTGCCTACCTCAAACGCATCGAAGCAGTCGCACCCTTGGCGGCGCCGCTGCAGGCGCAGCAGTTCCAGGAGCTGCCGCGCGAGGTGCACAAGAAAGGTGACCATGCCGGCCAATTCGACGCCAAGCCCATGCTGGCCCCGGCCCTGGCCGGGCACGACATGGGCCTCATGAGCGAAGCCGGCATGCCGGCCGTGGCCGATCCGGGCTCGTCGGTCGTCAAGGCGGCGCACGAGTTGGGGCTCGCGGTGGCGCCGCTGAGCGGGCCGGTATCGCTGCTGCTGGCGTTGGCGGCCAGCGGACTCAACGGCCAGAACTTCGCCTTCGTGGGCTACCTGCCGCAAGACGCCGAAGAGCGCACGCGCCGAATCCGCGAACTGGAGGCCCTGGCGCTGCGCAGCGGCCAGACCCAGCTCTTCATCGAGACGCCCTATCGCAACGCCGTGTTGATGCAGGCGCTGACGCAAACGCTGCAGCACAACACCCGGCTCGCTGTGGCGCGCGGCCTGACCCTGCCGAGCGCCAGCGTGCGCTGCCAGACCGTCAAGGCCTGGCGCGGCCAGCCGACTGCAGAGCAGGAGCGGCTGCCCGCGGTATTCGCCATCGGGCGCTAAAGCCTTGATGAGCGCCACCCTGCTTCTCGCCGGTGCCGCGGCACGCTGGGCCACGCGGGCTCAGTTCTTCTGCTCCGGCTTCATCTTCGCGACCTGGGGCGTGCACATCCCGACCGTCAAGCTGCACTACGGGATCAACGAGGCCGAACTGGGCCTGGCCATGCTGGCTGCCGGCGGTGGCGCGCTGCTCGGCCTGACGCAAGCCGGCCGCTGGATCGGGCGCCATGGCGCGCGCCGCACCACCGCCGCCTGCGGCACGGTCTACGCATTGCTGCTGGCGGCTCTTGTTGCCATGCCAGGCTATGCGGCGCTGTTGGCGCTGCTCGCCCTGTTCGGCGTCATGACCAGCGTGTTCGACGTGGCCATCAACACCGATGCCGCACAGCTCGAAGCGCAATCGCAGGGGCACCTGATGAGCAGCATGCACGGCATGTTCAGCCTGGGCGGCATGATCGGCGCGGCCACCGGCAGCGCGGCACTGGCTGCCGGCATCGCGCCGGCGCTGCACCTGGCTTGCGTGGCCATTGCCAATGCACTGGTCATCGGCACGGCCGCGGCGTTCATGCTGCCTGGCCAGCTGACGCGCTCTCCATCACCCGAGGCCGGTTTTCAGCTCCCTCGTGGCGTGCTGCTGGTTCTGGGCGCACTGGCGGCGCTCGGACTGATCGCCGAGGGCGCAATCTACGACTGGAGCGTGCTGTACATGCACCAGGAGCTGGGCAGCCCGCAAGAGCAGGCGGCACTCGCCTACGCCAGCTTCTCGGCCGCGATGGCGGCGGCGCGCTTCGGCGGCGACGCCCTGCGCGCCCGCTTTGCATCCGCCTCGCTGCTGCGCGCCAGCGCCTGCCTGGCGGCCGCATCCATGGCGCTGGTGCTGCTGACCTCCACGCCCTGGATTGCCCTGTTGGGCTTCGCCGGCGTCGGCGTGGGTTTTGCCAACATCGTTCCGGTGCTGTTCTCGGCGGCAGCGCAAGTGCCGGGAATGGCGCCGGCGCGCGGAATCGCCGCGGTGGCGGCCGCCGCTTACCTGGGCTTCATGGCCGGACCGCCGGTCATCGGCTTTCTGGCCGAAGTCAGCTCGCTGACGAGCGCGCTGTACCTGGTGGTGGCCTTTGCTGCGGCGCTGGCTCTATCGGCCGGCCGCGTCGGCAGCCGGCGCTGAACGACGCTTGACGACTGCTGCGCTTTAGCGCACCGCGGGCACGGCGCGCGCCGCGGCGTGAACCACGGCATCGCCGAAGGCCGCGCCAAAGCGTTTGGCCAGGCGCTCGGCCACGTTCTCGTGGCGCGTGTAGTCGACCAGCTCCTCGGCCTTGACCACCTCGCGCGCCACGAAGTCGACGCTGCCCAGCTGGTCTGCCAGGCCGATGTCGACGGCCTGCTGGCCGGTCCAGAACAGGCCGCTGAACAGGCCTGGGGTCTGGACCTTGAGGCGATCCCCGCGCCCGGCTTTCACCACGTTGATGAACTGGGTGTGGATCTGGTCCA
This sequence comes from Variovorax sp. LARHSF232, assembly GCF_052871435.1. Classification (NCBI taxonomy): domain Bacteria; kingdom Pseudomonadati; phylum Pseudomonadota; class Betaproteobacteria; order Burkholderiales; family Comamonadaceae; genus Variovorax; species Variovorax sp. LARHSF232. Next base: position 77,931 of record NZ_JBIXJS010000007.1, on the reverse strand, counting down.
GCATCTGCTGCGCATGCGCGCGCTGCCCGTCGCTGATGGGGCTGAAGGGATCGAGAAAGCCCTTGTTTTCGCCGGAGGTGAGCAGCCGGCGCTCGACGCCGACCTTTTCCATCACGCCGGTGAAGCCGAAGCCGTCCATCAGCACGCCGATGCTGCCCACCAGGCTGGCCTTGTCGACGAAGATCTGGTCGGCGGCCGCGGCGATGTAGTAGGCAGCCGACGCGCAGGATTCCTCCACCACCGCGTACACCGGCTTGTTGTACTTGGCACGCATGCGCTTGATCTCGTCGGCCACGATGCCTGCCTGCACCGGACTGCCGCCGGGCGAATTGATCAAGAGCACGATCGCCTTGGCGCCTTCATCTTCGAAGGCAGCCTTCATGGCGGCGGTGATGAACTCGGCACTGGCATCGGCCCCCTGGGCGATCTCGCCCTTGACCTCGACCACGGCGGTGTGCGCGCTCGACTTCACCGCGGTTGGCGTCGCGCGCGAGAAGCCCAGCCAAGCCAGCGCGACGAAGAAGGCAAGCCAGGCCAGGCGAACGCCTGTCTTCCAGCGCCGGGCGGCCCGCTGCTCCTGCAGCGCCGAAAAGGCCAGCTTCTCCAGCGTGGCGCGTTCCCAGTTCTTTTGCGAAGAGGCCTCGCTGGCGCTGCGTGCCGTGCCAGGCGGCGGTTGGAAGGGTTCGAAACCTTCGGGTTCCGTACGGGATTGTTCAGTCATGAGGGTCTCAGAAAACCAGAGGTTTCAGGTTCCAGTCAGTATGCCAGCGCACCACGCCGCCCTGTTCGCTCAGGGCAATCTTGACCAGGCCGCCGCGGCACGGTCCGCCAGCGCATTCGCCGGTATCAGGGCGATAGACGGCCCCGTGGGTGGCGCACAACAGCCATTGGCCGGTGTCGTCGAAAAAACGGTCCGGCTGGTAGTCCAGCTCCATCGCCACGTGACTGCAGCGATTGAGAAACGCATGCGCCACGCCCTCGAAACGGACCGCGAAGGCGCGGCAGCTCTGGCCTGCGTGCACCACGTCGAAGGAGACCGCCTGGCCGCCTTCGACCAGCTCCGACGAATTGCAAAGAGGAATGGGTTCGTCCGTCATTGAAAAAGCCTTTGCGCTGCGCGCCGCAATTTCAACCGTTTTGCAGCAACCACGTCTGCAGGCCGGCCACCGAATGGGCCACGAACAGCGGGCTGAGCGCTTCGAAGGTGTCCGGCTGGTGCGCCCCATAGCTCACGGCCACGCTGGCGCAACCGGCGTTGCGCGCCAACTGGAGATCGTGCGTGGTGTCGCCGATCATCAAAGTGCGCTCCGGCGCCACGCCCTGCTCTTCCATCAGTTCAAGCAGCATGCGTGGATGCGGCTTGCCAAAGGTCTCGTCGGCCGTTCGGGAGCCGTGAAAGCGACCATTCAGCGCGGTGGTGGCCAGCGCTGCATCGAGGCCGGCGCGCGATTTGCCGGTGGCCACGGCCAGCTTGTGGCCGCGACCCTGCAGGGCATCGAGCAAAGGCAGCACGCCCTCGAACAGCACCAGGTCATCGTGGTGCTGCATGTAGTGATGGCGGTAACGGGCGCCCAGCTCGGAATACTTCTCCCGCGGCACATCTGGCGCGGCGCGGGCCAGCGCCTCGCCCAGGCCCAGGCCGATGACCCAGGCGGCATCGAGGTCGCTGGGACGGGCACCACCGACATCAACGACGGCGGCCTGGATGCAGCGCACGATGAGGCGCGTGGAGTCGTACAGCGTGCCGTCCCAGTCGAAGGCGATCAGGTCGAAGCGGCGGGAGGTGGCGGAATCGGTCATGGAATCTTGGAGAGCTGTTCGCGGGCGGCTGGCGGCAGCACGTCGGCCAAGTCCGGCGGCAGGTCGGCCTGCAGCGCCATGCGCTCGCCCGCTGCCGGGTGGTTGAACTGAAGCCGCCACGCGTGCAAGAACATGCGCTTGAGCCCCAGCTTTTGCAAGTGGCGGTTGCGGGTGTAGTCGCCGTATTTTTCATCCCCGGCGATCGGATGGCCGGCCGAGGCCAGATGCACGCGAATCTGGTGGGTACGGCCGGTCTTGATGGTGACCGCCAGCAAGGTCATGGCCTGCGCTTCGCCCGGCAACACGACAGGCGCCAGCACCTTGACCAGCGTGACGGCACGCATGGCGTCGGGATCATCCTTGGCCACCACCCGCACCCGGCGTTCGCCCTCCCCGGCCGCTCCATCGGCACCCGGCAGCAGGTAGCGGGCCAGCGGCGCGTCGAGCACCTTCTTGTTGGCTGGCCAGTCGCCCAGCACCAGGGCCAGGTAGGTCTTGCCGGTCTCGCGTTCGCGGAACTGATCCTGCAGCTTTGTGAGGGCGCTGCGCTTCTTGGCCACCAGCAAGATGCCGGACGTTTCCCGATCCAGCCGGTGCACCAGTTCCAGGAACTTGGCTGCCGGGCGGGCCGCGCGCAGCTGCTCGATCACACCGAAGCTCACGCCGCTGCCGCCGTGCACCGCCACGCCGGCCGGCTTGTCGATGGCGATCAGGGCGTCGTCTTCATGCAGCAGTGCGAATTCACGCGCCGGGACCGGCTTGGCCGCAACGTCCGGGGCCGAACTCGCGGACGTACGCATCGGCGGCAGCCGGACCACGTCGCCATCTTCCACCCGCGTCTCGGCCTGGGCGCGGCCCTTGTTCACGCGCACCTCGCCTGAACGGATGATCCGATAGACGTGCGTCTTGGGCACGCCCTTGAGGTGGCGAAAGAGGAAATTGTCGAGCCGCTGGCCGGCAGACTCCTCGTCCACCGTCAGAAATTTGACCGATTCACCGGGGGCTCGGCCTTGCGATGTCGGGGGCATCGGCTTCGCACCTATAATGTTTTTCACCAGCGCGGTCATGTAAGTGCTTGATTAGACGAGAAGTTTAGAGCACCCGAGAAGCCGCGCTGTGAGGTCGATGCCGCTTTGGCAGCGCTTTCTGCAAACCCCGCGCCCCAGCGCAAAGTGGCAGAAACACTGCACAAGTCAAGCCGACGCCCACGAAACACGAAAACGGAATTCCCAGCCGGCAGACCAAACACCTGCCGGCGGATCGAAGCGAGACTCTTGTGCTGATGTTGCTGATTCAAATGGTCCTGCACTGGCTAAAGCCGGTTGCGCTGGCCATTGAATTTGCCGCGGAACGCGTCACCAACGTTGCGTTCCCAGCCGTCCCACAGACGGCGCATCGGCATCACATCGGGCTCGCCCCCATCCACGCGCCCCCACTCCGACTGACGAGCTAGCGCTCGGGCAGACGGCACGTTCACGCGCGCCCCAGCTGCCACGCAATCGGAGTCCAGCGGCAATCCCGTCGTTTCGCGAGCGGTCGTCCGTGCATCGTTGGCCCGTCATGGGCATGTAGAGCGATAGAAACAAGGACAACGCATCATGAAGCGGATGCTGATCAATGCCACGCAGGCCGAAGAACGCCGCCTGGCCATCGTCGATGGACAAAAGCTCCTCGACTATGAAATCGAAATCGAAGGGCGCGAACAGCGCAAGGGCAACATCTACAAGGCCGTCGTCACCCGCGTCGAGCCTTCGCTGGAAGCCTGCTTCGTCGACTACGGCGAAGACCGCCACGGCTTCCTGCCGTTCAAGGAAATCTCCAGGCAGTACTTTGCGGAAGGCGTGTCGGCCAACTCGGCGCGCATCAACGAAGCCATCCGGGAAGGCCAGGAACTGGTCGTCCAGGTTGAAAAAGAGGAGCGTGGCAACAAGGGCGCGGCCCTCACCACCTTCATCTCGCTGGCTGGCCGCTATGTCGTGCTGATGCCCAACAACCCGCGCGGCGGTGGCGTCAGCCGCCGCATCGAGGGCGACGACCGGGCCGAGCTCAAAGAGGCGATGGACCAGCTCGAGTACCCCAAGGGCATGAGCATCATCGCGCGCACTGCCGGCATCGGCCGCAGCGCGCCCGAGCTGCAATGGGACCTGAACTACCTGCTCAAGCTGTGGGGCGCCATCGACGGCGCGGCCAAGGGCGGCAAGGGCGCCTTCCTGATCTACCAGGAATCCAGCCTCGTCATCCGCGCCATTCGTGATTACTTCAACCACGACATCGGCGACATCCTGATCGACACCGACGACATCTACGAGCAGGCCCAGCAGTTCATGGCGCACGTCATGCCCGAGCATGCCGGCCGTGTGAAGCGCTACCGCGACGATGCAGCCCTGTTCAGCCGCTTCCAGATCGAGCACCAGATCGAGTCGGCCTACGCCCGCACCGTGCAGTTGCCCTCGGGCGGCGCCATCGTGATCGACCACACCGAAGCGCTGGTGTCGGTGGACGTGAACTCGGCGCGCGCCATCAAGGGCGGCGACATCGAAGAGACCGCCACCCGCACCAACCTGGAGGCCGCCGACGAAGTGGCCCGCCAGATGCGCCTGCGCGACCTCGGCGGCCTGATCGTCATCGACTTCATCGACATGGACGAGTCGAAGAACCGTCGCGAAGTCGAGAGCCGCCTGCGCGACGCGCTACGCCAGGACCGCGCCCGCGTGCAGTTCGGCTCGATCAGCAAGTTCGGCCTGATGGAAATGAGCCGCCAGCGCCTGAAGCCCGCGCTGAGCGAAGGCGCTTCCATCCCCTGCCCGCGCTGCGGTGGCTCGGGCCATATCCGCGACACCGAATCGAGCGCGCTGCAGATCCTGCGCATCATTCAGGAAGAGTCGATGAAGGACAACACGGCGGCCGTGCACGTGCAAGTGCCGGTCGAAGTGGCCTCCTTCCTGCTGAACGAAAAGCGCCCCGAGATCGCCAAGATCGAGCTCAAGCAGCGCGTCACCGTGCTGATGGTGCCCAACAAGACGCTGGAAACGCCCAACTACAAGCTCGAACGCCTGAAGCACGACGATCCGCGCCTGGACCACATCGAAGCCAGCTACAAGATGGCCGACGAGATCGAAGATCCGACGTCGGTCACGCGCCGCTCGCAAGAGCCGACCAACAAGCAGACGCCGGTGATCAAGGGCGTGCTGCCCGACGCACCAGCGCCGATCGCCATGCCCAAGCCGGAATCGGCACGTGCTCCGGCCGCGCCGCGCGCGCCCGCGGCGGCTCACGCACCGGTAGCGACTCCTGCTGCACGCGCGCCGGCCGAGAGCCGCTTCATCAGCTGGCTCAAGGGCCTGTTCGGCGGCGGCTCGGCGCCGGCCGCGAAGCCCACACCGGCACAGGCGGCCGCACCCGCAGAAGCCAAGCCCGCACGCCGTGATGGCCGCCCTGGCCGCGACGGCGAAGCCCGTGCCGGTGAACGCCGTGGTGGACGCGATGGCGAGCGCCGCGGCGGCCGTGATGGCGAAGGCCGTACCGCACGCGAAGGCGAGCGCCGCAGTGGACGCGGCGGCGAACAGCGCCGCGACGGCCGCTCAGAGTCGCGCGGCGACTCGACAGTGCGCGAGCAGGCCAGCCGAGACACTCGTGAGGTACGTGAGCCGCGCGAGCCGCGTGAAGCTCGTGAGCCACGCGAGGCCCGCGCACCACGCGAAGGCCGCGAGGCTCGCGACGGTGAGCGCCGCGGTGGCCGCGGCGACCGTGGTGAGCGTCGCGACGAGGCGCGCGCCATCCCCGCCGTGGACAGTGCACAAGAGGAACTGAACGAAGCCCAGATGGCCGCGCCGGAACGTCTGCTTGGCGAAGGGGCCGCGGCCAGCAGCGATCGGCCGCAGCGCGGCCGTGGCGAGCGCCGCGAGCGCGGTGACCGTAGCGAGCGCGGTGAGCGCCGCGTCGAGGCCGAGTCGGCCAATGCGGATGCCGCACACGCCGAGCCCCGGCCGGATGCCGAAGCCGGCCAGGCTGCCGAGGCCGTGCGCGGCGACAACGAGGAGCGCCGCCAGCGTTCGCGCGACCGCTATGGCCGCGACCGGCGCGAACGCGCGCCGCGCGAGAGTGACGAGGCCCGCCAGGAATCGCCCGTCGCCGTCGAAGAGAGCGTGCCGGCGCAGCCCGCCATGCCGATCGTGCGTGCCGCATCTGAATCGGCGTCGCCACCTTCGCTGGAACTGCGTGCTGCGCCCCTGGCGCAGCCGATCGAGGTGCCGTCCGAAATGGCGCGTGTCATGCCGAAAGTGACGCCATTCGAGCTTCCCTTGGCGCATCTGGCGCAGATCGCCGAAGGCTCGGGCCTGCACTGGGTGAATTCGGACGCGGAGCGCGTGGCCCGGGTGCAAGCCACCATTGCGGCCGAACCCAAGCCGGTCCATGTGCCGCGCGAACGCCCGGCCGCCGTTCAACTGGACGACGGTCCGCTGATCCTGGTGGAAACGCGGCGCGACCTGGCCCAGGTGGTGCTCCCCTTCGAGGATGGCGCATCGGCAAGCAACCCGCGCGTGAGCTGACTGAACCGGCGGCAGTTGCCGCCAGGCAATCCCCTGAACGAGGGCGACCAGGATTTTTCCTGGTCGCCCTTTTTCATTGCCCCATGCGCCGGCATGCCCGCCCGCGACATGAAACGCGAGACGCATCCGGTTACCACAGGATTCGTAGTTGGTGCACACACACCACAAATTTCACAGTTGTCGTGTTACTCGTGATAAAAACTAAGGTATTACACGCAAGTAATCTTCTGCTGCAACGCAGCATCAAAAAGAAGACGGGTTCCGCGCAACGCCACGAGCTCACATTCGCCGTATGGCGTACCTCTTTTGAGGACAGGACAATGTCAGTCGAATGTGTTCAAATTCTTGCGAATAGTATTAAAGCGTTACACTGCCCGCCCGCCGTCAACCTGGCTCGCTGCTGCACCTGATTCGAGGATTTGCATGTTTCGACCTGATTCCAGCGCCCACGGTCATTTGGACCGACAACTGTCTCCCGGGGGAGGGGGAAGTTCATCGTCTTACGTCGCGACGGTCCTGCCGCGCCGGATGAGTCTTCTGGAACGCATTGCCAAGCGCGCGATGGACATCCTGGGCGCGCTGCTGTTCTTCCTGGTGTGCGGCCCCTTCTATCTCCTGGTTGCCCTGTGCGTGCGCGTCAGCATGGGCAGCCCCGTTCATTTCGGCCAGGTTCGCCTGGGTGAAGGCGGCCGGCGTTTCCGCTTCTACAAGTTCCGTTCGATGGTGCATGACTCCGACACCGTGCTGGACCAGTTCCTGAGCCAGAACGACATGGCGCGCACCGAATGGGACACCTTCCAGAAGCTGGAAAAAGACCCGCGCGTCACCTCGACCGGCCAGTGGATCCGCAAGCTCAGCCTGGACGAACTGCCCCAGTTCTGGAACGTGCTCAAGGGCGACATGAGCCTGGTCGGTCCGCGTCCCTGCATGGAGCGCCAGCGCACGCTGTATGGACGCGACTGGGAGCACTACTGTGCCATGCGCCCTGGCATCACCGGCCTTTGGCAGGTCAGCGGGCGCAACCGCCTGCCCTACGCCAGGCGGGTCGAGCTCGACGCCCACTACGTGAACAACTGGTCGCTGTGGCTCGACGTCAAGATCCTGCTCAAGACCGTCGTGGTGGTCTGCACCGGGGATGGCTCGCGATGAGCCGGATCCTGCCCATCGTTCTGTGCGGTGGCAGTGGTACCCGCTTGTGGCCGCTGTCGCGCAAGACGCTGCCCAAGCAGTTCGCGCCACTTCTCGGCGACAAGAGCCTCCTACAACTGACGTTGGAGCGCCTGCGCCTGCTCAGTACCGATGTGATGTGCGTGGCGGCCGAAGAACATCGCTTTCTGGTCCAGGAGACCACGCAGGCGGCGGGAGTCGGCGGTTCCCAGTTGCTCGAACCGAGCGCACGCAACACGGCGGCAGCGATGGCCGCGGCCGCCTTGCTGGCCGAGCCCGGGCAACTGCTGCTGTTTGCGCCCGCCGACCATCACATTCCCGACCCTGACAAGCTGGCAGCCACCGTGCGCAGCGGCGTGGCGGCGGCGCAGGCCGGCTACATCGTGACCTTCGGCGTGGTGCCCACCTTTCCGAGCGCAGGCTACGGCTACATCCGTCAGGGTGCCCCGCTCGAAGGAAGCGCCGGTGAGCAGGGTGCCCGCCGCGTCGACGCCTTTCTCGAAAAGCCTGCTGCCGATCGCGCCGCCCAGATGATCCTGGCCGGCGGTCACTTCTGGAATGCCGGCATCTTTCTGGTCCAGGCGCAGGTGCTGCTGTCGGCGCTCGCGCAGCACGCGCCAGACATCCTGGAAAGCTGCAGGCGCGCCACCGCACGGCCGACGCGCGACGGCGACTTCATCCGCATGGACCGCGCCGCCTTCGAATCCTGCCGCAGCCAGAGCATCGACTACGCGGTGCTGGAGAAGTCGGAACAGGTGGCCGTGGTGCCCTTCGAAGGCGTCTGGAGCGACGTCGGCAGCTGGAACGCGGTGGCGGCCCTGCATCCCTGCGACGAGCAGCACAACCGCATCAGCGGAAACGGCTTCGCCATCGACGCGACCCGCACATTCATTCACGCACCCACCCGGCCCGTGGTGGCACTCGGAACGCGTGACCTGCTCATCGTCGACACGCCCGATGCGCTGCTGGTAGCCCACAGCGACAACGCGGAGCAGGTCAAGGACGCGGTCAGCCTGCTGACGACGCGCGGACGCAGCCAGGCGACGCGCCATCGGCGGGTCCCTCGGCCCTGGGGCGCCTACGACAGTGTCGATGACGGCGAACGCTTCGCCGTCAAGCGCCTCACGGTCAAGCCAGGCGCCAAGCTGGCGTTGCGCATGCACCACCACCGGGCAGAGCATTGGGTGGTCGTCAAGGGTGCGGCGCAGGTGCTGTGCGACGGGACGGCGACGCTGGTGCGGGAGAACGAATCCATCTATATCCCACCGGGCACCGTCTACCAGCTCGGCAACCCGGGCAAGACGGTGCTCGAGATCATCGAGGTACAGACCGGCGGCTATCTCGGCGAGGACGACGTTGTTCGCTTCGAGGAAGGCAGCGAGCCGGATTCAACGCAGGCGGCAGCGCAGCGGTTGATCGCCTGAACCCAACACCCAGATAGCTGGCCTTGCAGCAATCCACCATGAACGGCACACAGAAACGAATTTTCGTCGCGGGTCACAAGGGAATGGTGGGTAGCGCGATCGTTCGCTGCCTGCAACGCCAGGGTGCGCGGTCGATCATCACCCGTACCCACGCCGAGCTGGACCTCACCGATCAGGGCCAGGTGCGCGCCTTCTTTGCCAAGGAGCAGCCGGACGAGGTCTACATGGCAGCGGCCCGCGTCGGCGGCATCCACGCCAACAGCACCTATCCGGCGGAGTTCATCTACTCCAATCTCATGGTGCAGAACAACGTGATCCACGAAGCCTGGCGCAGCGGCGTGCGGCGCCTGCTCTTCCTGGGATCCAGCTGCATCTATCCGCGGCTGGCGCCTCAGCCCATGACCGAAACTGCACTGCTGATGGGCAAGCTGGAACCTACCAACGAGCCCTACGCGATCGCCAAGATTGCCGGCATCAAGCTGTGCGAAAGCTACAACCGCCAGTACGGCACCGACTACCGGAGCGTCATGCCGACCAATCTCTACGGTCCCGGCGACAACTACCACCCGGAAAACAGCCACGTGGTGCCCGCCATGATCCGGCGCTTCCACGAAGCCAAGATGTCGAATGCGCCCTTCGTGACGATCTGGGGAACCGGCCGCGCCAAGCGCGAATTTCTCTATGTCGACGACATGGCCGAAGCCTGCCTGCACACCATGGGCCTGCCCCAGCAGGTCTATGTGGAGAACACCCAGGCGATGGAAAGCCACATCAACGTCGGCACCGGCGAAGACCTGTCCATTGGAGAACTTGCAACCTTGGTGGCCGAAGCCGTCGGCTACCGCGGCGGGCTCAAGTACGACACCAGCAAGCCCGACGGCACGCCACGCAAGCTGCTTGACGTGTCGCTGCTGAACCGCCTCGGCTGGAAGGCGAGCACCCCATTGCGCGAGGGCCTTGCGCGTGCATACGTCGACTTTCTGGCTCAACAGGCGCGCGAACCTGAAGCCGTTGCCACGGCCTGAGCCGCGCCACCCCCGCGCCGCGCCCATGGGCGCGAGCGCCCCGGTGCCTGTGCCACGAACCATGCCTTCCGAGCTCGTCACCCTGATTCCCCCCGGCACCGGAGGCGTGCGCGACTACGCCGAGATCATGAGCCGGCACATCCCGAGCCGCCTCCTGGCACCCACGGAGCAAACGCCGCTGGCGGACTACGGCGGCGGCGACATCGTGCTGAACTTCAGCGGCTACGGCTACCACCCGCGCGGCATTCCCAGCTGGATGGTCGAACGGCTCGCCCAGCTGCGCGCAGGCGGATCCAGGATCGGCATCTTCTTCCATGAGCTGTTCGCGACGGAGCCTCCTTGGCGCTCTGCGTTCTGGCTGGGCCCCACGCAGCGGCGCATTGCGGCCGACCTCGGCAACCTCGCCACCTACTGGCTGACCAACTGCGACTCGGCCGCGCAATGGCTGCGCACGAACTGCACGCCGGCGCCGCATCGGGTGCTGCCCGTCTATTCGAACGTCGGGGAGCCATCGCCCCAGCCCGGCCCGCGCGCCGACAAGGTCGTGATCTTCGGCGGCTCGGCGATTCGCTCGAACACCTACCGCCGTCTCGGCCCGGACTTCTGGCGCTGGATCCTGGAGCAAGGCCTGAGCGTTCATGACATCGGCCCGCCGATCGAGACTTCCGACTACGACAGGCTGCGCGAATCCGGCCGCATCCGCGCGCATGGCAGTCTGCCGGCGGACCAGGTCAGCGAGTACCTCGCGCAGGCCAGGTTCGGCCTGCTGTGCTATCCACCGCACCTCGTGGCCAAGAGCGGCGTGTTCGCCGCCTATTGCGCCCATGGCGTGTGCACCGTGCTGCTGGCCGACATCTACCAGCCGCACGACGGCCTGCAGCCCAACGTGCACTACGCGGCCGGCCTTGACGCGCTCGAGAACGGAACGGCGGATCCCGCGACGCTGGGTGCCGCCGCACTCGCCTGGTACCAACCGCATTGCGTCCAAGCGCATGCCCAGGCCTTCAGGGCCCTGATGGCCGAATCAGCATGAATCCTTCCACACCACCGCGCACCATGGCGCCCGGCGCCGCTGCCCTCGCCCGCCCCGCGGCCAGCGCAGCCAAGGTGCGGCTGTCCGTCACCGGCCGCTTGTTCATCTCGGTCATGCTGATCGTCATCTTCGAAGGCGCAATCCGCAAGTGGGTGGCCGAGTCAAGCACCTTGCCGCTGATCCTGCTGCGCGACCTGCTCGCGGCATACACCGTCGGGCGCGCCTTCACGCACGGGCACTTCGCACGCCATCCTCAGCTGGCCTTGCTGATGCTGGCCTGGTCCTGCTGCGTGATCGGCTGGGGCTTGCTCCAACTGGTATTGGGCGAGAGCAATTTCGCGGTGCTGACGATCGGGCTGCGCTTTTGGCTGCTTTACCTGTGGTTCGCGCTGGCGGCCGCGGTCGGCATGAGCGAGCGCGACTACGTCACTGCATTGCGCGTTCTTCTGGCCACGCTGGTGCTGATGGCGCCGCTGGCCGTGCTTCAGCACTTTTCGCCGCCGGGCGCCTTCGTGAACCGGTCGCTCGACATCGACGAGGCGGACATCTTCGTCGTGATCGCCGGCGTCGTTCGAACCACCGGCACGTTCAGCTTCACCTCCGGTTTCACGATCTTTGTCGGCCTGTGTGCGCCCTTCGCGCTTGGCGCATTCGAGGCCCGCAAGCGCAACCCGGTGCACATGCTTGTGGCACTGATCGTGTTTGGCGCCCTCGTCACCTGCAGCCTGGTCAGCGGCGCGCGCGCCTCGGTCATCTACATCGGTGCCATGCTGGTGCTTTTCCTGCTCGGGAACCTGCTCTTCGCGCCGCTGCGCCGCAAGGGCTGGGCCCTGTTGGCGGCCTTTTTTGTCGCGCTGACGGTGGCCATCCTGGCGTTTGTCTTCCAAGGCGCGATCGAGGCGACGCAAGAGCGCTTCGAAGTCGCTGCCCAGAACGAAGACCTGCTGGAACGCATCACGTCCATCTTCCTGGGCGAGGCTGACCTTGCCGACAAGATGAACTGGCTCGGGGCCGGCATCGGCATCGGTTCCAACCTGGCGCAATACGTACAGTTCAGCAGCCGCACCATCTTCGTGTACGGCGAGACGGAGGCCGCGCGCACGCTGCTCGAAGGCGGTTTGCTGGGTGTCTTGTTCGTGTTGCTCAAGTTTGCCGTCATCGTTGGCGGCCTCGCTCGGGCTCTGCTGCTTTCGCTGAAGACGCAGGCTGTATTCCCGAGCCTGGTCTGGGCCGCGATAGCGCTGGCCCTGGTGAGCTGGCCGGCCATCGGCCAGCTCAGCGCAAATGGCTTGCTTGGCATCTTTCTGGCCCTGGGCTTGCTCAGTCAGCGCTATCCGAGGCTGCGACTGTTTGGCTGAAGTCTCGCGCATGAAGTTTCTCCACCTCATCAACTCGGTCGACCCGGCGGGCGGCGGTCCCATCGAAGGTGCGGCCCAGTTGCACCGAGCCTTGGTCGCGCAGGGCCATGCCGGCGAATTCGCGTCGATCGACGCGCCCGATGCACCGTGGGCACAGGACTTCGCCGCCCCGCTGTATGCCCTGGGCCCTGGAAAAGGACGCTTCGGCTACAGCCCCCGGCTTCTGCCTTGGCTGCGAGCCAACGCAGGCCGCTTCGACGCGGTGATCGTCAATGGCCTGTGGCAATACATCGGCCTGGCGACCTGGCGCGCGCTGGCGGGCTCTTCGACCACGCCCTACTTCGTCTTTCCGCACGGCATGCTCGATCCCTGGTTCAAGCGCCGCTATCCCTTCAAGCACCTCAAGAAGTGGCTCTATTGGCCATGGGCCGAGTACCGCGTGCTGCGCGATGCCCGCCGCGTGCTCTTCACATGCGAGGAAGAACGGCTGCTGGCGCGCCAGACCTTTTGGCTCTACCGCTGCAAGGAGGCAATCGTCTTCTTCGGCACGGCGCCGCCGACGGATGACCCCATTGCATCGAAGGAGGCATTCCTGGCCGCCTTCCCGCAGCTGCGCGGCAAGCGGCTGCTGCTGTTCCTCGGCCGCATCCATTCCAAGAAGGGCTGCGATCTGCTGATCGAGGCCTTCGCCAAGGTCTGCAGGGAAGCGCCCGATGTGCATCTGGTCATGGCGGGCCCCGATCCGTCTAACTGGCGTGCCGCGCTGCAAGAGGTCGCCGAGCGGCTCGGCGTCGCACCGAGGATCTGCTGGACCGGCATGCTCGCAGGCCCGCTCAAATGGGGAGCGTTTCGCGCTGCCGAAGCCTTTTGCCTGCCCTCGCACCAGGAGAACTTCGGCATTGCGGTGGTCGAGGCCCTGGCTTGCCACTGCCCGGTGCTGGTCAGCGACAAGGTCAACATCTGGCGCGAAATCGAAACTGCCCAAGCCGGCATCGTGGCGGACGACACGCTGGACGGCAGCGTGCAGCTGCTGGCGCGTTGGCTCGCCGAATCTTCGTCGTCGCAATGGGATGCACGGCGCGAAGCGGCGCGCCACTGCTTCGACCGGCACTTCAGAATGGATCAGGTGGCGCAGGCATTGCTTCACATCGTGCAGGAGGAGCAGTCGGCCCCCTTGCTCGAGCGCATGGACAGTCGCGGCGCCCATGTCTGACATACAACGGCAGGCGCTCGCCGCGCCGGGGGCAGGGGCTGAACAGCACACCAACCTGGCAGCAGGCCGGGCGCCGGCCGGCCGCATGAAGCTGCTGCTCTACGGCATCAACTTCGCGCCCGAAATGACCGGCATCGGCAAGTACACCGGCGAGATGGCGCAGTGGCTGGCGGCCAAGGGTCATGAGGTGCGCGTCGTCACGGCGCCACCCTACTACCCCGCCTGGGCCGTGTGGCAGGGCTACAGCGCGAAGCGCTACACGCGCGAGCAGTGGCACGGGGTCGAGGTGCTGCGTGCGCCGCTGTGGGTGCCGCGCAAACCCACCGGCTTGCGCCGCCTGCTTCATTTGGGCAGCTTCGCGCTCACCAGCCTGCCCTCCCTGTTCGGCCAGTGGCGTTGGCGGCCGGATCTCGTGTGGGTGGTGGTGCCGGCCTTTGCCTGCACGCCCGGAGCGTTGGCGCTGGCGCGGCTCGCCGGCGCCAAAGCCTGGCTTCACATCCAGGACTACGAAGTCGACGCCGCCTTCGAACTGGGCCTGCTCAAGGGCGGCCGGCTGCGTGCCTGCGTCACCTGGGCCGAAAGCTGGCTGCTGCGCCGTTTCGACCGGGTCTCGACGATCTCCCAACGCATGCTCGATCGGGCGCGCAGCAAGGGGGTGGACGGCGCGCGGCTCGCGCATCTGCCCAACTGGGTCGACGTATCCGCGGTACGACCCTGGACGCAGGCCAGCAGCTACCGCGAGCAGCTTGGCATCGCCCAGGATGCGGTGGTGGCGCTCTATTCCGGCAACATGGGCGCAAAGCAGGGCCTGGAAGTGCTGGCCGAGGCGGCTGCCTTGCTGCGCCACCAGTCCTCGATCCAGTTCGTCTACTGCGGCGACGGCGTCGGGCGCGAAGCGCTGGTGCAAGGCTGCGCGGGCCTGTCCAATGTGCGCTTTCTGGATCTGCAGCCGGCAGAGCGCCTACCCGAACTGCTCGGCCTGGCCGACATCCACCTGCTGCCGCAGCGCGCCGATGCCGCAGACCTGGTGATGCCCTCCAAGCTCACCGGCATGCTCAGCAGCGGCCGGCCGGTGGTCGCTGGTGCGCGGCCTGACACCGAACTAGGACAGGTGGTGGCGAACTGCGGAATGCTGGCGGTCCCCGACGATGCCGCTTCCTTTGCAGCCGCCGTCGAATCGCTGGCGGCGCAACCAGACTTGCGCCAGACGCTGGGGCGCCGCGCACGCGCGTGGGCAGAGGAGAAGCTTGCGCGTGATGCCGTCTTGAGTCACTTCGAGCAAGCCCTGCAGGATTGCATCGCCGGCGGCCGGCGATAGGCACCACCTGCCGCGCCGGATACCTACTGGTTCTCGGGCAGGATGCTCTCGTAGTTGTAGCTGGTCTGGCGATAGCGGCCGTAGCTGCCGTACGAGCGGCGTTTGGTATCGATCCCATTGAGCAGCACGCCGGCAGCCGTCTTGCCGCCCAGCGAGAGGCGGCGCGTGGCTTCCCTGAGTTCGCCCATGGTCGAAAGATCGGCCCGCGCCACCAGCAGCACGGTGCCGGCATGCACTGCGATCGACGAGGTATCGGAAGCCACCAGCACAGGCGGCGTGTCGATCACGACGAAGTCGTACTGCTCCGACAGGCGCTGCATGGTGTTGGTGAAGGAATCGGAGGTCAGCAGTTCCGCCGGGTTCGGCGGCAGCTGCCCGGTGGCCAGGAAGTCGAGGTTGGGCACCACCTGCCGGTGCACCGTCTGCTGCACCGTCAAGCTGCCGGCGATCAGCTCGGACAAGCCGCCATGGCGCTGCAGCCCGAGGTACTGATGCAGGTGTCCGCGCCGCAGATCGGCGTCGATCATGAGCGTCTTCTTGCCGGACGCGGCCAGCAGCGCAGCGAAATTGGCGGTGACAAAGCTCTTGCCCACCCCCGGCGTCGCGCCGGTGATCAACACGCGGTTGCTGGGCGCCTCGAGCATGGCGAACTGCATGGCAGTGCGCAGGCTGCGCATGCTTTCGACCGTGGGATCGTCCGGGTGCTCGATGGCCAGCAGGCGCACCCCGGTGGCGCCGGTCAGGCGGCGCTGTGCGATCGCGTTCTGCTGCGCACTGATCGGAATGGTGGAGAACACGGCCAGGCCAGTGTTCGATTCGACCTCGTGCGGATCGCGGATGCGCTGCTCGACCAGCATGTTGCGCACCAGCGCGGCCACCACGCCGAGGAACAAGCCCAACGCCAGGGCCGCGGAGACGATGACTTTGCGCTGCGGCTTGATCGGCAGCTGCGGCTCCACGGCCTGGTCGAGCACGCGCACATTGCCCACCTTCCCTTCCTTGACCAGGCGCAGCTGCATGGCGTTGTTCAAGAGGGACTGATAGAGCTCGGTGTTGACCTTGACGTCGCGCTCCATCCGCACTGCTTCCTGCTGCGCGGCGGGCAAGGCCTTGATGCGCGTCGTGATCTCGCCCAGGTTGCTCTTGAGGGATGCGATCTGGGCGTCGAGCGTCTGCACCGCCGGATGCGCCGAGGTGAAGCGCGCCTCCAGTTCGGTACGGCGTTGCTGCGCGTCCAAGAGCTTGGTCTGCCGGTCGACCGCCTGTCCCAGCGCCAGCGTCGCTTCCTCGGTAAAGGACACGGTGCCCTTCTGGTTGCGATAGCGGTTGTAGACCTCTTCGGACTGCTCCAACTGGCGCTTGAAGGCCGGCAGCTGCACGTCCAGGAAGCCCAGCGCCTTCTGGGCCTCGGCGGCGCGCCGCTCGACGTTCTGGCGCACGTATTGCGCGCCGATGGCATTGAGCACCTTGACCAACTGCGAGGCATTGGCGCTTTGCAGGTTCACGTTGATGATGCCGGACTGCTTGCCGCGCTCGACCAGCGACAGGCCCGATTGCAGATTCGCGATGGTGGCCTGCCGCGACACGCGCGTGACGTGGTACTCCGCCCTCGGCTTGCCCCGCAAATCATCGATCAGAAGCTCGAGCGGCCCGTCTGGCGTTTCGGCCTTGAGCACTCTGCCGACCTGGCCCGTGAGCGGTTCTGCCAGGCGCGCGCTGCGCAAGGTGTACCGGCCTTCACCCTGCGCGGTCACGATGAACTGCGCGCCTTCCAGCGGCGGCGGAAGCTCGAAGCGCGGCACCGAAATGCGCTCGGTGCCGGTCACGTAGCCGGACATGCCCAGGAAGCCGGGCTCCGACAGCTCGGTGGCGCGGCGCGCCAGCCAGCCGCCGACATAGGGTGCGTAGCGCGGCACCGCGTCGATGTACAGCCGGGTGGCGTCCACGGCTTCGCCGATCACCGAACGCGAGCGGATGATTTCCATCTCGGCGGTGGCCGGCGTCTTCAGGTCGAACAGCGTGCTGGCTTCGCCCAGCACGTTCCTGGAGGCACCTTCGGAGTCCTCGACCTGCACCACCAGGTTCGCTTCGTAGACCGGGCGCTGCAGCAGTGCGTACAGCACGCCCAAGGCCGTCACCACCACAGCAATGGTTGCGATCAGCCACTTGTTGAGGATCAATGCGTCCAGGTAGCGGCCCAGATCGACATCGCCCTGCGGGGCCGCGTCGGCCGCGATCGAACCGGAGGCCACCGGCCCGAGTCCCGAATGAGGCAGTTTGGATGTCATGTCTGGCTCGTCACCGGGCGTTGACCACCGACGTATACGCGGTGCTCGAAGGAATGATCAGGTTGACCACCCGGTTCCACATCACCAGCGGGACCGGGTCGACGAAAACCACGTCCTTGGGCTTGAGCGGAAAGCCGTCAGCCATGGCCAAGGCGGTCGCACTCGCGGCGTCCAGGTGGTAGATGGTGTAGCCGCCCTGCGGCTGGTTGCGGACCACGTAGATCTGCCGCGGATTGGAGGTGTTCAGATTGGCACCGCCCGCCTCGCTGAGGGCGTCGTTGAGGCTCAGGCGGCCGTTGCGCATCAGCATGGCCTGCGGCGTGACCACTTCGCCCATCACGACGACCTTGCGCTCATCGCGATTGCGCACAAAGACGATGTCGCCGTTTTGCAGCGGAATGCGCGACGGATCGACGCCGGCTTCCGCCAGCCGCATCAGATCGATCGAGGTGGTGACGCCCTTGCGCGTGAGCGTGACGTAGGAGCGGTCGCCGCTCGGCGCGATGCCGCCCGCACGGTTGATGGCCTCCGGCAAGGTCATGGGAATATCGGTGATGACCTGCAGGCCCGGCACGCGCACTTCGCCTTCCACATAGGCGCGCTTGCTGCGGAAGGCCTCCACGCGCACCTGGATCTGCGGGTTCCTGAAGACCCGGCCCAGGCGCTGCGTCAGCGTGTCGGTGAGCTCCTGGAGGGTCATGCCGACGGCACGAATCGGGCCGGCGTAAGGAAAGCTCAGGATTCCACTGCTGGACACCATGAAACCCGGCGCCGGCGAGACGCTGGCCGGGTCGGCCACCGTTGTGGCGGGCGTCTGGCTGAACACCAGCTCGGGGTGGTCGTAGACGTAGATGCCAATGGTGTCGCCAACGCCGATCCGGTAGATCTCCGGCGCACCCAGCAAGGCCTGGATCTCCGGGCCGATGGGCCTGACCTCTTCCGAACGCATCTGCGCGATCAGCGCCGGCGTGATGGGCGTAATGGCGCCGTCGGGAGGCACGTCTGAACCGGCGCCGGGCAGCGCCGTCGATTTTTCGTTGCGTACCGAGTCGAAACCCGGGACGACAGCGCATCCCTGGAGCAACGCCCCAACGCACAGCAAGCACGCGCCATGTAGGTACAAGGACTTCAATGCCACCTCCGTAGCCAGCAAAAGCATTAATACTTTTGCAATCAGTTACGCAAATGTACAACCAAAGAATTCAGAAGGCCAGCTTACTTCTGAGCTATCCCTAATGGCTGGGATTTGGGGCGAAGAGGCGGTGCAGTCCTACGAGGAGAGGCCGGCTTCGGCGGCGCGCTTCCAGGCAGCGGCGGCCTGCTCCTTGTCGCCGCGCTCTTCCGCCAGCCGTGCCAGCGTCTGCCAGGCCTGGCGATGTAGGCCAACGTCCTGCAGGCCGAGGCCGGCCTGGGTCAGCAGTTGCTGCGCCTTGCCCCAGAGCTGGCGCTTCATGCAGGCCATGCCGGCCAGGTACTGCAGATTGGGGTCGCGCGGGTTGTTGCGCTGGGCGGCCTCGATGCGGGCCAGCCAGTCGGCATCGACCGAGTCGAGGCCGGCCTCCAGCACGCGCGCCAGTTTGACGCGCAGGCCGTCGCCCAAGCCGCGCGGATCGGCCACCATGCGCTCCCACACCGGCAGCAGCCAATTGCGCGCCATGCCCAGATCGCCACGCAACACCACTTGGCGCTGCGCCGCGTGAATGGCCACCTCGGGCATCTCGCGTTCTTCGACTTCGAGTTCGGCCCAGGCGCGCAGCAGCTGGCTCGCGTCATGCGCTTCCGACAGCAGATCGGTGGCCAGGCCGCGGATGATGCTGTGCGCCGCGGTGGGTGAAAAAGCCCGGTGCTTGGCCAGCAGGCGCGCGGTCTCCAGCGCCTCCAGGGTGCGCCGGTCCAGGCGCGCGGCCTTCAGGCGCAGCCGCAATGCCAGCGTGCGCCGCTGCGCGCCATGCGGCAGTTCCTTCAGGCGCGCCAGCGCCGTGGGCGCGTCGCGGTCCTGCAGCGCCCAATGGGCGGCGCGCAGCTGAACGCCTTCGCGCGTTTCGGGGCTGAGCAGCCCGGCGCGTTCCACGCTCTCGTTGAGCGCGTGCTGCAGATGCGCATCGCGCGCCGCCCGGTCCTGCAGGGCATGCGCGCTTTCGGCGCCCAGCAGGTGCGCCATGGTGCGTACCTGCTGCGCCTGCGGCAGTCTGGCATCGAGCCCGACCAGGGTGCGCTCCTGCACCAGCGCGGCTTGCGCCGCCTTGCCGGCACGCGAGAAGCGCCCGGCCAGCAATTGCGAAATGGCGTCCAGCAGGGAGGCGTGCAGGGCCCGCTCCTTCTGCTGCATGCGCCACTGGCGTGCCTGGCGCGGCAGCGAGAACAGCGCCGACAGGCCGCGCAGCGCCAGGTGCAGCACGACGAACAACGCTACCAGGCTCAGCAGCACCAAATTGAGAGAAAGATCGACCCGCCAGGGCGGCCAGAACACGGTGATCGTGCCCTGGTTGTTGCCGGCGAACAGGGCCACCGCGGCAGCGATGCCAAAAAGGGCCAGGAGCCAGAGTGCGGCGCGCATCGTCAGGGCCTGTTCACACTACTGACGGAGATCGCGTTGGCCCGCATTGGGGCTGGATGCAAGGCGCCCGTGCGCAGCAATGCTGAAGCATTGCAAGCGCGGGCAACGCCGCAGACGGCCCCAATGCGAGCCAACCCGAAGGGAAGGCATGCCAAAGCGGCCAACTCCGCGTTGCACGCCTTGCGTGTGCCAATGCACACGCGGCGTCGTGCGCCTTGATTTGTCCGCTTTGGCATGCCTTCGCGACTCCGTAAGTAGTGTGAACAGGCCCTAGCGTCCGGCAGCCGCTGCCGTCAATGCCGCCAGCGTCTCGTCGACATTGGGCGCGACGCTTTCCTTGATCTGCGCCTGCAATTGCTGCAGCAAGGTGGCGGCCGACTGGGTGCGGCGCGAACGCGGATCGAAGTAGCGGTTGACCGCGGTGGTGACCGCCGCCAGCTCGTTGCGGGCGGTATCGACCTGGCGCGACAGCAGGGCCAGACGCACGTTGAGCAGCTTGAGCTTGAGGTTCTCACGCAGGAAGAACACCTGTTCGGGCGCAACCAGCACCGCCTCCGGGCGGTCGACGCGACCGACCCGCACCAGCGAGCGTGCCTCCTGCCTCACGGCCGCCAGCACGCGCTGCCACCACGGGGCATCGGCCGGCAGGCTTTCGCTGGGCCACAGGCTGGTGCCGGTCTGGGTGGCCACCGCGTTGAGCGTCGGCAGGTCGTCGACCAGGCGCATCAGGTCATCGAGCTTGTGCAGCGCGTCCGCGGTGTTGCCGTTGGAGCCGGACTGGATGCGATCGGCGTCGCGCGACAGGGCGCGCTGCAGCGGCATCAGCCGCGGCTGCGCCGAGCGCGCCACGCGCTGTTCGCCCACTTTCAGCGCGGCCAGAAGCGGCTCGACGTTGCCGGTGACCTGCGCTTGCTGAAAGCCCAGGCGCACGGCCGATTCGATGTCGACCACCAGGTTCTCGTCACGCGAGCGCGACAGGCTTTGCATCAGTTCTTCGAGTTGAGCGCGCTGCAGCGCAAGTTCGGCCACCCGCGTTTCCGTCAGCGCCACCTTGGCTGCGGCATCGCGCACCGTCTCGCTGGCCTGGCGCGCCAGGGTGCGCGCCTCGCCGGCCTGCGCCAGCGCATCCGCGCTCTGGCGTGCCAGCTGCTCCTGCATGCCGCTGACCTTCTGCCACAGCGCGATCACGAGCAGCAAGGCGGCGAAGGCCACCGCGATCAACACCCCGAGCGCGATGCGAGACGCGGCGTGGGACATCGAATTCGACGCTGCGGGCGCGGGCGCGGCAAGAGGGACCGGTGCTCGCTCGCCGTGATCCTGCATGGCTTCGTCGGTCGTGGTGGCAAGACTCATTGAAAGGATTCTATAGACGCTACCAAAGCGCCCAACTCCGAATTCGAGTGAAGAACCTGGCCGAAGCCGGCGGCCCGGGCCGCTTGCGCGATGCGCGGGTGCGTGGCAACGGCGCGGGCCCCAGCCCAGCGGGCCTGCGGCAGCGTTTGCAGCAGATTGGCAATGGCCTGCGAGCTGCTGAACAGCCAGACCGAGCCATCGCCGGCGGCCGCCAGCGCCATGGCGCGCTGCGCCTCGTTCCAGTCCGGGGGGACGCGCCGATAGGCCACCACCGTGTCGTGGCTCGCACCGGCGGCAGCGATCTCCAGGGCCAGCCAGTCACGCCCGGCAGGCCGTCCATCGGTATCGCCGCCGCGCACGATCAGCACACGCGTTCCAGCGCCGAGCTGCGGCCGCACGATCTGCCAGAGGGCTTCGGAATCAAACTGGCCGGCGTCCTGCGCGGGCACGTCGATGCGTGCGTCGGGCACGCCGGCCGCGTGCAGCGCCGCCGCGGTGCCCGGGCCCGTGGCCCAGCAGCGCGGGCCTTGTTCCAACGGGCAGAATGCATCGCCGAAGAAATGCTGAACCGCCGCGGCGCTGACGAACATCCAGGCCTGGTAGTGGTCGGCCCTTTCGCGCGCCTCCCGCAACGCGCTGTCGTCCTGCAAGGGTTCAATGGCCAGCAAGGGAAGCGCCTGGGCATCGATGCCGCGCAGGCGCAGCGCCTCGACCCAGCGCGCCGCCTCGCGCTCTGGCCGGGTCACCAGAACGCGACACTGCATCATGCGGCCGGTCGCGCCCCGGCCTGGCGCAGCGCCTGTGCAGCCTGCTGGCCCAGCGCCTCGGCCTGCGCCGGCGTGCCGGCCTCGCCCTGCACCTGCACGCGCACCAGCGGCGCCTGCCCCTCGACTTCACCCCAGGCGGCGTCGACGCGAAGCTGTCCGCCCGGCTGCCAGCGCGCGTGCGCGGCCAGCGGCATGGAGCAACTGCCGCCCATGGCGCGGCTCACCGCGCGTTCGGCGGCGGTGGCCAGCGTGTCGCCCGCAGATGCCAGCGGTGCCAGCAGTTCAATCAGGTCGCTTCGCGACGCGCGCACCTCGATGCCCAGCGCGCCCTGGCCGGCCGCGGGCAGCATCTCGTCGACCTCGAAAATGGCGCGGATGCGGCCTTCCAGGCCCAGGCGCTTGAGGCCGGCGGCGGCCAGCACGATCGCGTCGTACTGGCCTTCATCCAGCTTGCGCAGCCGCGTGTCCAGGTTGCCGCGCAAGGGCTCGATGCGCAGATCGGGCCGCAGCGCGCGCAGGAGCACCATGCGGCGCAGGCTCGAAGTGCCGACCACGGCACCCTGCGGCAGATCGGCCAGGCGCTCGCAATTGGGCGACACCAGCGCGTCGCGCGGGTCTTCGCGTTCCAGCACGCAGGCCAGGGCAAAGCCGGACGGCAGTTCCATGGGAACGTCCTTGAGCGAATGCACCGCGATGTCGGCCCGGCCTTCTTCCAGCGCAAGCTCGAGCTCCTTCACGAACAGGCCCTTGCCGCCCACCTTGCTGAGCGAGCGGTCGAGGATCTGGTCGCCCTGGGTGGTCATGCCGAGCAGGCTGACGGCATGGCCGCGCGCTTCCAGCAAAGATTGAACGTGTCGCGCCTGCCACAAGGCGAGCCGACTTTCGCGCGTGGCGATCACGAGAGGGGTCAAAGCGTGTCTCCGGCGCTTAGAAAATGTGCATCGGATGCTAGCATGCTGCGTCGCAGCACCCGCGGCGAGGACGAGGAAACACGCGAAGTGAAAACTGGCAAAGACAAGAAGATTTCTCCCCCACGCCGCACCAAGCGCGCGGACAACGATGACCAGGCCCTGATCGCCGACATCCGCCTCCTGGGCCGGATCCTGGGCGACGTGATCCGCGAGCAGGAAGGCGATACCACCTACACCCTGGTCGAGAAGATCCGCACCCTGTCGGTGTCCTTCCGCCGCGATGCCGATCATTCCGCCGACCGCGCGCTGAAGAGCCTGCTCAAGGGCTTGAGCGCAGCGGAAACGGTGCGCGTGATCCGCGCCTTCACCTACTTCAGCCACCTGGCCAACCTGGCCGAAGACCGTCACCAGATCCGCCGCCGCACGGAAGCCGATCGCGCCGGCGAAAGCGCCGAAGGCAGCCTCGACGTGGCCCTGGCGCGCATCCGCAAGGCCGGCGTGTCGACCGAAGCCATCGTGCAATCGCTGGCGCACAGCTACCTCTCGCCGGTGCTCACCGCCCACCCGACCGAAGTGCAGCGCAAGAGCATCCTGGACGCCGAGCGCGGCATCGGGCAACTGCTGGTGGCGCGCGAGGACATCCTCCTGCGCCAGCGCCTGTGGGCCAGCCAGAGCGACGGCAAGACCGATGCACTGACACCGATCGAGCTGGCGCAGAACGAGGAACAGCTGCGCACCCGCGTCACCCAGCTGTGGCAGACGCGCCTCTTGCGCTTCTCCCGCCTGACGGTGGCCGACGAGGTGGAGAACGCGCTGAGCTACTACGAGGCCACCTTCCTGCGCGAGATCCCGCGCGTCTATGCCGACCTGGAACGCGCCCTCGGCCACGATGGCGTGGCGCCCTTCCTGCGCATGGGCCAATGGATCGGCGGCGACCGCGACGGCAACCCCAACGTCACCGCCGAGACCCTGCAATATGCGCTCAAGCGCCAGGCCGAGCTGGCCCTGCGCTACTACCTGACCGAGGTTCACTACCTGGGTGGCGAGCTGTCGCTGTCGGCGTTGCTGGTGGACATCACGCCCGAGATGCATTCGCTGGCCGAGCGTTCGCCCGACACCAGCGAGCACCGCCACGACGAGCCCTATCGGCGCGCCCTCACCGGCATCTACGCACGCCTGGCCGCCACCCTGCACGAGCTCACCGGCGGGCAGGCCGCGCGCCATGCGGTGGCGCCGCAAAATCCCTACGCGACGGCGGCCGAGTTCCTGGCCGACCTGAAGACCATCGAGGATTCGCTGCGCGAGAAGCATGGCGCGGCCCTGGTTGGCAACCGGCTGGCGCCGCTCGCGCGTGCGGTGGAGGTGTTCGGCTTCCACCTGGCCACGGTGGACCTGCGCCAGAGCTCGGACAAGCACGAGGCCGTGATCGCCGAGCTGCTGGCCACCGCCCGCATCGAGCCCAAGTACGCGGCGCTGGCCGAGGAGGCCAAGCAGACCTTGCTGCTGCGCCTGCTGGACGAGGCCCGGCCGCTGCGCGTGCCCGATGCCGACTATTCGCCGCTGGCCCGCAGCGAGCTGGCCATCTTCGCCGCGGCGCGCGCGGCCCGCGCCACCTATGGCGTGGAAGCGATCCGCCACTACATCATCAGCCACACCGAGACCGTGAGCGACCTGCTCGAGGCCCTGCTCCTGCAGAAGGAAGTGGGCCTGATGCGCGGCACGCTGGACGGCAACGCAGTGTGCGATTTGATCGTGGTGCCCCTGTTCGAAACCATCGACGACCTGCGCAATGCCGCCCCGATCGTGCGCGCCTTCTACCAGCTGCCCGGCATCGCCGCGCTGGTGCGCCGCTCGGGCGCCGAGCAGGACGTGATGCTGGGCTATTCGGACAGCAACAAGGACGGCGGCATCTTCACCAGCAACTGGGAGCTGTATCGCACCGGCGCCGCCCTGGTGGCCTTGTTCGACGAAATGGCGCGCGAGGCACCTGCCGGCCAGGCCGTGCGCCTGCGCATGTTCCATGGCCGCGGCGGCACCGTGGGGCGCGGCGGCGGCCCGAGCTACCAGGCCATCCTGGCGCAGCCGCCCGGCACCGTGCGCGGCCAGATACGCCTGACCGAACAGGGCGAGGTGATCGGCTCCAAGTACGCCAACCGCGAGATCGGCCGGCGCAACCTGGAGACCCTGGTCGCCGCCACCCTGGAAGCGACGCTGCTGCCTACTGCCAAGGCGGCGCCTGCCTCCTTCATGGCGGCGGCAGCCGAACTCTCGGCCGCCAGCATGGCGGCCTACCGCGAGCTGGTCTACGGCACGCCGGGCTTTGGCGACTACTTCTTCAGCTCGACGCCGATCCGCGAGATCGCCGAGCTCAACATCGGTTCTCGCCCGGCCTCACGCAACCCCAGCCACAACATCGAGGACCTGCGCGCGGTGCCATGGAGCTTCAGCTGGGGCCAATGCCGGCTCACCCTGCCGGGCTGGTATGGCTTCGGCTCCGGGGTGCAGAAGTTCCTGGAATCGGCCGGCAGCGCCGCGGCGCGCAAGGACCGCCAGGCCCTGCTGCAACGCATGTACGCCCAGTGGCCCTTCTTCCGTACCTTGCTGTCGAACATGGACATGGTGCTGGCCAAGAGCGATCTGGCGCTGGCCTCGCGCTATGCCGAGCTGGTGGAAGACCGCAAGCTGCGCAAGAAGGTCTACGCCATGATCGATGGCGAGTGGCACCGCACCTCCGAGGCGCTCAACCTGGTCACCGGCGCCAAGCAGCGGCTGGAAGGCAATGCCGACATGCAACGCTCGATCCGCTACCGCTTCCCCTACATCGATCCGCTGCACCACCTGCAGGTCGAGCTGATGCGGCGCTACCGCGCCGGCGACAGCGGCGAGCGGCTGCAACGCGGCATCCACATCTCGATCAACGGCGTCGCAGCCGGGCTGCGCAATACGGGCTGACTAGGGCCTGAACAGGCCTTAACCTCGATCGCTGCCGCGGCCGACGCCGACATAGCTGAAGCCGGCGTCGCGCATGGTCCAGGGCTCGTAGAGGTTGCGCCCGTCGATGACGACGGGTGCCTTCATGAGCGACTTCAGGCGCTCCAGGTGCGGGCTCTTGTAGGCCTTCCACTCGGTCACGATCACCAGCGCGTCGGCCGCTTCCGCCGCCTGCATCGGGCTGCCGGCAAAGTGGATGTTTTCCAAGAGCGCCGGCGCATCGGCGAAGTCGAGCGCCAGCACGCGCTGCGCCTCGCCCACCGCCACCGGGTCGTGCGCGGCGATGCGCGCGCCGGCGCGCAACAGGGCGCCGATGACCACGCGGCTGGGCGCCTCGCGCATGTCGTCGGTGTTGGGCTTGAAAGCCAGGCCCCACAGCGCAAAGCGGCGGCCGGCCAGGTTCTTGCCGAAGCGCTCGAAAATCTTGTCGACCAGCACCAGCTTCTGCACGTCGTTCACCGCCTCGACCGCCTTCAACACGTGCAGCTCCTGCCCGTATTCCTGCGCGGTGTGCGCCAGCGCCGCCACGTCCTTGGGAAAGCAGCTGCCGCCGTAGCCAGTGCCGGCGTACAGGAAGCTGTAGCCGATGCGCGGATCGGAGCCCATGCCCTGGCGCACCAGCTCGATGTCGGCGCCCACCCGGTCGGCCAGGTTGGCCAGCTCGTTCATGAAGCTGATTCGGGTGGCCAGCATGGCGTTGGCCGCGTACTTGGTGAACTCGGCCGAGCGCACGTCCATCACGCGGGTGCGCTCGTGGTTGCGGTTGAAGGGCGCGTAGAGCTTGCGCATGATGGCCAGCGCCTCGCGGCCGGGCTCGTCCTCGGACACGCCCAGCACGATGCGGTCGGGCCGCATGAAATCGTCGACCGCGGCGCCTTCCTTCAAAAATTCGGGGTTGCTGACCACGGCGAAGCCGATGTCGCCGCGGCCGCGCTTTTCAAGTTCTTCACGGATCACGGCCGCCACCTTGTCGGCGGTGCCCACCGGCACGGTGGACTTGTCGACCACCACCTTGAAGCTTTCCATGTGGCGGCCGATGTTGCGCGCCGCCGCCAGCACGTACCGCAGGTCGGCACTGCCGTCTTCGTCGGACGGCGTGCCCACGGCGATGAACTGCACGTCGCCGTGCCTGACGGCGGCCTGCACGTCGGTGGAGAAGATCAGGCGCTCGGCGGCCAGGTTCTGCTGCACCAGGTCGGCCAGCCCAGGTTCGTAGATCGGGATGTCGCCGCCGTTGAGCGTCGCGATCTTGGCCGGATCGAGGTCCAGGCAGAACACATGATTGCCCAGATCCGCCAGGCAGGTTCCAGTGACCAGTCCTACATAGCCGGTACCGATGATGGTGATGTTCATTGCGTGGACAAATGGGCGCTGCTCAGCTGGGCTTGGCGCCGGACAGTAGTTGATCGAAGTAGGCGATGGTCTTGGTCAGCCCCTCGTCGAGCTGTGTCTCGGGCGTCCAGCCGCCCAACCTTTCCTGCGCCAGCGAAATATCGGGGCGCCGCTGCTTGGGGTCGTCGGCCGGCAGCGGCATGCGCACCAGCTTACTGCGCGATCCGGTCAGTTCAATGACTTTGTTGGCCAGTTCCAACATCGAGAACTCGCCCGGATTGCCGATGTTGACCGGACCCGGGAAGTCGTCGCCGGTCGCCATCAGGCGCAGCATGGCCTCGACCAGGTCGTCCACGTAGCAGAAGCTGCGCGTCTGGTTGCCGTCGCCGTAGATGGTGATGTCCTGCCCGCGCAGCGCCTGCACGATGAAGTTGGACACCACCCGCCCGTCGTTGGTGTGCATGCGCGGGCCGTAGGTGTTGAAGATGCGCGCCACCTTGATGCGCAGCTTGTGCTGGCGGTAGTAGTCGAAAAACAGGGTCTCGGCGCAGCGCTTGCCTTCGTCATAGCAGCTGCGGATGCCGATCGGGTTGACGCGGCCCCAGTACTGCTCGACCTGCGGATGGATCTCAGGATCGCCGTAGACCTCGCTGGTGGAGGCCTGCAGGATCTTGGCGCGCACCCGCTTGGCCAGGCCCAGCATGTTGATGGCGCCGTGCACGCTGGTCTTGGTGGTCTGCACCGGGTCGTGCTGGTAGTGGATCGGCGAGGCCGGGCAGGCCAGGTTGAAGATCTCGTCGACTTCCACATAAAGCGGAAAGGTCACGTCGTGGCGCATCAGTTCGAACTGCGGGTGCATGAGCACGTGCTCGATGTTGCGCTTGGTGCCGGTGAAGAAGTTGTCCACGCACAGCACGTCGTGGCCCTGGGCCAGCAGGCGGTCGCACAGGTGGCTGCCGAGAAAACCGGCGCCGCCGGTCACGAGGATGCGTTTGGACGGGTTGTATTGGCGCATGGGGTGCTCGCTTCCAAAGTCGAGGAGGTTTCTTGTTTCTTCGTGCGCAACTCGTAGATCTTGGCATCCACCAGCATGCGGAACCACAAAGCCTGGAAAAAGGCGAAATAGAAGCCCGGCTTGCCATCCAGGAAGCCCAGGCGCAAAACGTAGCGATAAAAGAAGTAGCTGATGGCGCGCAGGCCGATCGGCAGGCGGTAGTACAGCTGCTTGATGAAGCGGGTGCGCTCGCGCGCATCGCCCCAAAGGCGCGGCTGCAGCACGTCGTCGCCGGCCAGTTGCGGCCCGGACTTTTCCCTTGCCTCGGAATCGCTCCAGCGGTTGTGCCGGCCGATCCAGTCGGAAAGCGCCAGCGCGTTCTTGTCGTGCATGAAGCCGGCCAGGCGTGCGCTGCGGCGCTTCGCACCGACCAGAATGAAGTGCTGGTCGTAAAGGCGCGCCTCGCAGCGCCCGGCGCCGCTGCGAAACAGCCGCAGGTGCCACGGGTTGACGCCGGAAAAGCGCAGCATCTTTCCCATGAAGTAGTCGCGCCGGCGCAGCATGTAGGCGTCGTGCCGGGCGCCGCCGGCCAGCAGCGCACGCATTTCATGCACGGCCGTGTCGTCCAACACCTCGTCGGCATCCAGGTGCAGCTGCCAGGCGAATTGACCCTCGACCTGGGCGATGGCCCAGTTGCGCTGGTCGCTGTAGTTGCTGAAGGGGCGTTGCACCACGCGGCAGCCCATCTCGGCCAGGATCTGCGCGGTGCCGTCGGTGGAGCCGGAATCGACCGCATACACATGCGGGCTCACGCGCAGGGCCGCTGTCACCGTCTCGCGGATGATGCCGGCCGAGTTGAAGGTGAGCAGCACCACCACGCAGGTGCCTTGCGTGCCGGTGTCGGATGTCGGGTTGGAATCGTTCATGTCTGGCGACGACGTTTGCGGATCGGCTGGGCCGGATTGCCCGAGTAGATGGTCCAGGGCTCGAGTTCGCCGAAGGCCACCGCCCGCGCGCCCAGCACCGCGCCTTCGCCGATGCGCGCGCCGGGCCCGACAAAGGCCTCGGCGGCGATCCAGGCCTTGGCGCCGATGTGGATGGGCTTGGCCACCAGCTGGAATTCCTGCGAATCGCAGTCGTGCGTGCCCGCGCATAGATGCGCGCCCTGGGAGACCAGCACGTC
Organism: Variovorax sp. LARHSF232; assembly: GCF_052871435.1. NCBI lineage: Bacteria > Pseudomonadati > Pseudomonadota > Betaproteobacteria > Burkholderiales > Comamonadaceae > Variovorax > Variovorax sp. LARHSF232. The sequence goes on along the minus strand of NZ_JBIXJS010000007.1, from coordinate 48,667 downwards.
GGCACCGACCGAGATGGCGCCCATGCAGTAGACGTTGACGCCCGGCCCGATCACCGCCCGCTCGCCCATCTCCAGATGGGCCGGAAACCAGACGCGAGCACTGGCCCGCACGTCGCTGTCCTGCCCCATGCGGGCACCGAAGCAGCGCAACAGAAAGCGGCGCCAGGGGGCCAGCTGGCGTGGCGTCCAGGCGGCGCAGAGCAGCCAGACGCCGAGCCAGGCGGCGCGCACCAGGCGGTTCTCCAAAGAGAAGCTCGGCCCTCCCTGGGCGGGCGCCGATTCGCGGGCATCAAGAATGGTCACCGGTGTTGCAAGAAATGAAGAAGAAAGACCTACCCACCAAGGGTCTCGCACTGCAACATGTCTTGTCAACACAATTTCTTACATAGGCCCTTCGCCATGTGCCGGGAAAAGACCGCCCCATACGCGATGAAGCGCGGAAGCGGATACCAGCCCCGCACCGGGGAACCGGCTCCGCCGGGCCCCAGGTGAGGTCGCCCCCTCGGGGGGTGGCGAATTACATGGAGCGAAGCGGAATGAAAAGCCGGGGGGCCCTCACTCCCCCAGCAGCTCGCCGACCGCCTGCAGGTCTTCCACCCGGTCGCACACGGCCTTGATCACCATCAGCACCGGCACCCCCAGCAGCAGCCCCCAGATGCCCCACAGCCAGCCCCAGAAGATGACACCGACGAACACCGCCACCGGGTTCATGCGACTGGTGCGGCTGGTGAGCCAGGGGGTGAGCAGGTTGCCCACCAGGGTGTGGATCAGGAGCGAGGCCCCGCCCACCGCCAGCGCCATCTCGATACTGTTGAACTGCAGGAAGGCCACCAGGGCCGAGGCGGCCATCACGATCACCGAGCCCACGTAGGGGATCAGGTTGGTCACGGCGGCGATGATGCCCCACACCGCCGCGTTCTCCAGGCCCAATGCCCAGAAGGCGAGGCCGGTGGCCAGGCCCACGATCGCGCTGGTCAGGATCTGCACCAAGAGGTAGCGCTCGATCTGGCCGGTGATCTCGTCCAGCACCTTCACCGTGATCCTCTTCTTCTGCAGGCTGGGCCCGGCCATGCGCACGAGCTTGCGCCTGAAGGTGTCGCCCGAGCACAGGGCGAAGTAGGTCAGGAAGGCGATCAGGGTGAGCTGGCCGATCGCTGTAAGCAGGCCCAGGGTGCCGCTCACCAGGTAGTCGCGCACATTGAAGCCCGGCCGCTCGATCAACACCCGCGTCACGCCGCGCGGCGTCGTGACCTTGGCCGCGTTCTCCTGCGCTGCCTGTTCCAGTTGCGTGGCGGCTTTCTGCACGGTGTCCAGCGGGCTGGGCGCCGTCGATTTGGTGCGCACCGCCTGGCGCACCTTTTGCGCCGCCGCCGGCAATGCGTCGAGCAGCTGCGAGGCGCTGTCCGACAGCGAATAGCCGGTCCAGCCCAGCCCGCCGCCCAGCCCCAGCAGCACGACGGCCGCGCCGAGCCAGCGTGGCAGCCGCCATTGCTGGAGCTTGTCGACCAGCGGCGCCAGCGCGTAGGTGAGCATCAGGGTCAGCATCAGCGGAATGAAGACCTTCGCCGCCCAATGCAGCGTGAAGATGCCGGCCAGCACCGCCAGGAAGATCAGGGACGCGCTGCGCACGTCCACCGGCATGTGCAGCAGCAGGCGTTCCCGTTCCGGCTCAGGCGCCGGCGTGGCGGCCAGATCCTGCGGCGCCGGCTCGCTGGCCGGCGGCGTCGGCCCGGCTTCCGATGGCTGGCCCGGCTCGCTCATCACGATTCCTTGAGCACGTCGCGCACCGCGGCCAGCTGCCGGCGCGAGACCAGTACCGGCTCGCTGATGCCATGCAAGCGCAGCACCCAGCCCTCGGCGTCCTCGCCGCCCTCGTACTTTTCCAGGGCGCGGATGGCGTCGCGCGCCACCAGCGCATTGCGGTGCACCCGCACGAAGCGCCTGGGGTAGCGCTCCTCGAACTCGGCGAGCGAGCCATCCAGGATGTGGCTGCGCAAGGCGGTGCGCACCGTGAGGTACTTGAGCTCCGACTTGAGGTAGAGAACCTCCGCCAGCGGCACCCGCTCGGCGCGCCCCCGGTCCTGGATCAGGAGGCTTTCCTGCGGCGTTTCGCTCTGCTGGCTGCGCCGATCCTTCAGGAAGCGCTCGGCCTTTTGCAGCGCCTGGTGCAGTCGCTCGGCACGCACCGGCTTGGTCAGGTAGTCCACCGCTTCCAGCTCGAAGGCCGTGACCGCATGCGAGGCATGGGCGGTCACGAACACCACCGCCGGCGCATGCGCCAGGTTGCGCAGGGTGCGCACCAGCTCGACGCCGTCGATGCCGGGCATGCGGATGTCCACCAGCGCCAGGTCGAAGCCGCCCGCGTGCAGCAGGCGCAGCGCCTCTTCGCCATCGGCCGCTTCGGCCAGCACCTGCGCCCCGGGCGCACTGCAGTCACCCAGCAGGGTGCGCAGGCGTGATCGGGCGAGCGCTTCGTCGTCGACGATCAGGGTCCGCAGGGATGTACTCATTCTCTGTCTCTACTCCTTCTCCGGCGCCGGGATGTCGATGCGCACGCGGTAATTGTCCTGGTCCACGCCGGCGCGAAATTGCGCCTGCATGTCGTGCAGCAGGCGCAGCCGGTCGCGCACGTTCGCCAGTGCGATGCCGTGGCCGCGCGGCAAGGGCTGTTCGGCCCAGCGCAGCGGCGGCAGGGTATTGGTCACCTCGATCACCACCCGGCCGCCGCGCCGCTCGGTGCGGATTCGCAGCTTGCCACCTTTGGGGCTGGGCTCCACCCCGTGTTTCACCGCGTTCTCCACCAGCGGCTGCAGCAGCAAGGGCGGCAGCCGCGCACCGCTGGCCGCAACGTCCAGGTCCCACCGGATGCGCAGCCGATCGCCGAAGCGCACCTGCTCGATCGCCAGGTAGCGCTCGGCCAGGCTGATCTCGTCGGCCAGGGTAACCGAGTCGCGCGGGTCGGCCAGGGCCTGGCGGAACAGCTCGGCGAGGTCTTCCAGCATCGTCTCGGCCTTGGCCGGCTCTTCGCGCACCAGGGCGATGGCGCTGTTGAGGGTGTTGAACAGAAAGTGCGGCCGGATGCGCGACTGCAGGTCTTCCAGCCGCGCCGTGGTGGCCGCCGGCGTGCGGCCGCGCGCGCGCAGCACCAGCCAGCCCATGGCCACCAGCGCGAACAGCACCCCCGCCAGTGCACTGGCCACCCAGGGCGCTTTGCCCAGGGAACCGGTCAGCCGCAGCAGCCCGCAGCCATAAAGACCCGCCAGCGCGCCCAGCCCCGCACCGGCGGCCTGTTGCCAGGCGGGGCGCCAGCGCGCCAGGCGCTTGTGCAGGGCACACAGTGTCACCAGCCACAGCAAGGTGGCCGGCAGGGCGCCGCCGGTCAGGGTCGCGAGCTGCCCCAGCCAATCGGCCGGCGTGGTGGCCGCAAACAGGGCCAGCACGGCCAGCACCGCCTCCATGAAAAGCACGGCGCGCAGCACCACGCCCACCTGGCAAACGTCGAAGACGGCCGGCGGCGATGGCAATGGCGCCGCCGGCTCGCCGTCATCGGCAGACATGCGAAGGCGGGCGGCCGATAAAATCGACAGGTTGCGCACTTATACGGAAACACTGGGTGACAAAACCCATTATTGCCTCCCATGTCTGAAAACCAACTCGACAAGAAATCCGAAGCCTGGTCCGCCCTGTTCTCCGAACCGATGAGCGAACTGGTGCAGCGCTACACCGCCAGCGTGTTCTTCGACAAGCGCCTGTGGCAGGCCGACATCGAAGGCTCGCTGGCCCATGCCGCGATGCTGGCCGCCCAGAAAGTGATCGGCGAGCAAGACCTCGCCGCCATCCAGAATGGCATGAAGCAGATCCGCGAGGAAATCGAAAGCGGCCGCTTCGACTGGAAGCTGCAGCTGGAAGACGTGCACCTCAACATCGAGGCGCGCCTGACCCAGCTGGTGGGCGATGCCGGCAAGCGCCTGCACACCGGCCGCAGCCGCAACGACCAGGTGGCCACCGACGTGCGCCTGTGGCTGCGCGGCGAGATCGACCTGATCTCTGGCCTTTTGATCGACCTGCAGAAGTCGCTGCTGGCCCTGGCCGAGAAAAATATCGAGGTGATCCTGCCCGGCTTCACCCACCTGCAGGTGGCGCAGCCGGTGAGCTTCGGCCACCACATGCTGGCTTATGTGGAAATGTTCAGCCGCGACGCCGAGCGCATGCAGGACGTGCGCAAGCGCGTGAACCGCCTGCCGCTGGGCGCCGCCGCGCTGGCCGGCACCAGCTACCCGCTGGACCGCGAGCTGGTCGCCAGGACTTTGGGCATGGTGGATGAGAACGGGTCGCCCGTGGTCTGCCAGAACAGCCTGGACGCGGTGAGCGACCGCGACTTCGCCATCGAATTCACGGCCGCCGCCTCGCTGGCCATGGTGCACATCAGCCGCCTCTCCGAAGAGCTGGTGCTGTGGATGAGCCAGAGCTTCGGCTTCATCGACATCGCTGATCGCTTTTGCACTGGCTCGTCGATCATGCCGCAGAAGAAGAACCCCGACGTGCCCGAGCTGGCGCGCGGCAAGACCGGCCGCGTGGTGGGCCACCTGATGGGCCTGATCACCCTGATGAAGGGCCAGCCGCTGGCCTACAACAAGGACAACCAGGAAGACAAGGAGCCGCTGTTCGACACCGTCGACACGCTCAAGGACACGTTGCGCATCTTTGCCGAGATGGTGGGCGGCATCACCGTCAAGCCCGAGGCGATGGAAAAGGCAGCCCTGCGCGGCTATGCCACCGCGACCGACCTGGCCGACTACCTGGTGAAGAAGGGCCTGCCCTTCCGCGACGCCCACGAAACCGTGGCGCATGCGGTGAAGGCGGCCATCTCGCACCAGGTCGATTTGTCGGAGCTGCCGCTGTCGGTGCTGCAAGGCTTCCACCCGAGCATCGAGAAGGACGTGTTCAACGTGCTGTCGCTGCGCGGCTCGCTCAATGCCCGCAACGTGCTGGGCGGCACCGCACCGGCGCAGGTCAGGGCGCAGATCGTGCGCCACAAGAAGCGGCTCGGCTGAGGCCGGGCGCTTCGTGTTCTACGCCATCCCGCTCGAGAACAAACCAAGCTGGCGCAACCCACCGTGGCTCACGGTGCTGCTGATCCTCGTCAACCTTGCGGTGTTCTGGGGCCCGCAGCGCAACGAAGAGCGGGCGCTCGATCGCGCCGCGCACTATTACGTTCAAAGCGCACTGCCGGAGCTGGAGCTGCCGCCCTATGTCACCTGGCTGCAGGAGACGCGCTCGAAGCACGCGGCAACGGCGCGCCGCCTGCTGGCGCGCAAGGAATACGCGGCGCTGCTCGAAGGCCTGCAGAGCGACAAGGCGTTCCTGCACAAGCTGCAGGCCGACGCCGTCATCACCCCGGCCAGCCCGCACTTCGAGGAATGGAAGAGCGCGCGACGGCAGTACGAGGCGATGCTGCCCGCCCCCTTCACGCAACGCTGGTCGCAGGACTACAACGCAGACGCCGATTTCAAGCCCTGGACCTGGGTCACCGCCGCCTTCCTGCATGGCAGCACCGGCCACCTGCTGGGCAACATGCTGTTCCTGTTCCTCTTCGGCGCCTCGGTCGAACTGGCGCTGGGCCGCGGCAGCTACCTGTGCTTCTACGTTCTGGGCGCGGTCGGCGCGGCGGCGCTGGCAGCGTGGGCCTACACCGGCAAAGGCGGCTACGGGCTGGGCGCCTCGGGCGCCATCTCGGCACTGATGGGCATGTACGCGGTGATGTACCGGCTGCGGCGCATCCGCTTTTTCTACCAGCTCTTCTTCTACTTCAACTACGTCACCGCGCCGGCCCTGCTGCTGCTGCCGGCCTGGATTGCCAACGAGCTGCTGCAGCACTTCGTGGGTGGCCAAGGCATCGCCTACATGGCTCACCTGGGCGGTCTGCTGACCGGCGCCGCGCTGATGGCGGGCGCGATGGCACTGCGTCGCATCGAAGCGCCGAGAAGCGCAAAGAGTGATGAAGAGAGCGCGCAAGAGCGCTTCGAAGCCCATGTCGCAGCCGCCCGCCGGCTGACTGCCGAGATGAAGTTCGAGGCGGCCTGCGCGCAGTGGCGCTCGGCATCGACGCTGCGCCCCGACGACATCGAGTCCTTGAGGGCCTGGCTCAACATCGCACGGCTGCGCCCGGCGAGCGAAGACTTCCACCACGCCGCGCATCGCATCTTCCGGCTGGCGGCAACGGACGCCGACACACTCGAACTGCAGCATGCCAGCTACAAGACCTACCTCGAACAGGCCAAGCCCGGCATGCGATTGAACGCCGAGGACATGGCGCGGCTGTCCCGGCGCTTCACACGCGCACGCCAGTTCGACGATGCCGGCAAGCTCTGCCAGGCCTTGCTGAAAACGGCCCCCGCGCATCCGGACCTGGCCGACACCCTGTCGATCTACGCCTCGGGGTTACTCCATGCGGGCGAACGGGACAAGGCGCTGCGCCTGTTGCCCGATCTGCTGCGCCTGGCGCCCAACGACATGTCGACGCGTACGCTCCAGCGCGCCTGAAGGCAAAGGCCCGGCTATCAGGCCGCAGCGGGCCGGAGCAGCCAGCGCACTTCCTGGGTCTGCTCGCTGTCCGGGTAGCGCGCCTCCAGCGTGCGCAGAATCGGCTGCGCCATGTCCTCGCGCCCCAGCCCCTGCACCAGCACGCGTGCCGCCAGCTCGTAGGCCTGCGGCGTCGCCGCATGGCCGCGAAAGCGCCGGTCGAAGCCGTTGATCAAGGCGAGCGTGGCATGGGCGTCGCCGCCGCGCCATTGCGCGCGCGCCAGGGCCATCACCAGGTTGGCATCGTCCAGCGCGAAGTCCTTGTCCTGCTCGCGGCAAGCCTGGTAGACCTTGAGCGCGTCAGCCGGCAAGTCCCGCTGCACCAGCAGCGCGATGAAGCGGCGCGCGTGCTCCTGCAGGGCAGCGCGCTTGTCGGGAATCAGCAGCAGCACGCGGTGATAGCGCCGCTGCGCCGCCAGGTTGTCGACCGCCGCCGTGCGCTGCGCCTCGTAGGCGACGCTCAGCGCAGCCATCAGATCGCCTTCGCTGATGAGTTGCCCCACCTCGGCATCGACGCGTTGCGAGGCGATCTGCTCGGGCGTGCGGCGATCCACCGGCGCGCCGTCGTCCGAGCCGGCGCCGGGCGCCAGGTCGATATCGAAGGCTTCGTGGTGCTGGTACATCACGTAGCCCAACAGGCTTGCCGTCACCCAACCGAAGTAGATGAAAGCGAAGTTGACGATCGGCAAGATGATGCGGCCGTCGACCTGGGGCAGCACCATCTCCAGCGCGATCTGGGCACCCGTGCTCAGCAGGAACAGGAAGAAGCACAGCAGCACGTACGGCCAGCCCACGGTGCGCACCGCATCCATGACGTGGCTCGGGTTCATGGCCTGGAAGAAGCTGCCTGACTGCACCAGCACCAGCACCGCCGCCGGAAAGGTGAAGGTCGCCACGAAGACCGCCAGCATGCCCAGGCCGGCGTCGTACCAGGTGAGCCAAGCCACCGCCACGCCTTGGACGAGCGACATCGCGAACAGCTTCCAGGGCAGATAGGTCCATTCGTCGTTCGACTCGCGCGCGAAATCGGCCGACTGCCGGATGCCGCGCGCGCCCAGCGCCACGATCTTGAAACCGTAGCGGCTGGCAGCGAGCACGATGCCCACCTCGATGATCACCAGCGCCCCGAAGTCCGGCAGGAAGAACACCAGGTCGTAGAGCAGGCTGCTGAAGGACAGGGCCAGCGCGTAGGCCAGCGGCCGCATCTGCAGCGGAAAGGCGAAAAAGGTGTTCAGGCGGTGCCAGAACGGTGGCGGGGGCGGGAGCGATTCCTGGGGATGCACGCGTGCGCCCTATTTCTTGTTGAAGAAGTCGCTCTGCGTCATCGCACCACGACCACCCATGCGGACCACCGTGGCTTCGTCCGAACGGACGAGCCGGACCTGGCCCAGCTCGCGCTCCAGTTGATGCGTGAAGGCGGTCTTGAACTGCATGACGGTCTCGCCCATCTTCAGCACGCTGGTGCCCGTCACGGTCGCGCTCTTGCGGTTCGGCGCCAGCTCGACGGCGTCGATGTGATGCTCGTATTCGATGGTGAGGATGCCGCCCATCCGGTCGCCGATCTCGCGGAAGCTCTCGAAGGTCTTGCGCTGCGCCTCGCACGACTCCTCGCGGTTCTGGCTGGATTCCACCGTGTGGCCCATCATCGTGGTCTTGCCCTCGATCACGGCTTTCCGGCTGAGCTTCTTGCACAGCAGTTCGGCGTTGCGCGAATACACGGCGTGCGCCAGCTCCTGGTAGAAGGCGCGCACCATCGGCTCATCCAGCTTGCGGCCGCCGATGAAGAAATACCAGAGCCCCACGCAAAGGACCAAGCCGATCGCAATCTTCTTCATGTCTGCCGGCCTTTGGGCCTTTTGGTTTCGTTCGAGAAACTATACGTTACATGTTGTTTCTCAACGTCCCCACAAGGTGGGAGTTGTCGTCAGGCGGCATCGGCCGCCGGCGCCGGCTCTTCCTCCGGCGGCGGTGTCGCATCGGCCTTCTGGGTGAAGCGACCCACGCCCCACATCGCGCCGATCACCGCGCCCAGCAGCAGCACATCGCCCCACCAGGGCCGGGCCAGTTGGTTGTCGCCCCAGATCGCCAGCACCAGCAGCACGGCGATCAGGTGCGTGCAGAACACCGGCAGCGAGGCCGCGCCCATGGTCTCCAGCCAGCGCTGGCGCGGTAGCCAGCGCGCCAGCTGCGGGCCAAAGCGGATCGTCAGAATGCCCAGCACCACCAGGTTGAGCACGCGCAGCGGGCCCAGCAGCCATTTGTCGAACAGCAGGTTGTGCTGCACGTCAGCGCCAAAAGGCGCCTGGCCATGGATGCCATGGTGGCGCCACCACAAGCCGTAGAGCGCCAGCGCCCCCGCCAGCACCACCAGCCAGCGCGGAAAGTGGAAGGGCTGCGCATCCGGCGCATTGCGGCTGGCGCCCATCCACAGGCCCGCCATCCACAAGAGCTGCCAGGCGAAGGTATTGAAGGAGCCGGTGTCGCCATAGGGCACCGGCAGATGCAGCCAGCGCACGGCCTGGGCGTGCAGCCATTCGGCCAGGCCGTACTGGGCCAGCGCCCAGACGAGCGCGCTCGCCGCCATCACGCCCAGCCAGCCGTGCCGCATGCCAAGCGCCAGCACCCAGGGGCTGAGCAGCAGGAAGAAGATGTACATGGGCAGGATGTCCAGGAGGGCCGGCTCGTAGATGAGCACGAGGCCGAAGACAAAGCCCTCCAGCGGTTGCACCAGGTAGAAGGACACCAGGTGTTTCACCGCCGGCTGGTCGATCCGCAGGCCCACCGCGGTGATCACGGTGAACAGAAAGAACAGGATCGCCGCCTGGATCAGGTAGACCTTGAAGGCGCGCTTCCAGAAGGCGAACTCCATCGCCTCGATGCCTTCGCGATAGGCCAGGCGGCTGTACACCAGCCCCGCCATGTAGGCCGAGAGCAGCACGAAGCCCTCGGCCGCCGAGACAAAGCCGAAGGGCTGGCCCAGCGGGTCCGTCAGCCGCGTCGGCAGGTGGGTCAACGTCATCAGCACGAGCATCAGCCCGCGCAGCGCGTCGATTTCCCAGGAGCGCCGGGGCGCCCGAATCTCAGTCATGAAAGAGGTGCTGGCCTTCGGCGGCCGTTCAGATCAGTTCGCGGATCGCGTGGACGACGAGTTCGCCGTAGTGCTTCCAGGTATAGCCGGCGGCATGCCGCATGGCCGCGGCCTTCATGGCCGGGAGCTCGCGCCGGTTCTGGCTGAACCAGGCGAGCTTTTCCGCGATTTTCTCAGGTGCGCGAATCGGCACCAGAAAGCCGGTCTCGCCCTCGACCACCAGGTCGGCACCGCCGGTGTTGGCGGTGATGACGATGGGCAGGCCCTGGCTCATCGCCTCCTGCGTCACCAGGGCCCGCCCCTCGACGATGGATGGCAGGCAGAACACATCGCAGCTGCGCATCAGCGCCAGCACCTCGCCATGCGGGCGACCCTTCTCGTGGCGAAAGCCTTCGCACTGGCGCCGGTAGAACTCGGGCGATTCCTGCATCGAGCCCAGCACCACCAGTTCGATCGGCTGGCCCGCCAGCAGGCGCATGGCGGCGAAGAGATCGGCCAGGCCCTTGCGCTGGCCCATGGAGCCGACGAAAAGCACGCGCAGCGGCCGTGTCCCATCGGGCACCTCGAAGCTGCCTTCGTCGACGACGCGCGAGGCCGGCGACCCGAAAGGCGCCAGCACCCGGCGCACCCGCGTGGCCGAGGCCGGCAGCGAATCCAGCACGAAGCTGCTGGGCGCCACCACCAGGTCGGCCAGCGCCAACTCCTCGGTCTTGCGCGCCAGCTTCTCTTCTGAATCGGTGACGCCGCCGCCCAGGCTGGCAGCCCACTCGGGCAGGCGCTCGGCCTCTTCCTGCATCAGGCGGCGGCCGGTTTCCCAGTAGGCGATGGGCAGGTCGTAGATGCACTTCAGGCCCAGGGCCCTGGCAGCGCGGAAGGTGTGCAGCGCCGAGTCTTCGTAAGCGTAGACGGCGGCCATGCCTTGCTCGCGCGCCAAAGCCGGCAGCCGGCCGGCCACGAAACGATCGAAGTCCTGGAACACCGCATCGGGCGAGGCAAAGCCGGCCTCGTGCCGCACCGCGCCCCGCCAGCCGGCCTTGGCTGCCAGCATGCGCGCCATCTCGCGCGCCGGATGCGTGATCACCTTGGCCGGCGCGATGTCGAAGCGCCGGCGCAGCCATTCGCGCCGCAGTGCGCCGGGCAGCATGCGTGAGGGCGCATCGCCCTCGAAGGCCGCCACCGTGGTCGCAAAACGCGCCAACAGGCCGGCCTCCTCGGTGGCCGCCAGCACGGCGCGCACGTTCTGGTTTCCGGCGGGATGGGTCAGAAGCAGCGATGGCATGGGGTGTGGTGTCGGCGGACCGGGACGCGGGCGATCATAAGTGGCGTTGCTTTCAGATCCGCTTAAGACGAAGCGAGAGAATGGCGCCATGCGCCTACTGCTCGTTGAAGACGACCCCATGATCGGCGAGGCACTGCTGGACCTGCTGCGTGCCGAGCAGCACTACGCCGTCGACTGGGTGCGCGACGGCGCCATGGCCGACACCGCCCTGCGCTCGCACGGCTACGACCTGGTCCTGCTGGACCTGGGCCTGCCCAAGCGCGACGGCCTCGACGTGCTGCGCGCCCTGCGCCAGCGCCGCGACCGGGTGCCGGTGCTGGTGGCCACGGCGCGCGACGCGGTGGCCGACCGGGTGGCCGGCCTGGATGCCGGCGCCGACGACTACGTGCTCAAGCCTTACGACATGAACGAGTTGCTGGCGCGCATCCGCGCCCTGCTGCGGCGCGGCGCCGGCCAGGCCGAGCCGGCCTTCTCGGCGCACGGCGTCACGCTCAACCCCGCCACCCGCGAAGCCACCTGCAACGGCGAAGCGGTGGCCCTGTCAGCCAAGGAATGGGCGGTGCTGGAACCCCTCATCGCCCGGCCCGGCATCGTGCTCTCGCGCACCCAGCTGGAAGAAAAGCTCTACGGCTGGAAAGACGAGATCAGCAGCAACGCGGTCGAGGTCTACATCCATGGCCTGCGCAAGAAGCTGGGCAGCGGCTTCATCCAGACGGTGCGCGGGCTCGGCTACCTGGTGCCGCGCGAATGAGGGATTCTGCGTTCTCGCTGCGCAGGCGGCTGCTGAGCTTCGTGCTCGCGTCCATCCTCCTGGCCGCCACCGCGCTGGGCGTCACCGCCTACCGCAGCGCGCTGCGCGACGCCGATGCCACCTTCGACCTGCATCTGCAGCAGATGGCGCATTCGCTGCGCGGCGGCGTGCCGCTGGGCCTGGGCTTCGACGACGGCGACGACGGGCGCGAGGGCTTCGATCTCTTCGTGCAGATCTGGGGGCCGGACGGCACGCCGATGTTCCGGTCGGCCCGCTCCGCCCTGCCGCCGCGCGCGGTGCTGGGCTTTTCCGACGCGCAGGTGGAAGGCCGGCGCTTTCGCGTCTATTCGCTGCAGACCCCGCTGCAGACGGTGCAGATCGCGCAGGACATGGATGCGCGCGAAGCCCGCGCCCGCGCCATCGCCCTGCGCGCCACCCTGCCGATGGCGCTGATGGCGCCGCTCCTGATGCTGGCGGTGGGCTGGATCATCACGCGGTCGCTGGCGCCGGTGGAACGCATGCGGCGCAACGTCGCGCAGCGCGCCGACGACGACCTCTCGCCGCTGCCGGAACAGGGCCTGCCGCTGGAAGTTCGGCCCCTGGTGCGCGAACTCAACCTGCTGTTTCACCGCGTCGGCTCCGCCTTCGAGGCGCAGAAGAACTTCGTGGCCGACGCCGCGCACGAACTGCGCTCGCCCCTCACTGCGCTCAAGCTGCAAGCGCAGGGCCTGCGCCGCGCCGGCAACGACGAGGCCAGCCGCGAAGCCGCCATTGCCCGCCTGCAAAGCGGCATCGAGCGCGCCATTCACCTGGTCGGGCAGTTGCTGCTGCTGGCGCGGCAGGAATCGGGCGAATCGTCCGGCGCCGCCGCCACCGGCCCGGTGCCGCTGGAACAGGTGGTGGCGCAATGCGTGGCCACCGCTCTGCCCCAGGCGCAGGCGCGCGGCATCGACCTGGGCGTGGCGCAAGCCGACAGCGCCAGCGTGCAGGGCGATGCAGCGGCGCTGCGCATCCTGTTGGACAACCTGGTCTCCAACGCCATCAAGTACGCACCGGCCAACGGCCAGGTGGACGTGTCCCTGCACGCCAACGATGGCGCGCCAGTGCTTTGCGTGGAAGACAACGGCCCCGGCATTCCCGAGGCCGAGCGCGAGCGCGCCTTCGACCGCTTCTATCGCCTGGCCGAGAGCAACGGATTCGCCGAAGGCAGCGGCCTGGGCCTGGCCATCGTGCGCACCATCGCGCGCCAGCATGGCGCGCAGGTGCAGCTGGACAGCTCGCCGCGCCTGGGCGGCCTGCGTGCCACCGTGCGCTTTCCCGGCATGGAAGGATTAAGGCCCGCCTAAGCCTGCGCTCCCATCATTCGGGCCATACCAATGTCGTTCCAACAAAGGACCTGCACATGCGACTCGAATCCCTGACCCCTTCCCGCCTGATCCTCGCGCTGGTTGCAGCCGGCGCCATCGGCGGGGCCAGCGTCTCGGCGCTGGACCTTCGCCAGGCCGCTGCGGCGCCGCTGCCGGCGGCCACCGCAACCACCACCACCGGAATTCCGGTGGCGCTGCCCGACTTCTCGCAGATCACGCAAAAGAGCGGGCCGGCGGTGGTCAACATCAGCGTGGTGGGCACGGCCAAGGACGACGGCGACAACGTGGCCGCAGGCAACCCGTTTGAAGGCGATCCCTTTGCCGAATACTTCTTCCGCCACTTCGGCGGCGGTTCCGGCGCGCCGCCGCGCGGCGGCAAGCGTGGCGGCGGTGGTGGCGAAAGCACGCCGGTGCGTGGCCAGGGCTCGGGCTTCATCGTCAGCGCCGACGGCATCATCCTGACCAACGCCCACGTGGTGAAGGGCGCCAGCGACGTCACCGTCAAGCTCACCGACCGGCGCGAACTCAAGGCCAAGGTGCTGGGCGCCGACCCCAAGACCGACATCGCCGTGCTCAAGGTCGATGCCAAGAACCTGCCGGTGGTGACGCTGGGCAGCACGGCCGACCTGAAGGTGGGCGAATGGGTGCTGGCCATCGGCTCGCCCTTCGGCTTCGAGAACACCGTGACCGCCGGCGTGGTCAGCGCCAAGGGCCGCTCGCTGCCGGACGACAGCGCGGTGCCCTTCATCCAGACCGACGTGGCGGTGAACCCTGGCAACTCGGGCGGCCCGCTGTTCAATGCGCGCGGCGAGGTGGTGGGCATCAACTCGCAGATCTACAGCCGCAGCGGCGGCTACCAGGGCGTGTCGTTCGCGATCCCGATCGACCTGGCGACCAAGATCAAGGACAAGATCGTGGCCAACGGCAAGGTCGAGCATGCCAAGCTGGGCGTCGTGGTGCAGGAGGTGAACCAGACCCTGGCCGACTCCTTCAAGCTCGCATCGCCCGAAGGCGCGCTGGTGGCCGATGTCGAGAAGGGTGGGCCGGCCGACCAGGCGGGCCTGCAGACCGGCGACGTGATCCGCAAGGTCGACGGCAAGACCGTCGTTTCGTCCGGCGACCTGCCGGCTGCCATCAGCCTGGCCTCGCCGGGCGACAAGGTCCAGCTGGAAGTCTGGCGCAAGGGCAGCGCGCAGGAGCTCACGGCCAAGCTGGGCGATGCCAGCGCCAAGAGCCCGCAGGTGGCCAGCAAGGACGAAGCGGTCAGCCAGGGCAAGCTGGGCCTGGCACTGCGTCCGCTGCAACCGCAGGAGCGGCGCCAGGCCGGCGTGGACGGCGGATTGGTGATCGAGGACGTGGCCGGTGCCGCCGCCCTGGCCGGGGTGCAGCCGGGCGACCTGCTGCTGGCGGTGAACGGCACGGCCGTCAAGAACATCGAGCAGGTGCGCGAGGTGGTGGCCAAGTCCGACAAGTCGGTGGCCCTGCTCGTGCAGCGCGGCGAGGACAAGATTTTCGTACCGGTGCGCATCGGTTGATGACGGCCTGATCCCCGCCGTTGGGATGCCAAAAAAGAGCGTTACGCTCGGCGCTCCCAACGTCCGGGGGTTTGATGCCGCAGTCGAAAAAGAAGCTTCTCCTCATCGCCGCCGGCTTCGGCTTAGCAAGCCAGGCCGGCGCGCTCACGATCAGCAGCGTATCGCCGCAAGGCGAGGTGTCGCGCGTGCGCCAGGTCGTCGCCAAATTTGATGAGGCGGCCGTGCGCTTCGGCGATCCGCGCGCACCGGCGCCGCTGGCCGTGAGCTGCAGCAATGCCCAGGCCGGCAAGGGCACGGGCCGCTGGACGAACGAGAAGCAGTGGGTCTTCGATTTCGAGAACGACTTGCCACCTGGCGTGCGCTGCACGGTGAGCCGCGTGGCCGACTTCACCGGCCTCAACGGCCTGCCCGTGACGGGCACCAGCAGTTGGCAGTTCAACACCGGCGGGCCCTTCGTGCGCTCGATCCGCCCGGGCGGCGGCACCATCGACGAAGAGCAGATCTTCCTGTTGCAGCTCAACGGCGCCGCCACCGCGCAAAGCCTGCGCGAGAACGTCTGGTGCGCCGTCGAGGGCTTGGGCGAACGGGTGCCGGTCAACCTCGTCGACGGTGAGCAACGCGACGCCTTGCTCAAGGCCAACGGCCTCAGCGAAAGCGCCGCCAAGGACCCGCAGCGCTACCTCACCCTGCAATGCCGCCGCGCCCTGGCACCGGCGAGCCGTGTCACCCTGGTGTATGGCCAGGGCGTGGCCACTCCCTCGGGCGTGACCAACCGCGTGGAGCGGCGCTACGACTACAAGGTGCGCGAACCCTTTGCGATCAGCTTCAGCTGCGAGCGCGAGAACGCGCAGAGCGGCTGCCTGCCGATCAAGCCGATGGAGTTGCGCTTCAACGCGCCGGTGCCGCGCCAGCTGGCCGCGAAGATCGTGCTGCGTGGCGACGGCAAGACCCTCTCGCCGCACTTCGAAGAAGCCAACGAGGCGCAGGCCGATGCACTGGTGGATTCGGTGCGCTTTGCGCCACCCTTTGCCGAATCGGCGAGCTACAGCATCGAATTGCCCGCGCGCTTCCAGGATGCATCGAACCGCCCGCTGGGCGAGCCCGGTCGCTTTCCGCTGAAGGTTGCCAGCGGCGCCATGCCGCCGCTGGCCAAGTTCGCCGCTTCGCCCTTCGGCGTGATCGAGCGGCTGGCCGAACCGGGCGGCGTGGCGATGATGCCGGTGACCGTGCGCCGCGTGGAGCCGGCACTGGCGCTGCAGGCCTACACGCCCGGTCAGGTGAGCGACATCAACCCCAAGACCGACGCCGAGATCATTGCCTGGTCGCGCAAGGTGCAGCGCTACGAGCGCGCCCAGGTGTCGCGCAAGCTGGCGCAGCGCGACGTCAAGGGCGCGCTGCCCGCGCCACTGGAGCGCGCCGAGCGGGATTGGGTGCAAAGCCGCATGCTTTCGCTCTTGGCCGGCCAGCCGAACGTGAAGACCCTGGACATGCCAAAGGCCGAGACCGACCCGCGCCCGCTGGAAGTGATCGGCGTTCCGCTCACGCCCGGCTTCCATGTGCTGGAGATCGCCTCCAAGCGCCTGGGGGAATCGCTGCTGGATGCGCGCCATGGTGCCAATCGCACGATGTACGTGCGCACCAGCGTGCTGGCCACCAACCTGGCGGTGCATTTCAAGCTGGGGCGCGAGAACTCGCTGGCCTGGGTCACGACTTTGGACAAGGGCCAGGTGGTGGCAGGCGCCAAGGTGCGCGTGTCGAGCTGCCGCGGCGAGGCGCTGGCTAGTGCCGTGACCGACGCGAGCGGCATCGCGCGCTTCGACAAGCTGTCGTCGGAGCCGTCAAGCTGCGGCGGTGGCGACGACAACGATGAATGGCGGAACGCCTACTTCGTCAGCGCCCGCGCCACCGATGCCAAGGGCGTGGAAGACCTGGCCTTCACCTGGAGCGACTGGCAGCGCGGCATCGAACCCTGGCGCTTCAACCTGCCCACCAGCAGCCAGCCCCAGGCCGACCGCGTGGCCCACACCATCTTCGACCGCATGCTGTTTCGCGCCGGCGAGACGGTGTCGATGAAGCACGTGCTGCGCACCCAGACGCAGGCCGGGTTCGGCCTTCCCAAGGAATGGCCCGCCACCCTGGTCATCACGCATGTGGGCAGCGGCCAGCAGTTCAAGCAGCCACTCGGCTGGCGCGACACCGCCAGCGGCGGACGCAGCAGCGAAAGCAGCTTTGCCATTCCGCCCGCGGCCAAGCTCGGCAGCTACCAGGTCGAGTTGGTGGAAGGCCCGGCCGACAGGCCCACGCGCAGCTATTCGACCGGGCAGTTCCGCGTCGAGGAATTTCGCCTGCCGGTGCTGGAGGGCCGCATCGAGCCGGCCGAAAAGAAGGCCCTGGTCGCCATCAGCGAGCTGCCGACCGCGGTGCAGGTCAACTACGTGGCGGGCGGCGGCGCTGCCAACCTGCCGGTGCGTGTGTCGGCGCTGGTACGCCCCAAGTGGGTCGGCTTCGCGGACTACGAGGCTTTCAGTTTCTCGCCGCCGCAAGAGCAGGACAGTGCCGCCCGCGCCGCTGACGAAGAAGAAGCGACAACAGGCGCCCGCGTGGTGGCCGACAAGCTGCCGCTGACCCTGGACCGCAACGGCGCCGGCAAGCTGGTGATCGGCGAGTTGCAGAGCAGCCCGGCGCCACGCGAGCTGCTGCTGGAAGCCAGCTACGCCGACCCCAACGGCGAAGTGCAGACCCTGCGCAGCAGCCAGACCCTGTGGCCGGCGCAAGTCATCGCCGGCCTGAAGACCGAAGGCTGGGCCTCCAGCGGCCAGAAGATCAAGTTCCAGGCGCTGGCGCTGGACCTGGCCGGCAAGGCGCAGGCCGATGTGCCGATCGAGGTGCGTGCCGTGGCCCGCATCACCACCACCAGCCGCAAGCGCATGGTGGGCGGCTTCTACACCTACGACAACAAGACCGAGACCCAGGAGCTGGGCACCGTGTGCAGCGGCCGCAGCGACAGCCGCGGCCTGCTCCTGTGCGACGCCAAGCTGGGCGAGCCCGGCCAGGTGGAACTGGTGGCCACCGCCAAGGACGCGCAAGGCCGCCCCAGCCTGGCAGCCACCTCGGTCTACGTCACGCGCCAGGGCGAACTCTGGTTTGGCGGCGAGGACCACGACCGCATCGACCTCTTGCCCGAGAAGAAGTACTACCAGCCGGGCGAAGTCGCCAAGTTCCAGGTGCGCATGCCCTTCCGCTTTGCCACCGCGCTGGTCGCGGTGGAGCGCGAAGGCATTCTGGAAACGCAGGTGGTGCAGCTCAATGGCCAGGACCCGACCGTCAAGCTCACTGTGAAAGACGGCTGGGGCCCCAACGTCTTCGTGAGCGTGCTGGCCTTGCGCGGGCGCCTGCGCGAAGTGCCCTGGTACAGCTTCTTCACCTGGGGCTTCAAGACGCCGCGCGAATGGTGGACCGCCTTCTGGTATGAAGGCCGCGAGTACGTGGCGCCCACCGCCATGGTCGATTTGAGCAAGCCCGCCTACCGCCTGGGCGCCGCTGAGATCCGCGTCGGCAGCCAGGCGCACAAGATCGCGCTGAAGGTGGCCAGCGACCAGCCCAGCTACACGGTGCGCGGCCAGGCCCAAGTCACGCTGACCGGCACCCTGCCCGACGGCAAGCCGGCCGCCGGCGCCGAAGTGGCGGTGGCCGTGGTCGACCAGGCCTTGCTGGAATTGATGCCCAACACCAGCTGGAACCTGCTGGAAGCCATGCTGGCGCGGCGCAGCTGGGGCGTGGCCACCTCGACCGCGCAGATGGAGATCGTGGGCCGCCGGCACTATGGCCGCAAGGCCTTGCCGCCGGGCGGCGGCGGCGGCAAGTCGGCCACGAGGGAGTTGCTCGACACCCTGCTGTTGTGGAACCCCAAGGTGGTGCTCGATGCCAACGGGCAAGCGAAGGTGACGGTGCCGCTCAACGATGCGCTCACCACCTTCCGCATTGCCGCGGTGGCCGAGTTGGGCACCGGCCTGTTCGGCACCGGAACGCACAGCATCCAGACCACGCAGGACCTGCAGATCATCAGCGGCCTGCCGCCGCTGGTGCGCGAAGAAGACGAGTTCCGCGCCCAAGTCACCTTGCGCAACACCACGGCCAAGCCAATGAAGGTGCAAGCCTCGCCGCGCGCCACCCTGCTCAGCCTGGCGCCGCAGACGGTGGAGATTCCGGCCGGCGAGGCGCGCGAGATTGCCTGGACCGTGAAGGCGCCGGCGCAGCTGGCGGCGACGCGCGCCGAGGCCATCCTGTGGGAGATCGAGGCCAAGGACCTGCTGGGCAACGACAAGGCACGCGATGCGCTCAAGATCAGCCAGCGCATCGTGCCAGCCGTGCCGGTGACCGTGCAGCAGGCCAACCTGGTGCAGCTGGACAGCGCCACGCCCTTCAAGCTGGAAGTGGCGCCGCCGGCCGACGCCCTGCCCGGCCGCGGCGGCCTGCAGCTGGCCCTGCAGCCCAAGCTGGCCGCCGGCCTGCCAGGCGTGCGCGACTGGTTCCTCCGCTACCCCTACAGCTGCCTGGAGCAGAAGACCAGCAAGGCCATCGGCCTGCGCGACGCCAGGATGTGGCGCGGCGTGGTGGCGCAGATGCCGTCCTACCTGGACAGCGACGGCCTGGCCAACTACTTCCCGCCACGCGACGGCGAGACCAATCGCGGCAGCGACACCCTCAGCGCCTACCTGCTGGTCGCGACGCACGAGGCCAGTTCGCTGGACCCGGCCCTGGGCCTGCCCGACGAGTTGCGCGCGCAACTGGAAGCCGGCCTGACTGCCTTTGTCGAAGGCCGCATCGAGCGCGCGTTCTGGAGCCCCAGGCAGGACCTGGACGTGCGCAAGCTGGCCGCGCTGGAAGCGTTGTCGCGCTTTGGCAAGGCCAGCGGCCGCATGACCACCAGCATCACGATTGCGCCCAACCAATGGCCGACCGGCGCGGTGATCGACTGGCTCAATGTGTTGAAGCGCGTGCCGGATGTGCCCCAGCGCACGCAACGCCTGGCCGAGGCCGAGCAGATCCTGAAGGCGCGCCTCTCTTACCAGGGCACCAAGCTGGTCTTCAGCACCGAGGCGGACGACAACTGGTGGTGGCTGATGGGCGGCGGCGACGTGAACAGCGCCAAGCTCTTGCTCAGCGTGATCGACGACCCGGCCTGGAAGGAAGACATGGGCAAGCTGGTGGGCGGCTTCATCGGCCGCCAGCGCAACGGTGCCTGGAACACCACCACGGCCAACCTGTTCGGCGGCCTGGCGCTGGAGAAGTTCTCGCGCGCCTTCGAAAGCGAGCCGGTGCTGGGCAGCACGCGCGCCACCCTGGGCGCAGCAAGCGCCGGCGGCGGCAACGCGGAGCCGGTCATGCAAACAGGCAGCGTGGACTGGCGCCGGGTCGAGCGCGTCGCTGCGAACGGCGCACTGGGCGCGGTCGCCGGCAGTCTGCGCAACAACAGCCTGTTCTTTGCGTGGAAGGCGCCGCAAGACGCTGCCACCTTGAAGGAAGCGCTCAGCGTCAGCCATGAAGGCAGCGGCAAGCCCTGGCTGACCCTGCAATCCACCGCGGCCGTACCCCTGAAGGCGGCCTTTGCGGCAGGCTATGCGATCAAGAAGACCGTCACGCCGGTCGAGCAGGCCAAGCCCGGCCGGTACACCCGCGGCGACGTGCTGCGCATTAGCCTGGAAGTGAATGCCAGCGCCGACATGACCTGGGTGGCGATCACCGACCCGATCCCCGGCGGCGCGACCATCCTGGGCGGCGGACTCGGGCGCGATTCGCAGATTGCCACGCGCGGCGAGAAAGGCCCCACTGGCGCCTGGCCGGCTTTCGAAGAACGAAGCTTCGAAGCCTTCCGCAGTTATTACGAGTACCTGCCCAAGGGCGTGACGAAGATGGAATACACCGTGCGCCTGAACAACGTTGGCGACTTCGCCCTGCCGCCCAGCCGCGTCGAGGCGCTCTATGCGCCGGAGATGTTTGGGGTGGCGCCGAATGCACGGGTGAAGGTGGAAGCGGCCCAGTAGTCCTTGTTGTTGTCTTGAACCTGGAGACTTGAACGATGTGCAGAAGCATCAAGACTTTGTTCAATTTCGACCCGCCAGCGACGGACGAGGAGATTCACGCGGCGGCGCTGCAGTTCGTGCGCAAGCTCAGCGGGTTCAATGCGCCGTCGAAGGCGAATGAGGTGGCGTTTCACCAGGCGGTGGAGGAAGTGGGGGCGACGGCGCGGCGGTTGATCGATTCGCTGGTGACGACGACCGATCCGCGGGATCGCGAGATCGAGGCGGCGCGGGCAAAGGCGCGTGCGGCGGTGCGCTTCGGCAGCGCCTGATCAGATCTTCCCTAGCGCTGCCCGCTCGGCAGCAGCAGCTGCTTGGCGCCGATGTGCGCCTCCATCTCGTGCATGTGGTGCTCGGCATCCACCATGTGCTCGGCCATCAGGCGACGCACCTCGTCGGCATCCTCGCGGCGGTAGGCAGCCAGAAGCTGCGTGTGATAGTCGACGTTGGTCTCGCCGAAGTGGTGGTGGTCCAGCGCCTTCTTGTAGACCACCAGGTCGCGCAGCAGGTCGTTGAGAAAGCGGCACACGAAGGAAAGCACCGGATTGGGGCAAGCCTCGGCCAACATGGTGTGGAACGCGAGCTCGGCCTCGCGCTGCATGCGCAGCTCGTCCTCGTTGGTGGGTTTGATGGTGCACAGGCGGATGTTGTCTTCCAGCCGCGTGAACTGCTCGGCCGTCAACCGCCCCACCACGCTCGCGGCCAGTTCGGGCTCCAGCGCCTTGCGCAGTTGGTAGATGTGGTGCCCGTCGAGGTGATGGAAGTGCAGGAAGTTGCGCAGCGGCTCCGACGCATGCTCGACCGACACCTGCTGCAGGTAGGCGCCGCCGCCCGGGCCGGTGCGAATGGCGATCAGCCCGCGCACTTCGAGCGCCTTCAAGGCCTCGCGCACCGTGCTCTTCGAGTAGCCGAACAGCTCGATCAGCTCCTTCTCGTTCGGTAGCCGGTCGCCCGGCTGCTTGCGCTCGGCAACGATCCATCGCTTGACGTCTTCGACGATGACGTCCGAGAGCTTTTGCCGCCTCGGGCGATGCTGCCCCACTGTCATTCGCACCCTCCATGCACACCGGGAGATGCGCGGGATGCGCAACAGCGCGCGATCTTAAACGGGGTCATTGGCGGGCTCGAGTGGGATTTGGGCACAGGGCTTGCTTGCGGGTTTTCACCAACATATTAATCCTATTTATCCGCATAAATTGGCCGGAAATTCGCAGGCCCCAGCTTTCTTCCCGCTTCCCCACTTCCTACACCACGACCGGAGAACCCCATGCAACGCAGACATCTTCTTCAGCTCGCCGCCCTGTCGGCCGCCCCGGCTTCGCTCCTGGCCGGCCGCTCCGTCTTTGCCCAGTCCGCCGACGCGATCCGCTTCGGCTGCCCGGTGCCGATGTCCGGCGCCTTCGCGGCCAACGGCAAGTTCGCCGACCTGGGCATGAAGCTGGCGATCGAGCAGTACGGCAAGGCGCTGAACCGTCCGCTGACCTACACGGTGCTCGACACCGAGGGCAAGCCGGCTACCGCCGTGCGCAAGGTGCAGGAAGCCTCGCAGCAGCAGGGTGCGAAGTTCTTCGCGGGCGGCACCCTGTCGTCGGAAGCGCTGGCCATGGGCAAGGAGGCCGAGAAGGCTGGCGGCCTGTTCATCACCACCGCGGGCGCGGACGAGATCACCGGCAAGGACTGCAACGCCGCCACTTTCCGCTGGTCGGTACCCACCTTCGGCGCCATCGAGCAGACGGTGCGTCCGCTGATCGCCAGCATGCCGAAGGCAAAGCGCTGGTACACCATCACGCCGCAGTACGTGTTCGGCGACGGCCTGTTGAGCGCGGCCAGGAACATCTTCCAGGAGAAAGGCATCGAGCACGTGGGCAACAGCTACCACTCGCTCAACGAGAAGGAGTTCAGCGGCTATCTCACCAACGCGATGGCGGCCAAGCCCGACGTGTTGCTGCTGCTCAATTTCGGTGCGCAATCGTCGGCCGCACTGCGCCAGGCGGTGAGCTTCGGCATGCACAAGAACATGACCATCCTGATCGCCTGGGCCTCGGGCCTGGAGCAGTTCGACGAGCTGGGCGCCGACCTGTGCGACGGCGTCTACTTCGGCGCGCAGTACTGGCACACGGTCGACACGCCGCTCAACAAGGACCTGGTGAAACGCACGGCCGACAAGCTCAAGATCGTGCCCAACTACAGCCTCGCGGGCTCGTACATCTGCACCAAGATCCTGATCGACGGCATCGTGAAGGCAGGCAATGTCGACCCGAAGGCCGTCGCCGCGGCGCTCGAGGGCATGAAGTTCGACGGGCTCACCGGCACCGAGGAAATCCGCAAGGCCGACCACCAGGTGATCAAGGACTACTACCTGCTCAAGGGCAAGGCCAAGTCGAAGATGGCGAACCCGGCCGACTACGTCGATGTGGTGAGCTCGGGCAAATCGTTCCTCCCGGTCGACAAGACCGGCTGCAAGCTGGCCTGACGCCGCCCGGCACCGCGCTTCGTCCGCGCCGACCGTGGCGCGGGGGGCGCGGGCCGCCTATCCGCCCATAACGACACCCATGTCCGTCTACCTGCTCCAGACCATCAACGGAATCGGCATCGGCATGCTGTATTTCCTGCTGGCCGTTGGCCTGTCCATCGTGTTCGGCCTGCTGCGCTTCGTGAACTTCGCGCACGGCGCCTTCTATCTGCTGGGTGCCTATCTGTGCTTCCAGGCCCTGCAATGGGGGCTCGACTTCTGGGCTGCGCTGCTGCTGGTGCCGTTGTTCGTCGGCGCACTCGGCTGGCTGGCCGAGAAGCTGCTGCTGCGCCGCGTCTATGCCAAGGCGCACGAGTTCCACATCCTCGTGACCGTGGGCCTCGCGCTCGCGGTGCAGGAAATCGTCATTGTCTTCTGGGGCCCGCTGGGCAACAGCGTGCCGACGCCCGACCTGCTGCAGGGCGTGGTGATGTGGGGCAGCTTCATCTATCCGAAGTACCGCCTCTTCGTGATCGGCTTCACCGCCGTGCTCGCCGTGCTGCTGTGGTGGGTGCTCGAAGGCACGCGCCTTGGCAGCGCGGTGCGCGCGGGCAGCGAGTCGACCGAGATGGTTTCGCTGCTCGGCATCAACGTGTTCCGCGTGTTCAGCCTGGTGTTCGCGCTCGGCGCGGCCACGGCGGCGCTGGCCGGCGTGCTGGCCGCGCCCATCCGCGGGGCCGAGCCCTTCATGGGCGTCGAGGCGCTGGGCGTGGCCTTCGTGGTCGTGGTGATCGGCGGGCTCGGCAGCTTCAGCGGTGCGCTGGTCGGCGGCGTGCTGATCGGCATCGTGCAGAGCCTCATGAGCACCATCTGGCCGCCGGGGGCGAGCCTGATGATCTACATCGCGATGGGCGCCGTGCTGCTGCTGCGCCCGCATGGCCTGCTCGGCCGCAGAGGATGAACGCGCCATGCCAAAGAAATACACCTTCCTGCTGGCGCTGATCGTCGCGCTCGCGCTGCCGCTGTTCATGCGCTCGGGCTCGCTCGCGAGCGAAGTGCTCATCTATGCGCTCGCTGCGCTGGGATGCAACCTGCTGCTGGGCTACACGGGGCTGCTCTCGTTCGGCCAGGGCATCTTCTTCGGGCTGGGCAGCTACACCATCGCGATCCTGCTCACGCGGCTGCAACTGCCGATGCCGCTCGCATTGCTCGCGGCCATCGGCATGGGCGCACTGGGCGCGGCGGTGGTCGGCTGGGTCGCCATCCGCCAGCGCGGCACCTACTTCGTGATGCTCACGCTGGCCTTCGCGCAGATGTTCTATTTCGTGGCCTACACGGCCTCGGGGCTCACAGGCGGCGACAACGGCCTGCTCGACGTGCCGCGCCCGGCCTTCATGGACACGCCGTGGAAGTACTACGCCTTCGTGGCCGTGGTCTTCCTGATTGCGTTCGCGCTGCTGCTCAAGGTGACCGATTCGGTCTTCGGCCGCACGCTGCTTGCCATCCGCGACAACGAGGACCGCGCCGCCGCCGTGGGCTACGACCTGAAGCGCTTCAAGTTGCTGGCCTTCGTGATCTCGGGCGCCGTCACCGGCCTGGCCGGCGGCCTGCACGCGATGATGACCGGCATCGCGCCGCTGTCGAACGCCGAGTACCACACGAGCGAGATGATCCTGGTCATCACTGTGATCGGCGGCACCGGCAACCTGTTCGCCTCGGTGCTGGGCTCGGCCTTCTACGTGCTGCTGGCCGACTGGCTCTCCACGCTGTGGCCGCGCTGGCTGCTGCTGCTGGGCCTGCTGCTGATCGGCGTGAGCATCGGCATGCAACGCGGCCTCTGGGGCCTGGGCGAAAGCGCCTGGCGCCGGGTGTTCCGCAAGACGCCGGCCGCCACCAAGGTGCCAGCGGTGCAAGGAGAACAGGCATGAGCCGCAGGGCCGCTCCCAAGGCGAATACCGCAGCGCGCAGCGCGGAGGTTACTGAATGAGCGACGTCCTCATCGAAGCCATCGGCGTCACCAAGCACTACGGCAAGTTCGCCGCGCTCGGCGGGGTCGACCTGAAGATCAAGCGCAACACCGTGCACTCGGTGATCGGGCCCAACGGCGCCGGCAAGACCACGCTGTTCCACATGCTCACGGGCACCGGAACCACCACCGGCGGGCGCATCATGTTCGACGGCCACGACGTGACGCGCGAGCCCGACCACCGGCGCGTGCAGCGCGGCATGGCGCGCTCGTTCCAGGTGACCAGTCTGTTCCCCAGCCTGTCGGTCCGCGAGAACCTGCGCGTGGCGGCACAGGGCATTGCGCCGCGCCAGGCCATGAACTGCTGGCGCGCACCCGTCGGCGAGCGCGCGTGTGCCGGCACGGTGGCCGAGGTGCTCGCGCGCGTCGGCCTCGAGCGGCTGGCCGACACGCCCGCCAGTGTGCTCTCGCACGGCCAGCAGCGCCGCCTCGAAGTGGGCATGGCGCTGGCCGCCAGGCCCAAGGCCATCTTCCTGGACGAGCCGACCTCGGGCATGGGCATCGACGACCTCGACGACATGAAGCAGCTCATCCGCGGCCTGCGCGACGCGCACACCGTGGTGCTGATCGAGCACAACATGAACATCGTGATGGACATCTCCGACACCGTGACCGTCATGCAACTGGGCCGCGTGCTGGCCGAGGGGCTGCCGGGCGACATCCGGTCCGACGCGCGCGTGCGCACGGCGTACCTGGGCAACATGATCACCGGAGGCAAGGCATGAGCGCCGTGCCGGGCCGCCCCAAACAAGCTCGCACCGCAGTGCGAAGCACGGAGGTATTCCCATGAGCGGGCAAAACATCCTCGAAGTCGAAGGCCTGCATGCGCACTACGGCAAGAGCCATGTGCTGCAGGGCGTGTCGCTCACGGTGGGCGAGGCCGAACTCGTCACGCTGCTAGGCCGCAACGGCGCGGGCAAGTCGACCACGCTCAAGAGCATTGCCGGCGCCGTCACGCCCACGGGCGGGCGCGTGCGCTTCCAGGGTGCGGACATCGCGGGCCAGCCGCCGCACCGCATCGCCACGCGCGGCGTGTGCCTGGTGCCCGAGCACCGCGGCATCTTCAAGCTGCTGACGGTGGAAGAGAACCTGCTGCTCGGCCTGCGGCGCGATTCGCCCTGGCAGCTGGCCGACATCTACCGCATCTTTCCGCGCCTGAAGGAGCGCCGGCGTAACGGCGGCGGGCAGCTGTCGGGCGGCGAGCAGCAGATGCTGGCCATCGGCCGCGCGCTCATGAACCATCCGCGCCTGCTGATCCTCGACGAACCCGTGGAAGGCCTGGCGCCGGTGATCGTGGAAGAGATCGTCGCGCA
The DNA here is from genome assembly GCF_052871435.1 of Variovorax sp. LARHSF232. NCBI lineage: Bacteria > Pseudomonadati > Pseudomonadota > Betaproteobacteria > Burkholderiales > Comamonadaceae > Variovorax > Variovorax sp. LARHSF232. Next base: position 22,194 of record NZ_JBIXJS010000007.1, on the reverse strand, counting down.
GCTGAAGACCATCAAAAAAGCCGCGGGTGTCGCGATCCTGCTGGTCGAACAGAACCTCGAGGTCTGCGTGCAGCTGGCCGACCGCCACTACATCGTGGAGCAGGGTGTGATCGTGCACGAGGCCGGCAACGCCGCCTTCATGGCCGACCATGAAGTGAAAGACCGCTACCTCGGCGTCGGGCTCGCCTGAGCGCGCCCCGTCTCCTGCACCCCTTCGTCAAAACCATGAACACACAGAACGAACTTTCCGCCGCACCGGACATGCGCGCCCTGCGCGTCGACGGCCAGCGCCTCTGGGACTCGCTGATGCAGCTCGCGCAGCTCGGCGCCACCGAGAAGGGCGGCGTGTGCCGCATCGCACTCACCGACCTGGACCGCCAGGGCCGCGACCTCTTCGCGCGCTGGGCGCGCGAGGCCGGCTGCGAGGTGCGCGTGGACGCCATTGGCAACATCTTTGCGCGCCGCGCGGGCCGCGACAACGCGCTGCCGCCGATCACCACCGGCAGCCACATCGACACGCAGCCCACGGGTGGCAAGTTCGACGGCAACTACGGCGTGCTCGCGGGGCTGGAGGTGATCCGCAGCCTGAACGACGCCGGCATCGCCACCGAGGCGCCGGTCGAGGTCGCGGTGTGGACCAACGAGGAGGGCTCGCGCTTCGTGCCCGTGATGATGGGCTCCGGCGTGTTCGCGGGCGCCTTCACGCTCGAGCATGCGCTCGCGCAGCGCGACACCGAGGGCGTGAGTGTGGCCGAAGCGCTGTCGGCCATCGGCTATGCGGGCCCCGCGCCCGCCTCAGCGGCGGCCTCGCCCGTCGGCGCCTACTTCGAGGCGCACATCGAACAGGGTCCGGTGCTCGAGGCCAACGAGCGCGTCATTGGCGTGGTCGAGGGCGCGCTGGGCCAGCGCTGGTACGACGTGGTGGTGCAGGGAATGGAAGCCCACGCCGGCCCCACGCCGATGGAGCTTCGAAAAGACGCGCTGCTCGCGGCATCCGAACTCGTGATCGAGGTCAATCGCATCGCGCTGGCGCACGCGCCGCATGCGCGCGGCACGGTCGGGTGGATCGACTCCTACCCCAACTCGCGCAATGTGATCCCCGGCCGCGTCCGGCTCAGCGTCGACCTGCGCGCGGCCGACGACGTGGTGCTGTCGGCCATGGACGCCGCGCTGAAGGAGGCGGTGCAGCGCATCGCCGCCGGCGCGAAGGTCCAGGCGACGGTGGAACAGGTCGTCTATTTCCCGCCGCAGCCGTTCACGCCGACGCTGGTGTCGGCCGTGCGCGAGGCTGCACAGGCCCAGGGCCTCGGCTGCATGAACGTGATCAGCGGCGCCGGCCACGACGCGGTGTACCTCGCGCGGGTCTGTCCCACGGCCATGATCTTCGTGCCCTGCCGCGACGGCATCAGCCACAACGAGATCGAGGACGCGCAGCCCGCGCACCTGGAGGCCGGCTGCAACGTCCTGCTGCAGGCCATGCTGCAAAGCGCAGGCGTTACTGCCGAAGGGGCGACCGCATGAAAGTCCTGATTGCCCGCCTCAACCACGAGACCAACACCTTCTCGCCGGTACCCACGCCGCTCGCGGCCTTCGGGCCCGACGGCCCGACCTTCGACGCGCAGGCCTACCGCGACAACAAGGGCATGCGCACCGCGATGTCGGCCTTCATCGATCTCGCCGAGCGGGCCGGCGCAACGCTGGTCACGCCGGTGTCGGCCTCGGCCAACCCGAGCGGTCCGGTCGATGCGCAAGCCTACACCACGCTCACGCATTGCATCGTCGATGCGGCGCCGGGCTGCGACGCCATCCTGCTCGACCTGCACGGCGCCATGGTGGCGCAGAACAGCGTCGACGGCGAAGGCGACCTGCTGGTGCGACTGCGCGCGGCGGCGCCTGGCGTGCCGATCGGCGTGGCGCTCGACCTGCATGCCAACGTCACGCCCGCGATGGTGGAGAACGCCGACGTGATCGTCGGCTTCAAGACCTACCCGCACGTCGACATGTACGAGACCGGCGAGCACGCCGGCCGCCTGCTGTTCGACCTGCTGGCCGGGCGCAGCAGGCCGGCGATGCGCTGGCGCGGGCTGCCGCTGATGGCGCACACGCTGCGCAGCGCGTCGTTCACCGGCGCGATGCAGCGGGCCATCGAATCGGCGCGGGCAGCCGAGGCCTCGGAGTCATTGGCGGTGTCGATCTTTGCCGGCTTCTCGCTGTCCGACATCGAGGCGCCCTGCATGAGCGTGGTGGTGGTCGATGCCGAGGCGTCCGAGCGCGCGCAGGCCACGGCCGACCGCATCGCGGCGCAGCTATGGGCCGAGCGCGAGGCCTTCATCTACCGCAGTGAGCCGCTGGCGCAATCGGTGGCGCGTGCCAAGGTGATTGCCCAAGGGGCGACGCGGCCGGTCCTGCTGCTCGACCACGGCGACAACTGCATGTCCGGCGGCAGCTGCGACACCATGGACGTGCTGCAGGAGGCGCTCGCGCAGGGCCTGGACGGCATCGGCGTGGGGCCGCTGTGCGACCCCGAGGCGGTGGCCGCGCTGATCGCCGCGGGCGTGGGCGCCCAGGCAACGGTGGCGCTGGGCAACAAGGTGTCGCTCGAAGGCATCGGCCTGCACAAGACGCCGGCGCGGTTGACCGGCACCGTGCGAACGATCAGCGACGGCGAGTACGTGATCACCGGCCCCACTTACACCGGCCAGCGCAGCAGCATGGGGCGCACCGTGCTGTTCGACATCGGCGCCGCACGCATCGTCGTCACCGAGCGCACGCAGGAGCCATGGGACATCGGCGTATTCGAGTGCGCGGGGCTCGATCCGCGCAAAGAGCGCTATCTGCTGCTGAAATCGCGCATGTACTGCCGGCCGGTGTTCGAGCCACTGTCGGCGGCGCTGGTGGAGTGCGACAGCCCGGGCGTCACCAGTTCGGACTACAAGCTGTTCCCGTTCAGCAAGGTGCGTCGTCCGGTCTTTCCATTGGACGATGCGGACTGAGTGCATGGCCGAGACCCGGAAGGATGGTGAACATTAGTCGATCATGATTGACGACAATCAGCATAAGTCTTGCGAACAAAATGGAAAGCCATCCGGATGCACGCTTGTGCACAACAAATGCACCGCCAGCTGGAACGCAATGTGTCGGTCAAGCGCGCCGAGCCCGAACGCACACTGGCCCATCTGCTCGGCATGGCATGAGTGGCCGGCAAGCATCGACCCTGATTGCGCTGCTGCTTCTGGCTGGCACGCAGGCGGTGGCGGCGCTGCCCAGCTTCCAGCAAGTCCGCCAGGAGTTCCACCCTTCCGATACACGCGTGCTGGACCGCAACGGCGAGCTGCTGCAGCGCGTGCGCCAGGATGCCAGCGTGCGGCGCGGCCAATGGACGCCGCTCAGCGACATCTCGCCGGCCCTGCGCCAGGCCATGCTGCTGAGCGAAGACAAGCGCTTCTACGAACACAGCGGCGTCGACTGGCAGGCCGTGTCGGCCGCCGCCTGGGGCAATCTGTGGGCCACCCGGACGCGCGGCGCCTCCACCATCACGATGCAGCTCGCCGGCCTGATCGACGACGACCTGGCGCGGCGCAGCAGCGACGGGCGCAGCATCACGCAAAAGCTCGGTCAGGCGCTGGCAGCGCGCGAACTGGAAGCCCGCTGGCGCAAGGACCAGATCCTGGAGGCCTACCTCAACACCGTGCCTTTCCGCGGCGAGATCGTGGGCATCGACGCGCTCTCGCGCACCCTGTTCGGCAAGGCGGCGCACGGCCTGGACGCGCGCGAAGCGGCGCTGGCCGCGGCCCTGGTGCGCGCGCCCAACGCCAAGCCCGCCCTGGTGGCGCAGCGCGGCTGCGAACTGCTGCGCAGCATGCAGCCAGACAGCCGGCCCGATTGCGCCGCGCTCGACGCCTTTGCCGGCGCCGCGCTGGCGCGCCGCGACTGGCCAGCCAGCGAAGGCATCGCGCCGCACCTGGCGCAGCGCCTGGCCCGGCAGCAGCCAGGCCAGGCCAGCATGCGCACCACCCTGCGCGCGCCGCTGCAGCGTTTTGCGCTGGCCAGCCTGCAGCGGCACCTGCGCGAACTGCGCGGGCGCAACGTGGAAGACGGCGCGGTGGTGGTGCTGGACAACGCCAACGGCGAGGTGCTGGCCTGGGTCGGCTCGTCCGGCGATTCGCTCAGCCGCGCTTCGGAAGTCGATGGCGTGCTGGCCCGGCGCCAGCCCGGCTCCACGCTCAAGCCCTTCCTGTACGCGCAGGCGATCGCGCAGCGGCGATTCACCGCCGCCTCCCTGCTGGACGACTCCAGCGCGCAGATCGGCACCGCCTCCGGCCTGTACATCCCGCAGAACTACGACCGGCATTTCAAGGGCCAGGTGTCGGTGCGCCGCGCATTGGCGTCCTCGCTCAACGTGCCGGCGGTGCGCACCCTGGTCATGGTCGGCCCCGAAGCCTTTGCGCGCCAGTTGCAGGCCAGCGGCATTGCGCTGGGCGAGAGCGGCGACTACTACGGCTACAGCCTGGCGCTGGGCAGCAGCGAGGTCTCGCTGCTGCAACTGGCCAACGCCTACCGCACGCTGGCCAACGGCGGGCGCTACGCGCCGCCCGGCGACGGCTTGCCGCAAAGCGCGGCGCCAGCGGCCGGCCGGCCGGCGATCGACCCGCGCGCCAGCTTCATCGTCGGCGACATCCTGCACGACGCCAATGCCCGCGCGCCCACCTTCGGCCTGGACAGCGTGCTGGCCACCCGCTTCTGGACCGCGGTGAAGACCGGCACCAGCAAGGACATGCGCGACAACTGGGCCGTGGGCTGGTCCTCGCGCTACACGGTGGGCGTGTGGGTGGGCAACGCCAGCGGCGCGCCGATGTGGGACGTGAGCGGCAGCAGCGGCGCCGCGCCCGTCTGGGCCGAGCTGATGGGCTTTCTGCACCGGCACGAAGCCAGCCGCGCGCCGGCACCGCCGCCGGGTCTCGTTCACACGCGCGTCAGCTTCGGTGACGGGCTGGAGGCGGCGCGCGAGGAATGGTTCATCGCCGGCACCGAGCAGGCCCGCTTTGCGCCGGACAGCGCCGCGGCGGCGCAGCAGGCGCCGCGCATCACCGAGCCGGCCGACGGCACCATCCTCGCGCTCGACCCCGACATTCCGCCCGCGCGCCAGCGCCTGGTCTTCCAGGCCGAGGCCGCGGCGGCGCCGGCGCTGCAATGGCGCATCGACGGCCGCATCGCCGGCCAGGGCCCGCGCCTGTCCTGGCTGCCCTGGCCGGGGCGGCATGTGGTGCAGCTGGTGGACCCGCGCGGCAAGGTGCTGGACGAGCGGCGGCTCGAAGTGCGCGGAGCGGGGGTAGCCCACTCCCGCGCGGTAGCCGACTGAGATCAGCCGAGCAGCTTCATCAGCTCGGCATCCACCGGGGCTGCTTGCGCCGTGCGCGCGACCTGGGCCGAGAAGGTGGCCGACGCATGCCGCTCGGCCGGAACCTTCTGGCTGGCCTTGACTTCCCGCGGCTCAAGCACGCGAACCTCGCCGGTGTTCAGGTGGATCTCGACCAGCATGCCGTGCGGCTTGGCGTCGCCGGCGTTCTGCACTGCCAGGCGGACGCGCACCACCTCGAGGTCGGCCGGACGGTCGATGATGACCTGGCCATTGCCCGGGGCGTGCATCCATTCCGGGAGGGCCTTGCCATCAGCGCCGGCAACCTCCACCTTGGCGGCGTCGCTGTGGAAGCTCAGCCAGACCTGGTCGCCCTGGACCTGCATTTCGACCATCACGTCGCCATCCAGCCGCGCGGAGGTCCAGAGGTTGCCGTGGGCGCCGTCGCCGATGTCGGCCAGCACCTTCGCCAAGCCGCTGCTGGCGCCGCCGTCCATGCGCATGTCGCCCTTGCGGGTGCCCAGGGCAGAGAGGCCGTTGAGCGAATCGAGTTCATCGACCATCTTGCCCAGCGAGCCCGCTTCGATCTGGCCCGACGAGATGCCGCCGTCGCTCGAATCGCGGCTTGCGTTCGTGCCGACGCCGCCGTCCTGTTCGCCGGACTGCGAGGAATCGCCCTGGTAGAAGGGCACGTCATTCGGGTCCTGCGAGGTGCAGTTGATGACCACCTTCACCGGCGTCAGCTTGCCCGTGCCGTCGTCCACCATCACCACGAAACTGTCCTTCCCGCTGAAGCCGGGCTCGGGCGTGTAGCTGTAGGTGCCGTCCGGGTTGAGCACCAGCGTGCCGTGCTCGGGCTCGGTGTCCACCGTGAAGGACAGCCCGTCGCCTTCGGGATCGACCACGCTGATCCTGCCGTCCACGGGCGCGCCGTTCTCGGAGTTCGCGGTCGTCGTGCCGGTGGCCGGGTCGAAGCTCTGACCGGGAATCTGCGGATCCACCGGGCGCGGTGCGTCTTCCGCCGCCGCGATGTCGATCACCACGGTGGCCGGCGTCAGGTTGCCCTTGCCGTCGTCGACGATCACCACGAAGCTGTCTTCGCCGTTGAAGTCGGGGTCCGGCGTGTAGGTGTATGTGCCGTCGGGGTTGATCACCAGCGTGCCGTGCGCGGGCTCGGTGTCCACCGTGAAGTGCAGCTCGTCGCCTTGCAGGTCTTCGGCCGCGATGCGGCCATCGACCGGCACGTCCTCGGTCGCCGTCACGGTCGTCGTGCCGGTGGCCGGGTCGAAGCTCTGGTCCGGAAGCTGCGGATCCAGCAGTTGCGGAGCCTCGGGCTGGACGTTCAGCTCGATCACGATGGGCGTCAGGTTGCCCTTGCCGTCGTCGGCAATCACCACGAAGCTGTCTTCGCCGCTGAAGCCGGGCTCGGGCGTGTAGCTGTAAGTGCCGTCCGGGTTGATCACCAGCGCGCCGTGCGCGGGCTCGGTGTCCACCGTGAAGGACAGCCCATCGCCGTCGGGATCGACCACGCCGAACGCGCCATCCACCGGCTGGCCTTCGTCGGCCGTCACGGTCGTGATGCCGGTGGCCGGATCAAAGCTCTGGCCGGGGATCTGCGGGTCCACCAGGCGCGGTGCGTCCTCGTTCGCCCCGATGTCGACCACGACCGTCGCCGGTGTCAGGTTGCCCTTGCCGTCATCGACCATCACCACGAAGCTGTCCTCGCCGTTGAAGTCGGGGTCTGGCGTGTAGGTGTAGCTGCCGTCCGGGTTGATCACGACCGTGCCGTGCGCCGGCTCGGTGTCCACCGTGAAGTGCAAGTCATCGCCTTGCAGATCTTCGGCCGCGATGCGGCCATCGACCGGCACGTCCTCGGTCGCCGTCACGGTCGTCGTGCCGGTGGCCGGGTCGAACACCTGGCCGTCGATGCCCGGGTCCAGCAGTTGCGGGGCTTCGGGAAGGACGTTCAGCTCGATGACGATGGGCGTCAGGTTGCCCTTGCCGTCGTCGGCAATCACCACGAAGCTGTCTTCGCCGCTGAAGCCGGGCTCGGGCGTGTAGCTGTACGTGCCGTCCGGGTTGATCACCAGCGCGCCGTGCGCCGGCGGCGTGTCGACCGTGATGGCCAATGCGTCGCCGTCCGGATCCACCACGCCGAACGCGCCATCCACCGGCTGGCCTTCGTTGGCCGTCACGGTCGTGATGCCGGTGGCCGGGTCGAAGCTCTGGCCGGGGATCTGCGGATCCACCAGGTGCGGCGCGTCTTCCGTCGCGCCGATGGCGACGACCACGGTGGCCGGCGTCAGGTTGCCCTTGCCGTCATCGACCATGATGACGAAGCTGTCTTCGCCGTTGAAGTCGGGGTCCGGCGTGTAGGTGTAGCTGCCGTCCAGGTTGATCACCACCGTGCCATGCGCGGGCGGCGTGTCCACCGTGAAGTTCAGCAGGTCGCCCTGCAGGTCCAGCGCCTCGATGCGCCCTTCCACCGGAAGGTCCTCGAGGGCCGTCACGGTGATCGTTCCGGTGATCCCGTCGAAGCTCTGGCCCGGAAGCTGCGGGTCCACCAGCTGCGGTGCCTCGGGCAGGACGTTCAGCTCGATGACGATGGGCGTCAGGTTGCCGTTGCCGTCGTCGGCGATCACCACGAAGCTGTCTTCGCCGCTGAAGCCGGGCTCGGGCGTGTAGCTGTACGTGCCGTCCGGGTTGATCACCAGCGCGCCGTGCGCCGGCGGGACCACGCCGAACGCACCATCCACCGGCTGGCCTTCGTTGGCCGTCACGGTCGTGATGCCGGTGGCCGGGTCGAAGCTCTGGCCGGGGATCTGCGGATCCACCAGGTGCGGCGCGTCTTCCGTCGCGCCGATGGCGACCACCACGGTGGCCGGCGTCAGGTTGCCCTTGCCGTCGTCGACCATCACGATGAAGCTGTCTTCGCCGCTGAAGTCGGGATCGGGCGTGTAGGTGTAGCTGCCGTCCAGGTTGATGACGACCGTGCCGTGCGCGGGCGGCGTATCCACCGTGAAGTTCAGCAGGTCGCCCTGCAGGTCCAGCGCGTCGATGCGCCCTTCCACCGGAAGGTCCTCGATGGCGTTCACGGTAATGGTGCCGGTGACCGCGTCGAAGCTCTGGCCCGGAAGCTGCGGGTCCACCAGCTGCGGTGCCTCGGGCAGCACGTTCAGCGCGATGACGATGGGCGTCAGGTTGCCATTGCCGTCGTCGGCAATGACCACGAAGCTGTCTTCGCCGCTGAAGCCGGGCTCGGGCGTGTAGGTGTACGTGCCGTCCGGGTTGATCACCAGCGCGCCGTGGGCGGGCGGTGTGTCCACCGTGATGGCCAATGCGTCGCCGTCCGGATCGACCACGCCGAACGCGCCATCCACCGGCTGGCCTTCGTTGGCCGTCACGGTCGTGATGCCGGTGGCCGGGTCGAAGCTCTGGCCGGGGATCTGCGGATCCACCAGGCGCGGCGCGTCTTGCGTGGCGCCGATTTCCACGATCACCGTGGCCGGCGTCAAGTTGCCCTGGCCGTCGTCGACCATGATGACGAAGCTGTCCTGGCCGTTGTAGTCGGCGTCGGGCACGTAGGTGTACGTCCCGTCCAGGTTGATCACCACCGTGCCGTGCGCGGGTGGCGTGTCGACGGTGAAGTTCAGCAGGTCGCCTTCCGGATCCAGGACCGCGATGCGGCCGTCCACCGGCGTGTCTTCGGCCACCGTCACGGTGACCGTGGCAGTGGCCGCGTCGAAGACCTGGCCTGCGATCCCCGGGTCCACGACGCGAGCCGCGTCATTGACCGGGATCACGTTGATCGTCACCGTCGCGCTGGCGAGCGCGCCGAGGCTGTCCGTCACCGTGTAGTCGAAGCTGACGGCGCCGTTCACGTCGGCCGCGGGCAGGAAGTCGATCTTGCCGTCGATGCCGATGAACACCTGTCCGCCCGGAACGTCGATGATCTGCTCGCCGCCCGTGAGCGCCGTGCCATTGATGGAGGCGAGGCTCGGCTTGCCGTCTTCCACGTCGCTGTCATTGGCTAGCAGGTCGATCGTGCCGCGCGTGTCTTCCAGCACGTCGAAACTGACGCCCTTGGCGATCGGCGCGTCGTTGACGGCATTGACCACCACGTTCACCGTGATGGGCGTCACGCCGCCTTGGCCGTCGTCGGCCAGGATGGTGAAGATGTCGGTACCGGCGAAGTTGTCGGCGGGCGTGTAGCTGTAGGTGCCGTCGGCGTTGACCACCAGCGTGCCGTTGGCCGGGCGCGTGCCGGCGCTGAAACTCACGGGATCGCTGTCGGGATCGGCCGCGAACACCTGGCCGGCCAGCGGCGCGTCCTCCGGCGCCGTCGCGGTGTATTCGCCCGTGGCCATGTCGAAGGTCTGGCCGGGCACCGAGATCGGAGGTGCGGCCGGCAGCGGGCTGTCGGCGGCCGAGCCCACGCTGACCGTCACCTTGGCACCGCTGACGGCGCCGGCGCTGTCGCGCACGGTGTAGTCGAAGGTGAAGGTGCCGTTCACGTTGAGCGCGGGAACGAAAGTCAGTGTGCCGCCGATGCCGACGAGCACCTGTCCACCCGGAACGTCGATGGTCTGCACGCCGCCCGTGAGCGCCGTGCCGTTGATGGAATCGATCACCGGCTTGCCGTCTTCCACGTCGCTGTCGTTGACCAGCAGGTCGAGCGTGATTTGCACGTCTTCCGGTATGTCGAAGGCGACGTCCTTGGCGACCGGGGCGTCGTTGACCTGCGCGACCACCACATTCACCTTGATGGTCGTGACGCCGCCGTGGCCGTCGTCGGCCAGCAGGGTGAAGCTGTCGGTGCCGGCGAAATCGCTGGCCGGCGTGTAGCTGTAGCTGCCGTCGGCGTTGACCACCAGCGTGCCGCTGGCCGGCCGGGTGCCGGCGCTGAAGCTCACGAGGTCGCCGTCGGCGTCGCTCGCCGCGATCCGGCCGGCAAAGGACGCATCCTCCTGTGCCGTCATCGTGTATTCGCCCGTGGCCGCGTCGAAGGTCAGCCCCGGCACATCGTCGACCTGAACCGGCAGCGGCGCATCGTTGACCGCCGTGATCTTCATGACCGTGGTCGCCGGGCTGGAAGCGTTGACGCCGTCGTTGGCGCTGATCACGATGTTGCGGTCGACCGTCGAGAGGGCGTCGGAGGTGGAGCTGAACTGCACCGCCTTCAGCGCCGCCAGGTAGGCGTCCCGCGTGGCCAGGCCGCTGAGGGTGAGCGTGAAGGTATCGGCGTCGTAGCTGGCGGCGATGCCGGCCGGCAGCGTGGCGCCCAGGGCCAGCACGTCGCCCGCCTGGCCGTTGCCGATCTTCACCGTCAACGATTGCAGGTTGGCGCTGTCCAGGTCGGTGATCAGGGTGTCCGGCGCCACGACGGCCACGCCGACTTCGTTCTCGCTGTAGTGGGTGACATAACTGTCGACGTCCAGGCGTGCGGCGTCCAGGATGAGACCCGAGCCGCTCTTGGCACCCCCGCCGTCCGTGTTGCCCCTCGATGCGAACCGGATGGTGGCGCTGCCAGTTTCCGAGGCCGTGAACGTCACGGTGTAGCGCTGCCAATCGGTGCGGGAAGTCTCGTAGTCATAGACGACGTCACCCCCCGCGGCGCCGATCACCGTGGTGCGCCCCAGGTCGTTGCCCGTGGAACCGACGGTGCGGGTGTGTGCATACCAGCTGAGCGTGTACGTCTGGCCAGGGACCAGGTTGCTGACGGTTTGCTGGATGTAGCTCGAGCCCACCGCGCCTTCGACCTCGACGACCTGGGCACCTTCAATGGGACCCACGCCGTAGGATGAAGCCTTGCCGTGTTCTGGCAATCCCTTTTCCGCCGTCCAGCCGTCCGCTTCGAACGAGCCGTCCACCAGCAGGCTGTGCCCCGGGCTCACCGTCGGTGCCAAGCCGCTGGCGGCCAGCAGCGAGGGGCTGGCACCGAGGCGCGTAGCGCCGACGGCCGGGTCCTGCGTGGCGGGCGCCGCCATTTGATCGACCTGCGCGAGCGCCGCGCCCACGTCGGCGTCCGCCGGCTGCTGCTCGGGGGCCGCCTGGTGGGCCTGCTCCACGACATGCTCGGCCGTCGCGGCCGCGGCCGCGTCGAGCAGCACGCGCGGCTCCAGCGCCTGCAGTTGAGCGTGGCGCTTGCTCGCCTGGACGGACGGTGCGCGGCGCGCGCCGGCGGTGGACTTGCGCTTGGATGGGGTGGACTTGAACATTTTTCTCTCCTTGATCTTTCGAAACGACAGCCTTGGCGCGTGATGGATTGGCCTTGGCATGTCAGGCAGCCAGGCACGAGGCCGGCTGCGTGGAAGTTTTGGGTACGCCTCGGTGTCAGGCCCCCGCTTCACGCACGAGGACGTGCAGGATTCGGCGCAACGCGCGCATCGCCAGGCTCTGGGGCGCGCCCCGCACCTGCATCTCGCCGCGCACCTCGGTGACCAGCGGGCCGCTGCCGAGATTGGCCGCCGAGGCGGAGACCTCGAAGACGGCGTGCTCGGGCATTGCCCTGCCCTTCAGCGGCCGGGCCGCCACCGGTCCGCCGTGGTTGGAGGCCAGCACCCAGTTGTCCAGCTCCTCGGCGGCGGAGGCGCCGATGCGCGTGATCTCGATCTGGCGCGGCGGCTGCAGGTGCAATTCGTCCTTGAATTCGCCGGCCGCTCCGGCCTGGATGCGCCGCAGGTCTTCGGCATCGACATAGCCGCGCACCTCCAGATCGCCCTGCCGCGCGACCAGCGCCAGCTGGGTCTTGTCGTCGACCCAGCGGCCGGCCTTCAGCTCGGGCGCCAGGTCGACGACCACGCCGTCGATCGGCGCGCGCACGGACAGCCTGGCGCGTTCGCGCTCCAGCCCGCTGATGCGATCGCCTTCCAGGCCCAGCTGGCTCGAAAGCACCAGGCTCTGCGACAGGTCGCGATCGTCGACGCTGCGGCGGTCCAGGCGCCTTTGCAGCAGGACGCTCTTGTCGCGTGCGCTTTTCAGCTCCTGGTCGATCTCCGGCACCGACAGCTGCATCAGCAACTGGCCGGCCCGCACGCGATCGCCCTGGCGCACGCGGATGGATTCGATCCGCGCCGGCTGCGGCGCGAACGCCGGTGCCTGGTTGGCCGCGCTCAGCATGGCGGGAATGCGCACCGTGTAGGGGAAAGGCACCAGCAGCACCGCCGCCAGCAGCAGCAGCGCCAGGCTGGTAAAGCGCAGCCGGCGTCCGGCCTGCCCTCTGCGCTCGAGCCACACGCGCACTTCGCGCCAGATGGGCAGCACGATGAACCAGCCGATCTCCACCGCGAACAGGAAGATGCCCAGCAGCTTGAAGAAGTAGTGGTAGACCAGCAGGGCGATGCCCAGGAACAGGAAGAAGCGATAGACCCACACGGCGTACGAGAAGGCGATCAGGAACAGCTTCTGACGGCCGTGCACCGGCTCGGGCTGTTCGTCGCCCCAGCCGAACAGCTGCTCGCGCAGCCACCAGCGGCCCATGGCGAAGGCGCGCTCCTGCAGGTTGGGGTAGCCGGTCAGGTCGCTGAACAGGTAGTAGCCGTCGAAGCGCATCAGCGGGTTCAGGTTGACCGCCAGGCTCATCACCCAGCCAGCAGTGGCCAGGGCGAAAGCGGCGTGGCGCAGCCCGCCGTCCGGCAGGAACACCCAGGCCAAGGTGGCCAGCACGGCAACCACGAGCTCGACCGCCATGCCGGCAGCGTCGATCAAGACGCGCTGGGTGCGCGTCGGCAGGCGCCAGGCATCCGTGGTGTCGGTGTAGAGGATCGGCGCCATGACGACGAAGGCCACGCCCATGGTCGTGACGCGCGATCCCATGCGCACCGCGGTGTAGCCGTGGCCCAGCTCGTGCAGCGTCTTGACCATCGCCAGGCTCAGGCCGTAGGTGACGACGCCGGCCACCGAGAACATGTCCGGGAAGGTCGCGAGGAACGGGTCCCACTGGCGCGACACGAGATACAGGCCCAGCAGCGCCAGCACCGCGATGGCCAGCCAGAAGCCTGGCCTGAAGAACACCGAGACCCAAGGCAGGGTGCGCCGAAGGAAGGCGTCGGGCCGGGCCAGTGGCACCTTGAAGAACAGGTAGCCGTGCAGCAGGTGGCTGCCCAGCGAGCGCTTGCGCGCCTGTGACTGCTGGCGCACCCGCGCGTAGGTCTGCTGCGGCACGGCTTCGAGGAGCTCGTTGCGCTGCAGGAAATTCAGCAATGCGCTGATCTCTTCGTCGCTGGGCGCGTCCGCGCCGGCCTGCTCGACCGCGGCGCGCATGCGGCCGACGGTGCCCGCGTCCCAGTGAGACAGCATGTCGACGGCACCTCGGTCGATGGCGAAGAAGCGCTGGGCCACCGGGTCGTGGATCCGCCGCTGCGTGGGCTGGCCGGCGCGGACACCGTCTGCGCCGCCCTCGATCAGACGCAGGTCCTGCCGCAGTTCAGGCAGCGGCAGACTGCCGAATTCGTTCTGCCCCGCGGGCGCCGGCGCGGTGGTCATGGCTTGTGCGTGCGTGGCGTTCATATCCCGCTCCATTGGCGCAGCGCGGTGATCGGGCGGCGCAGGAGGTAGTAGATGAGCGAGACCGGCTCGCCATACACGCGCGCCGTTCCGCGCAGGCCCAGGCGCTCTGGAGGCGCATTCGCGTCGTCCGCGCGGGCGGTGACGGCGAAGTTCGCCATGCCGGTGGCGTCGGGCTCGGCCTTGTAGGCGGCGCGCACCACGTGCGCGTCCAGCGGCGCCATCGGCGCGGCGTCCAGGAACACCTTGATGCGGGCGTTCTCGTGGACGTTGACGGCATCGGCCACCGGCACCTTGATCTGGTATTCCACCAGCTTCGGGTCGGCCACGCGCATGATGGCCTCGCCCACCGCCACCGGCCGGCCGGCCCAGTCGCGCGGGTCGCCGAACAAGGCGACGCCGGCCTGGCGGGCGCGAATGATCGACTTGTCCAGCATGGCCTGTGCGTAGTCGCGCTCGGCCTTTGCCACGCTTTGCTCGGTCTGCGCGATTGCGAGCTCGTGCTTGGCCGTGGCATCGTCCACCGCAGCCTGCTGCAGGCGCAGCACCTTGGCACGGGCGACTTCCAGCTTCTGGTTGGCGACGTCGAAGTTGCTGCTCAGCGTGGTGTCCACCAGCTGCACCAGTGGCGTGCCTTCGCTCACTTGTGCGCCTGGCGCCACCAGGATGCGTTCGACCACGCCGCGCACCGGGGCAGCGACCACGAAGGGGTCCTGCGGCGTGACTTCCACCGGCGCCAGCGTCGTGAGGGGGACGCGCACGAACACCAGCGCCGCGGCGGCGGCCACGGCCACCAGGCCGAGCTTGGACGGGTGTTTGCGCCACGCGGCCGGCGGCTTGTCGCGACCGGCGATGGCGCTCAGCCCATGCGCGTAGGCCAGGGCCAGGCGTTCGGCCAGCTTGCAGTGCGCGTCGTCCCACGGCAGCTCGCGCGCCAGCAGCCAGCCGGCACGAACGGGCCGTTCTCCATCGGCCAGCGGAACCCACATCAGGTGACGCAGGGAGGCTTCGTCGGTGCACGGGTCGGCCGGATCGGCATGGGTCGGCAGCTCGAACAGCTGCACCTTGCGCGCGGCCTCGCCGGGCTGCTGCCAAAGCGTCGCGCCGATGTTCTCGTACCAGCGGATCATGGGCGCGTCGCGGTTGACGCGCGCCAGGCCGGAAACAGCCACCGCTTTCCACGGCCGGGCCTCGTGTTGCGGCGCCGTGGCCGACGCGCTGTGCAACCAGCGCCGGCGCGGCGCGGCAACGTTGTTCGCCTGCAGGACCACGGCCTGCCGGAAGGGCAGCAGCGCCACCGGCTCGTTGGCCAGGTGCTGCCACAGCGCCTCGCGGGTGGCACAGCGCCGGATCTCGCCTTCGATGCGGATGAGGTGCATGGCCGACGGACTGGAAGCGCTTCGCGCCGCCTGCTTCGGCGGGTTCTTCGCATCGTTTCGAGGGGCGGTGGCAAGTGCCGTCATGGTGCCCGCCCTCACTGTGCGGCTTGCGCGGCGGTCCCGGCGACGGTCGAAGCCGCGCCGGATGCCGCCGCCGGGTCGCTCTCCGTGCCCTCGAGCAGCGCGCGGCCGCTCATGCCGGGCCTCACCTTGGCAGGCGCCTTGTCCACCGAGGCCACGACCTTGACGGTCTGGCTCACGGCATCGACCGCGGCGGAGATGCGCTGGACCTTGGCCTGCAGGGTGTCGCCGGTCTCGTCGATCTTGAAGGCGACGGTGGAGCCCTTGTGCAGCCACTGCAGCCACTTGGACGGCACCACCATGTGCAGTTCCAGCGGACCGTCGCTGACGATCTTGATCAGCTTCTCGTTGGCCGGCGGCGTCTCGTTGGGCCGCACCATCGTCTCGACCACGCGGCCGTTGTAGGGCGCCCCGACCTTGCAGCCGACCATGCTCTGGCTGATCACGTCGGCCTGGGCATTGCGCTCCTTTTCCTTGAGCACGGCGATGTCGGCGTCGGCGCGTCCGGTGGCGTCCATGGCCAGCAGTTCGGACTGCACCTTGGCGTTGCGGGCCTCGACCGAGGCGGCGGCGCGCGCCGCGCGCAGCTGCGCGGACAGCCGGCCGCAGTCGAAAGTCACCAGGGCGGCGCCCTTCTTGAAGTGATCGCCTTCGCGATACGGCATGCGCACGATCCGCTCCGAGACGGAGGACGAGAGCACGGCTTCGCGCTCGGCGCGCAGCACCCCGCGCGCCACGTTGGCGTCGGCTTGCGGCGTGGCGGCCCAGGCCATCGGGCTTGCCAGCAGCAGCGCCGCCAGCCGATGGGCGCCAGGGCGCTTCGGCAGTGTCAGCGAGGAATGGGTTTGTTTCATGTTCAGCTCCAATAGCGCCAGGGGTGGTCGATCCGTCAGTCGGCAATGCGGCGGCCTCCGCCCCTGTTACGGCGGCCTTTTTGGAATGCGGCTTGGATGAAGGGAAGCGGGGGTGTCCCCGCTCTCAAGAGCCTTCTCAGGCTTGGGGCGCGCCGGCCACGGCGTCGTGGCGCTTGGCCCACATGTCGCGCAGCTTGCCGGCCAGCTCGGCCACCGGCTCGGTGGTGCTCATGTCGCCTTCGACCGGGTCGATGCCCAGCGAGGCGTACACGTTGGCGTAGGCGTTTTGCAGATCGGCCAGCGCCATGTCGTAGCGCACCTGCGAGACCAGCGTGTTCATCTCCTCGCGGATCAGCGTCTGGCGGCTGAGCTTCTCGGCCTTGTAGCCGGCCTCGATCTGGCCCTCGATGCGCGCCTGCACGTCGTAGTAGCGCTTGGCCGTCTTCAGCTCCTGCAGGCGCACCGCGTAGCGCGCCCGGCTGACTTCCACCTGCGTGGCCACCGCCGTGGTGAGGGCCAGCTGGCGTTGGTCGAGCAGCTGGCCTTGGGCCTTGACCTTGGCCTTCTCGGCCGGCAGGCGGAACACGTTGAGCACATTCCAGCTGGCACGCGCCCCCCAGCCCACCCAGTTGTTGTTGTACAGGAAGCTGTTGTCACTGAAGTCCAGGCCGGCGAACACGCGCAGGCTGGGCAGCGCCCGCAGATAGGCCGCGGTGCTCTCCTTGTCGTTGCTGCGCAGCTGGTAGGCCACTTCGCGCAGCTCCGGCCGGTTCTGGATGGCCGTGCGCAGCAGCGCCGCGTTGTCGTTGCTCGTGATGCCCGGCAGCGCCAGCGGCTTCCACTCGATCGACTGCGAGGGCATCGCCACCGTGTACTGGGTGCCCGGCGCCAGGTTCATCAGCGCCGCCAATTGCTGCTTGGCCACGCCCAGCTCGCGGCCCAGGGCCTGCGCGTCGCGCCGGATGCTCAGCAGTTCGCGCTGGTAGGTCAGCGGCGCCAGCGGGGCCGACAGGCCCGCCTTCTCCTGGCGTTCGGCCTGCGCCAGCGCGTTCTGCGTCGTGTTCTCCAGCTCGTGGATCTTGCCCAGCAGCCGCTCGGCACTGACGGCGCGCCAGTAGGCGCTGCGCACGTCCTCGACGATGCGGTTGACCACCTTGCGCTTGCGCTCTTCAGCCACATTGACCTGGTCGGCCGCCTGTTGGGCGCGCACGTACGACAGGCCGAAATCCAGCACGTCCCAGCTGAGCGACAGGTCGCCCGACAGCACGTTCTTGTCCGAAGAGGTCGAGGGCTCCAGCGAGGTGCGGCCGGTCAGCAGCGAACGGCTGATGCCGCCCGAGTAGTTGTCGCGCCCGGCGTAGTCCAGCGACGTCACCACCTTGGGCAGCATGTCGTAGCTCTTGAGATCCAGTTCGCGCTGGCTCAGCGCCAGGTTCATCAGTTCGACGCGCCCGTCCAGGTTGTACTTGAGCGCGCGCGCCATCGCCTCGTACAGGTCGATGGGGCGGCTCACCGGCTCCTGGCCGGCGGCCACGCGCGCCGTCAGGTCCAGCGCCCGCGCATCGTTCTCCTGCGCCGTGAAGGACGTGGGCTGCACGGCGCATCCGGTCAGCACCAGCGTCAGCAGCGCGGCCTGCGCGGCACGGCTGCGGGTGAACAGTTTGGGTTGCGCACGGCGCGCGGCGCCCGACTCGAAGGTGGAGTTCATGAGGAGTTCCGATGTGTGTGATTGACCTGAAGAAATACGATCGAATAAGGCATTGATTTGCCTCCAATCAATTCAGAGAAGATCGCATTGAAGTGGGGAAATTATCGACCCGACAAGGCGCGATGTAACCATTGTTATGCGACTGTTTCTCGTAATCCATGGCTTATTTCACGATGAAATTTTGGTCAATCGCAAATCAATAGGAATTTGCCAAGATCGAATAGGAATCTTCTGAATTCAGCAGGGAAATCATCGAGATTGCCAAGTGAACGGACCGGCAATCACAGGAAACATCACACACCAGAAAACATGGCCACCAGAAATTGCCTGCGCAATTGCATTCATCGGAACTGACCCGATCAATTTCCGGCATCGATCAATTCGACAACGCGGCGCATGCATCCGCGAGGCGCCGAATTGGGCAGAGAATTGACCGACCCGATGTGAAGCGCAAGGGGGCTCTTTCCGACGTATCGGGTCCAGACATGGCGGTAGCACCGGTCGACGTGCGGACCTGCGGCGGCGCGCCTGTCGGCGAAGCAGGCGCCCGGCTCCCGATAATCGGCGCTCCCGCGCCATGCTTCGGCGCCCCTCAGGAGACCCCCCGCGTGCCCGACCTTTCAAAGATCACCTGCATCGAAGACCTGCGCGTCATTGCCAAGCGCCGCGTGCCGCGCATGTTCTATGACTACGCCGACTCGGGCGCATGGACGGAGTGCACCTACCGCGACAACGAAGACGCCTTTCGCAAGATCAAGCTGCGCCAGCGCGTGGCAGTGAACATGGAAGGCCGCTCCACCCGCACCACCATGGTCGGGCAGGAGGTGGCGATGCCGGTGGCGATCGCGCCCACGGGCCTCACCGGCATGCAGCATGCCGACGGCGAGATCCTGGGCGCGCGCGCCGCCAAGGCCTTCGGCATTCCCTTCACGCTGTCGACCATGAGCATCTGCTCGCTGGAAGACATCGCCGAGAACACCGGCCGCCACCCTTTCTGGTTCCAGCTCTACGTGATGCGCGACCGCGACTTCATGGAGCGCCTGATCGATCGCGCCAAGGCGGCCAACTGCTCGGCGCTGCAGCTCACGCTCGATTTGCAGGTGCTGGGCCAGCGCCACAAGGACATCAAGAACGGGCTGTCGACGCCGCCCAAGCCCACCATCGCCAACCTGATCAACCTGGCGACCAAGCCGCGCTGGTGCCTGGGGATGCTGGGCACGCAGCGGCGCAGCTTCGGCAACATCGTGGGCCACGCCAAGAACGTGAGCAACGTGTCCTCGCTCGCAGCCTGGACGGCCGAGCAGTTCGACCCCTCGCTCAACTGGAACGACATCGAGTGGATCAAGCGCCGCTGGGGCGGCAAGCTGATCCTGAAGGGCATCATGGATGCGCAAGACGCGCTGATCGCCGCCGACAGCGGTGCCGATGCGCTGATCGTCTCCAACCACGGCGGGCGCCAGCTCGATGGCGCACCGGCCTCCATCGATGCCCTGCCCGCCATCGCCGACGCGGTGGGCAACAGGATCGAGGTCTGGATGGACGGCGGCATTCGCAGCGGGCAGGACGTGCTCAAGGCGCGCGCACTGGGCGCCCGCGGCACTCTCATAGGCCGCAGCTTTCTCTACGGCCTGGGCGCCTACGGCGAGGCCGGCGTGACGCGCGCGCTGCAGCTCATCCACAAGGAGCTGGACATCACGATGGCTTTTTGCGGAAAGACGCAGATCGACCAAGTGGACTCGAGCATCCTACTGCCGGGTAGCTTCTAAGGCTCTTCTAAGGCTCCAGATACCTCATGCCGTGACAGAACCGGGCACAATGCCCGGTTTTTTTCGCCTTCTCACGGCAAGGTGTCGTCCTCAAGCGTCGAGAAAAGCACCTGGAAGACTTCCCTTGTCGTGACTGAACCCTGCGCGTCCTTCTTGAGCTGGATGAGTTGCTGTGCATCGGGCAACCCGGCAGGTATCACCATCGTGCCGCCCGGCTTCAACTGATAGATGAGCGCCGACGGGATCAGCTCGGGGGCCGCGGTCACCAAAATCCTGTCGAATGGTGCACGTTCAGGCCAGCCATGGCAGCCGTTTCCGATCCTGATCTCGACGTTGTCGTACCCTTGGTCGGCCAGCCGCTGCGCGGCCTGCTCGGCCAGTTCCTCGATGATCTCGACCGTAAAGACGCGCCGCGCGAGCCCCGACAGGATGGCCGACTGGTAGCCCAGCCCGGTACCGATCTCGAGCACCGTGTCGGTCGGTTGCACACCGAGCAGGTCGGTCATCACGGCGACGATGAAGGGTTGTGAGATCGTCTTGCGGTAGCCGATCGGCAACGGCGAATCGACGTAGGCGTAGGGCCGCAGTTCGAACGGCACGAACGCATGGCGCGGCACCGTGGCCATGGCGTTCATGACCCTCGGATCCAGCGCCGCCTTGCCCAGATACGTGGTCGAGAAAACCGTCTTGGCGGCGATCTCGGCCAGCATGCGCTGCTGCAACAGCGTGAAGTCCGATTCGCTCATGGTGCCCTCCGGGCATTTCCGTATTTGAGCAAAGCGCTCCGGCAACTTCAGGCGCGCCCACTGACCTTGCTGATCAGCCGACGGCTTCCCACAAGCCCGGATAGCGGGTGATGAAGCCCTCGGCCGTGACCTTGAGCGTGTCCTTGTATTCGAAGCGCGGCGCCTCGTAGGCGTATTCGCCGTCGCCCTTGCGGGTGTAGCGCTGGGCCAGGACGCTGAGCGAATCGCCGTCCAGATCGATCCAGGCGGCCGGCACCTCGGCCACCTCGCCCTTCTTGAGGTTCAGGCGGCGCAGCTGCACCAGGTTGGTGGCCGGGGTGAAGCCCAGGTCGAGGTCGATGCAATGGGCCAGCTCGGGCACCACCTCTTCGTTGAGCGTCCAGTCGCCGCGGCCATTGCGGGCAATGGCGAAATCCACGGCGCCCGAGCCGATCCAGCCGCGCACCCGGCCCCACTTGGTGTGCCAGGCCTTGTCGCAAAACACCCGGTAGTCCAGACGCGCCGGCCGGCCGTCCGAATGCTGGAAAACGGCCGCGCCGTCCAGCTGCCAGGATTCACCGTGCCGCTCAAGCCGGCAGGCGTCGTGCCCCGGCGCATCGAGCCGGCGCCAGAAGATCGTGGCGATGGTCTGCATGATGGCTCCAATGATGGCATCGAAGCGCGCCGGACACCAGTAGGTCGACGGGCGGGGGGCGATAACGGCGCCCCCGGCAGCACATCGGGCAAAGACGCCAAAATCACGCCCGTGAACGCATCGATCCGCCGCATTGCTCACCTCGACATGGATGCCTTTTTTGCCTCCGTGGAACTGCTGCGCTACCCGCAGCTCAAGGGCCTGCCGGTGGTGATCGGCGGTGCCCGGCGCCAGGTGGACGAAGCCATCCGGCGCCACGTGCCCGAGGGCGGCAGCCTGGCCGACATTCCGGTCGACGCTTTTCCGCGGCTGAAGGACTACGTGGGGCGCGGCGTCATCACCACCGCCACCTACCCGGCACGCACCTTCGGCGTGGGTTCGGCCATGGGCATGATGAAGGCGGCCAAGCTGTGCCCGCAGGCGATCCTGCTGCCGGTGGATTTCGAGGAGGTGCGCCGCTATTCGCGCCTGTTCAAAAAGACCATCCGCGAGATCGCGCCGCTGATGGAAGACCGCGGGGTGGATGAGGTCTACATCGACTTCACCGACGTGCCCGGCGGCCAGCGCGAAGGCGGGCGGGTGCTGGCGCGCCTCATCCAGAAATCCATCTTCCAGGCCACCGGCCTGACCTGCTCGATCGGCGTGGCACCCAACAAGCTCATTGCCAAGATGGCCAGCGAGTTCGAGAAGCCCAACGGCATCTCGGTGGTGCACGAGGCCGACCTGCAGACGCGCATCTGGCCCCTGCCCTGCCGCAAGGTGAACGGCATCGGGCCCAAGGCCGACGAGAAGCTCCAGCAGCATGGCATCCACACCGTCGGCGAACTGGCGGCGCGCGAGCGCGACTGGCTCGTCGCCAACTTCGGCAAGTCGACCGGTGCCTGGATGCACGAAGTGGCCTGGGGCCGTGACAACCGGCCGGTGGTGACCGAGAGCGAACCGGTCTCGATGAGCCGCGAGACCACCTTCGAGCGCGACCTGCACGCGGTGCGCGACCGCGCCGAGCTGGGCGCCATCTTCACCCACCTGTGCGAGAAGCTGGCCGAAGACCTGCAGCGCAAAGGCTACGTGGGCAAGACCATCGGCATCAAGCTGCGTTATGACGACTTCAAGATCGCCACGCGCGACCAGACCGTGGCGACTTTCACCGCCGACGGCAAGACCA